>JAGVKB010000030.1 GCA_020050835.1 Candidatus Obscuribacterales bacterium | reverse complement strand
TACTGAAATAGACGAGGTGCTGCACTATTAAGCACAGACTGGACTGCTTGGCAAAGAAGAAGCGTGACTTGTGGGATCAGTCTGCTTTGCGCCTTTCGCAGATAAACATTCTGCCAGCTCAGTTTTCACCGTTGCTAATCCTGCGTACTATCGTCATCAGAAAGATTGGAGTAGGGAAGGTTTGTACAATTGGTCCAACGCAACAGCATGCGCTTGAATTGGTTGGCTGTGAAGGGTTTGCTCAAATAGTCATCCATTCCGGCTGCCAGGCATTTTTCTCTGTCGCCAACCATGGCATTGGCTGTCACGGCAATGATCGGTGTATGTCGTCCACTGACTGATTCACTCGCTCTGATAGCGCGAGCCGTGTCTAAGCCGTTCATCATCGGCAATTTCCAATCCATCAAGATTACATCATAGCAATGAGTCTTCAGTGCCAGCAGTGCATTGTCCCCGGACGCTACTATTGACGAGGGGAAATCAAATTTCTCGCATAGAAGTCTCATGAGCATTTGCTGTACGTAATTGTCCTCTACAATTAGAATTGAACAATTTCGTTTAGTCTTGATCATGAGCCTTGTGCTCAAAGCTGTCGATGCTTTCTGTCTCAATCATGATTTTCGAGAGCGTACAGTTTAGTGCCTCAGCAAATCTCAGCAGCGTCAAGAATGAGAGGTTGCGGAGCCCGTTTTCCACATCCGTGACGTAGGTGCGATGAAGCTGGGCTCCAGCAGCGACTTGCTCCTGCGACAACAGCAGGTCTACTCGACGATTGCGGATAGCCTCTCCGAGAGCTAGTAAGGCACGATTGTTGAGATGTTGGTTGACTTTGCGCACAGGCGAATCCTCGTCTGTAGGATTTACCTGATTTGACCCTTACTTGCCGGGCCCTGACACAGCGTCGAGAGAAAACCCTTAAAGTGCGAGCGTGTCCTTAGTAGCAGTATGCACCTTTAGCTGCAAAATAGCTTGGAGCTGGAGCTGTTTTGCAGTAGCCTTTGCTCAGATTTCGCTTTGCTGGCTTTGGCAGCTTAACTCTCAGGCGGATAGATTACCTTGCTCTGCAAGAATCAGTCGGACTCACTTGTCTGAATACGCAATTCGCGCAGATCCAGATCTGATTCGCGCCGATCAAGTTTTGCTTCACGCAGATCGTGCGATACTTGCGCATTCTCCAAGGCATCACGCTGAGCAATCTCCAATTGCCAACGAATTGATGCTGCGCTCAAGTCCCCGACTAATGTAAGTTTGGGAAGCGGCCATTCTCTAACCAGGCATGGCGTTGATTTGATTTTGGCATCAGCCGCTAATTGTGGACTTTCCAGAACATTGACGACTGTCAATTCATACTTCGTAGAATCACCGGCAAAGAGTTTAGAAACAGCAGCCAATGCGACATCATCTCTAGTGCCTAGCATGTAAAGCGTGAGCCGGACATTTCCATCATAGTCAAATAGATTGGGCTTGATGGCAATGCATACTTCCTTTCCAAGCTTTTCAAGCCAAATTAGCAGCATGTCAACCGAAAATCTGTCCACATGACCCTGAATCAGGTCTGACACTCTCGGCTGACCAACCCCTAAGTACTTAGCTGCTTCAGTTTGAGTCCATGCTCTGCGCTGGATCTCCTCACAAATGACCAGCATTAGCTCTGTTCTGGCAAGCACGTTACCTGCGCAGGGGCGTTCTTGATCGTCGGCCGGGCCTTTCTGCGAAGTTTTAGGTTGCTTGACCATAGTGTCACTATTCCATGAAAATGCGTGCCTATCTTATAACTCATCATATACCGAGATACAAGAGTTGCTATAGCGATTTTGGCTAGAAACTGAAGCACTTTAGTGCTCGGCACGCCGCCTGATGATTTGCTCCTGAGCTGGTGCACTTTCACAGGTCAATAACTTTCGTGTCTATTTTCCATTTCACACAGATCGGCACCGTCATGCTAGCGATATGGTCTGATATATATACAAGCATCGCTATATAGACTAAGATGAGATGGTGAGCGAGAAATCCGGAGGATTGATCAAATGAGTCAGGTGCTAATCGCTGACAATCCGGAAGATGCTGTCTCCCTGACACGCATTCTAAGTGGTCATCAGCTAGTAGTCGTTCATACGATGGAAGCGGCTTCAGTACGACTTCACGCACAAACATTCGATCTGATCGTAATTGGTCTCCATTTTGATGATTCCCAAATGTTTGAGCTCATACGTGAGGCAAAGACAATTCCGGCTAATGCCGGCAAGCCGATCATCTGCTTTTGCTCGCGCAACACAAAGATGGCGCGCATCATGCACGAGAGTCTGGTGGTTACTACCAGTGTGCTTGGTGCCTGGATGTATCTTAACGAGCATGCCTACAACGTTTACCAGAATCCTGACGCCGAACTCCGTCGCGTTATAGACCGCTGCCTAACGGACGAGGCGCGGAAAGAGATTCAACTACAGAGAGTGGATGTACAAAAGCAACGGGCAGAGCTTCAGCACCTCAGGACGATGTTGCAGTCCCAAGAATGGTCGCCGGAGCTCAGGGACTACTTGAAGGGATTAAGGCACGACTTAGAGCTGCTCTTGCAGGACGTTACAACATTGCAGTCGTCTGCCGAGCACCGGCGTGCAGTGGTCGAATCGTCGCGTGGTTTCAATGATCGAGTCTCAGAACAGGTAACAATGAATGAGAACGGGATGACTCGGCTGGAAGGAGTCCAGTTGCTGGACGAAGCCAGGCAGTCTACGGACGAAGACGAGTTGATGGTACGAGAAGAAGCTCAGGAAAGCGAGGGACAACGCAAACGAGCTGACAATTTGCTGAATTACTAGCAAGAAGACGCTCGAAAGGCTTGTTCATAAGCATCATTCGATGCCAGCTTATTCAGAAGAGCAAACATCTTAGGAGCTACTACGACAATGGAATGGGCATCAGAGAAATTAGGGCCGGTCAGGACAAGCTCTATTCCAGTGTTGGTCGTAGATGACAACATAGTCAATCAAAAGGTTGTACTGGCCCTCCTCGAGCGCCTGGGTGAAAGCGCTGTCACTGTAATTAACGGAAGAGAAGCAGTTGAAGCGATCGGAAGAGAGCGGTTCTCAGCAATTCTGATGGATTGTCATATGCCGGAAATGGATGGTTTCGAGGCAACAATCGCAATTAGGAAATTTGAAGAACTTACCGGTTCATACACACCAATCATCGCAGTAACGGCTCTGACAATGGCTGGCGATCGCGAGCGTTGCATAGCGGCAGGCATGGATGACTATATTCCGAAGCCAATTAACAAGGAACTTCTAAAGATCAAACTCACTTATTGGTTGCGGAAGGAAGTGGTTTATCGCAATCAAAAATATGCGCGAAAGTATCTGCATGCTCACGCCGGTATTGCGCATATAAAGGATGTTCCGCTGAATTTGCCGGAGCTTGAGGAATTCTATGGAGAACAGCAATTAGACCAGATTCTTGACATTTTCATTGCGAACAGCGAAGAATTGCTCAGGCGGATTGTCGGTTATATTCGGGAAAAGAATGGACAGAGCGTCGCCGGATTGGCACATGAATTGAAGGCATCATCAGCATCCATAGGCGCTAAGCAACTGGCTAAGCTCAGTCTTTACCTGGAACAGTCCGCGGTCCAGCAAGACTGGATTGAGGCGACTGAAATATCAGCTGCCCTGATCAAATCTTTTCAGCACCTGAAGGACTATCTGCCTGCGCGCAGCAAGATCTGAGTATCCGATTGAACGATTAGGCGATGAGTCAGTGCTAGTTGAGTAAGAGTAATCTCTCATCCTCGTACCAATGCTCAGTGAATAGATGGCGCACTGTTTGATGCTGATATTCACAGGACTTTTAACTTCGGTCCCTAGAATTGTATTAGAGAGGCAAATTGCCTGATCGACCGAGCTGGCATTTCGCTTGGCGAATTGATTTCAGCAAGGAAGGAGTGACTGATGAATGATTCGAAATTGCCAACAGTAGTTAACTCGTGGAACCTCTTTCCATGGTTAGAGCCACAGGAGAAGGCAATAGACACGCTTACAGCTTTTATTCGCGATGCGGAGCACGAGTTGTTATCGGTTGTTACAGCTCTGCGAGCACATATAGACTTACTGTACGAGGAACAGGTGCTTAATGAACAGAACGTAGATAGATTTTCAATCGTGAATCAAACAATCGATCGACTCATTACAGACGGGGATGTTCTTGCCTCTGTTTCCAAGCTTGCGCAAACTCCACGTACAAATCAGAAACAGAAGTTGGAGGAGTTGATGCAAGAGATTGCTGTGGAGACGCGCTCTGCTTTTAGCAGCAAGGAGGTATCGTTGTCGTGCGAGATTGCCGCGGGAACGACACTGATAGGTAATGCTGCCCCTCTGAAGCTGATGATTACCGGAATGCTTCTGGCTTTCCTTCATAAGTGCCACAGATTGGATACTGTCAGAATTGTAGGAGTAACTAACAAACGACGCGTGTTTTTGTCTTTCAATACCGGATTGGAGTCTGGAGAATGTGTGTTTAAGCCCTGGCAACTTGGAGAACTGCGCTTAAGCCCGATGAATGGTGATGGCATACAACTTTCGGCAGTTGACGCGATGGCACGATTGCATCACGGACTTTTAGCCGTGAGAACCTTGCCTAATTATCGCCAAGAATACCGATTGACCTTCAGAGTGTGATGATGAGGAGCCGCCGTCTATGGTGGCATTGTCAATCGCGCAGAAAACACTGAAATGCAAACCTGCGAATCCCTTCAGAAGGCAGTCTGTAGAGTGGAATGGTCGGTACTGGTTTACTGAGTTGACAATTTATGTCATGAGAACTTAACCCATTAAGCTGAAAAAGCCAAGTGGAATACGCTGTCACAATCAGTATGGCGGCTGTCTGTGAAAACTGGGTGAACATGACGAACTGGGAACGGCTATTAATTAGGTAGATAGGTCGTTGCGGAGCTAGAGATATGAAGTTTCATCAGGGCCAGCCAAAATACGATTCTCGGTCTTATAGCCGAGCCCTCGTATAGTGGTAATAATCGACGAGTGTCCCTCGTAATCAATCTTTTTTCGCAAAGTTCTCACATGCGTTCTGACCGTATCTTCCATTAACCCGAAGTCCTTCTGCCAAACTCGCTCGAAGAGCGCATGTGCGCTAAACACTTGATTTGGGTGCCTCATTAGAAATTGGAGCAGCTTGAACTCCATCGGATAAAGATGAATCAATATGTCATTTCTGGTCACAGTTCCGGCTTCCGTATCCATAGCCAGGAGTCCGGCCGTAAGCACTTTCTCTGTTCGAAGCATTGGTCTTCTCAACAAAGCCCTTAGTTGTGCTGCCAGGTCTTGTAACCGAAACGGCTTTACTAAGTATGCATCTGCGCCCGCATCGAGACCACGCTGCAACTCTTCCGAAGAGTGCTTGTCAGCCATCAAGAGAATTGGACTGGCGCCGCCGGCCGAACGATATCGTTGAACGATACTGATTCCATCCAAACCGAACAGCGATATCTCCACAACGATCAGATCGTATTGGATCTGCTGCAAGCACTCCAAAACGCGCAATCCACTGTTTTCCAGCTGCACCGTGTAATCATGCGCCGAGAAAAAATCCTTCATGGCTACTGCCAGAATTTCCTGCGTTTCACCTATCATCATTCTTGGCATTACTCAATCCCCACCGAGAAAACAGGAATGAAAACTACCCTCGTCTCGGGAGCCGGTGATATTATCAAGAAGCATGATTCTCATAAATCCTTCGACTCTGGCTGGCGCCGGGTGATTTACGAGTGGGTTGCAGAAGCAGCAGGCTTAGCATCAAGTCTGTCCGGAGAAATCCAATACGACCGGACACTTGGCCAGTATGGCACGGATTCGAAACTCACGCTTGTCGAAGCCGGCGAGTCTCCGGCGCTCCCAGGATTAGGATTGTGTGCAACATTCAAGTAAGTTTTCCAGTGTCTTAACTGAACGGTTTTGAAGCTAGCACCTTCGCAGGTTTTCGGCTGATCGATCAACTCGCTTACGTGGGAAGTATCGAGCCTAGCGCTGATGGCTGAGCAGTTTGTTGCTTGTTCGGTTCTATCGACTCATTACGTGTCATAATGTTATAGGGCTACAGAGCTAGTGAGCCCCCTTTGCAAAAAATGTTTTTGGCAGAGTTTATCGCTATTCGAGAAAATATGAGCACCAAGTTATTTGTAGGCAACCTGTCGTTCAAGCTGACTGAAGCTGACATGGAGGATCTGTTCGCTCAGCACGGGAAGGTAGTTTCCGTAGCAATTCCAACAGATCGTGATACCGGTCGGAAACGTGGATTTGCCTTTGTCGAAATGGAAACGCAAGTAGAGGCAGAAGCAGCAATCCAGAGCCTCAACGGCAGAGAGGTAGATGGTCGGCAACTTGCCGTCAACCTTTCCAAGCCCAAGACAAGAAGCTTTTGAGGATTCGGGCGCTAGCGCCCGGGCTTCATTGTCACCAAGTCTTTGTCACGCATAGAGTTCGGGACTTGTCTCGTCTGTTCGTGGGCGTCGTTGCGCGGCGCTGACAAAGTTTATTGGGTCCTGATTTTTTCCTCCGGATGATGGCCATTTTTTGGCGCCAGCTAGCAACAAAGACGGAGCGAATGCTCCGACTTTTACTTGTGGGGGAAGTTTGACTTATTTTGACACTAGCGACGGTGGTGGAAGTAGTGTTCCCGGGTCGGACCAATGACCGCGCTGGAAAGTCTTCTCAAGTTTCGCGATCGTACTCGCAATGGTGGTATGCCGACAGGTAACAACGGCGACGAACCGTTGCTTCGGGCCGAGCTGTACAGCGGAGACCAGATGGAGCAGCATGGCAAGACTCTGGCGGGTTTGCATAGACTCGCTCAGAGACCTGTCACGGACCGACTGTTAGCTCGACTAGCCGAAAATGAGATCGTCCTTAGCGAGGCATGCAATCTACTGACTGCTGCTGTAAAGGCAAATCGCCGAGTCACTCCGGCTGGTGAATGGCTGCTGGACAACTTCTATCTGATTGAAGAACAGATTCGCACGGCAAAGAGACATTTACCCAAAGGGTATAGCCGGGAATTACCACGCCTGGCCGACGGGGTGTCGCAAGGCTTTCCGCGAGTCTATGACATTGCGCTGGCGACCATTTCGCATGGCGATGGTCGCGTGGACCCGGAGAATCTCAGCCGTTTTGTGGCGTCATATCAAACTGTTACAGAGCTGAAAGTTGGTGAACTATGGGCCATCCCAATCATGTTACGCCTGGCTCTAATAGAGAACCTCAGAAGAGTCGGGGTGCGTATCGCTGCGGATATGACGGAGCGCGATCTTGCTGACACTTGGGCTGACAAGATGATGGAGATCGCTGTCAATGATCCAAAAAGCTTGATCTTGGTGGTAGCAGATATGGCCCGTTCCAATCCGCCGATGGTGAGTTCGTTCGTCTCCGAACTCGCTCGCCGTCTACAGGGACAGAGCCCTGCACTGGCATTGGGTCTCACCTGGATCGAACAGCAATTGTCTGAATCAAGCTTAACCATCGAACAGTTGGTTCAAGCTGAAACTCAGGTGCAGGCCGCCGACCAAGTCTCTATTAGCAACAGTATCGGAAGTCTGCGATTTCTGGGCTCGATGGACTGGCGCGAGTTTGTCGAACAACAGAGCGTGGTAGAGCGAGTTCTGCTTGAAGATCCGTCAGGTATCTATGGACGAATGGATTTTTCAACCCGTGACGAATATCGTCATGTGGTGGAAAAAATGGCAAAGAAAACCACTCTGAGCGAAGGTGATGTTGCGCGTACCGCACTCAGGCTGTCAGTCGAAGCCGCTGCTGCCAGAACCGCCCAAGATCGCACGGCTCACGTAGGCTTCTATTTAATTGACGACGGAGTGCAGTCGCTGGAAAGGAGAGCAACGGTCAGCCACTCGCTGATCGATTCAGCAAGACGTATCGGGCGGCGATTTCCTCTGTTCTTTTACCTCGGTTCGATCTTTCTAATTACCGCTGCTCTAACCGCGAGTTTGATTGTTGAAGCGAATGAGCTGGATTTGACCGATTTGACGAAGTGCATGGTCGGTGCTGTTTCGCTGGTGTTGGCCAGCCAATTGGCGGTAGCGATGGTCAACTGGTTGGCTACACTGTTGATACCATCACAGCAGCTCCCAAAAATGGACCTTTCGGCTGGAATTCCGGCTGCTGCAAGAACACTGGTCGTGGTCCCGACCATGATCGCCACAGTAGAAAACGTAAACAATCTAGTAGAGGCGCTTGAGGTACGGTTCCTGGCGAACCGCGATGCTCACTTACACTTCGCTCTATTGACTGATTTTCTGGATGCCGGAGCGGAGACTACCGAGCAAGACGACATGCTACTTCTGCATACGCAAAGCAAAATCGAAGACTTGAACGAGAAGTACAAGACAGAATCGGAAGACATCTTCTTTCTTTTTCATCGCCCGCGCCTCTGGAATTCTCATGAAAATGTATGGATGGGTTATGAGCGTAAACGCGGAAAACTGGCTGATCTCAATGCAGTCTTGCGAGGAGGTCCAAGCGACCGTTTCTCATTGATCGTAGGCGATATCGGTATCCTATCCACAGTTAAATATGTAATTACTCTAGATACAGACACTCAACTTCCCCGTGATGCAGCCGGAAAGTTCGTGGGAACGATGGAGCATCCCTTGAATCATCCGGTTTATGACGATGAAAAAGGGCGAGTGACTGTTGGATACGGAATTCTGCAACCGCGTGTTGATGTGAGCCTGCTCGGCACCAACCGGTCTAGATATGCCGCATTGCATGGCAATGAGCCGGGGATCGATCCTTACACGCATACGGTCTCTGACGTATACCAGGATATTTTCGGCGAAGGCTCGTTTATCGGCAAGGGCATCTATAATGTCGACGCTTTTGAAAGAGCGCTGAAAGATCGTTTTCCAGAGCATCGTATACTCAGCCACGATCTGCTCGAAGGTTGTTACGCGCGTTCTGGGCTATTAACCGACGTGCAGCTATATGAAGAATATCCGAGCAGCTACAGCGCTGACGTGAGCCGCAGGCACCGCTGGATTCGTGGTGACTGGCAGCTGGCAGGTTGGTTGCTGCCCAATGTTGCCGGAGCAGACAACCGTTCTGAGAGGAATCCACTCTCGACACTTTCATTGTGGAAACTATTCGACAATCTTCGCCGCAGCTTGGTGCCATCATGCCTGGTGCTAATGCTGCTATTTGGCTGGAGTATCCTATCGCCGATCTGGTTCTGGACAGCAGCAGCGTTGGCCACTATTTTCGTGCCGCCGATGATTTTCTCGATCGCCGAGTTGCTCCGGAAGCCGAGCGATATCCAGCTCGGACAGCACATTGCAGCAACCATACAATCGGCTAGGAGACACCTGGTTCAGTCCGCATTCGGACTTGCCTGCCTCCCTCACGAAGCGATCTATTGCACCGATGCTATTCTGCGCACGCTGGTCAGGCTGACGTTCACAAAAAAGCATCTGCTCGCCTGGAATCCTTCCGGTGACCTGCATCGAAGTAAACGCACTGACTTACTTGGAATGTACCTCCAGATGTTTAGCGCGCCTCTGGTAGCCGTCATAACTACAATCTATCTAGTGTCAGTAAGACCGGACGCATTGCCGATTGCATTACCAATCTTATTAGCCTGGTTTTGCTCCCCGGCAATCGCCTGGTGGTTCAGCTTACCGTTGGACCGGCGGCCCACTGAGCTTTCATCTGAGCAGAACCAGTTTTTGCACAAAATCGCCCGTAAAACCTGGGCATTCTTCGAGATGTTTGTTACCGCGGAAGAAAACTGGCTGCCACCGGATAATATTCAAGAGCATCCAGTTGCGGGCGTAGCGCACCGGACGTCTCCAACCAACATGGGATTGTCGCTTCTGGCGAATCTGACCGCGTACGACTTCGGCTATGTCCAGGCAGGAGAGCTGATCGAGCGCACCCACAACGCACTGTCCACGATGCAAACACTGGAGCGTCACAGAGGACACCTCTACAACTGGTACGACACGCAGACGCTGAAACCGCTTCCACCTCGCTATGTCTCGACTGTTGATAGCGGCAATCTTGCTGGGCATCTCCTGACGTTGAATCCCGGACTTCTTGCTATTGGCGACCAGGATATTTTGAGAGCACAGGTATTTGACGGTCTGAAGGATACGCTGGGAGTTCTGATTGATGCGCATGGCGGAACCAGTCCGCCTGAGCTGGCTAACTTTGCCATCGCTCTGGAAACCGGCTCGTCTTCAATTCCAACAACGCTGACCGACATGCATATTTGCCTTGACCAGCTGACCAAGAGTTCGGCGGCTCTGCTCGACAGCATTGGCGATCGAGCAGACGGTGAGGTAAGCGCGTGGACGGAAGCGCTCAATCGCCAATGCTCAGCAGCCTTGTCCGAACTGATCTGGTTGACACCATGGACTGCCTTACCTGGCTTGACGTTTGGTGTCCTGCCGGAGAGCGACCGGATTCCTACGTTGAACTCATTGGCGAGCCTGTATGACAGCGCTTTCGCCGAAGTAAGCGAGCTGGTTGACGAAACCGGTTCGTCCGCCGGATTTAAGTACAATCAATCGCTGTTGTCGTTAATGTTTGAAGCGAGCCGACGAGCTAAAGAGCGCATCGCTGCTATCGAACAGCTCGTTTCATATGCCGGAGAACTTGCCAATATGGAATACGGCTTTGTTTTCGACAAGACAAGGCGTCTGATTGCAATTGGCTATAACGCCGATGAACGGCGCTTGGATTCCAGTTCTTACGACTTACTCGCCTCGGAGGCGCGATTGTGTAACTTTGTTGCAATAGCGCAGGGACAACTACCGCAGGAAAGCTGGTTTGCGCTCGGACGTTTACTTACCAACGTGGGAGGAGAACCGGTTCTCTTCTCGTGGAGCGGGTCAATGTTCGAGTATCTAATGCCACTATTGGTAATGCCAACCTACAGCAATACCCTCTTGGACCAAACCTGTAAAGCAGCAGTCAAACGACAGATCGAGTATGGACGGCAACGCAATATTCCATGGGGAATTTCGGAATCAGGATACAACGCAGTTGATGTTCATCTCAACTACCAGTACCGCGCATTCGGTGTTCCTGGACTGGGACTCAATCGTGGGCTTGCACATGATCTGGTGATTGCACCATACGCTTCGGCGCTGGCATTGATGGTAGCACCGGAAGAGGCCTGCCTCAACTTGCAGCGACTGGCATCGGAAGGGTTTCTCGGTAAGTATGGATTCTATGAAGCGATCGACTTTACGCCTTCCCGTATCCCCCGCGGACAGGAACATGCTGTAGTCAGATCATTCATGGCGCATCATCAAGGCATGACGTTTCTCTCTTTGGCCTATCTGTTACTTAACCAGCCGATGCAGAAGCGGTTCGAGTCGGATCCTTCCTTCCAGGCCACCGCTCTCCTGCTTCAGGAGAGAGTGCCCAGAACCAGAGCGATTCATACCCAGACAGCCGAGATATCGGACCTGCGGAAAAGCACCAATGGTGCCGAAATGTCTGTTCGGCTGTTCAAACGCCCGGACACTCCAACGCCGGAGGTGCAATTATTATCGAACGGCAGATACCATGTTATGGTTTCGAACTCCGGAGGCGGATACAGCCGCTGGAAAGATTTGGCTGTCACCCGCTGGCGGGAAGACAGCACCTGCGACAATTGGGGCAGCTTTTGCTATATTCGCGACACTGCTACCGGCGAGTTCTGGTCCAGCGCTCATCAACCAACGCTCAAGGTTCCGGACACTTACGAAGCGATCTTTACCGAAGCCCGAGCAGAGTTTCGACGGCTCGATAACGATCTCGATACGCATACTGAAATAGTCGTTTCATCCGAAGATGATATCGAACTGCGTCGGGTGCGAATTACCAATCGTTCCCGAACTCGCAGAACAATCGATCTCACTAGTTATTCGGAAGTGGTGCTAGCGGAGCCGGCTCATGACACTCTGCATCCGGCCTTCAGTAATCTATTCGTGCAGACCGAAATCATCGAGCAGAGGCAAGCGATACTCTGCAATCGTAGACCTCGCTCTGTGGATGAGCAAGTCCCCTGGATGTTACACCTGATGGCGGTGCATGGCGCGGAAAGCAACAAGATGTCCTATGAAACGGATCGCTTGCAGTTTATTGGGCGCGGAAACTCGCTTATCAATCCTCAGGCTATGACAGGTCTGGCAGATCTTTCCGGCAGTCAAGGGTCGGTTCTGGACCCGATTGCATCCATTCGGTGCCAGATTACTCTCGCCCCAGAAGAGTCGGCTACAGTCAACATCGTTACCGGAATTGCAGAAGATCAGGCTAGTTGCCTGACGCTCATAGAGAAGTATCAAGACCGGCGCCTGGCGGACCGGGTCTTCGATCTAGCCTGGACACACAGCCAGGTTGTACTGAGGCAACTCAATGCCTCGGAGCCAGATGGGCAGCTTTATGCACGCCTCGCCAGCTCGATTATCTATGCGAATTCAAGCTTGCGTGCTGACGCCAGTGTCCTGATTAAGAATCAACGTGGTCAGTCCGGACTTTGGGGCTATGCAATATCGGGGGATCTTCCGATCGTGCTGCTCCAGATCAGAGAGCTGGCCAACATCGAGCTGGTGCGGCAATTGGTTCAAGCGCATGCGTACTGGCGATTGAAGGGGCTTGCAGTCGATCTGGTCATCTGGAACGAAGATCGCGCCGGGTACCGCCAATTGATTCAAGATCAGATTCTCGGGTTGATTGCAGCCGGTGTTGAAGCCAATCTGGTGGATCGCCCAGGCGGAATCTTCGTGCGGGCTGCCGAACAGATATCGAGCGAGGATCGGGTGCTCTTGCAGTCGGTTGCACGCATCATTATCAAGGACAACCGGGGCACTCTGGAAGAGCAGGTCGCTCAAAACACTTTCAAGGAAGTGCGCGTTCCACGCTTGGTGCCGAGCAAGGCACAGCAGCAGGAGCTGGCACAAACCATGGAGAAGCGCACTGATCTGGTCGCTTTCAATGGGCTGGGCGGATTTACCCCGGATGGGCGAGAATATGTAATTACAACAACTTCCGGTAATGCGACACCGGCTCCCTGGGTCAACGTGCTGGCAAATCCGTCCTTTGGCACAGTGATTTCAGAGAGTGGTCTGTCTTATACGTGGCTCGAGAACGCCCACGAGTTTCGACTTACTCCCTGGAACAACGATCCGGTAACTGATTCAGCCGGCGAAGCATTCTATTTGCGCGACGAAGAGTCCGGCCAATATTGGTCACCCACACCACTTCCTGCAAAAGGGGTCACCCCGTATGTGACCAGGCATGGTTTCGGATACAGCGTATTTGAGCACACCGAATCCGGTATCACTTCTGAACTATGCGTTTACGTGGCAATTGATGCACCGATTAAACTGGCTGCTTTGAGAATACGCAACAATTCAGGACGGATGCGCCGATTGTCTGCTACAGCTTATGTCGAATGGGTATTAGGTGATCTCCGCCCGAAAACAGCGATGCATGTTATTACTGAAATCGATACGCGAAGCGGAGCGTTGTTCTGTCGAAACCCATATAGTAGTGAGTTTCCTGAGCGCGTGGCCTTTCTAGATGTCGACGAGACGACTCGCAGTTTGACTGCTGACAGAACGGAGTTTGTCGGACGCAACGGTAATCTAGGCAGCCCCGCCGCGCTGTCCCGCCTGCGACTGTCCGGTAAGGTCGGCGCAGGCCTGGACCCCTGCGGCGCTCTCCAAGTACCGTTCGAGCTGGCCGATGGGCAAGAGCGCGAAATTGTCTTCAGACTGGGAATCGGGCAAGATGCTACCGACGCCAGCGCTCTTGTCAGTCGCTTTAGGGGAAGCATCGCCAGGCGCGAAACATTCGAAACATTGTGCCAATATTGGAAGCACACACTCGGTGCAGTTAATGTCCAGACACCCGATCAATCACTCAATTTGCTGGCCAACGGTTGGTTGCTCTATCAGACAATTAGCTGCCGCCTCTATGCCAGGAGTGGTTATTATCAATCGGGTGGAGCATTCGGCTTTAGAGACCAGCTGCAGGATGCAATGGCGGTCATTCACGCCGAACCGCAGCTATTGCGCAAACAACTGTTGTTGTGTGCATCTAGACAGTTCGTTGAAGGAGATGTTCAGCATTGGTGGCATCCTCCTTCTGGCCGCGGTGTTCGCACTCATTGTTCTGATGATTACCTGTGGCTACCTTTGGCAACTTGCCGTTATGTAATGATGACTGGAGATACCGGAGTGCTTGACGAGCAAATCCAGTTTTTGACTGGCCGGCCGGTAAATCAGCAGGATGACTCTTACTACGATTTACCCGGATTATCTAAAGAGACAGCCAGTTTGTACGAACACTGCAAAAAGGCCATTTTGAGAGGATGGAGATTCGGAGTGCATGGGTTGCCGCTGATCGGATGCGGCGACTGGAACGACGGTATGAACCTTGTAGGACAAAATGGCAAAGGAGAGAGCGTCTGGCTGGGTTTCTTTCTTCATGAAGTGCTGAGGCGATTCACTAAATTGGCGCACCTGGTTGGTGATGACTTGTTTGCGGAAAGCTGCGACAGCAAGGCGGTCCATCTCCGGAAGAACATTGAGAAGAGTGGCTGGGACGGAAAGTGGTATCGTCGGGCCTATTTCGATGATGGGACGTTGCTTGGTTCTGCCAGCAACTCCGAGTGTCAGATAGACTCCATCTCACAGAGCTGGTCGGTGTTATCTGGTGCGGGCAGCCCGGAACGCTCGCTCATGGCGATGAACAACGTTGACGATAGACTGGTTCGCAGAGACGCTAAGCTAATTCAGCTCCTCGATCCACCGTTCGACAAATCGGATTTGAACCCTGGCTATATCAAAGGTTATGTTCCCGGTGTCAGGGAAAATGGCGGCCAGTATACCCATGGTGCGATCTGGTCGGCGATGGCATTTGCTGTATTAGGTGACAGCCAGAGAGCTTGGGAGCTGTTTTCAATGATCAATCCAGTCAACCATTCTGATTCACCCGAGTCAATCGCTAAATATAAGGTGGAGCCATATGTAATTGCAGCTGATGTTTACGCGCTGGCGCCTCATACTGGTCGCGGTGGCTGGACCTGGTACACCGGTTCGGCCGGATGGATGTACCGGTTAATAATCGAATCATTGCTGGGAATTAGACTGGGGGTCAACCAACTAACTTTTGCACCTTGCTTGCCGCCCGACTGGCAAGAGTTTCAAATCCACTACCGCTATCGCGAAACTGTTTATCACATAACCGTAATACAATCGGCGAAAGTGACTGGCGACGAGAATGTGGTCGTGGTCGTCGATGGCATCTTGCAGGAGTCTAAGGCTATCTCGTTGATGGATGATCGGCGTGATCATTCTGTCGAAGTAAGATTTGTTCCCAGCCGAGCGACGAGTTGAACCGGCACTGTCGGTGCGCGATCGCCAGTGAATGAGTGGCTGACCGCCTGGCCTTCCGCTTTGGAATGGTCCGCGAAGCTTTGCTGTTGCAGTACAATGGTAGACAGGTTAGACTGGCTAACCCTAGTGTCGCAAAGTTCTGAGCCTGGAAACCTTGCTTCGTTGCTGACCAAGTCGCACATCTCCTCGAGAGGAGCGGATCTTGTCACGAATGTTGCTGGCGGAGAGCCAGAGAGATCTTGCAACTGCCATTCAGGAGTGGTTTTCGAAGAATCACTTTTGGGTTGAGGTGACAAATGATGGATTGCAAGCTGAGCAACTCTTGCGAGAGAAGCAATACGATGTGATCTTGTTAGAAATAGCTTTGCCACGCATGGATGGAATTAGCGTCGTTCGTAGTTGTCGAGCCGGTGGAGCTAGCACTCCCATCCTTCTGATCGCCGGGAGGCATTCCTCGCAAGAGTTGCAGACCGGATTGGACGCAGGTGCTGACGGATATCTTGTAAAACCGTTTCTGTTGAGCGATATTGCTGCGCAGGTGAGAGCACTTTTGCGAAGACCTGCGCTAAGAACCGGTCAGCTGCTCACAGTTAGTAATATTGCGATTGACACTGGAGCGGGGCGAGTAACTAAGGACGAAAAGGAGATTCACCTGCTTCCAATGGAGTTCAGCCTGCTTGAATTTCTACTCAGGCATCGCAATCAGATATTTAGTCCGGAGGCGCTCTTCGAGCGTGTCTGGCCCGACAATAGCCGACCTTTGCTCGATACAGTTAGAACTCATATTAAAACCTTGCGACACAAGATTGATTCACCAGATCGTGCATCAATTATTACTACTGTGCGCGGGCAGGGCTACAAAATTTAGATGAGATTGCCGAAAGCGGTCTGCGAAACTGCTTTAGTTTCAGCAGTGACGAACGAGAGCAGTCTCTTTCACTCAGTTTTAACAGTCGAGCTGTACGCTGAAAATGTAAGCGATAACTCAGCCAGACGAGTTGTTTCTCCGCAGAAGAAGAGTTGAACAGCGTTGGTCCCCTTTTACCACCCAACCTGCATTAAGGCAAGGATTTGCTGAGCTTCCCCGGTCCAGCTCCTTGCCTTTAATGTGGAGCGGTGGCTTTCTTTTACGAGCGAGGTCTTAAGTATGTCCGCAGAAACCCCAAGAGCGCATCATCCAATTGTTGTCTTTTGGTCGCAATTGTTCAGAAGTGTACCTCACGACACTGGCGCGCGCCCGCTGAGGCAGCACGACGTGACAAGCGCCGAGTTATCTGCGCTCCCGAAACAAACTCAATTGCTGGTGGCTCATTTCTTGGAGCGAAACAATTCGAGCGTAAATCTCTTGAAGAGCGACAAGGACGTGGGCAGTCTGCTCTCTGACGGCTGGCTCATGACCGTACCCTCCACAATAGTCGGAATTGTATGTTTCAAATTCATGCCCAGACTGTGGAAGCAACTGAAATCGCTACGTTCGACCTTCCTTACCCAACACTTACTTTCAGAACTGGAAGCCTACCGGAAGGGCAAAAGCGCAATTTATCCCTGGCTCTGGTGAGGGAGAGTTCGGACCCGGAGCGATGGTTCTAGATAGCTAGCGAAATCGAGAGTGGTCCGAAAGTTCACTCAGTTTTCACATTTGGGAAATATAGTGAATTTATGGCAGCATAGCTGCCTTTCGGACGAGAACCATGCAATGAGCGACATTCAAAAGGACAGCGAGTATCCCGTCAGCGAGCTGCTTGAGCAACTATATCTAGCTTCAAGACCTCAGACCGAAGGATTTCATACCACCTATCTCTGTGCGGGTAATCCAGCTTGCGCAGAGGAGATTCTTAACTATCTCTCCCACTGCAGCAGCTCGAAATTGCGAACTAGAGTGGCGGAAAATCCTGGCACACCTGTTTTTGTGCTTCTAAGACTCGGTTTGGATCCTGACCCGAGAGTACGCGAAGCAGTTTCCGAAAACTTCCACGCACCGGAAGCGTTGCTTCAAAGCCTGGCAGATGATGAATCCTGTGATGTGCGCTATAGCATCGCAGAGAACCCGAGTGTTCCCTTAAGCATCCTCAACTACTTGTGCGGCGACAACAATCCGTATGTGGCCTTCCGGGCTCGAAAGACGCTTGATTTTGACGGTTGCTACGGTGACGTTAGGCAATATGCATTCCAGTCAGGCGGATGAGCCAAGCTGAAATCGGGACATTGGTCAGATACACGTTAGGTAAGACTTTCAGGAATGGAACAAGGCCCAACCAGGAGTGAAACATTTGCGATGAGTAGAGATGATTATAGTTTGACGGAGACGTCAGTATCGGAGGATATCACCTGGCCCCAGCCGGCCGATGTCCTTTACTTACTGTTAGCACTCAGACTATGTGACTCGCCAGAACAACGGATGCCGATCCGTATGGATTCAGCGCAGTGGAATCTAGATAATATGCCAGCAGCTAAGTATGCCATCACATCTACATCAACAGGCTTGGAGTTTTCAACTATTCAAGACCAGAAGCCAGTGGGACAACGATCAGAACAGAATGATGGTGAGACCTAAGTGTTCTTCACACAACAATGCCCAATACAACTGCTATGCACAAAACACAAAAATTCATCGTCCTAGTCGGCATCATACTCATTATTCTGATGGGTGTTTATCCGCCGTGGCTATACATTGACGAGGGCAAGATCGAGCATCCAATGGGTTACGCTCCGATTTGGCGACCACCGATAGAGCGCCACCACAATACAGCAGAGTTGTTTGGTGTCAAATTGCAGTTGGACTTTCAAGATAAAACGGCAAACACAATTGATTTGTTCAGATTGTTTATGCAGATTGCTGTTCTGTCCGCAGTGACAGGCGGTGCGGTAGTTTTGTTGAGGCGAGCATCAGCCTAGTTGACAGACGGAGGAGTAAATCGATGATTCGGTACATGATTCGGCTGGTGCTGATCGCCAGCGCATTCTATTTTATCTTTCCAATGATTCATGGCATTCAATTTCACGGAAACTTTCTGCATGCTCTGGGTGCCGGAATCTTGTTCGCATTTTTGGGTTGGGTCGTTGAATCACTTGCAATTGCCATCAGCGCGATCGTAACAATCGGTACTCTCGGAGTGGCTTTGCTTGTGCTCATTCCAGCCTGGGTGCTGGGATTCTGGCTACTTCCGGCAGTGGCTCTCAGGTATGTGGCAGACATCATGCCAGCAACTCTTTCGTTTACTGGCTGGGAACCAGCTATCTGGGGCGGACTGATTATGCTCTGCATTGGAATCGTCACCGGTAGTAATGTTCACAAACAGGTCATAAAGATTCCAGCCGACGGTAGTCCGGCAGTCGTAAGTCAATAGATTGTCTTGTCTCACAATAACTGCACGTCGGTCTCCGCTCTAATACGTCCAGCGTGTACCGCTGCAACTAGAACTGCGTGATCTTTCTCAACTTGATCGGCATAGGAAGTTGAGAAGTCTGCAATTGCACGATCGAACTCAATGGACTGGCCAAGATAACCACTAATCATTGCCGAATCTCCCGAGCGGGCATGCGCTCGAGCAAGGACGGCACCCATTATCCCGGACATGTCAATCAGGTGTGGACCCGCCCATTGGTAGCTAATTAGCTTGACTTTAGTGTCCCGCAGTTGACGGACATAATAGTGCTTGCCGTCATCGAAGTTGAACCAGCCTAGGAAGATGTCACTGGCTGATTGAATAATCCGCTGTCCTTCCACAACCCGCCGTCCGTGGCTTTCGAACGAACTTTTGCCCGCATGTTTCTCCAGCACGGATTCTCGCGCTTCTTTTAGTTGGAGAAATAGAGGTTCATCATTCGGGCCCATGTACAAGGCAATCGCACAGCTGGTTCCTACACTTCCCACCCCTACCACCTTTATCGCAATGTCACATAGCTGAAAACGATCGATCAATCGCCTTTTGTCTCCTTGCAATGAATTCCGATACAATTGCAGGCCCATATTCATGCGACTGACGAAGTCTTTATCGTCTTTTGGGTGATAGATCAAAGGGGGATCGTCAGTAATTACCTGTTTGCCATTCTGACTGTGGGTTAATTTCGGAAAGTAGTAGTGTTGAATTGAACGCTTTTGCGCTTTTTTCAGGTGCTCTTCCAGATTTTTCTTCAGACATTGATCGGAGGCTTGTGTTACAACATTTTCCCAGTCGAAGTGCGCGTACCACACATCGAGTATGGACATGCTTGCAAACTCAAGCATTTTTTCGCGATATGTTCGAGCGGCAGCTTCAGCAGCAGCAGCAGCGTCTCCGAGCTTGATGCCATTATCTCTGGCCAGCAATACTAAACTTGTAGTCAATCTCTTCAAATCCCATTCCCAGGGACCAGGAAGTGTCTCATCAAAATCAACAATATCAAAACTGACATTACGTTCCGGAGTCGCGAAGGCTCCGAAGTTGAGAGCGTGACAATCGCCGCATAGCTGTACTCGGATTCCGGTGACAGGCGTAGTCGCGAGGTCACGAGCCATAACATCGGCGGCACCCCGGTAAAACGTGAATGGAGTCTTGAGCATGCGCCCGTACCTTATCGGCAACAAGTTCGGAATCCGCCCTCTATCTGAGTTTTTCAGAACTTCAATCGGATCGGGTCGAAGCGGATCAGGCGCCCATCCTGCAAGCGACTGGAATGGCACGGCATCTCTGAAGACCAGTCCACGAGCTCTTCGACCATCTCTGGGGGCGGCAGTGTTGTCGTGAAGCAGAGAGAATGAATTTCCTCCATCAGGCTTCGGATTTTTGCTGGTTTTCATTTGTGCCACATTGGAGAGGTAAAGTTACAGGATCGCGAACCTATCTGTGATTGCCAGGTGCGATTGGCTCTGCTTTGATCGTTGGCTTCCGAAGCTGCTCATTCCTCGGCGGCAGACGAATTAGCACGTCCAGCTTCAGCGGCAGAGGCAACGCGACCGGCCTCGGCTGCAGAAGCAGCTCGACCAACCTCTGCAGCCGAAGCAGCTCGCCAAGACTCTGCGGCTGAAGCAGCACGGCCGGCTTCCGCGGCCGAAGCAGCACGGACGGCTTCGGCCGCGGAGGCAGCGAGACGTGCTTCGTGAGCAGAGGCAGCGAGACACGCTTCGTGGGCGGAGGCAGCAAGAGCAGCTTCATGGGCCGAGGCAACCAAAGCAATCTCAGTTGCAGAAGCTACAAGCCTAGCCTCAATTGCGGAAGCAGCGCGAGCGGACTCAGCGGCGCAAGCGGCGCGGCTAGCCTCCGCGGCGGAGACAGAGCGTTCTAAATTAGCAGCGGAAACAGACAAACCGACTTCCGCTGCCGAAGCCTCACATCCAGGTTTAGTGGCAGAAGCAGCACGTTCGGCCTCGGCGGCAGATGCGGCATGACCAGCTTCAAGGGCGAAAGCAGCAAGACCGGCTTCATGGGCGGAGGCAGCGCGGCTGGATTCAGCAGCACTGGCAGCACGGCTAGATTCAGCGGCACCGGCGGCGCGGCTGGACTCGGCGGCGCTGGCAGCGCGAGCTGACTCAGCGGCAGAGATAACGAGAGCCGATTCAGCAGCGGAAGCAGCGCGTTCGCATTCAGCGGCAGACGCAACGAGACTGTTCTCGACGGCGGAGGCTGCGCGCCCAGATTCGGCGGCAGATGCTGCAAGACTGTTTTCAACCGCGCAGGCAGCGAATCCCGCCTCGGCGGCGGTAGCAGCTCGGTTCGCCTCAGCAGCAGTGGCAGCGCGACCAATTTCTGAATCAGTACTTGTCGGATCATAGATTGGCTCAACGTCACTAATACTAGACTGAAGAGCGTTTGCGGCGTTCTCTCCGTAAACTGCTATCGTCGACATATGTGAGACATGCATCGCATCTGGAAGTCTTTCCTGGTCGAAAACCGCCAATGCATCTTTCAGCTCCAGCATTGACTGAAAGCGTTTCTCCTGGTCCTTTTCCATGCATTTCATAACTATTGCTTCCAGCGCTTGCGGTAGGTTGAGTTCTGCGCAGATATCCTTGAATCTTCTCGGAGCAATGTTCACATGGTTGTACAAGCACTCAATCAACTCTTGCCCTAGAATCGGCTGATGTCCTGTTACGGTGCGGTACATGATGCATCCGAGAGAATAAATGTCCGAACGGGCATCCATGGATTTCGCTCGGCACTGCTCAGGACTCATGTAAAGCGGGCTGCCAAAAACTTCTCCGGTAGCCGTGAGATGTTTAGAGTCGCCTATCTCCCTGAGCATGAGCTTCGCAATTCCGAAGTCCACGATCTTTGCAATGTCGGTCTTACCATCAGCGTTTGTGAGCATAATGTTACTGGGCTTTAAATCTCGGTGAACAACGCCGTTTTGGTGCGCATGCGCAAGACCATCGCAAATCTGCAAAAAGATGTGAAGACTGCGATCAAGGCTAAGCGGAGCATAATCCTCCAATAGATCATCTAGACTTATCCCATCCAGGTAGTCCATAACCAGATACGCCCGCGGGACAAGTCCAAAATCGTGCACGGCAACGATGTTGGGATGGTTTAAGCGACTTACTGCTTCGGCCTCTTGCTGAAATCTTGTCAGTGTGGCCGCACTTGACACCAGGTGTGGATGCACCACCTTAATGGCGACCAAGCGCCTCATCAGCATATGCCTGGCCTTATAAACTTTGCCCATCCCACCTTCACCGAGTGTCTCCAAGATTTCGTAACGATCGGCAAAAATTGTCCCGACCAATTGTTCGTGGGGGCTCGACGTTAGGACTGTACCGTCAAAAGGACAGACAACGGTTTCAGCGTCAAGCAGTTGCTGGCAAGTTGCACAGTACCGTCGAGACGAATCGGCTGGATCTTCTTGTTCTGATGTTGCCAGAGTCACACCTTTTGTCCTCGGAGGAGTGCTTATAGTCTAATTTTAGGAGTCGAAGTTAAAAGTCTAGTGAACACTTGCACAGTCAAGGGAAGAGTCTTTGCTTACACCTAGCAAAAAACAGATTGATACTGAATATAGTGAAGCCTGTCAGTATCGTCACGCCCAATCAGACTTAAAAGCGTAGCAAGTGTTCATCTGACTTTAACCTTGCTCGTGGTCTGAGTAAGAAAGCCCCAGCTGCATTCGTTTTGAATTCGGAAATCAGAGAGTGAAACAACCTCTCTCCGGAAACTGCGCTTTGGCTAAAGGTGCTGACGTCTTGTCCGGACAGAATTTCAAGCCAGCCCCCTGTCAGTTGAAAATTCCTCGTCTGCTTTCAATTGGGCTTGTGTGCGCTGAGCTCGATTCTGTACATAGGGGTTTTCATCTTGAGCTAGTCTCTCGAGTAGTATGGCGTTCGTCCAAGGATTTTCAGCCATCGCATAGCGAACATCACAGTTGGAATCGCTAGCTAATGAGTCCACAGTAGATCGTAAGCTATTTTCATTCTGAGCGACAGCAGATCTAATGTCGCTTGATTGGTGCTGTGACAGCAACTCCAACGTTTCAGAATCCGTGCTGCTATTTTCTGCCACACGCTGCTGCACGGATAGATTCACCCGGCGTGCTAGCCGATTCAGGATGCTGGGAGTACTGGTCAGTCTAGATGCTAGTCGATCCTTTGCAGCGGTGAACATGTTCCACTGCCGGCTAACTTGAATCTTGTCAATTGTAGTTTTAGGAACTAGTTGTGATGCCATGAAATACATAAATCCTCGTCTTTGGCTGTTTACCAGAGGATTTACGAATGTTGAGCAGCTGCCTCAGTGTTGTTACACGGTCTGTTCGGAAAAATCCAATAACACCGAACACATTCTCATTATGACACATTGTTAAGTTTCGTGCTTGGAGCCCTGGAGCCAATGCCATCAAAAGTGATGGCATCGACGAGTGCTTGGAGCAAATCGCGCAGTCAAAAAACAAGGTTGTGGCGGAACACTTGCATATCCTGAAGATAAGCTGGCACGGTGTCACGCAGCTTGATTGCTTCACCTACTCGAATGAACACCTTGCGCTTTGCCAGTTTGCAGGACTGACCGTGGTCAAACAGAATGCGCTGGGCACCTTGCGAGTGAAGGCACTAATGTCGCCGGTTCTTGAAGCCTTAAAGAGCGTATGCTTAAGGAGGATAGAGCGACAAAGTGTGTGCTTGAGCTACTGTAGTTCCTGCAACGTGTGCCACAACACAAGCGTGGCAGACCGACCAGTGAGAGACGCGACTAGCTAGGTACCCTTAGCAAGAGACAAAGACTTAGATCTAGAGTGCGCACAGTATGGGTAGCCAGATGAAAGATAATATGATCAATGATTCGATCGGTGTGGCCTCAGTTGAGGAAGATGGCACTCTCAAGCTTGTGTTGCATAGAAATATAGAAACTCGGTCCAATTTTGCAATGGTGTTAACCATCAAGCCGGATAATCCGCGCTATCGCAAATACATGAATCACATAGGTTACATCCCTTATGGTGAGCGCAAGAGCATTCCCGCTTGGACTGACTAGCAGCGGTGGTCGCCGACGGAGGTTTTTGTATTTGACCCATCCGCAGCGCAGTATGAGAAAGGTGAGATATGCAGTTGCCGGTCTCGGGCACATTGCGCAGTTAGCAGTCCTGAAAGCAGGGAACCTTCGGTTCTTTACCACGTCTGACACGGGAACCAAATCTTAGTGGATTAGAACAATGAATATTTTTGAGTTATTAGAAGCGGACCATCAGCGAATCGACCAGCAACTCGGCGAATTTATAACTTGCTATGATCAAGTGTCTAATGCGGAGAGATTTGAACGGGCCTCCCTTGTCTTCGACGAAATCAGAAAACATTTTGAGCGCCAGGAGTCTCTCTTCCCGAGCACCTTTAACGAGACAGAGGCCGACCAGGCTCTAATGAAAGAATGCTTGAAGGACCGGAAAGACATTAATGATGCATTGGACAATCTCCTTATGAGCCATGTGGATGACTCTGACTTCACAGCGGGACTCCGCGCGCTCCTTGAAGGCTTTCATGCTCATCTCAGGCACTATGCCGACAAGCTCTTCGTTGAATTTCGCCAGCAGTTGTCTCCGCAAGTGCTCCGGACCATGAATTCACAAGCGACCGACTGGATGCTGAGGCCTGGGAAGCGAGCAAGCTGGCTGCCGAGATTCGGAAGCAGAATCATTGCCCCTATGAAAAGAGAGGATTCAGGAATGGATAGCAAAAAAACCAAACGTCACCCCAGCCTTCAACCACTTTCCAGAGATCACGGCATAGGGCTTGTTTGCGCACAACATGGGCACAAAGCAGTGCGCGCGTCGGAACGAGATCGCGTACGACTAGCTGAGCAAATTCGTGCGGCAAGTCGTGATGTAATACTGTCCTATTTAGAGGATGAGCAACGAGTCTTGTCGCCGGTGATTTCAAACGGAGCACTGCGAGCCCAGTTTCAACAACATCACAATAACGTTCGTACACTTATAAATGAGCTGGACCAACTGGAGTCGGCTGTCGATCCTGGGCTGGGCTTAATGGCAAGCGTGGCTAGTTCACTTGATGCGTACATCCGCTGGGAGGAAAATTCGTTGTTTCCTGCACTGGAACAAACCCTGAATGGTGAGGAGCTCAGCAAGCTGTGCGGACTCACCGCATCAATCGAGGCAGGGCGGTCGCGTCCAACTCAACTACTGCATGGATCGATCACGTTGGAGAAACCAACAGGGTTGCCAGACGCGAGCACAGGCAGAAACTAAGAAAACCCTCTGCCGCACCATGCCAAGACGGGCTGCAATTCCCCCGTAGCTGGGCTTTCTTTCATTCTATATGTGGTATTCATGCGAAACTCCTTGTTTCAGCCTCTTTCCGCGAGAAGGCTTAAGTTCAACGGAGGAGACGTAGATTAAACTGTCGGGTTCCACAGCTGGGACCACCCTTTGGCAGAGGGATCCATATGTGCATGAGTTCGCAGCTGCAACCAGGACGAACGACTGTGGAGCAACCAAGCAGCTCCACTACAGTGCAAACCCAAATTGTGCGAGAAGCACCAATTTAGAACAACTTGTGTCTTGTCACACCGACTGTCTGCGAAAACGATTTGCGCTCACGGTTAGGACCAATATTGCAGACAGGGTCAACAGCAGTAGCTGCTGCCACAGCATTGAGAAGGTGGCTCCTTTCAAAATGATACCGCGAGCGATCAGCGTATAGTATCGCAACGGGTTAGCCAGCGACAATGTTTGGAGTAACCAGGGCATGGTATCGAGTGGCACAACCGTTCCAGACAGCAAGATCAGCGGAATGTTGATAAAAAAGGACGCTAGCTGTGCCTGCCGCTGACTGCGGCAGATAGAACCCAGCATCATTCCCAAGCCGATGCCGACAAAGGCATAGAGCGCGGAGGCGAGCATGAACAGCGCTAGGCTGCCATGAAACGGCATTCCGAAAATGATTCGTGCAGCACCGATCGCCAGACAAACATCACCAAGGAGAAACACTGCCAGCGGTATGATTTTCGCAAGCAATATTTCCCATGACGATGCTGGAGTCATCAGCAATTGCTCCATCGTGCCACTTTCCCGCTCACGTAACACGGTTGCAGATGCCACCAATGTGCCTGTTAAGGTCAGGCAAGCACCTAATATCCCCGGTATGAAAAACCAGCTACTAATTTGTCCAGGATTGTAGAGAATGTCAATGCGAGGATCAATTACAGGTGCAGATTGATCCTGCACTTTCGAGTCATTAGTGCTCTTACCTGACAGTTTGACCACTGAAGACTGCAGAGTTAAACCATCAGGTCGAAACTGATGGATAGTGCGCAGTACCAAACTACTCGCAATACCAGCAGTGTACGCGTCAGCACCGTCCATCAGAACCTGGACATTGGCAGATTTCCCTCGGTAGAGATTACTTGAGAAGTCCGAGGGGATTACCAATCCAACGTTGAGCTGACCTCTTTCCAGCTGGCGAGACAGGACCCGCTCGTCGGAGATGTAGGAATTGCGTAGAAAGGCTCCACTCCCGATTAACTCAGCGACAAGATCGCGACTTTGTTTAGTGTGAGAATAATCGACAGTTGCAAGAGATAAATTGCGAACCTGAGGATCCAGCGCGCCGCCGAGAATTACCAGCTGAATTGTAGGTGGTACCAGAATTAAGAAGAGCAAATATTTATTGCGCAGAATCTCCCGAGTCTCCTTTAGAACAAGAGCCCAGAGGTGGCTTGATACAATTCCGTCAAGTATTGAATTCATCACTGTCAATCCTTCACTTGCATGCGCCGCACACTGATCCAACTCCCTGCGAGCAGGAGACAACAGAACCCCAGTAGTACCAGGGGTACCGGCCACACGGCAGACCAGCCACACCCTCTGACAAATGTGTCGCGTGTCAACTCGACAAAGTAACGCGCTGGTACCACTAGAGAAAATAGTGACAATGGAAACGGTATATTGCTGATTGGATACACAAATCCTGACAATAGAAGGCACGGGAAAAAGCCGATCGTTGAGGTGGCTTGAACCGCTATTGTTTGAGAATTGGCAAAGGTGCCTAGTAATAGCCCAAACAATACAGACGTTAACACATACAACGGCGTTGCTACCAAGAGTGGTGTCGGATCTCCAACAAGTCCAATGCCAAACAGGAATGAGCCAACCATCATTACTGTGACTGCCATGCATATTGCAACAACAAAGTAGACTAGCGTCTTTCCCAACAAGAAACCGAGCGCGTTGGGATTACTTGAATAGACGCGAATAATGGTTGCTTGCTCCTTTTCTCTCGATGCAGCTACGGCTGTGAGCAAGGACGGAAACATCCATAAGATTATTCCGAAAGCACCGGGTACGATGAAGAATGTTTCTTCTCGCCCCGGGTTAAACCAGAGACGTAAATGGGGAACGACCAGCTGCGAAGTAGCTTCAGGCTTTGCTGCCTCCTTGAGCCGGGCAAGAAAATATAGAGTTGCTGCTTCTATAGTGTTAGATATTACCTGCGTATTGGCAATGTCGGTTCCGTCAATCAGTACCTGCAAAGCAGACGTTTCCCCTCGAAAAAGCTTTCCGGTAAACCCTTTGGGTACAACCAGCGCCGCTTTAGCCAGACCTCGGTCTATTGCATCGGTGGGTGACTTTGCGTCGGAACTCAAGGCGGGAACAAAAACGTTTGTCGCATACAAGCGCTGAACAAACTCGCGGCTGAGAGAGGTATTATCGACATCATTCACTACGATCGGAATATTTCTTGATTCCAGTTTGATGCCGTAACCGAGCAGTACAAGCGAGAACAGGGGAAGCAAGAAGGCCAATGCTAAGCTAAGCCGATCTCGCTGAAACTCTCTCCACTCCTTAGTTGCTTGTACCAAGACTATGTTCACGTTGCCTCCTTTCGACTGCGCTGCACGACGTCAACGAACGCATCCTCGAGTGAACATGGAATCAGTCTTATCGATTTGATGTCGCATCTGACTTCTTTCAACATTGACGTGACACTGGCCACACCGGCCTGCGAATTCTCAAGCAAGACATGGATTGAACCAGCGAAGATAGACACTCTCCAATGATCCAGATGAACGATTAGTTCCGAATACACTGCTTGAGTGTTATCTGTCGTTACTTCGATGACCTGGCCGAGAAATTGAGATTTTATCTCACGCGGAGAGCCTTGCGTGACTATTTTGCTTGCAACCAAGAAAGCGAGGCGGTTGCAATACTCCGCCTCATCCAAATAATGGGTAGTGACGAGTATTGCCGCTCCGTTGCGAGCACAGTTCCGTATAAGCGTCCAGATCTGCCTGCGCGCCAGAGGATCGACTCCAGCAGTGGGTTCGTCAAGAAATATAATGTCCGGCTCGTGCATAACTGCAGAACCGAATGCGATGCGTTGTTTCCAACCGAAGGGTAATTTCCCCACCAAAGATTTTAGAATGTCTTCCAGATTACAGGCTTGAATGACCCAATCGATCTGTTGCTTTCTTAACTTCAGGGGAATTTCGTAGATGGCTGCGTAGAATTGGAGATTTTCCTCTACTGTTAGTCCATCATAGAGCGTAAACTTCTGACTCATGTAGCCAATTCTTTGACAAAGTTCGCTGCTTCTCAAATCCTCTTTGTTCCCGGACAAGCTGACTGAGCCCGTGGTTGGCTTCATGAGCCCGCAAAGCATTTTAATTGTCGTCGTCTTGCCGGCTCCGTTCGCGCCTAGCAAGCCGTATATGTCTCCATATCTAATTTCGAGTTCGACATTGTCGACTGCGCGGAAGTCACCAAAGTTCTTGCTGAGACTTCGCGCTTCAATGGCAACGTCGCTTTGCTGTGAGTACCTATCTGTACTTTGCGTTGTACGAATGTGTGGAAATGGCACGATCTGAGATTCTCGATGGCCAAGTTCACGTAGCCGCATGACGAAAACGTTTTCCATACTCGCTGCAGTTTCATTAATGCATTGAATTTCAACATTCTTGCCCGAAAACGCGCTGCGTAATTCAATTTCTGCTGCTTTAACATCTTCCGCGAGAATTTCAAGATGATCTCCATACAAGTAAAAGTCGTTAAGATGGCGAAATTTAGTTGTCTTGAAAATGTTCAAGATGTCATCTGTTTTTTGATCATCAACAAAAGTTATCTCAAGACGGCGCATGGGAAGAGCTTTCCGTAATTCATCAGGGGTGCCAGTCTGGTAAATCTTGCCCTCATACATTAAAGCAATGCGACTGCACCGTTCTGCCTCGTCGAGAAAGGGCGTTGCGATCACTGCGGTCACACCTTCATGAGCAAGCGCAGTGAGTACCTGCCACAATTCCCTGCGGGCAATCGGATCTAAACCGGTGGTAGGTTCGTCAAGCAATAAAAGTTGCGGCCGAGATACGAGCGCACAACAAAGTGCCAGCTTCTGCTTCATACCGCCGGACAAGTGACCAGCCAATCTGTTGGAGAATTTCAGCAAACCCATGTTTGTCAAATGGGTGTCTTTCAGTTGTCCGAACGACTTTTCTGAAATCCCATACAATCCTGCTTGATAACGCAAGTTTTCCTCGACCGTCAAGTCGGGGTAAAGCGCACAATTCTGCGGAACATAACCAATCTGGCGTCTAGCATTGCTTGGAGCAGTTCCTAGAATTAGAGCCTCACCACTGGAAGGCTCCATCACCCCCGAAAGAATTCGTAGCGTCGTGCTCTTGCCAGCACCATCAGGCCCGACCAGCCCGTATAAATCTCCCTTCCTTATATCGAGGGTAATGCCGCTCAACGCCGCTCTGCCGGTTTTATACCGTTTGTTCAAGTCGCGCACAGCAACGATGAGATCGTCGCCGCAGGATTTGATTGCCTGTTGGGGGATCGAGATGGACACTAGTTCATCTTCTCCCTGGAGTTGAAAAGAACGTTTGCTTCAGCTGGCATGCCCGGTTTTGCCAACCCGTTTGGATGGTCGATGGAAATTGTAATTCCGAAAGCTTGTCTGAGTCGGTCATTCTTGAAGTAAACATTCGCAGGGGTGAAAGACGGGTGAGCATCGATAGACGTGACTCTCCCGCTAAAGGGCTTAGCCGACCTTGAATCCAGGAACACCTCCGCAGATTGCCCGATTTTGATCCGCGCAACATCAGATTCAGGAAGAAAACCCCGCAAATAGGCAGAGCTCAGATCAACTAAGGTGAGCATCACTTGACCGGCAGCCACTAGTTCGCCAGGTTCCGAGCTTCTTGTCGCACAGATGCCGTCAATGGGACTGGTAATGTTGAAGTATGACAGCTTTGATGAGGCTTGGGCCCGAGCGCCTTCGACCGTAGCGACCGCCGAACGCGCTTGGGAAGACATCATTTTGGCTTGCAACAAGTCCCCGCGCAGCTGCGTTGCTTTTTCGGCTCGCCCCTTCCTAGTTGAGAAGAGCTTCGCAATAAAGCCTTTCGATCTGGCCCTAGCCTCGCCTATCTGTTGCTGAACTGCAGCTACTTGCAGATCGGTTTCTCGTCGCGCAGTCAGGGCCGCTTTAAGGGCCGGACCGGAAGCGCTTATTCTTTTCTGCAGGTTCTCTGAATCGAGCATGACGATCAGTTGCCCTTTGTGTACAAACTCGCCTTCTTTTACTGTTACTGACTTGACGCGGGTGGCAGTTGGAGCAGATATATGCGTTTCATGAGCCTCTATACGCCCATTCACTCGAATAATGTTCGATTCCTGCCTACCAGTTAAATAGAACTGATATGCAACGTAGCCGGCTGCGATCAGTGCAGCAAGTGTCACAACGAGAAGTAGAGTTGTTGTGTGACGTCGGTTCCGAAACGGATTAAATGATTGTGGACCTAAGTTATGTTCGTCTACATCAATACCTGATCTTTTGTCACTGCTTTTTTCTGATGACTCTGTATTCAATTAATTGTCCTCAAAATGAACGGTGAAGACGACGGAAGAATTGGCGCAAAGTTCCGTTTTGTGCGGGAATTCGAAATTTCTCCCGCCAGGGATGGAAACAGGCAGTACGCCTGAGAAACTTGCATAGGCTAATGGAATCTAGCTGCTTTCTGGAACTTCGGAGCAGCTTACCCGTCTGCAATTAAACGCAACAGGTCAAGCTATGGCTAAACACGCACTTGCAATCTCTAACCCTCAAGCCAGGTCCCAGATTGACGTGGAACAATGGATTGGTGCAATCGTGATGAAACTCAACGAGCGCGAGCAATAGTTCGTGTCGTTCTGACCTACGACTGCCAACACCCAGCCACAAGATGTTGAGCAACTACTCAAGCCCCCGCTTGAACTTGTGATGTTGATCTGGCTGCCCTAAGCGATGGCTTCCTCGATTTGCATATCATAAATCCAAAGTGCTTTAGAGATTACGTCGAGCTTGGTTTTCGATATACGGGCGGCAACCGCAAAGATCATGTGTCGGATTACGCATTGAGAATCAAGGAGGCAATAGTGGAAGTCTTACCGAGAAGAGGTGTGAGATCTGCATTTCAAAATGCTGGACTGAATTTGAAATCCTTTCTCGGAGTCCAGCGCCTATTGCCACCAGCCCGCGTAGAACAGCTAGCATACATGATCGATGGTGAAGAATGCGGTGTCACTCCCATGCGGGTCACTGTGCTCCCACGGTCAGTAAATGTATTGATTCCTCTTTCCAAGGACGGCGAGATGCCATGCATTGATAAAACACAATTACAATTGGACAAAGCGCAGTAGGCAGTTATCTGTGGAGCCGGAGCTCTGATGAGTTACTACTGCGCTCTCCCTCTTGTCGGCGATGTTCGGTTCAAGCCTTAGAGCTTTAGGTGCAGAGGCATTCACCATAATCTTACTTTTTATCTTCTTCCTTGTTTTCTGCTGCCACTTCCTTGTCTTGACACTCAGCTTTACCCTCTTCGACCTGCACTTCTTTCAGCTCAGAATCTTTGCACTCAGCTTGCTTATCGTCCTTGCATGCTGCCTCTTCCGTTGCTGGGTCTGTTACATCTTCTGTCTGCTTTTTAGTCTCCATAATGAGACCTCCTGATGATAGGAATCGAGTTCGTAAGTATTGACGCAACTGTAAGATTCTAGTTCCAAAGAACTACTGATTCGACGAAAGAATAGGAACCGCGCAACAACAAGTATGGCTAGTGCAAGTCGTCTGCTTGACCGCCTCAATAATCTGGATAATTCGATCACGCAACAGATACATGACAGGCAGATTTCTGGTCGATGGAGCAGAGACCGAACTGACGACAACAATGAGTACAATCACGACCATAACAACTGGTGTTAGAGACTACTGCGTCAACATCACTAGCTATCACTTTCATGACGATGATCGGTCTTGTTTGCGCGGCACGCTCAGCCCTGTATTGAGAAGTGATTTCCCTGGCAGATTCTACCGCATCTAATCGGGAACTAAGCATCATATTTCCCGTCTGCACGGAGGCAACTTCAATATGTTGTAATAACGGACGAATGTGGGCCGGCGGCTGAATTTACAAGGAGGTTGCATTCGTATGAACAAAAGAACTGCAAAGCAGTTTGCTGGAGTTCTCATTCTGGTTAGTATGCTGCTAGTATCAGTCGGCTCGGTGCTGGCTGCTGATCCAGAACTCGCCTATCAGCAGAAGTCGCAACAAAAAACGGTCAACTCCTCGATCAAAACCGACAACTCCATCACGCAGCAGGGAGAATCGGTAGTACGTCAAGTTGACCTCTTTAAGCTGCAAGTCGAGGGGTTTGTCCAGCAAGCGGATTCAGTGACAAAAGAGACTACGCGCACTCTCACGCTTGTGGCTAACTGGGTCAAGGTTCAGGCTGATTGGGCGGCAAAACAGTGGCAGGACTTGGCCAGAACATGGGATAAACAGTCCACTAAGTAGATTTAGTGCGTGAGCCGGCAGCTCAATGAGCAACTCAACATCGCAATCAAATATTCTCCTGACTCCGAGCAAGATGCACTTGGCCTTGAGCATTCACTTATGCAGCTCGGTTATGGCGTCAAGGTAAAACGAGAAGTACGGGCTGCCGATTGTGTGCACGAGCAAATACTTCTATCCAACCCTGTAGTCAAAAGTACAACCATCAACCACTTGCGAAACTCGATCCCCATGATTGCAAGCTGGCCCGAGGTTATCGCAGCTCGGGACCCAGAAGCTGACTTGACGTTCGTAATCCCAAGCGCTAAAACGCGCACGATTAACAAGTTCAATCAGTATCAGGCACGGTTGAACTAGACGAAGCTAGGACACACATCGAGCGTCCTGGCATAAGTATCGCCGTTCGAATCGCTTCGGAAAACTAAATCCTGCGATTCAGGAACAAACGAAATAGAAGTCCGTCTCACGCGAGGATTATTTCTAAGCGTTGTCCACACTCACTCAAGTCAATCGGGTATTGCTTATGCGTTACGTTTCGCCGCGGTGCACTTTTGCGCTTGCGCTAGTCCTCATTTTCCCTGCTGTATCAATTAGCTGCGCGTATGCGGGCGAGTCTTCGATCGTGGAAGCGAATGTAGTATCATCTCCGCAGAGCGCACAGAGCAAGTCGGTCTCGAAATCAGCTCCTGCCACATCATTGAATCAACACAATACGGCAGGCGGTGGTGGGTTGCCTCCACAGGCCGAGGCTACTGGCTGGGACAGGTCAGTTGGTCGCGGCACCCGCCGGCTGAAGGGTGAAGTGTCAGTTTCCGAACAGATTACGCTGATTGGGCAACGTATTGACCGGCTTGTCGATGCCGCACTTGATAACGATGTTAAGACCAAGGACCTGGATAAGGCTGTAAAACACTACCGTTCCTTGCCTTCACGAGCCCTTACTCAAGCGAAGGATGCTACAGACTTTGTGGTTCACTACAGAGGTTTCGCCCCGTCGAGCGAAGCAGGCGACATTATCACGGGAGAAAAACTGAAGCTCAAAAGTCGGCCCGCTGTCGAATACGCGCGGCAGAAACAGATTGACGAAGCGCACGTGAAGGTAGTCTCCAGCGTCATGCAGGTGGCGATGGGGCTTGGCATGAGCGATCAAAGTCGAGGTCAGCAGATTGTAACTAGAGAACTGCGCTCCCTCAGAGACTTAGTCGGCGAGCTAGAAGCTGATCGAACATTATTGATGCTTTCGGCATGGAGCAAGCAGCTCGCAGTGCCGGACTCAGTATTTAAACAGGATGTCTGGGATGTGAGCCAGCGCAGGGAGAAGTTCACCACGGTTGCCAAAACTGCGCTGACCAGCGATCCGGTTGTCCTGGAGATTCAGAATCGCTTGCACAAGTATAATCACCGCAGCAAGTTTGCACGCGCTTCGGGACATATTGTCGAAACAACCTTGGGCGTGATGGCGCAGGGTCCGCTCTTGATCGGTACTGCTGGAATGGTCGGGCTGGTGTCATTCGTAATGGCAACTGGTGGGCCCGAGCAGACTAAGATAATGAAAGAGTTGTATCTGGACAGGCGGCTCGAAAGTCGTAGCAAGGTGGTCAGTGAAGAGACGCACCTTGCGCTGGAAAACTACCAGCTGGCTGTACTTACGCGCAATCCGGTTCTGCTTGCCTGCTCCGAAGCGCTGATCGACCAGATGGCTGGTCCCGAAACTATATCTCAAGTCTTCGGAAGCAGTGTTCTAACGCCCAAATCTGATCCCGTTGTGTTAGGCGTTCCACAAGGGCTAGCGGCCGAACCTGCTCAAGCTCTAAAGTAAATGAGAGACCTGAATTCGCAGACGGAGCTTAGACGTTGCCGCCGCGTCCTCTCTCCCTCAATCATTGCCACGACATCTCGACCAACGATAAGCATATAGATAGAAGGATTGCAGAGACTACGGCTCACATTTTGAAGATTGAATTGTCTCAGGATTGGTGACTAAAGTGATTAGAAAAATAATGCTAGCTATTGGTTCGATTGTCATTGTAACTATCTCGAATCAATTAATTAGATGGTTGGAAGACAAGTTGCGCGATAAACCAAAGGGACTAGATTTATAGCTGCCCACGCTACCGCGAATAATACTAGGAGTTTGATCTAAAAGTCATCCCGTCCTATGCGACGGGCTCCTCGCTGTGCATTTCCACCGCTGTACTGGCAATTTTGACCGCCGGCGCGCAGCTGCCCAGCACGATTCCGGCGTCCTCAACCCCGAGAACTCATGAAATCTTTACTCAGTAGGTTTTTTTACTCAGGCTCCTAGAGAAACACGCGACTAGCTCGGTATCCTTGGTATGAGACAGAGGCTTAGAGCTTGAGTGCGTACACTATGGGTGGCCAGATGAAAAATAATACGATCAATGATTCGATCGGTGTGGCGTCAGTTGAGGAAGATGGCACTCTCAAGCTTGTGTTGCATAGAAATATAGAAACTCGGTCCAATTTTGCAATGGTGTTGACCATTAAGCCGGATAATCCGCGCTATCGCAAATACATGAATCACGTTGGTTTCATCCCTTATGGTGAGCGCAAGTGCATTCCCCCGTGGACTGAATAGCGGTGGCTGGTTGTGCCGGGCCGGAAAGCTGTGGACGAGTCCGGTCAGTCATAGGCAAAACACTTTCATCCATTAGAATTTCATCCATTAGATGGATGGAAGATTGATCGCTTTGCGGATAAAGTTGATTCATCGATTGGCGACTAATGTCGCTGCGAAGAGATTAGTAACTTTAATCGGTATCAAACGGTTGAGTTACTATTAGGTTTTGTCGGGGTACAGGATAGCCACTACCGAGTGATTGCCAAGGATTTGTGCTAGATTGTGCCGAGGCTGGAAATAGAGATATGAACATGGCAGTTCAAAGGCGTCAACTCAAGCATTCCACTGCACATGACGTTGCTTTAGTCGCGCTCGGTAATTCGCTGCGCGGCGATGACGCTATCGCTTCTCATCTACTGGCAGGGCTGCCCTCGGGGTTGAGCGGAAGCTTGTGTATTCTGGACGCCGGTTCTTACACACGCGATTTGCCTGCCTTCTTGCACGGCCATCGGGTGGGGCTGATCATCGATGCCGCCGAATGCGATGAGATGGTGATCATTGACCTCTTTGACATTGCACAACGTCAGAAAGTATTGCTTGACTGTTCTCACGCGCTTTCTTGGCTTGATGAGATTGTTCTGTATCAAGCTGAATTCACCATACCGAGCCATCTGCTCTTTATCGGGGTACCAGTATTTGATACCGGATGGCGTGAGGGCTTATCGAAAGCAGCTCGAGAGAAGCTGCCGCTGCTTGTTAGCCAGCTTTGCGAGCTTATTGAGCGAGTGCGAAAAGTTCATGCATGAAGCAACCATCGCTCAGTCGATTCTGGAGATTGCTCGCCTACGAGTGGCAGCTCATGATGGGGCGCGCGTCGAAAGGGTGAGAGTCGAGATCGGCGCATTTAGGAACGTCGACCCGGAAGCGCTTTCCTTTGCTTTTGATGGCATAAAACAAGACTATGATTGTTGTCATGAAGCCAGGCTCGAGTTGCGGCTAATAGAGGCTCTCGCAGTTTGCCAAAAACAGCGGCATAATTACAGTCCGTCCGCCGAATACGGTTTTCGTTGCGAATTGTGCAACAGCGGTATCGGCGAACTGCTAGCCGGAGAGGAGCTGAACGTAGTGAGTTGCGTACTGTCTACACCTGTTCAAGAAGGATGAGATTATGCACGAATCGGTTGATCAACATTTCGTTGAGGGTATCTTGCGAAACAATGATGAGATCGCAGAACACAATCGCGAACACTTTGATGAAAGCGGTTTATTCACCATCAACTTGATGAGTGCTCCGGGCGCCGGCAAGACGTCGCTGCTTTCCGCAACTATACCTGCTCTGTCCGATCGCTACAGAAGTCTTGTTGTCGAAGGCGATATGGTGGGTGAACTAGATGCAGACAGGCTGCGTAACAATGGCATTACAGCTCATCAAATAACAACCGGACGCAGTTGCCACCTTGATGCTGCTATGGTCAATCGTCTATTGCATCATGTTTCCTTGCCCAGCAACCTCGATTTTTTATTCATTGAAAACGTCGGCAACCTAGTTTGTCCTGCAGAGTTTCCTCTGGGCGAGCACAAACGAGTAGTCTTACTTTCAGTCACGGAAGGAGCTGACAAGCCACTCAAGTATCCGGTCATATTCCGACAATGCGATGCAGTCATTTTCACCAAGTGCGACCTGCTGCCTCATGTGGACTTTGATCTGGCAAAGGCAATGGAATACGTGCATGGCATCAACCCAGAGGCGCAAATATTTGCACTTTCAGTAAAGCAATCCGGTGGTTTGACAGAGTGGCTTCAGTGGCTGGAAAGGCAGATTGCCGAGTATCGATCTGACAGAATGTCTCCAGATGCATCTCGCGAGGAGCACCATGTGCATATCACTGCCGGCTAAAATCTGTGCTATAGACGGCCAGGCGGCTGAGGTGGAGTCGCACCAATTCCGCCGAAACGTGCTTCTGGCTGTGGAAGGTGCCAGACTCGGTGATTGGGTACTCATCCATGGTGGCATCGCTGTTGCCATATTGAGCGCTCGGGAAGCTCAGGAAACACTAGAATTAGTAGGAAAGCTAGTCAAGCCATCAGAGGACGGCAAGAGATAGATGGAAAAATCATTTGTTTTGGCCAAGTCTGACTTTCAGAAATTTCTCCAGCGCTTGAGTACCTTTGGAGCTGTTCATGCGCCGGTGCGCGTTTCCGACCAGTCTTTCGCTTACAAACCGGTTGATCTCGAAAAGGAGATAGCATTCGAGGCCCTGCGAACGATTTTGCCTCCAAAAAAATTCTTATATCCGCAACGTGAAGCACTCTTCTCATATGATGAGTCCGGAATTGTCAGCGAGCCGCAAATTAATGAGCCGCTGGTAATTTTCGGTTCGCATCCCTGTGACCTTGCCGGCATGAAGGTACTGGACTACATTTTCACGGCTCCGCCTGGTGACTCACTATATATCGAGCGTCGCAAACATATCCTGATCGTTGGACTTTCCTGCCTGCCGGACAAATATTGCTTTTGCGAGTCGATGGGTACGGACAGCGTTGACGACGGCTACGATGTTTTTCTCACCGACATTGACGACCACTTCTTTGTCGAGGTGGCGACTCCCAAGGCTGCCGAGCTACTATCTGATAACGACTTTCTCATACCGGCGAGCGAGCCATACAAGCAGGCGTTCAAAGATTTCTGGCATGATCGAAAAGCTTTGTTCACTAACAGGTTTGAGACTAGCAATCTACCAGCCTTGCTTGACCTGGAAGCGGACAATCCGGTCTGGGAAGAATTGGGGAATCGCTGCTTAAGCTGTGGAAACTGCACCTTTGTTTGTCCCACCTGTTATTGCTTCGACATAGTGGACATTGCCCAACTAAATGGCAAGGGGCAAAGAGAGCGTGAATGGGATAGTTGTCAGTTTACTGATTTTGCCAAGGTTGCCGGAAACAATAATTTCCGCCCCGGGCCTATAGATCGTTTGAAGTTCTGGTATAGGCATAAGTTGCATGGCTTCCAGGATGCTTATCAGTTGCCCACTTGCGTCGGTTGCGGGCGTTGCACAGTCTCGTGCCCCGCTGAGATCGACGACATCGTGGGAGTTGTAGTGCGTCTCGAGGGCAGCCGGCAACGCGACAGCATTTACGCGAAGGAGGAAAAAAACTGATCACTGCGAATCCTTATCTTCCCACCAAAGCGGTGTTGCGAACAATCATTGAGATGTCTGAGGACAACCACCTCTTCCGATTCACGGTGGAGTCAAACGCCTTTGCTAACTGCATGCCGGGACAATTCTTGGAAGTGTGGATTCCGGGAGTTGGAGAGTGTCCGATCTCCGTCTGTTCCGATAGCGCTGATGGCATCATTGAGTTGTGTGTCCACCGGATTGGTCGAGTTACCGATGCGCTTTTCAAAATGGAAGAAGGTGATTGGCTTGGCCTGCGTGGACCATACGGACACGGATATCCGGTCGATGAGATGGAAGGACGCAACGTCATTCTGATCGCCGGCGGTCTTGGCATTGCACCAATTCGGGCGCTGTTGCAGTACATTCTTAACAGACGCGAGCGCTTTGGTGAACTAATTGTCGTTTACGGCATGCGTCACTCGCTTGATTTGCTGTTCCGTCATGAAATGAAAGACTTGTACCGGCGAAGCGATCTACGGCTGTTCATTGGTGCTGAAGAGATTAATGGTCCGGAAGTGCCTCCCATTCATACTCAGCTCGGTCGTGTCACGGACATGTTGCGTCTGGCGCAACTCGATGCTAGTTATTGTGCGGCAATCTGCGGTCCTCCGGTCATGTATCCATTTGTAGTAAACGAATTGAAATTGAAAGGACTGACCGAGCAAAAGACTTTCCTCTCGCTTGAGCGGCATATGAAGTGTGCCATCGGGAAGTGCGGTCATTGCTTTGTCGGCGGTGTCTACACCTGCCAGGCTGGACCAGTGTTTTCACTGGCCGACTTGCGCTTCGTTCCGGAGGTCGTGGAGTGTGCCAACTGTTAAAATGACCAAAACGATTCCGACGATTTCAGTGTACAGCCTTACCGGCTGCGCCGGTGAGCTGTTGGTGATTCTCGAAAACCTGAACAAAATGCTGCCCTACGTGCGCATTCTATCCTTTCCATTTGCTCAGAGCACCAACGACGATGGTCCGGTCGACATCGCCTTCATCGAGGGTAGCGTTAGCAATCCGCACGATCTCGAACGGCTGGTGTCAATCAGGCGAAGATGCAAAATGTTGGTGGCACTGGGCAATTGTGCTGTCTGGGGCTGCGTTCAAAAGGGTGCCTGTTCGAGATTCGATGCAGAGCAGATGCGCAATCAAGTGTACGGAGAGCAATCAACCATTGAGGTTATGCCTGCCAGTCGGGTAGAGGATCACGTGAAAGTTGATGTCAAGCTGTCTGGCTGCCCGATTGACTCGACGCAACTGCTGGCGGTGACTGCTAGCCTGCTTAAGGACCACCTTCCCTACATTCCTCAAAAGCCGGTATGCCTTGAGTGCAAACTCAAAGAGAATCCCTGCATCCTAATTGAGCAGAATCTTCCTTGCCTGGGACCAGTTACTGCAACCGGCTGCGGAGCGCTTTGTCCTTCAGTTGGAGCTCCCTGCTACGGCTGTTGGGGACCGTCCGAGGAACCGCAGATGGAGGCTATGGCGCAGGTGCTATTGGAAAAGGGTTATCGCTTGAATGAAGTGCTAACCAGGCTGCAAGCTTTTGGAGCCCCAACCGAACTATTCTCGCGCTTGACAAGTTCGCAAGCGTTGGTAAATCCACCAGACAGAAGTAATTGAGAAGATGGAAGAAAAGATACGCAAGACAATCGAGCTGCCTGAAATTACGCGCATAGAAGGACATGCGGCGGTGCATGTTGAGATCGAAAACGGGCTGGTTACATCCGTGCAGCTTGAGGTATTTGAAGGCACAAGATTCTTTGAGCGGTTGGTAATCGGACATCAGTTTTACGAAATCCCCCACATAACCTCACGTGTCTGCGCTATCTGCTCAACCGGACACGTTTTGGCGGCCATCTTCGCGCAGGAAGCGATTGCGGGATTCGTACAACCGGAGCGGCTGCGACTGTTTCGCGAACTCATACATTTGGGAATGATTATCGAGTCTCATGCCACCCATATCTTTGCCCTGGCGCTGCCTGACTTTGTTGGAGCAAAAGATCTGGTAGAGTTCGCTACCAAGCATAAGCAGTACTTCGACTCTTGGACTAAGCTGCGTGCCGCTGGTGCGGCCATCCAGACCGCTGTGGGCGGACGTCCGTTTCATCCAGTGAATTTGCAAGTCGGTGGTCTGTCGCAATACCCTGAAGCTAATGACCTTCTGGCGCTGAAGCGGCAAATCGAGGATTGCAAGATGCCTGCTTTCGATGTTGCGGAATTTCTCCTGGGGCTTACGCCGCCGGTCGCCCGTACCTCTTCTCCCTCTTTTGTGGCCTTGATTCCCGATTCCTCCGAGTACGGCTATTTCGGCTCTGTCGCCCTTTCCAGTGACGGGTGGGAAGCACCAGTGACCGATTACAAACAGTACCTGCAAGAGGAAACAGTTGCGTACAGCCACGCAAAAAGAACCACGGCCAGAGGCAAAGATATGATGGTCGGATCTATGGCTCGCTTGTTTTTGCATGGCAACAGGCTCACCGGAGTGGCCAAGAAACTCTACGCGCGAAGTGCTATGGCAGCCGGCGATACCAATTCTATCTGGAACAATCTTGGTCAAGCGATAGAGGTGATTCAGGCTCTTGATCGTGTCGGTGAAATCATCGACCGATTAGCCAGCTTCCAGAAATCTCAGGAACCACGTCCACTTACATCAGCCTCAATAGAGGGGTTGGGAGTGGGGGCAGTGGAGTGCCCGAGAGGAACGCTCTACCACGCATATGAGATTGATGACGCTGGTACCATTTTGGCGGCGGATATGATCACGCCCTCGGTCCAAAACACGGGACGCATTGAATTGGATATTCGTGAGGTGGTCGCAGCAATCGCTGATCCATCGGAACCCAGTCTGCAATCCGGACTGGAGACGTTGGTGCGTGCATACGACCCTTGCAATACCTGCGCCACTCATATGGTGAAAGTGAGCTATCGATAGCGCCATCCTCGAAAGCTTTGTACGAAGTCCATTCCTGAATTCGACAATCATCCTGCAAGCCAAGAAACGATGCCAGTTCTATTGCATAAGTTCTGCGGTAATCGGCTCCGCTCCGTTATATGCTTGTTTCGTCTGTGCCTTGAGCTTCTTGCAGTAGTTGTAGAGTGCAGACAGAGTTTGGTGATCCTTAACTATGCCTTGGTAGTACGGCATGTGCCCGGGTGGCGTAGTTAGATATTGCTTAAACTTCGCGAATGAGGAAAGTTCTTTAGAGCCTGCAACCGGGCGGTTTGATTTCACACTGTTACCGCCGCCGGCATGACAGCTCGCGCAGTGCTGCTGGAATAGTTGCTCGCCCTTCTCCAGCGGCTTCTTTGTCGACTTCTGCGCGATCGAAGGCAAGAAGAGCGTAGCCACACCAAAGGCAATAAGTATCCAAACTACTCCGCGCTTCATCGGACCCTCCTCTGACACATTGTGCACCGGCTGTACATAAATCAATAGTGCCGCCGCTTCCCGTTTTCGTCTGACGAAGATAGAACTGACAGACTACTAAAAATGCCTTGTAATGATGAGTGGCAGGTAACTGATGTCTCTATTATACAAAGTGGCATAAGAATTGTGCTTTCTTTCCGTTGACGGCGGGATTTGATGGCGGTCAAGTAGAGAGTCTAGCCAATCGAGCGGCCGAATGCTGCTCAACCGATCGTGTTCTTGAAGGTTCTCGGCTACTAAAATGTTGCTATGGGCTAGAGTCGTTATATTGAGAAGGATTGAGGGAGATTCTTGTAAATGCGCTTCAGATCTTTAGAGACTACGCCGAATCCAAACAGTATGAAGCTGAATTTCGATGAGAATTTCGGTGCTGCTACAACATATTCAGCAGCTGGGGCGCAAAAAGGCTGTCCAGAGTTCGTAAGAAGATTACTTGAGCTAAAAGAGCTGCAGAGTGTTTTTGTCTGTCAGGACTTTATCACGCTCAATAAAGACCCGCGGGCTGATTGGGAGCAACTCCTCAACAGTGCTTCCGCTATCTTAACCGGAGCTGGCGACACCGCTTTAACTATTGCGCGCTACCCAGTATCTCCCGAAGGCGATCGAGAAGTGCAAGTTCTCGTGCAGACATTCCGCTTCATTCCAATCCAAGTCAAGGTAATCGACTCGCAAGGAGAAACGAGAGTTAGTCTTAGCACCAGATTCATCGAAGCGGCCCAATTTATCCAGGGAGAGACTAAAGCCGACTTCCTGAAAGAGCGGCATTGGGTCGATCATGGGCGACGGTATGGCAGCCGGGATGAAGTTGCCAGAGAGATTGCTGATGAAATCGAAGGTAGCTGCGATGAGCCTGCGCTTGAGCAAGCTAAGGCGCAGGCTCTTGGGGCTGCACCGGCAAAAGCCGTGCCATTTGAAGACTTGAGAGATTGGCTGCAGCATAAAGATTGGCAAAGACGACTTGCAGCAGTAAATGAATTGGGCCGTTCGACTGATTCACCCGACTCGCTTGAACTGCTTCTCCGCGCTCTGAAGGATGAGCACCCGCAAGTTCGGCGTCTGGCTGCAGCAACGCTTGGTGCCACAGCGAACACGCTGGCTGTGGCTACGCTTTGCGAGACAATGCTGAGCGACCAATCTGTAGCTGTTCGGCGAACTGCCGGCGACGCTCTCTCCGATATCGCTTGTCCTTCAGCCGAATCTGCAGCCTGCCGTGCCCTGGCGGACGCGAACAGATTGGTGCGCTGGAGAGCCGCTCGATTGCTCTCCGATTTGGGAACCCAGGAAGCGCTCCCATTTTTGGAGCAGTCCGTAAACGATTCTGCATATGAAGTAAGACTTGAAGTAGAGTCCGCCATAAAGCGCATCAACGCGGGAGCCGGAGGACTCGGTAGCGCCTGGAGGCGCATAGCCGAGCAGCAGTAGTAATTCACAGCCGCATAACGGCGATGATTGTGCATTACTATTACGGTAGTTGAGTCTAGACTAGATGTAGTAGGTCCGGTTAATAGTACGATTGTTGTAGTATCGACTTGGGCAAGTGGTAACTCGGGAGTTTGAGCAATGGGAAAAGAACAAAGTCAGAAAAAAGAAGTAAAGAAGAAGGCTGTTAAGACAAAGAAGGAAAAGAAAGCTGCTAAAGCCGAAAAGAAGCGTAGCAGTTGAACCGTGTGTTCCATTTCGAGTTGAGACGCAGCCTGACCATCTCCGCGCATGTCAGGCGGTCACTGTTGACCCATCCGGTTGACCGGTTGTTAATGTCTGCCAGCGGTCTGACAGTGAGGCGTACTTAGATTACCTGCTTCCTGGAGCAAAAGAAGTCGTCAAGAATGTAGTTCATGGGGATAGTTCGGTTCAGTTTTCCCGGAGCGTCTCAAAGCTCCAATGCTGATACTTCCTACCGGACTACTGGTTCAACTACACCGAAGTTTAGCTACGCGACGAAATGCCAGATCTCTGTTTAATGTAGTCGAGTACCTCCAGGTGCTCATATGGAAAGCTAAGAGAGGCAGAGACGAAGAAGCTGCCTGGCTCATGTTGCTGCACCATATCAATCACAGACTCTTCGATCGTTTTACAATAATTCTCCAGCGGCAGATTGTCGTCGCCATGTCCAAATGGTTCTTCAATGTCCTCGGCAATCAGCTCTAAACCAATCATAAAATATGCTGCTGTCATTACAATCGGCACAGTCCAGATATGAAAATCCGGTGCCAGATACCAGGGCAAGCCAAAAATGTTCAATGCAATACCGTGGCGAAGTATCTGCCGATACGAAATTGCCACCGGCGAGTTGCGAATTCGCTCACAGCTGCCGCAGATGTCCATCAGAGTCTGAATATGGTTGTTTAGCTGCAGCAGCTCTATACTATTTATCTCGCGCGATCGCTGCAGGTCCAGGGCGTGCTTATAGATTTGGTCGGCTATGTAAAATGGCACATGGCGCGGATTTTTGTTAGCCGATTGAAATCCCGGTACTTGGGTTAGCCGGCAACCCGAACGCAGATGATCCTTCAGCGCATAGGGAAAGGCAATGAGCAGTCTGGCAAACTGCAACAGAATTGTGCTGTCCGATCGTGACAAGGCATCGACTTTAATACAGATGTTCCGGGTCTCGTTTGTAAGCTGTCCCCAGAGTTTTCGCGCCTCCCACCATCGGTCATAGGCGGAGTTGGTTCTAAACACCAGTAAAACTCCCAGAATGAAGCTGCCATAAGCCGCACCGGTCGCCTGAACAAACATCTTCGCTTGCGTACTGTCAAACCAGTCGACAGCGATGGTGTAGATGGCCACAGCAAGCAAACACAAACTCAGGTGCCTCCTTACTGACGATCCCCATAGTCGCTGAGCGATAAGAGCCAGTCTTTCACGCGAAGTCGTTCGAGAACGCTCGCTGGAGCCATCAAGCTCTTTGTTTTCAGTCTTCATGAGAATTGAATTTCCTTTGCCAACTTACTCGACTCGAATGCTGCAGGCGTTAGTGGGCAGGAAGAGATGGGTGTCATCATCGTGAATAGCAAGCCAGTCAAAGTCGCGGTCGTAGATACATCCCATCACTATCGGCTCCTGGGGGAAGCCGATACTAGAGACTAAGGCTCGCAGCATCCGAATTTCCTTTCGTACCAGCGATTCGAGATGCTTCAGGCTGCAACGCTCGACAGGCGAATTGGCTACTTCTGTCGGCATCAATCCCGTGCTTGGGAAGAAACAACAATCGTTATGCGCACATACGACCAGCAGGTCTAACTCGGCATAGCCGCGAAGATACTCAACCAACCAATGGTTGGACGCATCCGCTTGACCGTTGAGCCCGGCAAAACCGCCATCGGTTTTGACGACTCTGACTGAACCGATACCAGCGGGCAGCAATGCCAAATTTGTGCTTTGAGGTTCTGAGCAAGTCAATACCAGCGCATTATGGGAGTTCTGTTGTAATTCATTTTGACTGCAGTCATTTTTCGCTAAATCAAAGTAAGCGTTCTCACTACTCATGAGACATCTCCTTGCAACCATGGAAGCCAGCCAATACCGTGCTGTAAGCAACGCTTGGACCGGCAAGTCTCAAAGCAACTTCGAACAGTTTTTGAGCCACAGGGGAATTTTGGAACCGACAATCACAAAGCTCTTGAATGGTGCATTGTCGTATTCGTCCCCAGCGCTCCAAGATCCCGACAGAATAGTGGCAATTGCTAAGTTGACGAATGTGTCATGACTTGTATTGTCGAATTGAGCCCCTCTATAAGACAGGAGTAGTGGATGCAAACGGTAAAGTGGTTTGTCTGCCGGAAAGTCAAGCGTTTCGCTCTGCTGTTGTAAAACAGTTCTGTAAGCTGGTTCTGCTGACAGGAAGTTGCAACTCAGGAGCAGGGAAACAACAGCAATAAACAAAATTGCTCGGCTCCACTGAATCTGTAATTTATCGATGTGCAAACTAAATTGCATTGCTACCGAATGAGGTCACTGTCCTACCACTGTTCTCAATAATAAATGCTCCACCTTTCCCTAAGCCTTCAAACCTGCCCGGTCAGGCACTCCATCTTTGGATGGAACTCAGCTGTCCGACTCTTGCAGCCTTGAACGACCTGAACCACTGAGTCAGCAGAATTGATGATCTCCCGCGTCAGCCGGCTTCCTCCAAGCAAGCGCAAAGCTCTGGGAGATTCAGTGAAGACAAGTATGTTGGTAGCGTCACAACTGCTCGCTGCAGCAACAATCGCAGCGCCGGTTAGTCTATCGGAGCGCACCTGCCATGAGATCCTGATTCGGGGGAAGCGACTTTGTAGCTCCTCAGCGTGCGTGCTGAGCATCTTGCGCTTTGCGCAGAGTAGTTCTTCATGCGCTTCCAGCATCCCTAATGCCCGCACTGCTGAGAATGGTGGGTCTTGCCACAACTTTGGTTCCACAATATGCAGAAGCAGTATGTCGCAGCCTGAAAGCTGCGGATTGCCGATCAACCAATCGGCAAGCATCCGAACCTGCTCGACACCAGCCAGCGGAACGAGTATTTTAGTCTTCCGGACAGAAAGAGCAGTCGGGCCTGATGTCGCCCCCGAAGCAGTTAGAAGCAGAAACTCACGAGACCAATTAGGCATCATAACCTCCCCTGCTGCTGGCACTAATGCCGGACATGAAACTGTAAATCGAAAACCCTGACCGAATTGAGCTCTGTTCTGCGACACAGGACTTAGCTTGTGAATCACTGCTTCGCCGGCTTTGAGCCAGACTGACTTTATTGTGATTCGGAGCAATCAACAGTCACTCGTTGCTCAACCAGTTGGACAGAACCGCTTGCTCCTCCCAAGCTAAGTCTTTCCATTAATGCCTTCTCGTCGGTTCCCTGCGCTGGGTTAACCGTCTGTGCAGCACGACCCTTCCTTTCGATGATTTGCTTGCCAACTGCGAAGATTACAATTGCCGAAAGCACACCGGTCAAGAAATCAGTGACAGGAACCATGATCGCTGTATAGATCATCAGAAAGGCATGGAATGGACCACTCCTCCAAACTTCCTTAACCTCGGCAGGCTTGACCATATTGGTCGCCACCCAGAGGAGAATTCCGCCAATGCAAGCCATAGGTACCATCTGCAACCACGGTGCCAGAAACACCGCCAGAGCTATTTTGAGGACACCCTTAAAGTAACCGGCAAGCGGCGTCACTGCACCAGCTTTTATACTCGTAGCTGTCCGCGCCAGCGCTCCAGTACAGGGGAAGCCATTTACCATCGGAACAATGATCTGAACTAGACCTTGACCCCACAGCTCCTTGTCAGGATTGAACGGAGTCTTCTTATTGCCTGCAAGACGGTCGGCCATCGATGAGCACAACAGGCTTTCGACGCTGGATACAAAAAGTATGGCCAAGACAAAGTACACGACATCTAAAGTAAGTTGAGGAGTTATTGCCGGTAATACCGGTGGAGTGAAGACAAAAAAGTTGGATGGAATGCTTCCGAACTTTTCGCCGACGTCGGCGATGCCCTTGTCAAAAAATACGGTCTCGGTAAGCAATGTACAAAGAACCAAAGCCAGCAAGGGAGCCGGAATAAAGATGGACAGCTTCAAGAGCTTACGGACCAGGAGGAAAGTGAGCATGGCAAGAAAGAACGAGTATCCGTTGAACTCTTGTATGTGCCCGAGTATGAGCCTGACTTTCTCGAAGAACTCTCCCCGAATCTCATGCTGTAGACCCAATACCTCGCCAATATTGGAAAGACCAATCACAACTGCAATTCCAACTGTAAATCCGACGACGATCGAATTCGGTACGCACTTAACATACTTGCCAAGGCCAAACAGACCCATGAACAGGAGAATCACCCCTGCCAGTATGCTGCAGAGGACAAGCAGGCCGTGTCCTTCCGCAAAGTTGCCACCAGTAGAATGATGTCCGTATTTGAACATCAAACCTGCAATCACAGGGATAAATGCTGCTGTCGGTCCGTATACCTGATATTTGGAACCACCCCAAGTTCGCCCGACGATGCAGGCGAGCGCACCAGCGACGATACCTTGCTCCGGTCTGAGACCCATAGCAATAGCGAACCCCATAGCCATTGGAATGGCAGTCAGCGCTACGATCAATCCGGCGCTCAAGTCACGATAGGTTGTGGTCCACAGATTCGCGCGATTGAGATCTTCAAATCGATGGTCGATGACCTGGTTGAAACTCAAAAAGCGCTCCCACAGCTGTCCCAAATAAGCTGAGCGGCTATTGGCAGAGTTGTCCCGCGTCTTGCCATCCCCGCCCAGAGCATCGCTGGCAACTTCGTTTTCAAGCTTCACTATCCGCTTCCTCTCTATACGCTGCAGAGATTCTAGTTCTTGATTGTTGGTTCAAAATCCATAGTAAAACTGCACCGGCGAACTTCGTCCGGCGTTCAATCAATTGCTCTCAAGCCAGCCTGTTGAGGCTCGCCGGTATGGGCTGTCGCTTGCTGCTAGTACGTCGAACCTACACTTGTGCAGTGCTCGAGCAGTTAAACCAATCAATCACCCAATGAGCTCGGGCAAGCAATAGCCTCATGCGTGCATATATTGCAATATTGCAATATATGCATATCGTCACGTTAACAGCCGTTAACCATTTTTGTCAACACTTTTCAGACGACAGGCGTGCGATAGCGTGTGCCAAAAGCAGCGTCCCTAGTGTCTTTTGAAGAAAGATTAGTTTTTCTAAAAACCATCGCTCTTTTAAAAGCACCTGCCAATCGGGGTAGTGTCCGTCTCGTCAGTGAAAGCTTGCTGAAAGATTCGACCAAAAGCGAGATGTGTTGCTGGGTCAAGCCAGTGCATACCTGAAAGATTGTTGAAAGATTTCCAGAAACATAAGACCATAGGCTGATCAACTGCGAAGGGGTGTCGAAGGATTCGTATCATCCAGTAGCTAGCAGCAGCCGCCGGAGTACTGTCGAACCAGACCTTGTGGAAGCTGCTTGCGCCTGACGTTTGGATGCTGTCATGATAATATTGTTGCGCAAATTGCCGCACGAGGAATTATGCCAGGACGTCTAGCAGCAATCGAATTGGCCAAGCTGTTCGGGGTGTTGGCACATCCACTACGAGTGCAGGTTGTAGAAGAACTGCGAGACCGCGAGTTGACCGTCAATGATCTACAAGCCAGCTTGGGCGTTGCTCACGCTTCAGTCTCTCAGCATTTGGCAATCCTTCGCAGCAATCGAGTTGTGATTGAACGTCGCGAAGGGCGACACGTTTACTATCATCTACGAAATCCTGAACTGGCCAAAGTAGTGGCCCAATTTTTGTCTTTCGCATTGCCTGACACTACTGAATCACAACGCATTATTTCTGCGATTGAATCAGCCAAGGGCCTCTGGGGCCCGGAGAAATGACCCAGACCGCAAAAAGAATCTAAGCTACCGCCTGGAAAGTAAATTGCTGGATCATCTAGTCATGTCGACGGTAGTGGTGCGCGACGATTGCTATCATCGTGTACGCCTGGTTGGGCAAATGGGGTTATCGAGCGATCGAACCGCTGTTTGCACTTTGAGCCAGTTTGTCCAGCAGCGCTTGAATCTGCTCGTGCAGCTGCTGAGTGACTTGGCGGCATGCGGTGCGAGCGTCCTGCTGGTAGTCGGAGACGTACTGTGCCATGTCGATGGGAGCTGCCACCGTCAGTAGTATGTCCCGCCCGGCAATCGGGCTTGGACGTTTTACTCTGTACAATTCACGCTCCAGTTTAATTACGCTTTCGGCAAGTCGATCTTCGGAGGAGGCTCCTCTCAAATAGCGCGGCGACCAGCTAGCAAGGTGTTCGACTTCCTGTAGCGAATCAAGATCTTTTCGCAAGCTCTCTTTGCATGTTTGATCTGAGGGATCGTTTGCCTTCTGCCTTATCTCAGCCGCCAGTTGCCAGGATCGGTCAATCAAGGGGAGTTGCTGCGACACAGGCATTTCTCTGTGACGGAGTTCGACCTCGGTGAAAATTGTATTCTGCGCCAAGAAAATCTGTTGAGTCAAATCTTGCTGAGAGCAGTCCGGATTGACAAGCTGATGCGATAGCTCCTTCCTCTGAATTAGCTTAGCGGCTATGGTCAATAATCGTTGTTGCAGTGACTCCATCGATACCTTTATCGACAGTTTCTTTTCCATTCGTGAAATGCGTCTGTCAAGCTCGTTTTCAATCGAACGGCTGTAATGGTACTTAATCACCATGGGTACGAGGAATGCGGTCCATTCCGGACTTTCCTTGCGGTTCTCGGTGATTGCCTTCAGTCCGATATCAATCGCGCCGCTATGAAAGTGTTGAAGTTTTTCGTTTTGATAGAAGATCTCTCCTTCCGGAAAGACCACCAGCACATGCTTGCCTTCCCTCACCACGTCAATTGCATAGGCTTTGGCTTGATGGTCACGCGCGCCTCGCTCGACCGAGAAGTACCCCAGACGCTGCAGCGCCCAGCCGGCAAAGCCTCTCATTTCATCGAATGCTTCTCTATTGCACATGGTAATGAAGGGTTTTCGCGCGCGACGGGAGAGTTCAAGGCAAACTCGAGGATCGGTTTCATCGGCATGGTTGGAAGCAAGAATCACCCCTGAACCGACTGGCAGTTGTGCGAGCACATCCACGTCTTTCTTTTGCAGATGAAGCCTGTCCTTAAGCGTCAGCTGACCTCTGATTATCTGCTGTACTGCTCCTGTAAACCACCCAGACGGTCTGGCTGGAATGAATTCCTTGCTTTGCGAACGGTTGGAGTTAGTCTGAAAAATGTTCACTCGCTTTCAACTCTTCACGCTGGCTGTAGGTCTTAATGGATGCGCCGAGAAAAACTCCCATATAATCGGACTGGCTTCGAGAAATTTCACCACCGGACCAACTAGTATCGCCGGTGCAGTTTGAGTCCCTCCTGGCCAAGTATGCCCGCCCCCATAAACGGTATAACATACGACGCAATCCTCGATTTCGGCTGATCCATACTTCTTGCATTCAAAGCCGGTTTGGCTGCCAAAATTCTTGGCAAATTCGGCTGATGGTTGGCGATCGCACTGATTGTGGCGAATCCAATAATTAGCTGATTGAACTGCTGAATGCACGGAGCCTTTGTTTTCTCCTAACAGCGATCGTATCTGTCCCCCCTGGTACGGCACCACGGGATCATGGTCGCCCAGGAAGAAAATGATCGGCACCGGCACCGGCACTGGCGATTGACAGACTGCACTTTCTGGTACGGATGCGGCTACCGATGCAATGGCAGCGATTTTGTCATTGAGCATGCAAGCCAGATATTGTGAGAAGAAGCCACCGTTGGAGATTCCGCACGCATAGATGCGCAGGGGATCAATGTTTAACTCAAGTGTTACGGACTTAACTAATGTGCGGATAAATCCGATATCGTCCTGAGTTTCTCTTCCGGCTATCTTGCGTCCATCATTCCAGCACCGATTCAATCCATCCGGGTACACGGCTATGAAGCTATGGGCGTCAGCAATGGTGCTCAAGCCGCAAGTGCGCTCCATTTCGACTCCAGTACTGCCACTTCCGTGAAAGATTAATACCAGCGCAACGGACTGCGACGAGTCGATGCCCGGCGGCGCGTGAACATGGTACGTGCGCCGGAGACCATCATGGTAGATGTACTGTTTCTTCAACTGCCTCTATTGGAAGCGCAACCAAATCGAAGGAGTTCTATCACGAGCATCTTGCTTCGAGTCTGTCGCAGGACGTGGGACTATTTGCGAGTATAGCAGTGCCGCTTCTTGATGAATCTTGTTTCTGTCGGATTCTCGGACACGTGCGTGTTAATCCGGCAGTCGGGATACTCCTTATGCAGTTTTCCGAACACAACTAACCGGGGCGCTTCGGAGTTGCACCCAACTAGAGCAAAGATCAGCCGCAAGGAGGACGAAGAACAAGCGACAAGGCAGCATAGTTATAAGTGAACGTAACTTGCAAGTGATGACTGTGTACAAAGATGCGTCGACGGTCAGCACTCTCGGAAGAGCCGACACTGACAGTTCAAAGGATAGGGTTTGAATCATAGAGGAGAATGGAGCCATGAAAGTCTTGCTCGCTGTTGACGATGAGGATTTTGGAGAAGCCATTGCAGAGTTTGCCATGCATCATGCCTGGCCTGCAGCAACTGAGTTTAGGGTGGCAAATGTGATACCTTCACTCTTGGCTTATACATCGATGTCGGCAGTACCGGAGCTGATTCATGACTTGCGAGAAGAGTCGCGCAAGAAGGGCGCTGCTTTGGTGCGCAAGATTGCGCTGAAGTTGCGGGACGTACTTCACTCAAGCCACATAGAAGAGACGGTGGTAGAGGGGCATCCAGCCGATGAAATCTTATCTATGGCGAAAGAATGGTCGGCGGATTTAATTCTCGTTGGATCGCATGGACGCCGCGGCTTGAATAGACTGATTATGGGCAGCATCTCAATGGCAGTTGTATCTCATGCTCCGTGCTCGGTGTTAGTTGTCCGATTGGCACCGGCAAGTTGTCTGGTCGAGAAGTCGCACAAGCAGCAGAAGAGCAAGGAAGCGGAGCCTGTGCGTCAAAAGTAGAGTTAAAAGCTTTCAACCGGTCGATCGCGATGACAGAGTAGATTTGCGTAAGTTGTTCAATGACTTCATTGAGACGCCGTGCTGCATTGACTCGCTAGCTTTGAGAGGCTGGAATCTCAATGGGGGCTTGTTGAACGTCCCTTGACGATCCGCCCACATCCTTGGCTGACAATCAACCTTTCGATTGGTGTCAAACTGAAAGCGTTTACTCATAATAGCTCCATGAGAGTTCCAATGTGGCTAGCCTTGTATTTGACAGCGCTCGAAGCCGAGAGGCAAGGGCGCCAGGAGGTCGCCGACAAGCTGATTTTCGGCGCGATTATTCAGGCGAATCAATCTGGGTTGTTTGATCGGTACTTTCAAATGATTGAGCCGGAGCATTGCGAGTAATTGACGGAGGAGGAGATCTGCGTATAGGGTAGAGACCTGGCGCCGAATCTCTTGGCAACCATTGGTGAGAAAATGTGGGCTGAGACCATTAGTTATTGGTGCTCGGGTAGCGAAGTTTGTAAGAAGTTGGGGGACGAATGTCGAAATTTCTAGTGCTGTGGTCTCTGGAACCGGCGCTTCTTGGTCCAGATGCTGTTAAGGCGGTATTTGCCATGCCGGACTATGTGGCGGCATTGACAACTGAAGGTAAGCTGGAGAAGCGGTATCACCTGATAGGCAAGCATGGTGGCGCCTGGATTTATGATGTGAAAGATAACGAAGAGTTAGACCGCTGCCTGGCTTTAGCCCCGGTTTATAACTTCGCGCGTTATGAAATTCATGCGCTGGCTGAAATGAAGGATCCAAAAGCGATTGTAGGGGAGCTTCATGAGTCTGGCAAGACCAGCAAGTGATCTTGCTAGCATATACGCGGTAGTTGCTCTCCAGAAAGCTTGTCTAAGATTCGGTTGCCACCAACACGAGAGCGCAATATCACGCGACCGGGATGATCGCTGACGATGCGCCCGATCATAGCCGACCCCTCTGCACCGAGCTGTTTTTTCATTATGGAAAGTGTCAGATCGGCGTCGCCAGGAGCTACGATAGCGACTAGACGCCCTTCACAAGCTACGTAGAGCGGATCTAGTCCAAGCAATTCACAGACACCCCGTACTTCTGGATGAACTGGAATTGCTTCTTCCTCTACCTCGATGCCAACTTTTGATGCGGACGCCAGCTCGTTAAGAACGCTGGCGAGGCCACCCCGAGTTATGTCGCGGAAGCAGTGAACAGAGGATGTGTTCGTCAATATCGCCTGGACGATATCGTTGAGAGGGAAGCTGTCGCTCAAAATGGCTGTCTCCAGATCCAGACCTTCGCGGCAAGACATAACGGCGATGCCGTGCCGGCCAATATCCCCGCTTACCAAGATACAGTCGCCGACCTGGGCTCGATTGGCCGCTGGTGCGAGCGAAGTCTCAATTATGCCAATGCCAGAAGTTGTGATGAACAGCTTGTCTGCCGCTCCCCTGTTTACGACTTTGGTATCAGCCGCCACTAGTTGTACTTTGGCATCGAGACAAGCCTGGCGAACGGAGGCAGTCACTCTGGTCAGATCTTCAATGGAAAGTCCTTCTTCCAGAATAAATGAGGCGGACAGATAAAGCGGCTTTGCACCTCTCATGGCCAGATCGTTGATAGTCCCATGGACAGCAAGTGAGCCGATGTCTCCGCCAGGAAAGAAGATAGGGGAGACTACATAAGAGTCGGTGGTTATGGCTAATGTGGTGCCTTGGACGGTAACTAAGGCAGAATCATCGAGCAGATTCAGGATGTCGTTGCCGATTAGCGGCAAGAAGACGCGCTCTATGAGATTGGTAGTCATTTTGCCGCCACTGCCGTGTCCAAGCCGGATGATTCCCGAATTAGCAACTGGGGCAGGACAGGAGAATACAAGGCCTTGGTGCTGGTCAGACAATGTCTTCTTCTCCCAAATTGATATGTACGAGATCCCACAGAATGTGCAAGAGCATTACGTGTACTTCTTGTATGCGATGGATGCTATAGCTTGGAACAACAAAGTTCCAATCTGCGACCGCAGATAAGCGTCCCCCGTCCTTGCCGTTGAAGGCTATGGTGATAAGACCACTGGCGCGTGCTTTTTGCAAGGGACGGACAAGATTGGCAGACAATCCGCTTGTGCTAATTGCCAGAACCATATCACCGCTTTCGGCAAGCTGCATGAGAGGTAGCGTAAAGACTGCGCTGAAATCAACATCATTAGCTATGGCAGACATAAGCGCTGATTGAGAAGCAAGGGAAATGCAGGGTAATGGCTTTCTTTTCTCGAAGATAGGATGCATGAACTCGACACTTACATGCTCGGCGTCACAGGAGCTGCCGCCGTTACCGATCACAAACAGACGGCGGCGAGCTTGAAAGGCAGACGCCATTGTCTCGGCCAATGAGGATAAGCGATCGGCATTTTCATCGAAGAATGTTGTTGCTGTGCTGGTGCTTTCCCGTACCTTACGGATGATTGCAGTGCGGGAACGCTCAAGTGATTCTTTGGTGGTGGTATTCATGGCGTATCCCTCTCGCTGACAGGCTTTAGCGGAAGCTTGCCGAATTTGTAGTAAGTGGCGCATGTTCCTTCAGATGAAACCATGGTTGCACCTAGTGGCTGCTCAGGCGTGCATTGGGTGCCGAATGCCGGACATTGAGAAGGCTTTTTCAAACCCCGTAAAATCTGACCGCTAATACAAAGCGGAGACTCCTCGGTAGTAATTGCTTCGACCTGAAATTCTCTTTCAGCATCAAACTGTCTGAAGGCATAGCTCAGCCTATAGCCACTCTTGGGAATGGATCCCAGTCCGCGCCAAATGCGATCAGAGACATCGAATACTTCGGTGACAATAGCTTGCGCCGCTTCATTGCCAGCGGTTATGACAGCGCGTGCGTATTGATTTTCAACGCGCGCCTCGCCCCGCTCCAATTGCTGGATACAACGTAATATACCTTCAAGCAAATCGGTAGGTTCGAAGCCGGAAATTACTATCGGAACACGATAATTGCGACATAGAGCCTCATACTCGGCGGTTCCCATCACAGAGCAAACATGCCCCGGTCCGAGGAACGCCTGTACCTGATTGTTGGGGGCTTGAAGTATTGCCGCAATCACAGGGGGCACCGTCACATGTGAGCACAACAGGAAGAAGTTACTAACGCCCAGTCGTTTTGCCTGGTAGACAGCCATGGCATTGGCCGGGGCAGTCGTTTCAAAACCAACGGCAAAAAACACAACACGACGATCAGGGTGCTTGCGAGCCAAGTTAAGTGCTTCAAGCGGCGAGTAGACTATGCGAACATCGGCTCCCAGTGCTTTCGCCTGCAGGAGATCACCTGTGCTGCCAGGTACGCGCAGCATATCTCCAAAAGAGCAGAGTATCACGTCAGGCACCGGAGCGATTGCGATCGCCTTGTTAATCAATTCCAGTGGCGTGACGCAGACTGGGCAGCCTGGTCCGTGTAGAAGTTGAACCGTCGAAGGAAGCAGATCTTCCAGTCCGTATTGCAGTATGGTGTGCGTTTGTCCCCCACAGACCTCCATGATGCGCCAGGGTTGTGTGGCAGCCAGCGCTATCTGACCGGAAAGCGCTTGAGCAAACTTGCGATCTCTAAATTCGTCAACGTATTTCATTTGAGACCTGATCTTGTAGCGCAGCAAAGTCTTTGAGGTCATCAGTCATCTGAAGGCTTTGATAAGTTCGCTGGGCCTCGGCCTCATTGATGATGCTCAGAGCAAATCCGACATGAATGAGCACATAGTCACCGGGAACGGCTTCGGGAGTGTATTGAAGGCAGACAGATTTGCGGATGCCACCAACATTTATCTTGGCCATCTTCAAGCCGTCCTGCTGAAACAACTCCTCGACTTTTCCCGGGATGGCAAGACACATAAGACGACCTCATGAGGCGGGTAGAGTAATAGCCTCGGCCTTGGCTAGGGCAATAACTGCCTGACCGAGTGATAATCCGCCGTCATTGGCAGGTAACTGTTGCGGAAAGAAAAGTTGGAAGCCAGCAATTGCTAAGAGTCTACGCGAAAGGCGCAGCAAAAGAGCATTCTGAAAGACTCCACCACTGACGCATACTTTCTGGATGCCTGTCAGTTCACGCAACTGCACACAGACGGCATGGATGACATGGGCGACGGCGTGGTGAAATTTTGCGGCGACCAGATTTGCCGGGGCACCTTCGAGATACTCATGATAAGCAGCTTCAAGTATAGCTCTTGTTTTGATCACAAGTGGCCAGCCATCGCCTGCGATTTCAAATGGATAAACGCTTTTGCTCTCAAGATCGATCAGTCCGGTTGCTTGATTAGCCAGGGTCTCCAGTTCAATTGCAGCTTGACCTTCGTATTCTGCCTCATGGCAAATCCCCAACAACGCCGACATGGCATCAAACAATCTGCCACAGCTTGAGGTGAGGGGAGAGTTCAGCCGCTTATGAATTTGCTGTTTCACAAGTTCTACAGCTGTTTTGCCCTTGAGATCAGCCATCTCAGCGGCAAAGTTGGCCAAGCTGCCGGTATTTGCCGGTGACGAAGTGTAGAGGTAGCTCAGTGCCATGCGCCACGGCTGCTTAATGCCCAAGCTGCTTCCCGGAAGGTGGACTGGCTCTAAGTGGGCAAGTCGCTGGTACTCACTGAGCGAAGCAAGCAAGAACTCGCCGCCCCATAATGTGCCGTCTAAGCCATAGCCAAGCCCGTCAAAGGCGACGCCGATGACTGGCTGTGTCAATCCGTGTTCTATCATGCAGCTGACAATGTGGGCGTGATGGTGTTGAACTTCAAATCGTAAGAGCTTATCTCGTGCAGCAAGGTCATGCGCAAAGGCGGTAGTAACATAGTCCGGATGGCAATCATGAGCGATGAAAGCAGGTGTGAAACCAAAGAGACTTTTGTATGTATTGAGAGTCCTCTCAAAATGTTCGCTGGTTTCGATGTTTTCGAGATCACCAATGTGTTGGCTCACATAGGCTTGGTCATTGTGAACAAAGCAAATTGTATTCTTTAGGTGAGCACCGCAAGCCAGGGCTTGTGCGCGAGCCTTAAACGGCAGCTTGATTGGCAGGGGCGCAATCCCCCTTGCCCTGCGCAAGGTCGTTTTGCTCGTATCAATAATACGAATAACCGAGTCGTCATATCGAGAATAGATTGCTCGGTCATGAAGCAGAAAGCCATCTGCGATTTCGGTGAGGCGCTGCATGGCCTCCTCGTTGTCGATGGCAATCGGCTCCTCACTTAGGTTGGCGCTTGTAGCAACAAGGGGGCTGTTGTAATCGCTGATTAGTAAATGATGTACTGGTGTGTAAGGCAGCATGACTCCAAGGCAATCAAGACCTGGTGAGATGTCGTCAGGTAACGCACATTGGTCTTGCTTCCTCAGCAGAACGATTGGTCGACTGGTGCTTGTGAGCTCACGTTCTTCTTCCTCTGAGCAGTGGCAATACTTACGCACCATCTGCAAGTTGGACATCATCACCGCAAACGGTTTTTGTGTTCTCCGCTTTCGTTTTCTTAGGCGCTGGAGGGCGACCTTGTCGGTTGCATCACACATAAGGTGAAAGCCGCCTAGTCCCTTGATCGCAACGATTCGACCACGTCCGAGTTGTTCCAGAGTAAAGGCCAGTGCGGACTCCTCGCGTAGTTCTGATCTTTCTGTTGCATCTATGTACGTCAATGATGGTCCACATTTTGAACAGGCATTGGGCTGTGCATGAAAGCGGCGGTTTGCTGGATCTCTATACTCCGTTTGGCAGGGGACACACATCGAAAATGGTGCCATAGTCGTACTTGGTCGGTCATAGGGCAGCGATGAGATAATCGTGAAACGCGGGCCGCAATTCGTGCAGTTGATAAATGGATACCTGAAGCGTCGGTTGTTCCGATCGAATAGTTCAGACAGGCACTCTTGGCAAGTTGCGGCATCTGCCGGCAGAAATTTCGGTTGAAATACACTAGCAGCGGCGCTTTGTCGAATTTCAAAGTGACTTTCCCACTCGTCCAGAGGTGCAATAGATTCTGTCGCTATACTCTCAATGTGGGCAAGTGGCGGCGGCTCGAGCGTTAGTTGCTCAACGAATGCATCGATTGCTGCGAGCGGACCCTGGAGCTCGATTTCCACCGCTCCTTCAATATTGCGAACATAGCCCACCAGGCAATGAGTAGCAGCCAGGTTGTAAACAAAGGGGCGGAAGCCCACGCCTTGGACGACGCCTGAAACGGCGATCCGAACTCTTGTATCGGTTGCAATGGCATGCATGATGATTCTGGGGAAGAAGACTTTATATTCTATCGCTATATCCGTCTTGGCATGATGCCATGTACGGTTGAGCTAGTTAGACTGAAGCTTCCGGGTGCCTCCGCACTCACTAACCCTTGTTAAGCTGCAGAGTGGTTCTATCGCCAGATGTCTGGATCGTCGCGCAGAAGGTAGGTTTCTACTCCGAAGAATACGCAGGAACTTCCGATGACCATCAAAACAACTGCCGGTACTACATTGCAGATCGGGTGGAGGACGCCGCCGCCGGTATTGAATAGAGTGATGGAAATAATGATCAGCAGGACTCCGAGCACGGACTGCAGAATATACAAAGCTTCCTTCATTTCGTGATAACTGAAATTCATCGAATCATTCTCAGCGTTCAACTTGACCGGTTGAGATTAACATCCGCGAATGCAATCCACATCATTCCGATGGATGAATCTGACTGCGCAACTTAAGCAGTGTCGGTTGACCATCCCTCACCACTTGAGGAAGAGCATGCTAGACCGCAACCAAGAGGTTCTAGGGCTCATTTCGGCGTTATCCGTTGCGGCGCTACAGGACCTCGCCCTGGATCATCCGCTTGGATAGTTGGGGAATCAAAAAGCGCCGGCGCTGCTTGTCATGCCCTCCGTCGATGGTGCGGGCTGATTTACTTCACCGTCGGCTCCGCGAGCTTGTCAGATTGGGCGGAAGCAAGCGTGTGAATAGGCTTGTAAACAAGCACGCTTGTCTTTGTTTCGCGGATAATTTTGGTTGTAGTGCTTCCCAGGACATTCTTGTCGGGATCTCCAAAACCATAGGCGCCCAAGACAAGCAAGCTGTTTGAAGTGTTTGCATAGTCCAAGAGCGTGTCGCTTACGGCGCCCTCTTTAATTGAGAAGACCTCATCTACCCAGTACTCCCGCAGGAATGATTCTCCCTGCTCCCTTATAATCCTGGCATCTTCCTTGTGCTTTTCAGAAGGGATGATGGTTAGGGCTTTCAGTTTCGACTCGGTTCGCTTTGCCAGATTCTCCGCCATCAAGAGCGCGCCGCGCGATGGTTCACTGCCATCGAACGCAACTAAGATTTGCTTGATCTCGGTCACCGGCTGCACGGTAATCAAGACTGGCACATCAGACCCAACGACGACGCGTTCAGCTACAGAACCGAGCATCAGCCCAGTGGGTAGCTTCTTCTGTCCGCGCCCTCGATGACCCATGACTAGCAAGTCGAACTCTTCGGCATACTTGAGTATCTCGTCTACGATATAGCCCTCGTCGAGAAAGGTGGTTGTTTTGAAGCCCCGACCGGCAGCTTCCTTGGAAAACAAGTCAAGTATTACTTTGCCAATTTTTCGTAAGGCAGAAAAGACCTTTTCTGATGTTTCAATTGATTGACTGAAACCTAATTCTTCGGCAAACTCCGGCTCAATGAACAAGTCCACCAGTCGAGGGTCAACAACATGTTGTCCAGCAAGGTCAGCTTGTAGATTGGAAGCCAACCAAAAACCATAATTAGCGGCGATCTGGCTATTTTGAGAGCCATCGAGCGCCACAAGGATTTTCTTGAAAGTCATAACTCGCACCCTCCATCGGAGCTTCTCCGATTGAACCATGCATGTGCCGTTGGGCGAATTGATCGTAGGAATGATTGGAGGCAGGCGAAACGTCAGTCGTTCGAACGATTCGTAAATAGAGCTGCCATGCCAGGATTTAAATGGATGCTCAGCCGGTAGCGGCTACGAATCAGGAAAAGGTCATGCAGAGCGTTAAAAGGCTAGACAATGCGCATTGCGCCCACAAAGTATTGAAAGAGCCATCAGGGCTTGCCCTCATCACAATTGGCAATTCATTGCGTGGAGACGATGGTCTCGCCTCCGTTTTATGCAACATGCTTCCGGAGTCGGCATTGAAAGATGTCTGCCGATTCGAACTCGGCACTTATACTGGTTTTCTCAGTGACTGCCTCTCTGGTCATAGGGCAGCAATCGTTATAGATTCTACTCAGAACGGTACTGCACCGGGCAGCGTTTCTATCATGGACCTGGGAGCCATGTCAGAGAGAGCCACGATCATGAATATAGGGTCCTGTCATGGGTTTTCTCTAGCAGGCGAGCTGCGTATCGCTAAGCAGGATCGCACACTACCTAAACGCGTCGTCTTTATTGGAGTTGAAGTTGACGACGTTGATTGGACAGAGAACCTAAGCAGAACATTGGAAGTAAAGCTGCCACATCTTGCAAGAAATCTCTCGCTACTTGTGACTACAGTACTGGAGACGTTGAGGCGCGATGCCTGAGGCCGCCATTGCTGTATCCATTCACAAAGTCTCGTTTGATCAGTTCTTCCAATCATTGACTTCTCTGGGAGCTGTCTATGCATCAGTGAAGGTGTCGGACCAGTCTCATTCATTCCGCAAGGTGGAGTTGGCTGACGAAATCGCCGTCGAAACGCTAAGGACAATCCTGCCATTCAGAAAGTACTTCTATCCCGCCGAAGAGGCGCTTCTGATTTATAGAGACACTGGTGAGATCGTATTATCTTTGCAATACTTGGGCCACGCACAGGGTACAGATAAGGGAGTAAAAGGCGATGACTGGAGAGGGACTATTAGTCGAGGAGCCGAAATTGAGTACAGGCGCCACAATGAGCTGGCAGGAAGACTACGCGCGCAAAGTTATGAGCGCTCAGGAAGCTGTTCAAGTTATCAAATCAAGGGATTCTGTCTACATCCATTCACACGCTGCGGCACCCGAAATACTCGTCAATGGGATGGTTGGGAGAGCCTCAGAGCTTGCGGATGTGAAAGTACTGCATATTTTAACCCTGGGCAAGGCAGAATACGTCGAGGAGAGGTACGGCAATTCATTCAAACTACACGCATTGTTTATTGGCCCGAATGTGAGAAAGGCCGTAAATGAAGGGCGTGCCGAGTACATGCCAATATTTCTAAGCGAGATTCCTGGTTTGTTTGAGTCAGGAGAAGTGCCGGTAGATGTCTGCTTGATTCAGGTATCGCCACCGGATGCTCATGGCTTTTGCAGCTATGGGGTTTCAGTCGATTGCACAATTGCTGCGCGCAAGCGGGCGCGCCTGGTGATAGCTGAAGTCAACAAACAAATGCCACGAACGCTTGGGCGCTCATTTGTTCATGTAAGCAGGCTCGACCGCATAGTGGAAAGCAATCATCCACTGCCGGAGTTACATCCGGCAGTGCCTACCGCTGTAGAGGAAGCCATTGGCAGGAATGTTGCGGGGCTGGTAGACGACGAAGCAACAATTCAGCTGGGGATAGGAGCGATACCAAATGCGGTGCTCAAGTACTTGAGCACTAAACGAAATCTCGGTGTACACAGCGAGATGCTGTCTGACGGTATAGTGGATTTAATCGAACAGGGTGTAGTGACCAACGATGCCAAAACGGTGCTCCCCGGCAAAGTAGCGGTAAGCTTCGTCATGGGAACCAGGCGGCTCTACGACTTCGTGGACAATAACCCGCTCATGGAGTTCCAAACCAGCGACTTCATCAACGATCCGTTCGTGATCTCAAGAAATTACAAAATGACGGCGATAAATTCGGCGCTACAGGTAGATGTGACCGGTCAGGTAGTTGCCGACTCCATCGGCAATTACTTGTACAGCGGCTTTGGCGGACAGGTCGATTTTATAAGAGGGGCCTCGCGCTCCAAGGGTGGCAAGGCAATAATCGCCATGCCATCAACCGCCAAGAACGGAAAGGTCTCAAGAATCACCGCCAGTCTAGAGCCCGGTAGCGGTGTCGTCACATCTCGCGCCGATGTACATTATGTAGTTACTGAATACGGAGTGGCGCAACTCTATGGCAAGACGCTGAGAGAGAGAGTAAGAGCGTTAGTCAGCATCGCCCACCCGGATTTTCGGCGCGATCTTGAGAAGGACCTACGGTCGCTGCCCTGGCTGAAGTGAAAGCGCATGGTTTTCTGCCTGCTCCCGAACTTTTGATGCGGCCATTTCCAGTCGCTTATCTGATAGTGATGGGTATACCGCACACGTCCAGCCGTAAAGCCGTATCTGTTAGGTACAGTATCGACCGGCGTGTCAAGGCAAGCATCATGTTCGGTGGCAATCATGCGCCCACAGAAGTGCGAATCAACAGCCTGCGATCAAGAGGCTGTGTCGAAAGTACGCCTGCTAAAACGGCCTAATGTCCAGCTTGATTCAGGACCTCAGACAAGGCCGCGACGCATAGCGTGAACGGCCGCCTGTGTCCTGTCATCAACAGCAAGTTTATTTAAAATGTTGCGAACATGCGTCTTGGCGGTAGCAAGAGAAATAATCAGTTTATCGGCAATTTCTTGATTCGAGAGCCCATCGACAATCAGCTTCAGAACTTCCAGTTCTCTAGCCGATAAAGGCTCGGCAAAAGGCCTATCCATTGGCTGCGACTCTGGCTGGGGAGCTGAAGATTTGACAGGGGCAGGCTGCGCTTCCGCAGAAGGCTTTGCCTCTTGCGTTGAATAGTGCCGCAAAACACGACCGGCGATGGTAGCGTCTAGCCAGGCATCGCCCGCGTTGACTGAACGAATGGCGATATAGAGCCTTTCTGGTTCTACGTCTTTGAGGCAGTATCCGGACGCCCCTGCCGCTAAAGAAGCGAGAATGTCACGATCATTGTCGTGCTGTGTGAGCATGATTACTTTGGCCGCAGGATTTTTATCACGAATCTTTTGGGTTGCCTGTATGCCATCCATGTGAGGCATTCCTACGTCCATCAAAATTACATCTGGATTCAGGCTGTCAGCAGCCGCGAGCGCTTCTTCGCCATTGCTAGCTTCACCGACGACAGAGATATCTGTCGTTCTCTTGAGAGCCGCTTTCAGACCCATCCTTGTCAAGGCATGATCTTCGACCAGGAGCACTTTGATAGCGGGACTCGAATGAGTTTCTGGATTGGATTCTTCGATCATGGTCTTGGTAAGCTGAGGTGAATTTGTTAATTATATGCTGATATGGTGAACTCTGCCGAAATGAGCGTTGGCACTTGTCATCCCGGTGGCAAGTTGAGGGGTCCAAGAGGGATGCAAGTAACGAGGGAAGCATGACCGATAGTGAGAATGAAACTGGAAGCGGAGTTGTTAATGACCTTGAGGTTGTCCTTAGAAAGGCGTGGCTTGAATTTGGTGAGCGCGACGAGGCAATCATCAAGGAAGAGATCGACGGCATAGTGAGCGAGCATGTCGATGAAATGATGGACTCGATGTACGCGCATTTTCTGGCGTTTGAAGAGACGCGCGGTTTCTTTCCAGACGATGAGACTCTAAGTCGAGCTAAGTCTGCTCAGAAAGCATATTTTCTGCGACTGACTCAGGGAGACTATGATGAAGACTATGTGCGGGACAGGCTGCGGATTGGCTCCACACATCATCGCATCGAGCTTGATCCGAAATGGTACATCGGGGCATATAACCGCATTCTGGCACTGATCATACCTATGTTGGTCAAGCGCTTAAGCGGTGATAACAAGCGGCTCTCTGAAACCTTATTGTCGCTGCAAAAAATCGTGTATTTCGACATGGGGTTGGCAATCGAGAGCTATATTGGTGCCAAGGAGCTAGCTATTCGGAAACACCGTGATGTGATCCATGAACTTCAGACCGAGCAACGGGTGATAAAAGGTATCCTGGAAGGCGCGCCAATCGGCATTGTGACATTGAGTCAGGATTTTGTTTGCTTGCAATGCAGTGAAGAGTTGGTATCCATCCTGGAATTAGCGAGCCGTAAAGATGCGGTCGGCAAGTCATTGTTTGAGCTGGCTCCTGCTCTCAACCGAGAGTTCTTTCAAGAGATATTGCGTAACGGTCAACCATGCCGGCAATCTGCCGACAGGCTTAATCTCTCGAAGTCAGGCACTGGCGAGAATTCGTACTGGGATTGGGCAGCGTGGCCGGTAAAGGATGATTCGGGCAAGATAACGGGGCTGGTGGCGATGTTTGCCAACGCCTCAGACAGGGTGTTATTGCAGCAGCAGCGCGAAGACTTTGTTGCGACATTGACCCACGATCTTAAGACGCCGGTGCTGGCAACAAATCGCGCTATCAAATATCTATTGGAGGGAGATTTTGGCGTCGTCCCCGACTCTCAAAAGGAGATTCTCGAGACTGTTCTTCAGAGCAACAGTGCGCTATACAGCCTGGTTCAGACATTGCTGGATGTTTATCGATTTGATAGTGGTGTCAAGGATTTGCACATGAAAAGCTGCAATCTCGCCGCGATCATCACTCAGATGGTGGCCGAGATAATGCCATTGGCACATCATAAAGGTGTCGAGTTGAAGGCACTACTCCCAGGTAATGCAAAAGATATCTCTTGTGACAAGGATGAGATCAGAAGAGTCATCCAGAACCTTGTCGACAACTCATTGAAGTTCACACCAACTGGAGGATCGATTACGGTCACCATGGAGCAGGCAGGCGAGACAACAAGCATCAGCGTCGCTGACACCGGGAAGGGCATCCCGGAGGAGAATAAACCGAAGCTGTTTCAGCGGTTTTGGCAAGCGGGGTCAACTGGTCGATACTATGCCAGCACCGGCTTGGGGTTGTATTTGTGCCGGCGGATAGTGGAAGCTCACGGTGGCAAGATATGGTGCGAGAGTAGCGTCGGGCATGGCAGCACATTCTATATTGAACTGTGATGGCTCATGCAGCGACTACGGATATCGACTAAGTTGCTGAAGCAGATAATCAAAAACCGCCGGCGCAAGCCTTGCGCAATTATGCTGCTGGGCCTGATTGCCACATTCTCGGGCGGCGCTGGAATTACATCCTTGGTAGGCGTCGACCAAGCGCTCAACCTCTGACCAAACATCGTTTACATTGACAGGCGGAACACCTGTTTGCCTGTCTTTGCACTCAAAGTGCTTGAATAGGACGTTTTTGGCAGTAGGCATGCATGTGCACTGCCCATTTGCTTCAACCAGCAAATCACAGACATGCTCGGGTGCAATGAGTCCATATTGACAGGCACTCTTCGCTATTGCTTCGGACACGCTGTATTTCTGGTTGGATAACAGGTCGAGAATAAGTAACCTGGGGATTGGATACCGGAGGGACATAACTTCTCATTCAATCTCTTCTAGTATCTGGGAATTGGGCATGAGAGCCTACATTGAATGATGGCAGCATTGCAGCAAGCAAACATCATTCTTTGGGATGAGTAACTTTTATCAAGAGCAGAAACCGCTTCACGGCATGTCTCGAACCTGATTGATTATCTCTATGGCCGATCTTTGCCGGGCTGTTGCCCGGGTATCAATTCCTTCCTCGACCGCTATCAAATGCTTGTTTGTGTGGCAGAAGAAGTGATGAATGAATGGTCTCAGATCACGGAGGCGATCATCTTGATGCTCCACAAAGCGATTCAAGTCAACGGCAATCAAGCCATCGACTTGAGGCAAGGCTTCCAGAGCCTCGGCCAATCCAAATGATGGCTTTCCCTTATCCTTAAATGCTCTGGCGATGCGATAACCGTGCTCAAAGCAGTATTGCTGTATAACTTCTAACTGCTTCTGGGCATCTAATTCATCGTCAGTGACTCGCACATAGGCAACGAGCCCAGTTCGCTGTGGTCGATGGCTGAAGGAATTCCGCAGCCCGGGTTCGTTCAAGGTGAGGCAGTAGCACTGCTGAGAAGAAGCGCTTGGTGCACACCGGCACTGGTTTGTTATTTCGGCTTTATTACCGCCCCCGGCGTAGCTGGGTTGGAAGCCGCATCGATCGGGGCTGAGACAGTCTGGATCGGTCTCTTGTGCTTTGTTGGTCATGGCGGCATCTCCGTAGAACTTTGTCGATGCAACCAGTCTAGTCAGTCACAGCAGTGAAAGCCACGCTCTTACGGTGGATTCGCGTCAGCCTATCGACTGACTTGACGTGTCGGGCGCCTGGGAGTTGAACTCTACGGAGGCTATAGATGGCTCCAGGAAACGAGGCGGAATCAATCGTACGGTGTTAGACATGGTATCATCGCTGAGCGATAATCTTTTCCATACAGAGTGCCTACTGTGGTTGGCACAGGTGGCGCATTTATCCTGCCGAGGTCCAGTTATGAACGTTTTGTTAGCCATCGATGAAAGTCCTTTTGCCGACGCCGTGCTGAATTTCGTCTTCAGGCATAACTGGGATAACCGGGTCTCTTTCAGCGTACTCTACGTCGTCGAGCCTTTGTTGGTGGGAAGCTATATGAGTATCCTGCCATCAGCCTTGCTGGCGGAAATCAACGACAAGGCGAAAGTTGAGGGCGCAGCGCTTGTGAAGACAATCGCACAGAAGCTTCGGCAAAGCTATCCTGCTGTCTCTGTAAAGGAACAAGTCGTTGAAGGCTTTCCCAAAGAAGAAATCATAGAGTTTGCTACGTCGTGGCCTGCAGACTTCATTGTTGTCGGCTCGCATGGACGCCGTGGCATCAAGCGACTGTTGCTAGGCAGCGTCTCTCAAGCAGTTTGTTCCGCTGCACCATGCTCGGTCCTGGTCGTGAGACCCCAGTCACAGCATTTGAAAGCAGAGGCCGACCAACAGGAAGTTGCGGATTCTGTAGAGCTTCAGCCGTAGTGATGATTGCAATATCCACTGGGAGGCTGATCCTTGCTTGGACTGCCGCAGCATGAAAGTGTTAGCGGTGTGGGTTAGTCGCAACCAGGTGCTTCGTAAGATAGCAAAAGACCATTCAGAAGGTCGATTACAAACCAGCTCTAGCTTCGAATAATAGTATTGAGGCTAGAAAGGAGTGTTGTCATGGCTGCAAGCTCATTGGTGTCATCAAACCAGATTGACGAAAGGTTTGAGATGGAGTCGCTGGACAGTGTCCTCCAGCATTATTGCGTCGATCCACACTCAGGTTTGAGCGAAGAAACAGCAGCCCAGCGCCTGAAGCAGTTTGGGGCGAACCGAATGAAGGCACGCAAGACACAGGGCGCATTGACCATTCTTGTGAGGCAGTTTCAAGGTACAGTAGTGATACTACTGATTGTTGCAGCCGGCATATCGTATGCCTCGCATGAAGTAATTCAAGCTGCTGGCATTGCGATTGCTGTCGTCATCAATGCGGTGATAGGCTTCTTTACAGAGTGGAAAGCGAAGATATCGCTCGAGCAATTGGAAGCCCTGGCGGGACCGACGGCGCGTATTCTTCGAGCCGGTTACGAGCGAGAGGTCCCTGGCCATCAGCTAGTTCCTGGAGATATTGTTATTTTGGATGCCGGTGCACGTGTGCCCGCCGATTTGCGTCTGATCGACGCTTCCGGGCTGAGCGTTGATGAGTCGTCTATGTCAGGTGAAAGTGTGCCGGTGTACAAGTCTGCCAGCAGTATCGATGGCGATACCGGAGCGATATTGATGGCTTTACAGGGAACTCTGGTATTGGCTGGTCGCGGACGTGGCGTGGTTGTGGCTACTGGCGATCACACACAATTGGGGCATCTCGGGCAACTGCTCACAGAGTCGGTATTCGGAAGAACGCCATTGGAAGAGCGGCTTGAGGAGCTCGGCAAACAACTAACCATTCTAGTCGTAGTTCTGTGTGCAGCATTGGCTGCTGTCGGTATCTGGCAAAGGGAAGATACATGGCTAATGATTCAGACTGCAATAGCGCTAGCAGTTGCAGCGATACCGGAAGGAATGCCGGTCGTAGCGACCTTGGCCCTGGCGGTGGGTACGCAGCGTATGGTGCATGCCCGAACTCTCATGCGACAGCTTGCTGCTGTGGAGACGCTCGGGTGCACCACTGTGATCTGCAGTGACAAAACTGGCACCCTCACCGAGAATCAGATGGTGGTCACCGATCTTGCTTGCAACAATAGACACCTGAAGATCTCGGGCACTGGTTATGAGCCGGTGGGAGAAGTTTCCGAGCTTGGCAATCCGGTGTGCGCTCTTGAAGATAGCGTACTTGTCGAATTGCTCAGAGCCGGCGCACTTTGCAATGATGCCAAAATTGAGAAACACAGCGGAGAAACTGGCTGGCACGTACACGGTGATCCGACCGAAGGAGCTTTGATAGCGGCTGCCGGCAAAGTAGGACTCAATCATCAGCAACTTGGTGGCTCTTATCCGCGAATTGGTGAGATACCGTTTGACTTAGCACGCAAGAGAATGAGTACAGTTCATCAAAGACCGGATGGCCGGCTGGTTCTTTATGTGAAGGGGTCTCCAGAATCCGTCCTCAGCAGGTCTTTGTATGTTCACGCGCTGAATGGTGACCGGAAACTTACGGTCAGTGAGCGGGAGTGGTTTCGGAACAAGAACGAAGAGCTCGCTCAGCATGGACTCCGAGTGCTAGCCGTTGCTTGCAGAGAGCTAGATTCAATTCCTGCGGAGCTAGAGGCAGAAATGATCGAAAAGGACCTGACCCTACTGGGTTTGGTAGGGATGTCAGACCGTCCTCGAAACGGAGTTGAGGGAGCGATTGAAAACTGTAGAAATGCCGGCATCAAAGTAATCATGGTTACAGGAGATCAACCTACCACAGCTAAGGCCGTGGCAGAGGATCTTAAGATTCTGAGTCCGGGCACAACCGGTGATGCTGTACTAACGGGCAGCGAGCTGAGTAAGATGAACGATGCAGAGCTGCGCCTGGCGCTCAGAGACGCAACGGTGTTGGCAAGGGTGACACCGGAAATGAAGCTGGCGGTTGTAAAAGGACTGCAGTCCGATGGTGAGATTGTGGCTATGACCGGCGACGGTGTCAATGATGCACCGGCTCTGCGGCAGGCGAACATCGGCATTGCCATGGGACGAAGTGGCACTGCCCTTGCCCGCGAGGCTTCGAGCATGGTGATAACGGATGATAACTTTGCCACCATTGTCAAAGCAATACGGCAAGGCCGCATCATTTATGCCAACATTCGCAAGTCCATCGCTTATCTGCTAACTGCAGGATTGGCATCTGTGATGTGTGTAGCCGGTGCTGTCATATTCGGCATGGGCTTGGCCCTTTCTCCGTTGCAATTGCTATGGTTGAACTTGATCATGCATGTCTTCCCTGGACTGGGGATAGTACTGCAGCGTGGCGATAGTAAGGTGATGGACAGCCCCCCGCGAGGGCGATCCGAGCAATTGCTGAGTGCGGAGACAAAGCAGCAGATCCTAATTCGGAGCCTGATTGTAGCGATAGCGGTACTGTGCTCTCTACAGCTGCAATCAGTATTCGGGTTGGCTACGGACAAGACAACCACAATCGGCTTTGGCACCCTCTCGCTCGCTCTTCTGTTTCAAGCTCTGTCCTGGTCACGGGTAGATAGTGGACATTTGGCAGAGAAAAAGCCCGGAAGAATAAACTGGCCGATGGCAATAAACATAGCAATTTCTAGCTTGTTGCTTCTGGCAGCCATTTATGCACCAGGATTGCAGTCTGTTCTGAAAACCAGCTCACTCAACGGACCTGAAGTCGTTTTGGTGATTGTGCTGTCCGTTTGTTCAATGCTTGCTTCTGATTTTGTTCTCCGCCTGCGCTGGGTTCAGAAAGGCTGAGCGACTGCAAGCTCAGTATTATTGACCAGGAATACACGCTTGCCGATTTCGCTGCGGCTCAACTGACGGTGCGTGGTCTTCTGGGCTGAAGATCGCGATTTACCCTTGCCTTGAGACAAAGCTTCGTCGGCAAAGATGGAAGTCATGACCATGCAGAAGACGACTCTGAAGGTAGCAAAAAACGCATTTGCTGTCGCACCGCAGGTAGCTTAACTCAGAGTCCTACTTGTACGGGACGATAGTAAGCCGCTCAATTGGCAAGTTGGATCGACAAGCGGCTTGATAGACTCTCCAGGTGCCCACGCAGGAGTCCTAATTTTGACAGTCTACCTTTTGAAAAGTTTCCCTGCAACCGGACGACGCAATCGTCAAGCTGGTGGACACTGTTGAGAAGGGGAGCCAATTCCCCAAGCGCTACATAAATGTCCGCGGTTGCGCATTCGCGCAAACAGGCAGAACTAGTGCTGTCATTCGGATGGAATGATAAATAGGGCGGGTCTAGATTAATGGTCAAGATGCCTTCAATCATGGCTCGCCTCCCGGGAGAAAGACCTGGACAAAGTCTTATCAATTCTTGCATTCGGCTAAGTGTCCGACAAGATTCGAAAGGATGATCTTCATTAGAAGGAAGCCTGATGGATGGATAAAGGGTCGGGCAGCTGCGGGCACATTAATGTTGATCGGCCAATTGGGCGATGTGTGGCGTTGGATAGAACGGTAGAGTAAGGCTAGGTGGCGAGACAATCTTTGGTCGCGCTGAGCTATTGTGAGTGCTTGATGTTGCAAATACACGAACAACATGGACGCACGCCAGGCGCATCAGGTTCTGATGTTTATGAAACTCAGAACACTGGCGCGGATGGTCTTACAAAGATTGAGGCGCAGGAGCGTCTCGAGCTGTATGGAACAAATACAATCGAGCGAGTCGCTGAGCGCTCGCTAGCCAAAGAGTTTCTTGGAAACTTCACGCATTTGATGGCTTTGCTTTTGTGGATTGGCGGCGGAATAGCCTTCTTGGCACGAATGCCTCAGTTGGGCGTTGCAATTTGGATGGTCAACCTAATCAACGGCGGTTTTAGCTTTTGGCAGGAGTACAGAGCAGAGAGGGCAACTGCAGCTCTGTTAGGACTGCTTCCACCGAACGCTCATGTAATTAGAGATGGACAAGAGATGCGAATTCCAGCAGAGCAACTTGTTCCCGGTGACATTGTATTCCTAGAGGAAGGTGATCACATTTCGGCAGATGCTCGAATTATCAGTGCCTTCGCATTTTCCGTGGATGAGTCTACATTGACGGGCGAATCACGCCCTGTCAGAAAGTCCGCTGATCTAGAGTCATCTTCCGTTGAACACCAGCACCAGAACTTGACGAATGTAATCTATGCAGGTACAAGCGTCCTATCCGGCACGTGCAGAGCGATCGTTTTGGCAACCGGTATGGGCACACGTTTCGGCAAAATTGCTCATCTTACGCAGAGCATAAAAGAAGACGCCAGCCCACTGCAAAAGGAAATGTCCCGGGTAACCAAAGCAGTGACTCTTCTTGCCACGAGCATAGGAGCAGCTTTCTTTTTACTGGCAGTCTTTATCGCACACATCAACCCAGCAGATGGCTTCGTGTTTGCCATGGGAATGATCGTAGCATTCGTGCCGGAAGGAATGTTGCCGACGGTGAGCCTGGCGCTTGCCCTGGCGGTACAGGAAATGGCCAAGCGAAATGCGCTGGTTAAGAGGCTATCCGCAGTTGAGACACTAGGTTGCACAAGTGTCATTTGCACCGACAAGACGGGAACGATTACTCAAAATCAGATGACAGTGGAGAGAATTTGGGTCTGGGACGGGGAGTATTGCGTGAGCGGTACTGGCTATTGTCCTCAAGGTGAAATTCAACAAGTGGACGATCACAGTTTCAAAACTGTTAACCAGTCTTTGCTTGAGAAGTTGCTGATTGCTGGCGTACGTTGCAATAACGCCCGGCTCATACCGCCGCACGTGGATGTGCCAGGCTGGTCGGTTCTGGGAGATCCCACGGAAGGGGCGCTCCTTGTCGCCGCGCGAAAGGGAGGCTTAGCGTTTGGTCACGCCCATCGGATATGTGAATTTCCGTTTGACTCGCATCGCAAGCGCATGAGCGCTGTCTACGATGTTGACGGGGCCCGGGTGCTCTACCTAAAGGGAGCGCCAGCGGAGGTGATTTCTCGGTGCATAGACGTCGACGGCGATCATGGAAAGCGGCAGATTGACGATACAGACAGAGCCCTCATTATCACTGCCAGTGACCGATATGCTCGTCAGGGGTTACGCGTTTTGGCTCTTGCCGACCGCGTTGTTCCCACCGACTCTGGTGAGCTCACTCCACATGTTTTAGAGCGAGATCTGACTTTCCGCGGACTTGTAGCTATGCTAGATCCACCGCACGAGGGTGTCCCAGAGGCTGTTGCGAAATGCCACCAGGCGGGGATCAAGATTGTGATGATTACCGGAGATGACGGGCTGACAGCCGAAAGCATTGCCAGGCATGTCGGTATCATAACGAATGGCTGCAGAGTAGTCCACGGCTCTGAATTGGATACTATGGACGAAGTGACATTGCACAGATGCTTGGAGAGCGACGTGATCTTTGCACGGGTCGCACCAGAGCATAAGCTAAATATTGTAAGCGCTTTTCAGGATCTTGGGCACATTGTTGCAGTCACCGGAGACGGTGTCAATGATGCTCCGGCTTTGCGCAAAGCCGATATTGGCATTGCGATGGGGGTAGCTGGCAGCGATGTTGCGAAGGAGTCTGCCGATATGATTCTGACGGATGATAACTTTGCCTCAATTGTTAGCGCCGTGGAGCTGGGACGTGCTGTCTACGCCAACATACGAAAGTTTGCCATCTATGTATTCAACAGCAATATGGCCGAAGCGCTGCCGTTCATTGTAACGTTATTTTCACGTGGCGCCATTCCACTGCCATTGACTGTAATGCAGGTTCTGTCGATAGATCTTGGCACCGACATGGTGCCGGCTCTGGGTCTGGGGACAGAGGCTGCAGAGGCTGGCATAATGAGTTCTAAGCCTAGAAGCCTGAAGGCGCCGCTGCTTGATCTGCAGCTGCTTTGTCGCGCGCTGCTGTGGTATGGATTGATTGAAGCGACGGCTGGACTATCCTGCTATTTCTTCTCCAACTTGTTGCATGGCTGGCCATCAGTTGCCCTTGCCGCTCCAGGCAGTGATGGATACAGGATGGCCACCACAATGACAGTTATGGGTATCGTCGCAGCGCAAATCGGTGCCGTACTTTGCTGCCGCACCGAACGAGCTTCGCTTTTCACTGTCGGCCCGTTCAGCAATCGCCTGGTTCTGATTGGTATTGCAACAGAGCTCCTGCTGCTACTTGCATTAATGCATGTGCCTGTACTTCAAAATCTGTTCAATACAGCGCCAGTCAGTATTATCGAATGGACCTTCGCATTGGCATGGACTCCAGCGATTATCTTGCTGGATGAATCTCGCAAGTTTGGATTGCGTCTGCGGCAGAAGTACCAAAGCACATAGCCTGGTGATGAGTGGAATTCGGCATTGTCGCCAGTGTGACCGAAAGTTCCTTTCAATCCGGATTATCAATTACTTCGGCCAAAAGGATGATTCTTGTCTGGTTGCAAAATCATCCCTCAGAAGAATGTGTTGATGTGCCGGCCGCGGTAGACTGAAAGTGCAAAGAGAAACCCAGGCAGGAACAAAGACCTGTGAGGGCAGCAGGCAACCGAGCAATGCTTCGAACCTGAAGACCCCAGCAATCGCTGGGGTCTATTTTTTGTTCTGGTCGAACAACTTAATGAATAGATTGCAAATACAGTTTATTGAATTCAGCACGTAGATTGAGGTGCTAACTGCTCATTTCTGTGAAAGTAATCTACAGGAAGCCGTGGGTTGAAGCAGGTGCCCTATGAACATCGAAGTTCCAGCAAGAAAATACTTGGCTCACGACAAGTTGCGTGACGGGCGTGAGTTTGCCGTTCGCATTGTCGGTCCGGAGGACAAAGCTATTCTGAGCGAAGTGATGCATCATTTAAGTCCGCAATCACGCTACTTTCGATACTTGACACTGAAAGATGAGCCAACAGTCGATGACTTAGCCTTGTTTGCAGACGTAAATGTCAAGCATCACTTGGCGCTCGTAGCATTCTTAGTCGAAAATGGGGAAACGGTGCCGATTGGTCTTGGAGAATACTTCGTTAATGAGGAGGCGAAGCGTGCACGTTCTGCGGAATTGGCATTTGCCGTAGAGGAGGAATACCAGGGTATGGGAGTTGCGACTGCGTTGCTCAGGCAGCTAGCAGAGATTGCTCAATCTGCAGGAATTGCGGAATTTACTGCCTTGGTGCATCCAGACAACCGCAAAATGTTGGAGGTATTTGCGCACTGCGGACTTGCGGTTGTGTTTCAAGATGTATTCGCTGCGGTACAAGTGAGACTGAAACTCCCTCAGGCGATTCGCGTGTCACCGGAAACGAAGGTACCAGCTTAACTTTAAGCTCTGATGCATCTGACTAGCAGCGCAGTATTCAGCTTAAAGCTCAAGGGTCTCATACAACTTTGGCAACTCTGCCTTAATGCCATATAGCTCTTGAACCTTAAAGGCGAGCTGGTGTCGAGGATGATCTTCTCCGTGGGTTATGATCACTCGCGGCATGTGTCTGGTCATCGGTTGCAGCCAAGTTAGTAAGTCTGATTGTCCGGCGTGAGCGCTGAAACCGCCAAGACCACGTATCGTGGCGCGTACCGGTACGGTTTCCCCGAATATCTTGACTCTTGATGCACCATCGACCAGAAGTCGTCCGAGCGATCCGCGGGCTTGGTAACCGACAATCATTACGACAGTGCCCGCAATGCTCAGGTTGTGCCTTAGGTGATGCAGGATACGCCCGGCATTGCACATGCCGGCGCCGGCAAGGATGACACATGGTCCTTCGACGTTGTTGAGAGCACGCGATTCATCAGCTGTCTTACACGGAATGAGCGTGGACATATCTAACTTGAGTTGACCTGACCGCTGCAGTGTTACTGCTTCTTCATCCATGATGTCCAGATGCTTAGCATAAAGTTCGGTGGCTGCAATCGCCATCGGGCTGTCTAAATAAATTGGGAACGGCTTAAGCCTTTGATCGCGGAACAACTGGGCAAGATGGTAAAGAAGTTGCTGGGCTCGTCCCACAGCAAACGTAGGAATGAGCACCTTGGCTCTTTTCTCGACAGCGCTCTTGAGCAGGTCCTCGAACTCCAGGATTGTCTCACGCAATGAGCGGTGATCTCGGTCGCCATATGTGGACTCGATGAAGACGGCATCAGCATAGTCGATGCGCGCAGGGTCACGCATGATGGGCGCTCCCCAGGGTCCCAAGTCACCAGAAAACACTACGTTGCGTCGACCACCATTTTGATCGACTGCCATTTGAATACAGGAGGAGCCAAGAATGTGTCCGGCTTCTACAAGTTGGACCTTGATGCCGTCGGCTATTTCGTGCCAATGATTGTAATCGAGTGTACGCATTTGTGCACAGGCACGCTCCACATCGTGTGAAGTGTATAGCGGTTCGACTTTTGGTTTCCCGGTGCGCTCCCGGATTCTGTTCGCCCAGTCTGCATCCTGCTTCTTGATTTTGGCGGCGTCGTAGAGAATGAGTCGGGCGAAATCAATGGTGCCACTGGTGGCATAGATAGGCCCGTTAAATCCGCTCTTGACCAGAAGGGGAAGTCTTCCTGTATGGTCGAGGTGAGCATGTGTGGCGACGACAGCATCAATACGTTTTGGCGACAAGTTGCGTGGAATTGCGTTGAGGCGCTCGATTTTCTCAGAACCCTGGAACAGTCCACAGTCGACGAGGATTCTATTCGAGCCTGTTTCCACCAGATAACAAGAGCCTGTTACCTCCTCTGCCGCGCCATACAAAGTGATTTCCATGAACTGCCCTACCTATTCCTCTCTAGTTGGTTAATCATTAGGTTTCATTGCCCACAATTTTTAGTTGCTGTCGCCCGATTCACCATGCTTCACCGTCGGCTGTTTCTCTTTCTGGAGATTTGTAGCGCCCTTCTGCTCGACCGAGCAGCTTTTCGACATTCAAGTAGGTATGCCGAGTTTCGGCAGAATCCATAGCTGCATTGCAAAATAGAATACTATGAAGCCCAAAAACCAAATTAGACTTTCCATGGGATTAGCCGCTCCTTGCTTCTCTATTTGCAGCGCTCCTTTTGCTCGGAACGGACTTCAAGCTTGTTCCAGGGAGCCTTCCCTAAAAGAATTCCTAAGGCGCAAGTTCCAGACAAACCTGCAAAAGTCAGTCCCGCTCCGAAGAACCCAGGAATGATGAGGAGCCAAGGATTGACGAATGCGCCCAGCAGCACGCCTGTCAAAGTGCCAAGACCCACGATTAACTGTATCTGGCGCTCGATTGGGAGTCTCTTTTTCCCTTCCTCTATAACGAGCCCCGCTTTGCGCCAGGCCACCAATCCACCTTCCAGCACTCGGGGCTGAAAGCCCCTGCTCATAAGGATAAATGCGGCCCGCTCAGCTCTTTTGCCGGTGCGGCATACAACGACAAGTCGCCCTTGTCTTGGCACCGCATCGAAGCTCGAATCGAGCGAGTCAAGCGGTACATTTACAGAGCCTGCAATATGCTCTGTTTCGAACTCGATCGGGCTGCGAACGTCCACAAGCACGAGGTCGCCTTTAAATGAAGCTATATCAGCAGCTTCGACATGTGGGCAGACTGTGGAATTTACCTGTTCTGACATTTAGGAGTCCCCTCTGGTTACATACTCGACTATATCACTCTGTGGTTATATGGTGAATCAATCGAAGGAAGGATTGAGCAATAAACCAAACGGTGGTATCCTTAGTAGGAAGATTCCGCAGATAAGGGCGAATGAAAAGTAAAAAGGCACTGTTGACGAGACCGGCTCTCGAAATCGTAGCAGCTAGATTTCGGGCGCTATCGGACGCATCGAGGCTACAGATTTTGCAGAACCTTTTTAATGGCGAGCGTTCCGTCCAAGAATTGTGTGAGTTGACTGAAATGAGCCAAGCGAATGTCAGTAAGCACCTCTCTGTGTTGGCTGAGCAGGGTATTGTTCAGAAGCGTCGGCAGGGGCTGTTTGTCTGTTACAGTATTGGTGATAGCACCATCTACGAGCTGTGCGAGATCGTGTGCGGCGCCGTCGGTAAGCGCTATGGTCAAGTGATGAAAGAGTTTACCGGGCGTTAGCTTGTTTGGATGTGCTCGGTCTGATACGGCCTGAAGCAGGCGAGTGTCTGCTGGTCGATGGTAAGGAGCGCAGCTACTGCGTTCAGGGAGTTTCCATCGCCTGCTTCTCCACCGAGATGCAATCGGCACGCTGCAGTATGATCTGATCAGGGGACAGTGGAGCCGGTAAATTGCATGAAGAGAACATTAATCCTGGCATATGGAATCTTTGCATACTTGGCATTTCTGTGCGCCATTCTCTACATGATTGGTTTCGTTAATGGTGTCATTGTTCCAAAAAATATTGATTCGGGGATCCAAGAACCTCTGATAGAAGCGCTCCTTGTTGATGCTGCCCTGGTTCTGCTGTTTGGCGGATCGCACAGTGTTATGGCTCGGCCAGCGTTCAAAAAGCAGCTTACTAGATTCGTTCCTCATTCAGCAGAGCGCAGTACTTTCGTGTTGGTAACAAGTCTTGTCCTGGCGACTCTCTACTGGCAATGGCGACCTATCAATACGCTTGTATGGAACTGTGCGCCACCTGGAGATTGGCTCTTATTCGGCATCTCGATGCTCGGCTGGGTAAATGTGTTTTGGTCAACACTCTTGATCGATCATTTTGACCTGTTCGGACTGCGGCAGGTGTGGCTCAATTATCGCGGTCTTGAATATAGCGCGCAACCATTTGTTGTGAGGGGACTGTATAAGTTTATTCGGCATCCACTGATGCTCGGATTTCTGATCGCGTTCTGGTTTACACCAACGATGACTCTCGGTCACTTACTTTTCGCGATTACCATGACCGTCTACATGCGAGTCGGTGTTTTCTTTGAAGAGCGAGATCTGGCTGAGGCTCTTGGTGACAAGTACTTAGTTTACAAAGACCAGACGTCAATGATCTTTCCTGGTTGGCGGTTGAGTAAGAAGTGATGGCAGGAGTTCATTTTGGCAATTCCGGCGAAAGAACCCATGGTCGTGGATCGTTTTTCCTAAATCCGTTTGGCTCGAAGCCGTTGGCGGCAAGTTCTTCTGCGAATTTTACGGGATTGTCGGCCGCTTCAATCATGATTTTGTTTACTGTTGCAAGAGCAGCTTCCCACGTATTCCTCATTTCGTCTGTCCACTTGCCTTCTTTACTCAGATGTTCGGCCAAGACTGTTACAAGATTCTCAGTTACAGCCGGATAATGCGTATTCTCCGTCTTGTACTTTAGATGTCGAATAGCCATGGCGTGCAAGTAAGGGATGAGCACATCGGGTTTTTCCACAGCAGCTACAATAGCCGAGACAGATGCCAGCAATTTCTTGTGCTGCTCCTCCGGCGGAGTAATGAAAAGCGGCCGGACGGACGGATACTTTTCAAAGAGTCGCGCATAGAACCTCATACCCAGGGCGGTAACACCGCCATTCTCAATTTTCGCTCGCTCAAAGGTTTCTCTGAGCAAATTGACATTTAATGACATACTGGACTCCTCCTCGACTTCTCTATCGCTCGGCAAGTGCGGCGCAACTTTGCTTTTAGTGTGCCTGAATTGTCTCAAAAACCTCTTCCTGTTTTGTCCATCTTGGAGAGGAGGAGGAGATCATCCTTCCGATTGATTCATGCACAGGTCATTGTGCAAATCGCAACACCTGTCTATTTCTATCAAGACAGTCGATTGTCCAGCCGGTGTTTCAAAGACAGCTGTGAACCCTATTTGGAAAACTTAGTTGCTTCAGCCGGATTGGTTTTCATACGATTGCTTCTCGCAATCGATGCCTTTCTCTACTTACTTTATTCTCTGGCCAATAAGCAGATCGTACAGCAGTGTTCCAGTCGGCTCATCGAGGTGGTGTCTTAAGAGGTGGCGGTTTGCTTTGTCTGCCAGATCAGGAGCCACAGATTGCAGAAGATACTGAGAGATCCACTGAGCCAGGCTCGTATGTCGTTGTGTCTCGACGCGAAAACCGGACGACTCAAGGTACTGCTTAACACTTTCCATCTCTGGCAGTGGCCATTCCACGTGCTCTTTAACAAGCGGATTTTGGGTCAGCTCGAAGACTAACTCCTGTGCTGTGGCAGTATGGCTGCTAGGAAAATTGATTACGCACCAATGCAGTGCAACTCTGCACAGTTGTTCCAAAAATGACTGCCGCTCTTCCGGGGCGACATGCTCGAGAGCATCGATTGACACAACCACATCGTAAGGCTCCACTGTAATACCAAATCCGCTACCGCCTGTAGTGATTGGATCTAGGACATCAATTTCATAATGAGGCAAGAATAGGGCTAGCGCACCGTCGAAGCCACCCACATCTAAGATAGATACCGATGCCTTCATATCCAGCTTGATTGCTTCCGCCGTTCGATGAAGGCGGTGGAAGCGATCCCATGTCAAATCGAAACGCCTTTCAGCGTCGATCACTACGGCGCGGCAAATACCTGGCTTAGTGCCTGGCTTCAGCTCCACACCTGGATTCAACGCAAGTTTTATGCAGTTCTCAGTCATTTTGTGACGCCAGGTAAATCAATCGACTGAAGGAATATTTTTGATAGACACTGGCCTCTGTTGTCTCCACGAACCGGCGTCTAAGCATTCTAACTTAGTGATAGAATACTTCAAGTTTTAAAGGTGATGGAGTCCGCCATAACCGCCGTACGGCTGATGACTGCTACCCCTTCGGGTCTATTACAGGGTGGTTGCCATGAGTTATTTGACTGTCTTCATTGGTGCTGGAATCGGGGGTGTCTTGCGCTATGCAATGAGCCCAGCAATTCAACGTGCCTGCAATTACTGGAACTTTCCTATCGGTACGTTCACGGTGAACATGCTTGGCTGTTTGATTATCGGTATTCTCGGACAACTCACTGAGTCGAAGGGACTATTGCAGAGTGAAATGCGATTGTTCCTATTTGTAGGTCTGCTTGGCGGCTATACGACATTTTCGAGTTTCAGCTATGAGACCTTTCAGTTGCTGCGCGATGGTCAAATCTTGTCTGCCATCACCAATGCTGTTTTGCAGGTTGTCCTTGGGCTTTTCTGCGTCTGGATTGGTTGGGTCATTGGTCGCTTGTTATGAGGTATGAGACATGTTGACTGAAAACGGACATTTGCTGAGGATCTTCATCAGTGAAAGAGACAAGCATGATCACAAGCCATTGTACGAATGGATATTGAGGAAAGCAAAGGAGGAAGGTTTGGCTGGTGCGACCGTCATCCGGGCCATGGAAGGTTTTGGTGCACACAGTAACATTCACTCCGCTAAAATTCTCGATCTGGCTACCGACCTTCCAATCATCATCGAGATCGTCGACGAACTGCAAAAAATCGAGGAGTTTTTGTCGATTGTCGATTCGGTTATTGAAGAAGGACTTGCTACTGTTGAAAAGGTACATATTCGCTTTTATCGCACTCGCAAGGACGGTTAGCATGAAAGCCAATCCTGCTGAAGCAACTAATGTCAGTAAGTTTGGAGAAACACAAAGTCATAAGGAAAACCTGCTTCGAGTGCCAGGAATCATTGGAATCTATTTCTCTATGCGAGCGAAAGTTTTCATAGTCGACGCCAAGTAGCATGAACACATCCACCGATTGCCTGGTTTGAAATCTAATTTACTGGCGGCGTTTATGGAGGTTTCTTATGTCCTGGAGATGGAAGTTGTCAGTGCTGTTTGTGCTGATAGCAGGTTTCTCGACCCTGATCTTTATGGGGCACGAGACAAGCAGTCAAGCGCCGCCAATACCGGATAAGGTGGTTGATTCGAAGGGCGCGGTGCTTTTCACTGGCAGCGACATAATCGCAGGCCAGGGCGTCTTTCAAAAGTATGGTTTGATGGATGTTGGATCCTTTTTTGGCCATGGTGCCTATAACGGACCAGATTTTTCCGCTGACTATCTCCATCGCGAGGGTGAAATAGCGCTGCACAAAATGTCTCTGCAGCGTTTTGGCAAACCCTACACTCAGCTGGAGGGCGGCGCCAAGGGCGAATTGGAAAATGTGCTTCAAAGGGAATTGAAGGTAAATCGCTATAATCCTCAATCCCAAACCTTGACCTGGACCGATTGTCAAACCGAAGCCTACCGTCAGCTCGTACCTTACTATGACACTGAATTCGGTTCCGGACGTAAACTTCCATTGCCAACGGACTATATTCACGATCCGAGCGAACGATTGCAGCTAAGCCGCTTCTTCGCCTGGGGAGCGTGGGTATGTAACACCAATCGACCAGGCAAAGATTACACCTACACAAATAACTGGCCGCCCGACAAATCTGTAGGAAACGGACCCAATTGGCAAATTTTCTTCTGGAGTGCGATGAGCCTGATTATGCTCATTGGCGGAATCGGACTGACTCAGTTTCTCCTCAGCGCCTTCCCTGGACTGGGCTGGCTACCTGATGGAAAAGGTATGACGGACAATGTCAAATCCTATCAACCTTATCGCTCTCAAACATCTTTGTATCCCTATTTCGTCGTGGTGGCATTGCTATTTCTCTTTCAAACTATCTTTGGAGTTGTCACGGCGCACTACATAGTCGAGCAGGGATTTTACGGGTTCGACATCCGAAGTATCTTTCCTTATAGCATCACCCGCAGTTGGCATTTGCAGCTTTCCATCTTTTGGATTGCGACAGCCTGGCTTGCTGCTGGAATGTTTATGGCGCCCATGTTATCCAAATACGAACCGAAAGGACAACATTGGCTCGTCAAGGTCTTGTTCGTTGCCATTCTCATCGTGGCAGTGGGAAGCATTGGCGGAGAATGGCTCGGTGTCAAGAATATGCTGGGATCTCTTTGGTTCTGGTTTGGTCATCAAGGTTGGGAATATCTAGAACTTGGACGATTTTGGCAGGCACTCTTGACGATTGGCATGGTGTTGTGGGCTTTCATAGTGTTCCGCAGCATCAGCCCGCTATTAAAGGGCAAGGACCACGGAAGCTTGCCCTATATGCTGCTTTACGGTGTCATGGCAATCCCGTTGTTCTTCAGCTTCGGCATGATGTACCATCCTGGCACTAATTTTGCGGTTGCCGATTTCTGGCGCTGGTGGGTTGTGCATCTTTGGGTTGAAGGTATCTTCGAGCTATACACGACAATCATCGTTGCTTACTTCTTTTGCAGCCTGGGGATGGTTTCTGAAAAGTCAGCTCTCTCTGTCATCTATGTCGATATCATTTTGTATCTTGGCAGCGGCATCGTGGGCATTGGACACCATTATTACTGGACTGCACAACCAGCGATCAATATGGCGCTGGGTTCAATGATGTCGGCGCTCGAAGTAGTACCTTTAACGCTTTTGACCATGGAGGCCTGGAAGTTCGTTGATCTGGCTAAGGTCGAAGGATCGATCAAGAATTTTTCACACTACTGGGCGATGATGTTTTTGATTGCTGTCGGTTTCTGGAATTTCTTAGGCGCAGGTGTGTTTGGATTTCTTGTAAACACGCCGATAGTCAGCTACTACGAACACGCTACCTATTTGACTTCCAATCATGGCCACGCTGCTTTGATGGGTGTGTACGGCATGCTTGCCGTAGCAGCGATTCTGTTCTGCACGCGCTACCTAATGACAGTAGACGCTTGGAGCAACAAGCTTGCGGCATTGTCGTTCTGGGGATTGAACAGCGGACTCATGCTGATGATTGTGTTGAACATCTTTCCCGCCGGTGTCATTCAAATGATTGCCAGCTACAAAGAAGGCTTCTGGTTCGCTCGCAGCCCTGAGTTCATTCAGTCGCATCTCTTCCAAATGTTCACATGGTTGAGAGTAGCAGGCGATCTAACGTTTGTGGTTGTGGGAGTGCTTCCGCTCGTTGTCCTGGTCGTGCGAGGAATGTTTCATCTGAGGCCGGCGGCTTCTGCTTAATAACTGCACGGTACTTTAGGCTTCTGCGATGGTGAATCGCGAGGAACTGTTTTATCCGCTCGCAGAAATTCTTGAAAAGCAGGGCATTAACGGGCAAGTCGTATTCTTTAGAAAGACCTTCCGGTCAGCTGCATAAGCTTACGCCGAAAGGTAGTTTCGATCCGACTTTGAAATCTATTTTGAACCAAAGCCTATAATAGTGCGTCCGCATTTGAGAGTGATCGAAGGTAAAGGCCATGCTGAGATATTTAGCGCTTGCAGTCCTCTGTCTCTTGTTGGTCTTGATTAGCAGCGGGCAGGACGCCATGGCTAGAGGCATAGCCGAGACAGCAGATGCCTCCGTCTCTTCCATTCTGCCTGAGGCGAAAAGCGGAACAGCAACGATCAACTAAAGCATCCATCCGTAGTTGAAGTACAGCGTAATGTGTATGCTTTGCGCTCCAAAATTGAAAGTAAATACCTTCAATTTTGCTGTTGCTGTTGCTGTTGTTGTTGCGGCGGCTGTTGCGGTTGGGGGTTCTGAAATAGAAGACTATTGAATACTTGCGGGTTATCCTTTCTTCGATTTGCCAACGGAATCGCGACGGCCAGGGGAATGGCGATCGCCGCTCCAATCACCATCAATCCTACTACTGCAAGCGCCAACTTTCTGGCTCTTCCTGCGTCTGCCGGTTTTGTCGAGGATGTGCTACTGCTGAAACTGTTTAAGGAGCGCTTGTCATAGCAAGACCTGATGGAGACGTCAGTTAGCTTTCCTGACCAGCTATTATCAAAGCTCGCAGGCGGGCTGTCGACATCACTCAATCTTGCCGTGAGCAAGAAAGCAATTTTGCTGTTTATCGACCGGATAGACGTACAGCGGATGGTCTCTTCCTTGCCGTCGTCTGCGACGAGCGTCAACACTTGTGAATTGAATTTCGATATCGCTCCGTGGTGCCTCGTGCCATCATCGGTAGTGACTACTGCTTTCTTTGCATCAGCTCCCGTAATGGCAGGCTCAAGCAATTCTCCACTCCGCCAGCAGGCCAGCAACTCTAGCCTCGTCTTCTCTAGTCGCTTCGTAATGACGATTGCTTGGGCGTGTCTGGCATCTTTGCGGAGATCGATCTGGTTGTTGTCCACCGTCATCAAAGCGTTGTTCAAATCATCTCCGAACAACGAAGAGACCTTATTGACCGGTGCACTCGCCTTAAGGCTTGCCGACTGAATGCCCTCACCTTTGGTGACCGTGATTGATTGCGCAAAAACACGTGTGGGGAAGTGTGCCAGAAGCGCAACAATGAGAAAAACGCGAAGAACTGTATTCACTTGCCGTCCTGATAATGCTTCGCCGTTACCAAATTGATAAGGCCTGCTGATGAAATCTGCCTGAAACAGTTGTACAGACTCGTGACTTTAGAGATAGTAGCTGAAAGAAGACGTTGAAACCGTAAAAAGTTTGAACGCAATGAATTATACAAGGCATACAGTTTTAAGCAAGGCTCTTTGGGCATTACTGGGTGACCGTATAACTGTTAATTATGATAGACTGCTTGGCCTGCCTACTGGAGTCCCATTTGCGTTCAGGCACACAATACAGGGATTATTCATGCATCGGATTAGAATGGCTGTTGGAATCGCTGCCGCCTTACTTTTTTCTCACTGCTCAGTCGAGGCGATGGACGCAAAACCGGGGCTCAGGTGCCAGGCAAGTGTTCAAAATAAGATCGGAAATCTATTTGGTACCGATACAACATTTTTGCTAGACGGCAACTCGGTCGAGATAAAGCAGAAGGAAAGAAAGGTCGCCAAGGGAATCGGATTTGGCTTCCAGATAGTCGGTGATTCTCTAGTGGGAAGGTGCTTCCTTTATGGAGGTAGTCGTTTAAAGGAAGTTCTTGGCGAGAGCCAGGACAAGATCACGTTGATCGACGGGACAGAGGTTAAAGGCGACATCTGTGGAATAGGAAAAGGAGAGTTGATTGTCCGGCGAGAGGACGGCGTAATAGCGGTTCCGATGCGACGAATCGATGTTGTCGACTCAGCCCGTTGCCAGGATTTCGTTATCCCGCTGACAAGGCGAAAGTCTGCGGTTAGAGATGCTCAACTGATCAAAATCCGAGCCAGGCTGAACGGCAAGCTCTCAACCTGGCAAGAACAACGAAAGGCTGACTGGTTCAACCCCCTGATCAGCTCGCTGAGTACACTCAGAGCGCCTAGTGCGACATCAAAGGAGCAGCAACCCTTAATCTGCTTCGCTGAGGATGTCGACGGCGACGTCATGGCCGTTCATGTTTTGCGCAGCCTGAAAGTAGAAGTAAGTGACACAGTGCGAAAGCTCATCAACCGCCAGAACAGATGGAAAAAGCTGCCGCCACCACCCAAGCCACCAGGACCGAATGTGCAAATGCCCGAAGAGCGCTTCTGGTGTGCTCCGAGGTTGACGGTCCACATGATAGGCAATGTCATTGTCGATACTTCCCAGTTCCAGCCGATGCCGTTGAATGCGTGGTCGCTCGAGATCAGGCAGAGATTTCCCCAACTGCCACTCTGTCCACGAAACACTACTACGGTGCCGGTGAAAGCGATTCGCCCGGCGACCGGCTGGACCTTTAAAGAAGTGGGTGCATCCAACGATCAGCTATTCTCTGACTTTATCAAGTCTAACTTCGATAAGATCGACGCTAACGGTGACCATTTCATTACCAGGGACGAGGCAGCACGAGCAGTAACAAATCCAGACTACAAGGGACTCAACGCTACCTTCGTTACTGCGCTCTACGATACGATAAACGCAGTCCAAGAGATTCATAACGACGAATGGGGAGACGATAATGATGGAGTTACGGTCGCAGACCTGACAGGTCTGCCGCCATCAGAGTCCAAAGCAGTCGTAAAGGTTCTTTCGTGTTATCGACAGTCAATCAACATGGGCACCACGCGTGATGTCTTTACCTCTGAAGGACCCACTTTCAATGGTGTCTCGCAGGGTTATCTCAACACCTGCTTTTTCCAGGCCGTAGCGGCTGGAACCGCTTCTATGTCACCCAGCCTGATCAAGAGCATGATCGAAGAGGTCGGAGCCTTTCCTGTCGGTGAGAGGAAGTTTAGAGTCACTATGCCTGGTACCGGGCCGATCATAGTTGCTGAACCCACCGATGCTGAGTTATCTATCTATGCGCGAGGAACGGCCAACGGCATCTGGATGGCCATCCTGGAGAAAGCTTATGCCAATGCAATTGCACCGCCTGGAATTGACGTCCTCCCGCAAGAAGCTTTGCAGGGAGGTAGCAGCGATGACGGCGGCTTTCGAGCCATCCTCGGAGGAGGATTCATTGCTTTCGACCCAAGTGATGTCAATGCCGTACATACTGCGCTGACCAATGCATTTAACACTCAGCACCCTGTCATGTTCGGTAGAAGCGGCGAAAACATTCATAGTTTCAACGGGTCACACTTGTACGCGGTCACAGCTTACGACCCGGCAACACAGAGGGTGACGATATATCACTCGCTGAACAGTGAGGGTGATAATACAGTACCGTTCCCGGTCGATCATCTGGGTCGTCCCGATGACGGTCTCTTCTGCCTGGCGCTCAGTGATGCGCTCACGATATTCACTCATGTGCAGGTGTCAGAGAAGTCGGTGACAGAAGCTATAGCCGTCATAGAGACCATGAAGGGCACCTCGGAGGTGGCCGAAGCACCGCCAGGACACCAGCCGCCGGAAGGCACTTATGTCTGCTACGGCAAACCGCCGGAGTCGGACGCGACTCCAGGAGGTCACAGCCCACCGGAAGGCACTTATGTCTGTTACGGCCAACTGCCAGAGAGCGACAAAACTCCGCCACCGACCGGTCACAACCCGCCAGACGGAGTCTTTGTATGTTACGGAACTGCGCCGATTCCAGACCAAGACGAGGAGTCTTCAGGCGGTGTTACTGGTAGTGACGGTGGCTCCGGTTCCGACACCGACGGTCACAATCCACCGGCGGGAGTTTTTGTCTGCTATGGTAGCACTCCCGAGCGCATCGATGCACCACCGAAATACCCCGCCGGCCACAATCCACCTCCCAATACCTTTGTTTGTTACGGCAATTCTCCAGTACCGCTGCCGGAAGATAAGGACAGCGATGCGCCTAAAAAGGATGCTTCCTCCACGGGACACGCTAGTTATGGTGACACACCCAATGCCCTCGGTTTCGTCTTCGTAGCCGTGTGCTACGACGAAAGTCTCAAGAGTTGGGTGAATATTTACGGGTGGCCATGCCCACCTCCCAACCTCCAGCCCTCGTCGGACTCGGAGAACAAAGGTAATGCAACGGAGACTGCGCAGAGTGAAAAAAACTCCAACCCACCGGGTCCGATATCCAAGCCTTCTAGAGGGGGCCGGGTGCAGAAAGTAACAGCTCCGCTAAGCGCTCCAGAGATGCAGAACTCCGCTTCGGGTGAGGTGAAGGACGGAAGCAGTGACGAACAGAAACCTAGCGAATGGAAACCTAGCGAATGGAAACTTAGCGAATGGAATCCTAGCGCCGGTGTACCGAGCCAACCGGCTGAAGAGCAAGATCAGACCGCAATTGAGCCTCGGCTCGGAGTGACATACGATATAAATAGCAAGCGAAAAATGTGGAACCCAGGCTACCGACATAGGGCTAATGAGGATGTGTCGACGTCTAAAGAAGCGACAAGCAAGCAGCCTGGCACTACTGGTGGTGCAGAGCCGACAGAAGCCAAGTCAACGGATGGCGAAGAGCCCGTGACCGTCGCCATCGTCACTCCCGGAGGCGCAATCACGGCAGCCTCAGCGCCGGTAACTTTATTGGAGGAGGCCCAGAAGAACAACCAGATCGAAGCCGGTCTCGAGTGCCCGGAGGGTGGTCCGAACACTCTGGAGAATTTCTTGACCATGAAAAACGTCACTCCGGTGACTATGAATATCGAGATCGGTGACTGGATCTTTTTTGTGCCGGTCAACAACTCAAGCAAGCAGACCATGTGCAAGCTGCCTGGGACCCAGGTCACGATACCGCCAGGTGTGGAGCACAGAAGGCTAATTCCCACTATGTGCGTGTCCACCAAGATCGAGCAGCCTCCCGGTTCTCGTCAAGAGAAAGTGAGCTACAGAGTCGGTCCATACCCGGAGGCTAAGGTCGGCGCATTTCTGGTGCAAATCATCAAGACTGCCGAGAAACTTGATCGGGAAGGCGCATTCGCTGAACTTAAGATCAATCCCGCCACCCGCTGGAAAAAAGTCGCCCAGACAAGCATCTGGAAGTACCTTGGAGCCAGGACACCGAGCAGGGAGGATGACATTACCGAGTCGGTGCTGAAGAGCGATCTTTTGTCCGGGATAGGGAAATCGGAGAAGGAGCTTTCCAGTCAACAGCGCTCGAATCTCGATTCGATGATTAAAGCGCTTGGCTCCGCTATTAACAAGACCTTGAAACAAGCTGAATAGTAGTGGATTGCCACTGCGGCACGAACTTCGCTCGAAGGGAACATTTTCGTAAATGCGGTTTCTTTTGCATCAATTTCGTTGGATGAAAGGTCCATTCTCATGGTGCATCGCCATTTCATGGCTATATAAGAAGTAGAGTTTGACAGAGCATACTCCCTGGTAGTCAGGCCAGTTGAATCCCAGGAGATTGAATCTCCAGATGCCCGGTTTCAGGGTCTTCCGCGGGAAACTGCCAGTGTCCGAGCGAACTGTCTCTTCGAGCCGATCACGTAATTTGGGATGAACAGTAATCTCGCTGTAGGCAGTGTTTTTCTTCTTCAACCGAGTTACCTTCAGGATGTTTCAAACGCCGCCGCTTTTGATGAACACCAGCTCGATTTTCAGCTGTTCAGTTGGTTTAGGTAGACTATAGGGTACCCCCCTATGCTATGATTCGACTTGAGCGTAGAAAAGCGGTGGCTATGGTGCACACGACAAAAGGCAAAAAGAAACTCATCGATAGAGTCAGGCGTATACGCGGGCAGATTGACGCGATTGAAAAAGCGCTAGAGGAAGAGAATGATTGCTCGTCGATTTTGCATCACATCGCAGGATGTCGCGGTGCCATGAATGGGTTAATGGCTGAGGTTGTCGAAGGACATATCCGCTCCCACATTCTAACAAATGACAGCGGGCCGGAGGACAAGCGAGTCCAGGCTCAGGCGGCGGAAGACTTGATTGAGCTAGTCAAATCTTATTTGAAGTAACGAGGTTGCTTAGATGACGGCCACAGATACGAAAGCCGATGCCGCTTTGGCGGTAGACCAACACGGATACGAAGCGCACAAACTTGAGAAATCGGACCTCATCCGTATTGCCTTTGTTGGCTTGTCCGTGTTGTTGTGTTGGCTACACTTGCCATATTTCAATTATCTAGCAACCGCTGCAACGCTTATTGGAGGCTATCCGATCTTTAACGAGGCCATTTCTAATCTACGAGAGCGGCGGATGACCATGGAGCTATCCATGTCTATTGCCTTGTTCGCAGCGCTTTCAATTTCTGAGACTTTCACCGCTGTGCTGATCACATTCTTTGTATTGATTGCTGAGGCATTGGAAAAACTCACCATGAGCCGGGGACGAAACGCTATTGAACACCTGGTTTCATTACTGCCCCAGGACGCTTCTATTCGCAATGGCGATAGTGTAGAGGTGCGAAAAGTCTCAAGTTTGCAAATCGGAGATATAGTTGTAATCAAGCCGGGCTCTCGCGTGCCGGTGGACGGATCTGTGTTATCTGGGCATTCATACATCGACCAATCTACGATCACGGGTGAGTCGATTCCTGCGGAAAAAGTTTCTGGCTCAGTAGTATATGCCGGTACGATTAACCAGTCTGGCACGCTTGATGTTAGAACGACTGGCATCGGTGAAGATACAGCTTTTGGAAAAATCATTCATTATGTTGAAACTGCTGAGCTGTATAAGGCACCCGTACAGAAGACAGCGGATCGCTTAGCAGGCTACCTCGTGTACTTTGCTATTGGTTGTGCATTGCTTACGTTTTTCCTGACCCACAATATGAAAGCAATGATTTCTGTGGTGATTGTAGCCGGTGCTTGCGGCATCGCCGCCGGGACCCCACTGGCGATCTTGGGCGCTGTTGGACGCGCAGCCAGGTCCGGTTCGATCATCAAAGGCGGCTTGTACTTGGAGCTGTTAAGCCAAATTGATACGGTTGTATTCGACAAGACGGGCACGCTTACTTACGGCACGCCAACAGTCGTAGATTTGGAATGCCTGAACGGTGCTTCGCCATCTGACGTTTTGGAATTGGCTGCTGGCGCTGAATCCGTATCGGAACACCCGTTAGGCAAATCGATCGTTCAAGAGGCGCTAAATAAGGGACTTCCTATTAGGAAGCCAGAGCAATTTATATATACACCTGGCAAGGGAATAATTTGCAAGCTTGATGCTGCTCAGGTTTTAGTCGGCAACAGGATTTTGTTCGAGGAGAACGGTTATTCCGTTGCGTCGTTGCCCCTTATGCGCACCGAATCATCAGAAGTACTAGTAGGCAAGACTCAGAAGATCGTTGGAATTATCCACATAGCTGACGTTCTACGTCCGGAAGCAAAACAAGCTGTAGCAGATTTGAAAGCCATTGGCATAAAGTCAATTCTGCTAACTGGTGACGCCAAGCCGATTGCTCAAAGTATCGCCGACAAGTTGACGATAACTGAAGTAGCAGCCGATGTATTGCCAGGCAAAAAACAAGACTACATTAAGAAGCTGGCGGATGCCGGCCGTCGGGTGGCTATGGTTGGAGACGGAGTCAACGACGCACCAGCATTGATTGAGGCTTCTGTAGGCGTTGCCATTGGTTCCGGAACTGATGTTGCCAGGGAATCAGCCGACGTAGTTCTAATCGGAAACGATTTAGGCCACCTTGTTGAAACCATTCGCATAGCGCGTCAGTGCAGGCGAATTATAATGACTAACTTTGTTGGAACCCTCGTTGTGGATGGAATAGGAGTACTATTGGCAGCGTTTGGCTACTTAAGTCCTCTTCTGGCGGCTTTCATTCACGTCAGCTCGGAATTGATTTTCATCATGAACTCGGCGCGGTTGTTACCAGGAAAACTACGCACCTAGTTGTAGTTCTAAATTAGCGAGGGGGTTTTGCCCAGGAGTCTTACCGCCGGTCGAACAGCATTCAGCGTGTCTCGCCCCTTTGTTCCGCTATGTCCTGGTATATGCCAATGAAAAGGTTTCACGTTCATGTTGCCGTTAGGAATCTGGAGCAATCCATTCAGTTTTATTCGATATTCTCTAACGTTCAATAGAACGCCTGTCAAAATTGAGAGTGATTTGTGGCTGATCTTGTACAGCCTTACAAAAACTGCTCAAGTGAAAGCTGGAGTAAGCACGATCCGGCTTGTCCTCTCCGGTAAGTCAAGAGGGCTTTCGTCGAGATGTACGGGGATGACTGTAAAATCGATGCAAGAGTCAGATGGAGAGTTAGGAATGATCAGGAAAATTGCTTTGATTGCTGGTGCTGTTGTGCTACTTTCTGCGGTTGTTGTGCTTTGTATTGCACTGACCAAACCAGACGAGTTCAGGGTCGAGACTTCTACAGTCATTAAAGCCCCACCGGAGAAGATCTTTGCAGTGATAGGAGATCTCCACAGATCGCCCGAATGGTCACCCTGGGAAAACCTGGACCCCAACATTAAACGCACATACAAAGGACCTGCCACCGGCAAGGGGTCCGTTTACACCTGGAGTGGCAATGCTGAAGTCGGTGAGGGCTGGATAGAAGTTCTCGAATTCGATCCGCCAACCAAGATGGTAATGAATCTCCATCTCGTCACACCGATGGAAGGGGATAACACCGTTGAGTATGTTCTGCAGCCGCAACCCGATGGCACCAAGATGACTTGGTCCATGCATGGCCGCAATAACCTCGTAGGCAAGATAATGCAAGTGTTTATGAACTGTGAGGATATGTGCGGAGACGCTTTTCAAAGAGGGCTCGCGAACTTAAAGGCTCTCTGCGAGAAGTAGGCGCGGTGTGCGCTCATGACGTTTGCATTGTCCCGGACAGATGATCAAAGTGCGGAGTATCAGCTCCGCACTCGCTGGCAGCACCCTCACTGTTCGATTCTAGTTATGCCATCGCGTCCCCTTACATAATTTACGGAGGTAAGCTTACCTATCAGCCCGTCTCGCAAATCGCCTTCTCCAAAATTACGTGCGGCAAAAGAAAGGGTATAGCGAATTTCACCATTCACAACTTTCAAATTAGTCAGGTCCACGCCAGTTGCACCAGAATCAGTTCCAACCGGCAAGTACTTGTCAGTACCCGGCAGTCCACCCTGATATCTAGTCCACTTACCGGTAATACCACTTAGATTTACAATTTCGGTGGGTGAAATAGCGTTAGGGAAATCATATTTGAACGAAGTAACTTTACCAGTAGCGTCTTTTACTTGCATAACTCGATTATGTTCGTTATAGGCAGCTTCTGCGCCATCATGGAAGCGTCTGATGCGTGGGCCTCCTTCAGAGCCATAACCAAAGTCACCATGCTCATTTGGAGCCTCGATCATAGATACGTATGTTGTTTTATCTTTCATCGAACGGAAGGCTGGATTATCTCCATGAATTTCAATTCGGTGACCATCTACCGTCGCTGCTGATGGACTTTTACTGTTACCTATATATTCAAACTGGCTGACATGACCTTTTCCGTCATCGGTTCTAGTGACACGTCCTTGCTTATCCCGTTCAACAACAGTTCCATCTCTCAACATTGGAAGGTTGTCTTGCTGAGGCATTCCATCTAAGTGCAATGAATGCAGGTTTTTGACTGACTCCATCTGTTCTTTTGCCTGCGCCTGGCGTGCATTGTATATGTCCATGTAAGTAAGCTTTGGATTCGCTAAGGGTGACACCAACGCAGCATCGCCAGCCTTATCCTTTTGTTCTACGCGGTCATTGTTGTTAGCTGGGTTCCTTTGCTCTGGGTTCTCTAGTGTCATGTTTAGTCGCTCCTGCCAGTGACAAATACAGTAAGTACTCAAAGCAGTGACTTTGCAGTGACAAGCAGGTACAACATTTGACAGCCAGGAACCTATATGCCCGCCCCTATTTGCCGGCAAGATTCATGCCGAGTTGCAGCGTAGTTGGAAGGGGCGTGTGAAGGGGATGTATGTAAGCGACGTTAGCACCGGTTCGGTTAGCGGTATAACCAATCTGGGACTCTGGTAATGTGGATCAGCATAGCTTCATCATCGCTCCGAGCTGGAGCAGGAAAAGGTCAGTATGAGGTCTCAGCCATGACCGAAGAGAAAGCTGAAAACAACCTTGAGAAATCGTCCGGAAGAGCGGCGGATGCCGCCGGGTCGGCGATTAAAGAGGCGGCTAAGGGCATGCCTGACTTGATTGAGAAGCAACGTGAGGACCAGGCTTATCAAAAATCGGAGAACCGCCCGCCCGGCGATACATCGCGGTTGCTTGGGAAAAGCCCGGCGCTTCTGGAGGCTCTCAAGGCTGCACAGGGGGAGAAAAATGAGCTGACAGCGAGGCAACCAGCCGCGCATTCAGTGCCTGAAAAGCACTCTGAGGCTGACACATCTACGCTCGTCGATGCGGCCGGCAATAAACGAATAACTCAAACCAACGGCGATATTCGGCAAGAAAACAAGGACGGAACCGGTTACGAGCGTAAGCACCAGCCGGACGGCACGGTCAATGAAAGGCACTGGGGCCCGACAGCGCAAGATAGTTATGTGCTGTCAAAGCAGCCTGACGGCTCCTGGAAGGGATCAGATAGTGCAGGCAATAAGCACACAAAATGGGATGACGGTAGTGAACGAATCGAGCGCCCGGCTCCTGACAAAAGAAGCTGCACGCGCATACCAGATGGACATGGGGGCTTCAAGGAGTTGTATGCTGGACCGAGACCGGAAGCGAGATTCCAGTTGACGAAACACGCTGACGGCCGCACTGAATTTTCAGAGATTGGTGATAAGCCGCATCAGCCGATTAATGATCCCAAAGTGGAAGCTGAACGTAATCGCTTGAATGATCTGGCTGAAAGAAAGATTACGGATCCGACCGAATTGGCCAAATTTCGGGTCGATATGGCGCGCTTCGAAGATAGATCAAAACAGCTGGAGGACAACTACCAGAAAGAGGGTTTGAGCCCTGCGGAGGCCACCAAGAAGGCGCATGAGGAGATCGCCAAGACTTACAGTCAAATGTCTCGATTGCTCGAGGCGAACGACAATCCGCAGATTCCGCTCGATTCAAAGAGAAGAGTTGAAATCGCCGAGCAAGTCATGAGCCAGGCTGCGACGCCGACATCGATTGACCAGGGGCAGCATCGCACTTGCAACGTGACGGTAGTAGAGATGCGAACGTATAGCCGATCTCCTTCTGAGGCAGCCAAGCTGGTTGCAGATGTTGCCACCACCGGCGAGTACGTCACAAAGAACGGTACAAAGGTGACGCTCGTGCCGGGAGACCTCGCCCCTCATGATGAGGCAAAAACGAATCCGCCGCTCGATGGCGGTAGAAGTCTGGCTAGCCAGCTTTTCCAGGTCACGGCAGTCAACATCAGTTACCAGAAGGAGAATTCGGACCTCCGTTATCGGCAGAGGGAGAAGGATCCAGCTGCTCCGGGAGATACTGGCGAGAGACTTGTGGACTACAGTACCAAGCCACCGCAGAATGTCGGGCAGAGGCCGGCGTTGAGTGACGACCAGATAGTAAACATCGGCAACGAGATAACAGGCAAAAACGAAAAGGATTGGTTCATCGATCATTCAAAGTATCGGGGCAACAATACGGTAAAAGTCGACTCCGAGCAGGACCTCCAGGATAAGATCGCCGAAGCTAAGGCTCAAGGAAAGCTTCCGGTTGTAATCGGCGTTCACACAGGCAACGAACCATTTCTGACCGATTCCGGCGCTGGAGCGGCTGGTGTTGGTTCCGTTCAATACGATACCCCCTCAAGGCGGCAGTTACTTCATGCAATGAATGCCTGAACGCACTAGTATGTGTTGTCGGTCGTTGCGCTAATAGAGGTCTTTCTGAGTTCGACACTCTTTATCATTGCTGGAATGTCATCCATCAGGGCCAATCCCACTTTGTCTGGTGCGAAGTTCAGCACGCGATTGAGTTGACTGAGGCGTTCCTGCAAGTGCATCTCGGGATGAGTTTTCCCCAACGCTCGCATTTCGCACCACCCAACTTTTGTCACTAGTTTAGCGGTAGCTGGCGGAGCGGTTGGAGCATTGATCAGAGGGTCGTCTTGATGTGTCTCCGCCTGCGTATTGCGGGCTTGCGCTTGATGCGCGCCATCTTGATTGGCAGCTGATTGTCCTTGCCTCCGCTGGTTGCTCGGCATCATTGATGGAATGATTGGTAGACCGGCCATTCCAAGCAGGGTGGTACCGAGCATGGTGGCGAACTGTTTGGTAGTGCCTGAGCCGGACTGACCTCTCTGACTTGCCTTTTGTCTGTCGCTTTCCTGGTCTAGCAGCGGCTTTTTGTGTAGCTTCTTATCTGCATACTTCTCCAAAGACTCTGTGCGAAGGCTCAAATCAGAATTGTTCGAAGGGTGTCCGAAGGCGTTCATTTCGAGTCGACTCAGACGAGTCACCGGTGTATCTCCAGCAAATGTTTCTCCAAGAATGGCACTCTCAAGATATGTTATGCGCGGATACTGGGCTTGATTGTTGCCAACCTGATTACTTGCTTGCTTATCTTCAACCTGATTGCTTGCTTGAGTATTCTCGACTTGATTGTTCGTGCTAATTTCGCCTTCCGATGAGGTGTCTGTTGAGATCCATTTCTTATGCAATGTCCTTTCTACATATTGTTGTAGCAGATCGGTGCGTTCTCCCAAATCATCATCGGAGGATACTTTCCCAAATGCCTTGGCTTCCAGTCTCGCAAGGCGCTCGGGCAATTGATCGTTTGTGTATGTCTGGTTGAGAATGGCGGTTTCGAGCGCTGAGATTCTTGGATAGGTTGCTGCAGTATTGATATCTGAACTACTGTCGTCCGACGAGACAGCAGGGTTGCTCTCTCTGGGCTCATTTGGAACAGCGTTTTCAGTCGATGCTTGAGCTGTCAAAGCGAGAGTGGTTGAGCAGGCAACTAGTAAAGCTATCAACGTGCGCATCAACTTACCCATTTCCAGTGGCCTGGCATTTTACCAAACAGAACAACGCGCATAATTGAACGACTCTTATGGTCAGAACTCATTGGCTGATGCCAGAGGATCGCCAGCTTGACAGTAGCGGTAGAGAGGAGCAATCTGTTCCTCTTATCAAATCGACACAAAACGCTAACTTAACTGTGCCGACGTGGCAGATTGCAAGCAGCCCTGGTTCTGTCCTGCATCGCAAGCCGACGATCTTTCGCGGATTTGCCCTATGCAGTCGAAAATGGTGTTTAATGCACTACGAGCTCTTTAGGTGAAGATAAATGGTCGCAACCTCCGAAAGATCTATCCATGATAATACATCGATCAGCGCCTATGGCCAGGCCCGATCAACAATTACAGGCGAGCCGCTCGGCGCGGAAGATTTGCAGAAGATGCACGCTTATTGGAGAGCCTGTTGCTATTTGGCTGCCGGAATGATCTATCTGCAGTCCAACCCGCTTCTGAGGGAGCCGTTGAAGCCTGAGCATATCAAGAGTCGTTTGCTTGGTCACTGGGGAACCAGTCCCGGCTTGAGCTTCATCTACACGCACTTGAACCGGGTGATCAACAAGTACGATCTCGACATGATATACGTGGCCGGGCCGGGGCATGGTGCTCCCGGCGTGCTTGGACCTGTCTATCTCGAGGGCACCTATTCGGAGATCTATCCGGACAAGAGCGAAGATGAAGAAGGAATGGGAGCCTTTTTTAAACAGTTCTCCTTCCCAGGCGGAATTGGCAGCCACTGCACACCGGAGACACCGGGCTCTATACATGAAGGTGGAGAGCTTGGCTACAGCCTCTCTCATGCCTATGGGTCAGTGTTTGACAATCCGGACCTGATTAGCGCGGTGGTCGTCGGTGATGGCGAGTCTGAAACCGGACCGCTGGCTACGGCATGGCATTCCAATAAGTTCATCAGCCCGGTGCGCGATGGAGCAGTTTTGCCGATTCTGCAGTTAAACGGGTACAAGATAAACAATCCGACCATCCTGGCACGTATCGATCATGATGAGCTCGACAGCCTGTTTCGGGGTTACGGATACACTCCTTATTTTGTCGAGGGCAGTGATTTCGACAGTATGCATCAGGCGATGGCAGCGACAGTCGAACACTGTATCGTGGAGATACGTTCCATTCAAGAACGGGCTCGCTCCACTGGTGATATCAGCCGGCCCCGTTGGCCGATGATTGTGCTTCGCACTCCCAAAGGATGGTCTGGACCGAAGGAGGCTGATGGACATAAAGTGGAAGGCTTCTGGCGATCGCATCAAGTGCCGGTGGCAGGTGTCAAAGAAAAACCCGAGCATCTAGAAATTCTCCAAACCTGGTTGCGGAGTTACAAGCCTGAGGAGCTCTTTGATGAGAAGGGAGTCCTGAAATCTCACCTGAAGGAACTGGCTCCGAAAGGTCGGCGGCGCATGAGCGCCAATCCTCATGCCAATGGCGGTTTGATCCACAAAGCGCTGAAGATGCCAGACTTCAGGAAGTATGCCATTGAAGTACCCAAGCCGGGGCACTCAGAGGCGGACAACACGAGGCCGTTGGGTAACCTTTTGCGGGACGTGATGAGGTCCAACCCCACTACATTCCGAGTGTTCGGCCCTGACGAAACTACATCCAATAAACTTGATGCAGTATATGAAGCAAGTAAGAAATTCTGGATTGCGCACTACTTTCCGGAAGATGCTGACGGTGGAGAGCTTTCCACAGACGGCAGGGTGATGGAGATTCTCAGCGAACATACCCTGGAGGGATGGTTGGAAGGGTACTTGTTGACGGGCAGGCATGGCTTCTTTTCTACTTATGAAGCATTCGTGCATGTTATTGACTCCATGTTCAATCAACATGCTAAGTGGCTGGAGATATCAAATCATATAGGTTGGCGAGCCAATATCGCATCTCTCAATCTGCTGATCACCTCGACTGTTTGGAGGCAGGACCATAACGGCTTCACTCATCAAGACCCTGGTTTCCTTGACGTGGTGGTAAACAAAGGTGCCAACGTAGTACGCATTTACATGCCTCCGGATGCTAATTCACTGCTCTCATGCGCCAACCACTGCTTACGCACCGAAAACTATATAAACGTAATTGTCTGCGATAAACAGCGCCACCTGCAGTACATGGATATGGATTTCGCCATCAAGCATTGCACCAAGGGCGCAGGCATATGGGAGTGGGCAAGCACTGACCACGGATGCGAACCGGATGTGGTGCTGGCCTCGGCCGGTGACATACCGACTCAGGAGGCGCTGGCTGCCAGTGTGCTCTTGCGCAATGAGTTTCCCGACCTGAAGATACGGTTTGTCAACGTTGTCGATTTGCTTAAGCTGCAACCGGAAAGCGAACACCCTCACGGATTAAGCGATCGGGACTTCGACAGTCTGTTTACTGTGGACAAACCGGTCATATTCAACTTCCATGGCTATCCCTGGTTGATCCACCGCCTTGCCTACCGCCGCACCAACCATCACAACTTTCATGTCCGCGGCTACAAGGAGAAAGGCAATATCAATACCCCGCTGGAGCTTGCCATCAACAACCAGGTAGACCGATTCACCATCGCAATTGATGTCATTGACAGAGTTCGTCAATTGAAAATCGCGGGAGAGCATGCCAAATCCAAGCTTCGAGACATGCAGATTGATTGCCGCAACCATGCGCATGAGCACGGAATAGACAAACCCGAGTTCGCCGATTGGAAATGGCCCTACTGAACTCTTTATCTGGAAATGCCAAACCGGATGGGCTAATCCTTCGTTCTGTTTAGGCGTCGAAATGATTGGTAGCGGCCCAAGCAAGGGCGACGTGACGAGATTGGCAAACTCACGGATAATGAGGTTGAATTGCTTCAGGCAATCGTCTAAGAAGCATTGGATGGTTTCTTGGTTTCGAAGTCATAATAGTAAATCTCTTACTCGGAGGTTTTACCGGACCACTTGGTTAAATGACTGCCAGCGATACGAATTCGGTAGCGTAGAATGAGAAATGTTAGTCAAAAGGTGTGACGGACTAGCTATGTCGATCAATAAATGTTTTTTCGAGTTTCATTTGTTTGAACAAGGCTGGCTATCAACGCCTCCTTCTCGTGAAGATGGTCAAAAGTTGCGACTACCAGGTGCAAGCATAGTGACGCTAAGAATGATTGAATTTGGTTCAGGCGATAAGCCAGACGTTTGGTACAAGACCGAAGTCGATCATATCGATTCAAACAGGGTAGATACTCGTGAACTGCTGGGCTCAAAAGCAAGAGTTAGAAGAATTGCTTTGCGCGAGAGAATAAACAGCTTATGCATGTAGCTATCTGAAAGGAGATATTGCTTGATTAAGATGAGAATCGCTTCCGTGATGGTCGGTGCGGCAATTTCGATTATGTCTGGGCAACCTGGTTTGGCCCAGACTTTCACTCCTGGAGAAATCGTAAAGGCGACGGTCTATGGCGAAGTGACGGATGTGCAGGTCGTCAAGCAAGACGCAAGCGGTGTTTGTGTGCTTCTCAAAGACTGGCAGGATGGAACATTCAAGCCTGGCGGGGCAAATCGCTATCTTCAGCCTTCAGAGCTGACTCGTGTTGGTGGCGGTGGTGCTGCAGGCGGAGGAGTAACTCCCGCGCAGGCAGCGCAGCCCCAAGACGTGCGAGGAGCTGCAGCTGAGCTTAGCGGCACGGGTCCTCTTTCTAAGCAACAGATCCTCGATTACCTGCGTGCGAATGTTGGAACTGGCGGATCTCATCCGAGAAAAGACGCGGTGAACGCTTCAGTGGTTGCTGCAATCAAGAAGAGAGGAGTTAACTTCAAGTGCGATTGGCAGGACCTTCCTGAGTTTATGAAAGTCGGAGGAATGCCAATAGTTCGCTATGCAATCCAAGACAACTATGGAGCGCCGGTCTCTGCGCAATGGTTGATTGGACCCTGGGAGCTGCAGTTCACGAATGCCACCGGATTTTATGCGAGTCGAGAAAGTGCCTCTAAAAAGGGATTCGTCTCAATCGAGAAAGGCAATACGTACATCTGGAAAATCGAGGCGGACGATCCACCTGAAAAATGGATAGAAGGAAAATGGCGCGAAGCCACACCGGAAGAAATGAAGTACCAAGGCGGGCCCGGAATTGTTCTTCTCAATGGGGAACAACAGTGGGACTGGATTGTACACAAAGACATGACGGCACATAGTGGTGATTGGATTAACGTTGCAGATATAAGTACACGGCAAGTAATTCGCAGTGGTATTCGTAAGTTGAACTAGTTTCTACTGTGCGTTTGCTGGTACTCGCGGTATCCGTTCAGTTATCGCCAGCTTGAGGCGATGATGCTGGAGCGGGGTCTATCATTAGATCCTACGACAATCTACCGCTGGGTGCAGGCGTACTCACCGGAGCTAGAGAAGCGTTGTCGTCCTTACCTGAAGCCGAAAAACGACTCGTGGAAAGTTGATGAAATTTACATCAAAGTCAAAGAAAGCGTTCCACGAAGTCCATTCTTGAAGTGAAATTTAGTCGGTCTTCTGACCATCGCTGCGATCTTTTGGTGGGAAGAGTTACCAGTGGACAAAACACGCACATCCTCCGGAAAACGATTATCTTAAGCGTCACGACAAAGCCATGCAGCAAATCATGGACACCGTGGAAATGCCAAACCGGATGGCCGAGAACTTCATTATGTTTTTGCGTCGAAATGATTGGATGCTGCCCAAGAAGGGGCGACGTGACGAGTTTGGCAAACTCACGGATAATGAGGTTGAAACGCTCCAGGCAATCGTCCAAGAAGCATTTGATGGCTTCTTAGTTTCGAAGTCATAATAGTTGGTCTTTTACTTGGAGGTTTTACCTGACCACTTGGTTAAATGACTACCAGCGATACGAATTCGGTAGCGTAGAATGAGAGATGTTAATCAATAGGTGTGACGGACTAGTTATGTCGATCAATAAATGGTTTTTCGAGTTTCATTTGGTTGAACAAGGCTGGCTATCGACGCCTCCTTATCGTGAAGTTGGTCAAAAGTTGCGACCACCAGGTGCAAGCATTGTGACGCTAAGAATGATTGAATTCGGTTCAGGCGATAAGCAGGACGTTTGGTACAAGGCCGAAGTCGATCATATCGATTCGAACAGGGTAAAGGTGACAGAGCTGATAACTCAGCACGGATTGCCAAAAGCAATACTCGTGAACTGCTGGGCTCAGAAGCAAGAGCTAGAACAATTGCTTTGCGCGAGAGAATAAACAGCCCATGAAATCACATGAGAACCGCGATCAAGTCTTGGTTTGAAGAATGACTCTTGACCCGCTGACACTTTACGGCTTAGTCTCGGTCTCACTAATGCTCTTGTTTTATGCACTCGAAGGTCGATCGGCATGGTTCGTTTTGTCCTTTGCATTCTCCTGCATCATGGCGTCCGCTTATGGCTTCTTGCAAGGCGCCTGGCCATTTGGAATCGTTGAGGCCATTTGGTCCATGGTCGCATTGGGAAGGTGGTTCTTGCGCACAAAAGCCGAGCGAGTTCCACTCTAACTATGGCGGAGCGCCTGCCTCAAGATCGAGAAAACATTAACACTGGGGACAGGCAAAAAAAGCCCCGAAGGGCTGCAACTGAAAACGCTTGTGTAATAAACCTGCCCGGCAAGACTCGAACTTGCGACCTCATGGTTCGTAGCCATTGACATTTGGTATTTTCCCTATTTTCCGCTGGTTACCCCGAAATGCCGGAAACACAATCTAGCATAGCATAAAGACCGACCACATTTTTTCTGGAGGTATATCTAAGTTCCCCCAAATTTCCCTAAAACATGTCACCGGCATGTCACCGAGATTTGAAGAATTTTGCCAGAGGTGCTATGATACAAGGAATTTGAAACCTTGTCAGATGGCAAAAAACAGGCAAAAAAGATGGTTCTTGCGAAACAAAACTTAACAAAATCAATCATAGAATCGCTGAACCCCTCACCAGATGGCAAACGCCTTTATTACTATGACCTTAAGATACCAGGCCTGGAGCTTTGCGTAACCCCGACTGGCGCCAAGTCATTTGCCGTGCGTAGATGGACCAACGGGCGCTCCCACCGGGTGATGCTGGGTAAATATAGTCCTCTGGCGCTTCAGCCGCGTGAATTCGACGCTGATCCGCTCATCGTGCTGGAGAAAAATCCAACACTGACTATCGAGCACGCCAGACAACTGGCTCAGGCGGTCTTGGGTCAGCTGGCAGCCGGAGACAGACCCCGTGAAATTAAGCGCAGGCAGGGTAACGAGATTACCCTCGGTGAGCTTTTCGAAGAGTACATCGACAAATACGCCATGGAGCACACCAAGACTTGGAAGGTCATGCAGGAATGCTTCGATAGATATCTAAATGACTGGAAGGGACGCCCGGTTGTTGAAATATCTCGCGGCGAAGTGCAGCTCCTTATTAACAAGCTCGGAAAGGAACGCGGCAAGACCACAGCAAATCGCACGCTGGAACTCTTGCGGGCAGTGATCAACAAAGGCAAGATCTGGTCTCTTATCAATGTCGAGAATCCGGCCGCCGGCGTTTCAAAGTTCAAGTTGCAATCGCGTGAGCGCTTCGTTGCGGAAGACGAGCTGCCTCGTCTGATTGAAGCAATAGAGGCCGAAGAGAACGCCGAGATACGCGACTATCTGTTGATCAGCCTCTCAACCGGTGCCAGGAAGACCAATGTGCTCACCATGCGCTGGGAACATATCGATCTCGAAAGCGGCACGTGGACAATTCCTGATACCAAAAATGGTACCAGCCAGACAATACTGTTGACGCCCGACGAACTGAAGATTATCAAAGAGCGCTTCGACAACAGAAAGAGTTTCGAGTGGGTCTTCCCCGGTCCAGACAAGACCAAGCACCTGTGCGACCCCAAGAAAGGATGGGCTCGTATACTGAAGGCAGCAAAGATCAAAGATCTACATTTGCACGATTTGAGGCGCACTTTAGGAAGCTACATGGCCATGTCCGGCGTTAGCCTGTCGGTCATTGGAAATGCTCTCAATCACAAAGACGTATCGACTACCCGAAAGGTCTATGCGCAGTCCGCCCGCGCGGCCGAAAGAACCGCCAGACTTCAGGCCCACGAGAAGATATTCGCCAAGAAGAAACCAGAACAAGAACCGTCAAACGTCGTTGAATTGAAACCGGAAAAGACAGTTGAGTTCTAGCGTGTGTGCAGGCAATGCATTCAAATACCAAAACTTGAACGCATTACTCGCCCACAACATCTACTTCTAATGCGCTTCTGATCTCTTCTCGACTTTGTTTGGCCGGATCGAGAATCCATACCATCTTATCGTTTGCAGGTATGGTGGACATCAGCTCAACGACAGCTGACTTGTATTCCATCTCAATCCCCTCGTTATTGTCGCTGAACAGCTCCTGACTCACCTGATGACCATCGGTGTTCTCAATCCGCAATGCGATCCCGCCTGCCTGCCCGATCATCCATAGTCTCACGCCCTCGAATTCAACCGTCAGCTCTCTCTGTTTTTGGTCGACGATCACTTTCATAGCGCTTCCAGGATTAGTCTTCTGTGGGGCTCTGCTTTGTGCGGTAAACATTTCAACTGCCTCGGTTAGCACTGACCGGAGTATCGTACCTCCATAATCGCATTGAGACACCAGCTTTTTTGCGTGTAGCGGTAACCGTCGAAGTAGAGAAAACATCGTGAAACGACGGAAAACATCAGTAATTTACATTCCTTATCAAAATGCCTCTATGTCCGCGCCAGCGTTGCATTTCAGGCTTTGCCGAATCCTTCCGCCCGGACATATGCCAAAATAGATCTGCACCCACAAGGTGTGGTCGGGCGAGCGACAAAAGGCTCTAAGTCCCGAAATCGTAACGCCCGCAGGCGGGAGCGTTGGTCTGCTCCGAAGCTGTTTTCTCTTTCGTTCAGCCGCTGGAAACAGTGGCTGACTGTTTTCTGTGCCGATTCAAAACCGGCACTTTAAAGAATGCCGCAAGGCAAACAAAAGGAGATCTTAATGCACAAGAACTCTGAGCAACAGGGCTCTTCGGAACCCGAAATCAATCGATTCTCAAGGTTCGAATCTGGTCTACTCAGCCGTAAAGAAGCTGCAGCATAGTGCGTCCAGCGAAGCTGGACGTGTTCAGTGGGAGTAAGACCCACCCGGGTAAAAGTCGTAACCCGGTAGCTAAGATGGCGGGGACGGAGGTAACGAAGTACTCGAAGCCCATCTGACAAGGATGCCGAAGGGCATTCGCGAGCCAGTAGGTCGTAACGAGAGTGAACGCACAAGTAGCTTCGAAAGGCTAAAATCCGAGAGCTGAGCCCGTTATGTAGGGGCGAAAGCAACAGGAAACGTTGAAATACGACCGACGCAACGTTTCACCTCGGCGGAGTAGCAGCGACGACATGGTGGCACAGGACACGTACCGGAACTGGAGAAACCCTGCTCGACCCGGATGAGAAATCACGGAAGCAAGGTAGGTTCAATAACTTTTACACAAGGAAATGAACCGAAAGTCGGCAGGGTGACGGAGAGGTCCGTAGTAGCGATGAGGCAGGGTAACGCCTGAGGAGCAAAGGGACCTTACTGGAAGAAACTTCTCAATCAGAAGGGAGGCAAGGACGAGATGATAAAGGCGTCCATTAATTTGCAGGACCTGAGACGGAGAATATATTGCGAGGCGAAAGCCAACCCGAGCAAGCGATTCTGGGGCATGTTTGTCCATGTCGTTAAGCTGGAAACATTGAGAGAAGCCTACCGACTGGCAGAGGTAAACGGCGGCGCTCCAGGAGCGGACGGCGTTACGTTTGACCAGGTCGAGCAAAGCGGTCTCGATGCCTTCTTATTCGACATACAAGCCGACCTTCGGAATCGCAGTTACAGACCAACGCGACCTCGGCGAGTTGAAATACCGAAAGGAAATGGAAAAACCAGAACGCTTTCGATTCCAACGATCCGAGACAGAGTGGTGCAAGGTGCGCTGACACTCATCCTGGAACCCGTCTTCGAAGCAGACTTCCAGACAGGTTCATTTGGATACAGACCAAAGCGCACCACTCACCAGGCAATCACCAGAGTGGCAGAAGCGATAGTGCGCTATCAGACGACGGTGATTGATATTGACCTGAAGGACTTCTTCGGAAGCGTCCGGCATCACACTTTGCTCACCAAAATAGCAGAGCGAGTCAACGACAATGAGGTCATGCGCCTAATTAAGCTGATTCTGAAATCGGTCGCAAGAACTGGAATAGCCCAGGGAAGCCCGCTATCACCGCTACTCAGCAACATCTATCTGAATGAAATCGATAAGATGCTTGAGAAGGCAAAGCGATACACATATGGGAAGGATAGATACTTCCACCTTGAGTACGCGCGATTCGCCGACGATCTGGTGGTTTTGGTGGACGGACATCCCACATGGACGAAACTTCCTGCCCAAGTCATGAAACGGCTTAGACAGGAGTTCGATAAACTTGGAGTCGAAATGAATCGCGAGAAGACGAAAGTCGTCTGCCTGCGAAACGGGGAGACATTCAAGTTTCTTGGATTTCAGTTCTACCGAATGAAAACCCGTAAGGGCAAGTTCGCACCACACTTTTCACCGGCGGCAAAGAGCCGGGATAAGCTGATGACCAAGCTAAGCCAAGAATTCAAACAAATGAAATCCTGGCCGGCAAGAATGGTAATTGAAACAATCAACCCGATTATCCGGGGCTGGGTCAATTACTTTCGCATTGGCCATTCCAGCTCATGCTTCAGCTACATCAAAGACTGGGTGGAAAGGAAAGTGCGCCGACACTTGAGCAAAGCCTGTAAGCGCAAGGGTGTCGGCTGGGAGCGATGGAGTAAGGAACTGCTATACGAAGCCCTGGGTCTGTTCAACGACTACCGGGTGCAGTATGCAGGTCCGACAGTCACCCCAGTTCGACAAGCTACATAACCCCCGCAATGAAACTCCCAGGAAAGCCGGATGCGGGAAAACCGCCTGTCCGGTTTGAGGTGGCGGGTGCTGGAAACGGGACGGAAGTTACCGCGCCAGTGCTCGACCCTACCCTCGGGGTCGCTGAACAAACGTTGGCCATTTGGAAAACCACCGGGCGTTATAGCCTGCCGGTCGTTAAGATCGGGCGGTTAGCCAAATACCGCAAGTCCGACCTCGATGCATTCATTGCTAACCGGACGCAGATTAGCTAGCTTCCGCCTGGAGTGGTGCCACCGGTAACGGTGGCGCCACTCGCCAAGTATTTGCTGCTTGTAATTGTATTACGCAGTCCTTCGACTTTCCGCTAACTGGCGCACCGGTTCAAAGCATCGGAGATCCTGGTCTGGCATAGAGTGAACAGTGGGCAGGTGCTGGACGCGAAAACGAGGAAGAGATGGGCGCAGGCTCGTTATAAGGTTACTCGGAAGAGGCGAGCAGTACTTGAACAATAAACCGTTGGAGCAGATATAGCGGAGGTAAACATCGATGGAAACAGCCACTTTGACAAGAAATATGGGATGCGTGGTCTCGCCTGAGACGTACCTGGAAGTCATGAAACTTGCAGAGAGACGGGGCGTGACTGTGTCAGAGATGCTCAGGCACTTCGTAGAGGACGGACTGAACTCCACAACGCCACGCGAGCTAAGGCAGCTAAATGACAGGCTTTCGACCATCGAGGCAACGCTTATCGAATTGTACGAGATGGCAGTTATGAACTGGGCACAGGTAGAGAGACCGGAACGCAAGCAAGCTAACGCGCCACTTCCGTGGATGCCGGAGTTTTGGGAGAACTGCAAACGTCAATTGAAAGAACGCGGTAAAGTCGCGGGAAAGGCAGCGTATGAACAACTGAAGGAGCGCAGGGAACTAGCAGGCGATTTGGAGTCAGATGCTCCGTGGTCCGACGATGAGGACACGGCTGCTCTGTTGCGTGATATGTGGAAAGCCGATGGCTCTTGGACGGAAGAAGAGGAGGCGGAGTATCAAGAGAAGTTAAAGCGAAAAGTCGGGATCAAACCCAAGAGTGTCCCTCAAAAGGGAAGGACCCAAGCGCGCAAGGCGACAAAACCCAAAGCAGCAAAACCCAAAGCAGGTGGGCATTCTCGGAGACGGCGAGATGAAACATAATCCAAAAGTTGTGATACCTATGGATATCACAAGTTCTTGCAACAGAAACTTATGATACGCGAGATAGCCATCTTGACGAACCAGCAATAATTTGATATTTGTACAAATATGCGAATGGAGACAGCAATAGAAGCCTTAGGAGCGCTGGCGCAAGAGTCGCGCCTAAAAGTGTTTCGTCTTCTGGTACAACAAGGCCCCAATGGATTGGCGGCTGGCAGCATTGCTGCCCAGCTTGGCATAACCCCCGCCACTATGTCGCACCATTTGGACCAGCTCAGTCAAGCTGGGCTGGTTTCGTCAACGCGAGACGGGCGCTCGATCATATACAGAGCGAATTATGAGCAGATGCAGCGGTTGATAGCCTACCTCATGGAAAACTGCTGTCAAGGCAAACAGGGGTGCAGCAATGAAGAGATTTCACGTTCATGTAGCGGTTGAAAATTTGGAGCAATCAATACAGTTCTATAAGGGGCTGTTCGGCTCTCCCCCTACAGTTTTGAAAGAGGATTATGCGAAATGGATGTTAGACGATCCGTGCGTAAACTTTGCGATCTCAGCTCGCGGACGCGGGCCTGGCTTGGATCACTTAGGCATACAAGTCGAGCAGGACGAGGAACTGAAAGAAGTGTCGGCACGTTTGAAAGCCGCAAACATGCAGGTTCTAGATGAAGGAGCAACGACCTGTTGCTATGCAAAATCGGAAAAAGAATGGGCTATCGATCCTCAGGGAATCGCATGGGAAACCTTTTTAACCACTGGCAGTGCAACGGAATATGGTGATGACCACAATGTCAGTGCGGCTGAAGTTCCAATGGTTAAACAGTCCGCGTGCTGCGCTCCATCGGTCGAGTCCGTACAAGTGGAGATCAAACCTAAATGAAGGTCATATTTGCTTGCGTGCACAACGCCGGCCGCTCTCAGATGGCGGCGGCGTTCTATAACGCACTCACAGGCAGTTCTGAAGGAGTATCAGCTGGCACCGAACCAGGCGAACGCGTTCACCCGGAAGTTGCCTCCGTTATGAAAGAGGTCGGGATCGATTTGAGTGAGGCCAAACCTCAGAAACTTACGGAAGAGCTGGCCAACAGCGCCGACATGCTTATCACTATGGGCTGTGGCGAAGCCTGCCCATACGTGCCGGGGCTGAAGCGGGAAGACTGGCCCTTGGAAGATCCGAAGGGCAAGCCGCTGGAGCACGTCCGTGTGATTCGCGACGAGGTTAAAGCTCGCGTAGAATCCCTCATCGCGAAAAATCAGGATAAGCCAAAGGAAGCATTATGACGGGACAAACAAAAGGCATCCGCCAAGAAAAATCAGTACGACCATCTATTGGCTTCTTTGAACGATGGCTCACAGCCTGGGTCTTTTTGTGCATCGGTGTCGGAATAGTGCTCGGTCAACTGGTGCCAAACTTTTTTGATGCTGTGTCTAAGCTTGAAGTAGCGCGAGTCAACATCCCGGTCGGGCTGCTCATCTGGGTCATGATCATTCCGATGTTGCTAAAGATTGATTTCGGTGCATTGCATCAAGTGAAGGAACATTTGAAGGGCGTGGGAGTAACCTTGTTGATAAATTGGGCGGTCAAACCGTTCTCCATGGCAATTCTCGCTTACTTGTTCATCAAAGTGTTGTTTGCGCCTTACCTGCCGCATGACCAAATTGACAGCTACATTGCCGGTTTGATTCTGCTTGCGGCGGCTCCCTGTACTGCAATGGTGTTTGTATGGAGTCAGCTCACCGATGGCGATCCTTATTTCACGTTGACCCAAGTTGCTCTCAATGACTTGATTATGGTGTTTGCATTTGCGCCCATAGTGGGGCTGCTGCTAGGGCTTTCGTCGATTACGGTCCCATGGGATACGCTTCTAACTTCTGTCGGTTTATACATCGTGGTGCCGGTAATAGTTGCTCAGGTCGTTCGCTCGGTTTTGCTAAAACGCGGGCAGGCTGCCTTTGACGGCGCGTTGAAAATTCTCGGGCCGGCTTCATTAATGGCATTGCTTGCCACGCTGGTTCTCTTGTTTGCGTTCCAGGGACAAGCGATATTGAAGCAACCGCTGGTGATAGCAATGCTCGCCGTGCCGATTCTAATTCAGGTCTACTTCAATTCGACGCTGGCTTACTTGTTGAACAGGAAACTAAAAGTGGCCCACAGCGCTGCTTGTCCATCGGCGCTCATAGGAGCAAGCAATTTTTTTGAACTCGCGGTGGCGACAGCGATCAGTTTGTTCGGCTTGCAATCTGGTGCCGCACTAGCCACCGTGGTCGGAGTTTTAATCGAAGTGCCGGTAATGTTGTCGGTGGTGCACGTAGTAAATCGAACCAAGGGCTGGTATGCCAACGAATGACAACTGGCGTTTTCGTGATGTAACGAGGCTCAAACACTTGCGGCAAGCAACATCAAGGAAACAAAACGATTTGGAATCGCCTTTGCAAACCGATCTACCAAAATGCCGCTGAAACTTTCATCGGTGTAATAACCTTTTTGGTAATACCAATCTGGTTTCTGGCTGGTTTTCCGCCGACCGAATTTGTAAGAGGTAATCTAACGATCAGGTTAGGCGCAGTACTGGATTCTATATCACCGGCTGCAGCAAGAGAACCGTAGAACTGTGATCCTCTTGGTCTGGTCAACGGATTTTGCCCTCGTTGTGGTATACCTGTTTAACCTGGCTGTAAAGCGAAAGTGCAGGCAGAACTTGTGAAAGGTAGAAATATCGCAAGATTTCTCGACCGTGTTGCTAGCGGCAAGCGTCACAACACGATTTGCCTTGGAGTCCTTCGAGACCTTCTTTTGCTATTAAGGGGCATGTGTAGGGAAGCTGCGATAATGCCCGACAAGCCGGAAAGCCACGTCAGCCGACAGATTAGAGCAGTAAAGTCTTGGTCGTTAACCCAATCATCAATAAGAGGGTCCGGCCACCCCGCCGAAAATAATTGCTCCGGCAAGCCACAGCAGATCTGCTCGTCTCAAATTGGGTTCTCGTCCGCCAATTTGGAAGGCTTTGAAGACAGTGCCTACCAAAAGCAATCCTAAACCGGAACCGAAATAAAGAAGACCTGCAAGCAATTGCGGATGAACTTGGCCAATCAATAATTTGGCAGCCGGCGTGCTGGCTCCAAATAATAGGACTGCTGCAAGCGCAATACAAGCGGGTGGCAATGTCTTCTTGGTCGATGTCTTCATGATTGCCTCTGGTTGTTATTCATTGGATGACCTCCTAACTTGAGCTGACTTACTGCTGTGAGCAAGCAGCCGCAGCGAGTTTCCCACCACCAAGAGAGTGCTGCCTTCATGGAAGAGAATGGCCCAACCGATTGTGGTAGTGCCTAAAATGGCGGCTCCAGCCAATCCCAATATGGTGGCAATGGAGATGACCAAGTTCTGCAGGACAACAGAGCGAGTCGCTCGACCGAGACTGACAGCGAAGGGCAGCTTACTCAAATCGTCACCCATAAGGGCGACATCAGCCGTTTCTAAAGCAACATCTGTTGAGGCGCCGCCCATAGCTATGCCAACACTGGCTGCAGCAAGCGCTGGGGCATCATTAACACCATCTCCAACCATAGCCACGACGCGATCAGATGCTAGCTGCCTCATGGCTTGCACCTTCTCTTCGGGCATAAGTTCTGCTTTGACCTCGTCGATTCCGAGATCGTTGGCTAACTTTTTTGCTACACGAATGTTGTCACCAGATAGAAGAAAGATCTGTTTGATACCAATTTTGTGTAGCTCTTCAAGAGCCTGTCTGGCATTTGGTCGCGGCGTATCAGCAAGGGCAATGATTGAGGCAATTTCGCCATCGACAGCGACCAGAATGCTGGTTTTCCCTTCTTCCTCGAATGCTTGAAGCTTGCTGCTCACTTCGTCGGGCAAGGTTATATCCTGCGTTTTCATCAGCTTCCTGTTGCCGACCAGAACGCTTCTCCTTGACACGATACAAATGAGTCCTTGTCCATTAACCGAGTCGAGCTTTTCAGGCTCTGGTATTGTGATTCCTCGGGTGCGTGCAGCATCAACAACAGCTGCTGCAAGCGGATGACCGGAGCGGCTTTCGCAGGCCGCGGCAAGTGACAGCAATTCATCCTCTGGCATCTTGCCAGTGATAACAACATCGGTAACTTCTGGTTTGCCGTGAGTCAGTGTGCCAGTCTTGTCAAAAGCTATAGCTTCAACTTTGCCTAGTGTTTCCAAATGGATACCACCCTTGATCAATAAGCCATTACGTGCGGCTTGACCAATGCCACAAAGCATGGCAGACGGTGGACCCAAGGCGAGCGCGCAAGGTGACACAGCCACAAGAAAGGTCATTGCACGCAAGAATGCGATTCGGATTGGTATTCCAAAGACCGGCGGTAATGCAATCAGCAATAGATCGATTATCAGTACTGCGGGCACAAACCAGCCGGTGAATCTTTCAGTAAGTTGTTGAGTCTTTGTTTTTTGTGTTTGTGATTCCTCCACCAGCAGCATCACACGAGCCAATGTATTGTCCTTAGCAAGTTTAGTCACCCGCACCTGAAGAGCACCATTGCCATTGACAGAACCAGCAAAGACCTGATCGCCGGGGGATTTCTCAACAGGCATGCTTTCGCCTGTTATCGGCGATTGATCAATGGCTGAAACACCGACTGTAATTGAGCCATCCACGGGTATGCGGACACCTGGGCGAACTACTACCAATTCGCCTATTTTGACTTCATCGACAGGAACCTCGACTTCATTGCCGTCACGTAGGACAGTTGCAGTTTTGGGAGTCAACTTGCCAAGCTTGCTTACCGCATCACGCGCTTTATCCAGTGCCAGCTCTTCAAGGGCAAGCCCTAAGCTGAATAGGAACAGCAGAAGTCCACCCTCGATAAATTCACCCAGGTACGCAGCACCCGCTGCGGCTAGTATCATGAGCAAATCTGTATCAAATTGGCGCTCTTTGACCGAGTGTAGCGCATGGCGGGCAATATCGTAGCCACCAAAGAAATAGGTGCCCGCAAACAGAGCGTAAGTAACTTGCACCGGTATATATAATGACGGCGACAGCCAGGCAGTAACTAAAGTCAGTCCACACAATACAGAGAAGATAAGCTCTCGCCGCTCTTTGACTATTGCTTTGAGTCCGGTCTCAACGACTTCATAACCAAGCCCCTTAACCCGTGCCTTGATTTCAGCATTGCTTACTTTCTCGCTGTCGTATTCAACCTTCAGAGTGCCGGCAACATAACTGACTGAAGCATCAAGTATGCCCTCTAATCGTTTTACTCCATGCTCTATTACAAGCGTACAATCAGAACAGTCCATACCAGCTACAGGCAACAGTTCGTGTTGGTAACGATTGGAGATCTTCGCTCCGACTCGAAGGGCGGTGCGTTTTAGACCCGCCAGACTGAGAACTATGGGATCGTAATGCAGGCAGAGTACAAATTTGTCCCCCTCGTGTTTTATATGCGCTTGCGTGATACCACGCGTGATGCGCAGTTCCTGCTCCAATCTTTGAATGCATCGATCGCGTTCATTTGGAAGATGCGGCAAAAGCAGCTCAAGGTCAAGCTGTAACTTAGGTTTGTCTGATGTCGTTTGCATGATATGCTTGGGCTTCCTGGATTAAGGTTGAGCGCAATTAGAGCGGATGCCCAATTGCTTGCTCTAAATCGGTCAAAGATTGTTGATAATTACGAACGGCCTCAAGATATGCGGCCTTTGTTTGCACGTTAGCTTGTTGTGCAGCCAACGTTGCGGTGAGGTCGGTTTGACCAACTTCGTAACCGCGCCTGGCCATTCGTGCGACTTTGTCGGAAGTAGGTAGAATCTTCTCCTGGAAGTAGGCTACTCGCTGCCGTGCGGCAGCTAACTGTTGGTAAGCAGAAACGACTTCCTCGGTTGCTACGTTTCTCGTTGATTCAAGTTCACGTTTGATCTGAATATTCTGAGCGCGCAGCCTGGCTCTTTCGCCTTGTTGAATGTTGAAAACAGGAATTTCCTGAGTGACACCAACGAAATAGCCTCTGGTCGCCGGACCATCAGGTGGATTACCGGAGTATGAACTGCCTACATTTAATTGAGGATTCGGAAGAATATTTCCGATGGCGGTCCGCATGCTAGCTTCATTTACAGCAAGTATCTGTCTGACGACCTTCAAGTCCAAGCGACTCTTCAATGCATCTGCAATGAGACTGTCCAATGAAGGTACTTCCTTGCTGAAATCCGGCAGCAACTCATTTACTTCCGCTTTCAATTGGAACTGTGGCAGTCGCTGGACCTGTATAGTGTTCTTGTAATCTCGACCCATAATGACGCTCAAGCGCTGCTTCGCCTGATCTAACTTCTTTTCGCCTTGTTTCAGATCGGCTTCTGCCTGGTAGGTGGCTAACTCTGCTCGGTTGACATCAAATGCGGCAACATCGTCAGCGGCAAACCGCTTCTGAGCAACTGTTACCAGGCCAGACGAAAGACTGTAGAGTTCGTCATAGGTCTCGCGAGTTTCCGTTGCCATAACTACGTCGAGATAAGCTCTTCTTACCGTACTGCGCAATTGCCAGAGATTGCGCTGGATCTCAAAATCCGCCTGTTTAACTTGGGACTTTGCTAAAAGCAATCGAAATGCCAGCTTCCAAGGTGGCTCGATTGGTACTGAAGCACCAAATTGACGTGCTAATTGGGCCGTATCGTTGAGAAAGAAAAACGACGGATTTGGCAGAGTGAGAGCTTGAGCATAAGCGGCCTTTGATATACCCAGTTGAGCTCGAATAGTGGCAGCTCTGGGACTATTGACCAATGACTCGTCAAAGACAGCCGACAGTGCTGTCATAATTTGTGGATCGCCTTGTTGAGGCATATTCATTATCGCTGGATCAATAGAAGCTGCCCAGGAAGCTATGTATGTACTCTGAAGAAACGCCGCACAAATTCCGGCTACTACAAAGTGCGAGACACGAGTCATTTGGAATGGCCTCCTTCCTTATCACCGGAAGCATCGTCATCAATTAGTTCTGGTAGCGGGTCACAGCAATGGAAGGTGAATCTGGGCGTGAACTTAGTTGCAGGTGAATCTGAAAGCTCAATGTGAGCGCTAATGACGTAGTCTTCATGGTGCGCAAGAGGAATCTCAGCAACGTACTTTTCTAGCTGTGCATTTTCTTCGAATTCTGTCTTTTGTCTGTGTCCATCCTTTGCAATCAGATCGGCAACAACACGAGCACCGTGAATGAAAGCGCCGTGACTATCACGAACGTCTAATTTGAGACGCGAGTTAGTCTCAGTTTCAAATTGTGGGTACATTGAGAACATATATGGTCCTTGCTTTACTTGCAGGATCGGCAGCATTCCCGACGCTTGTTCCGGCTTCTGAGCAGCTTCTGGATTTGAGCATCCACTTATGGAGACCGCTACGAAAAGCAGCAAGGCAGATGCTAGCTTGCGATGCAGGTTTAGCTTCTTGTGAATCGAGTTTGTGTAATTCATGCTCGCTCCTACTTGATCAAAGGCTCGCTTGAAGGGGTTGTGGAAGCTCTCGGTCGAATTTTTCTGCGCGCTAGTTGCTTGGCAGTGTTTTCAAACCAAATGAATAAATTAGGCAAGAGCAATAGAGTGAGGACACTCGATGTAACAAGTCCGCCAATAACAACTGTGGCCAGCGGTCGTTGCACTTCTGCACCGGCAGAACTGGAAAAAGCCATCGGAAAGAATCCAAGGCTTGCGACAAGGGCTGTCATCAACACCGGACGTAGTCGCGTGAGCGCGCCCTGTATAACGGCAGCCTCAGTATCCATATGTTCTTTCAAGCTGTTTATGTAACTAACCATAACCACCCCGTTCAGAACTGCTACTCCGGACAAAGCAATGAAGCCTATGCCAGCAGAAATTGAAAAGGGCATGCCACGTAGAGCAAGTGCAAAAATGCCACCAACCACAGCAAAGGGAATGCCGGTGTAAATAAGCAAGGCTTCGCTCACAGAGCCGAAGGTCATAAAGAGGAAAATGAAGATCAAAAGAAGCGCTATGGGCACCACTATCGACAATGTCAACGTTGCTCGCTGCAAATTCTCAAACTGCCCACCCCAGGTTATGTAATATCCCTCAGGTAACTTGATCTCTTTCTCGATCGCACCTTGCGCATCCTTGACAAAGCCGCCTAAGTCGCGTCCTCTGACATTGAGTTCGACAACGATTCTGCGCCGTCTGTCTTCACGCGAAATCTGTGCCGGCCCCTCCTCAACGGATATTTTCGCAAGTGCAGAAAGTGGTATCAACGCTCCGGAGCTGCCGGCAATCATTGCGGGGGCTGAGACCAAGAGTTTGCGAATGGATTCGATGTCCTGACCGCTACCCTCATTGAGTCTGACGATCATGTCAAAACGTTGCTCGCCTTCGTAGACAATGCCGGCCGGTTTTCCAGCAATGATCGACTGGACGATATTGTTCACATCTTCAACATTGATGCCATAGCGCGATATAGCATCGCGGTCCGCCTCGATTGAAAGTTGTGGTAGGCCTGCAGTTTGCTCGACCTTCACATCGGCCGCTCCAGGAACCTTGGTAATGACCCGATTGATTTTCTCGGCTGTTTCGCGCAGCACATTAAGGTCATCACCAAAAACTTTCACAGCAATGTCTGAACGCACGCCAGCGATTAGTTCGGCTGTCCTAAGCTCAATGGGTTGTGAGAAGCTAAAAACCGACTGAGGTACCTTTTCCTCAAGTGCTTTGGACATTTTTTCAATGAGTTCTTCCCGTGTCCTAGCGGTCTTCCATGCCGCAATTGGCTTAAGCTCGACATACATGTCACAGCTTTCTACGCCCATAGGATCAGTTGCTACTTCCGCTCGTCCTATCTTGCTTACGACCTTGGTCACTTCTGGAAATGACATCAAGACGCGCTCGGCTTGCGTAGTACTGGTAATTGATTGAGTCAGGGACACGCTTGGGAGCTGCTGCATTTGAATAGCAAATGCTCCCTCATCTAGGCGCGGTATAAATTCCGATCCCAGCATGGGGAAAGTAATGGCGCTGAAGATCAGAAGACTGGCTGCAATGGCAAATGTCTGTGCCCGGTACAACGAAGCAAGCTCTAGCGAACGCTTGTATAGCGGCTTAACCAGACGCAGCAACCAGCTCTCCTTTTCTGTGATTGAACCGGTCATGACAAGCGTCAATACCGCCGGGACATACGTAAGCGAGAGCAGAAGAGATCCAGCCAAGGCAAAGACAATGGTCATCGACATTGGCTTAAACATCTTGCCTTCAATTCCGCTGAGGCTAAGTATAGGCAGGTAGACAATAGCGATAATTGCCACAGCAGAGACAACCGGTCTGCCAACTTCCAAACAGGCTTTCAATATAGTCGTCTTACGATCTTCAGAAAGTTTTTCATGCTGCGCTTCTGCCAATCGACGTACAGCGTTTTCAACCATCACTACTGCGCCATCGACTATGAGTCCAAAGTCGATGGCACCTAAGCTCATGAGGTTGCCAGACACTTTGAACATGTTCATGCAGATTGCTGCAAAGAGCATTGATAAGGGAATTACGCTGGCGACAAGCAAAGCTCCTCTCCAATTGCCTAGTACCACAAGCAATACCACAATGACCAGTATCGCGCCTTCAAACAAGTTAGATTCGACTGTATGAATGGTTCTATCGACCAATTCTGATCGGTCGTAGAAAGGCACTACTTCAATACCCGGAGGTAGGGATTTCTTTATTTGAGCGACACGTTCTTTTACTTTCTCAACCACCGTTCGAGAATTCTCGCCTTTGAGCATCATTACAATGCCGGCAACAATCTCGCCTTTGCCATCGGCAAGAACAGCACCTTGTCTTACTTCCGAGCCTATTGCCACTGTGGCTAAATCTCTGACAAATATAGGCACACCTTCTTTGCCGGTTTTGACAATGATATTGGCAATTTGATTTGTTGTTTGGGCCAGACCAATCCCGCGCAACACATACTGTTCACCAGAATGCTCGATGTAAGCGCCGCCGACGTTTTCATTATTGGAGATTACGGCATTTAGAACGTCGCGCAGCGTTAAGCCATAAGCTTGCAATTTCGCGGGATCAACACGTACTTGGTACTGTTTCTTTTGACCGCCGTAGCTATTAACTTCTGCTACTCCTGATGTTCCCATTAGCTGTCGACGGACGATCCAGTCTTGAATCGTGCGCAACGCAATTGGGTCTCTTACGGCACCATTTGACGGTTTTACTTCGTATTGATAAATTTCGCCAAGACCAGTGGAGATCGGTCCCATCTGCGGCGATCCAATAGACTCTGGGATTTGCTGACGGACTGTTGATAGGCGCTCAAGAACAAGCTGACGTGCAAAGTATGTGTCAACTGAATCATCAAAAACAATTGTTACGGCCGACAATCCGAACTTTGATACTGATCGCACCTGGCTCACTCCAGGCAAGCCGCTCATGGCAATTTCAATCGGAAAAGTAATCTGTCGCTCGACTTCCAATGGAGCCAGAGAAGGAGCGGCAGTAAGAACCTGCACTTGCACGTTGGTTATATCAGGTACTGCGTCTATCGGCAGTTTTTGCAGGCTGAACCAACCTGTTCCGATGAGGAAAAATACCATCATCAAAACCAAAAGCGGCTGCTTAATTGAGAATCGGATAATGCCGTCGATCATTAGTCCTCATCTCCGAATTGTTCTCTAAGTAGTTTTGACTTCAAAACAAACGAGCCATCAGCAGCAATATGCTCGCCAGCTCGCAGGCCACTCAAGATCGGAACCATCCCGGCAGACGCCGTTCCTATCTGCACTTTGCGCACAAGAAATCTACCGCTACCATCCTTTACGAAAACAACCGGCTTACCTTCGACCGTCTGAACGGAAGCCTCAGGCACGAAGGCCGTAGATTGTTCGGCTGCCGGGGTCGTAAATTCAACTTGAGCAAAACTGCCAACTTGAATCCTATTGCCCGGGTTGCTTATCTCAATGCGCACTCGTGAAGTGCGTGTGTCTTCGTTGAGGCGAGGATCAACATAGCTGACCCTCCCGGACACTTCCTTGCGCCCCAACTTAACCGTCGCCGAACTGCCTACATGAATGGTTGCCATCTGGCTTTCCGGTACATTGGCTATTACCCAGAGAATTGCCGTATTAGCAATAGTAAGAAGTGGTTTTCCTTGCTCAAAGCCAGCACCTGGGTTTACAAAACGCTCAATCACTGTGCCGGACATCGGCGAGCGCAGCTCGATTTTGGAAATCTCGTGCTCAACTCCGTCGTTCTCACCGCCAAGGTGCGCATCCATAGCTTTTAGGCCATCTCGTATGTGCTCAGTTTCGGTCTGGGCAGTTTGCAATTCTGCCTTTGCTTCAGTTACTTCGCGGTTGAGTGAAATCTCTTTTTGGAAATTGTAGTCAGCTTTGGCTCGATCGTATTCGGATTGTGTTGCCACCAAGTCTTTGCGCGCGGTCAGACCTTCTGACACAAGCAGCTTGGTGCGCTTTAAACTAGCTTCTGCTTCATCAAGAGTCGCTTTTGCTTTCAATACTGACACGCGATTTGCAGCCTGCTGCACTCGGTCCAAGTTGATCTTTGCCAGTCGAAGTCTTGTTTCGGCCTCATGTAATTTCCCATGCTGTTCGGCAACCTGAGGACTGTCTATGCGAAGCAACAGCGTGCCCGCTTTTACGTAATCGCCCAAAGCAACATAAACATTTTGGACACGTCCGGACACGAGTGGTGTAACTTGCTGGAGTTGTTGCTGGTTTGGCTCGACCGTGCCTGCCACAGTGAATGTCGCAGCTGGAGCCAGAGTGCTGACAGCTACCACGCGCACGCCGGCAGCGGCAGCATTGATATCTATTGCCTCGCTGCCGGTTTCATTCTCTTTGGCAGCGGGCTCGCTTGGTGCCCGCTTTGATAGCCCAAACCACATAGCAGCACAGATGATTCCTGCGATGCCTATGATGATTGCTGTAAACAACCAGCCACGAGCATTTTTGGCCGGCTCTTGTCTGCGTTGCGGTGATTCTGTCTCCTCAGGCGCTTGCATCTGAGTACTCCTTGCAAATTTTGGAACCAAATAAAAAGGCACAAGAGCCTATGCTCTCGCCTCATCTGTATTTGATTCCGCGTTTAAATAAGGAGTCTTTGATGCAATGAAACAAGCGTCTGTTGCAGGCTCCATGGTGGCGCCTTGTTCACGCCACTTTTGGCCAGCGTAGTCGAGCAGGCATTGACGGTCGTACAGTTTGTAGAAACTACTGTAGGCAACTCTTGTTGCAACTCATTCGGGATAAGCGTTAGTGAACCAACAAAAGGTATTTCCTTGTGACTGAAGCAACAATTTGATGTATGACCACAATCACTGCAGATGTAGTTGAGAGTATTTGCAATTGCCGGTATGCCATGCGCTGTTGTCAGCTCTGATGGACAGATGCAACCACGCAAATTTCCATTGTTCCGGTCGAGACCAAAACAAATAAGCAAAGTTAGTAAAAGGACGAAAATAGATTTCGTTTTCATATTTATCGGTCAATGCGTGCGAAGCCGTTTATCTCATATTTGCCTACACGTTGCAACTCAATCGAGAACCCTTAGAAACAGTATGCGCTAAACCAGGTTTATTGTTATCATATCATTACAGGCTGATGGATTTCAAACCGATGTCAACAGAAACAAACCGCCGCTCAACCAAAGCCAAATTTTTTAGAGGACTCGCCGACGAATCCAGGCTGTTGATACTGGAAACTTTGCAAGCCTCGGAAAAAACCGTGAGCGAAATCGTTCAACTCACTAATCTTACTCAGCCCAATGTATCCAACCATCTGGCTTGCCTGAAGCGCTGCGGGCTGGTCACAAGCCAACAAAAAGGCCGCAGCGTGACTTATTCGCTAAATGTTCCAAAAATTCACACGTTGCTGTTGGTCGCTGACGAAATACTGGACACGTGCGCAGCCCAAGTCGATCAATGCGACACTTTAGATTTCCGGAACTGAGAGATGGAGATATCGATTACCGAGTCCGACAGGGCAACACTCGTAAAGAAAGGGCGTCGGCTGGCGACTTTCACCATTGTGTGGAATTCATTTGAAGGGTTAATTGCCATCGCCAGCGGTATCATCGCCGCCAGCATCGCTCTAGTCGGATTTGGATTTGACAGCGGGATTGAGGTCCTGTCAGGGCTAATAATGTGGGTTCGTCTCTCTCTCGATGCCAACGAAGCCAGACGAGAAAAAATTGAGAATATTAGCCATCGACTCGTAGGAGTTTCGTTCTTGATTCTGTCTGCGTATGTGGGATTCGATTCGATTTCTATGCTCTTAAATCACGAGCCGCCACGCAAAAGCGTGATCGGGATCGCACTGGCAGTCTTGTCGCTCATTGTCATGCCCTGGTTGGCCAATCAGAAACGAAAAGTTGCGGCTGCAATCAATAGCCGGTCGCTGGCTGCTGATGCAAAGCAAACTGATTTTTGCGTGTACCTATCAGGGATTCTTTTAGCCGGGCTTCTGCTCAATTCTCTATTTGGTTGGTGGTGGGCTGATCCTATTTCCGCGATGTTGATGGTTCCGATCATTGCAAAGGAAGGCTGGGAAGGTGTAAGGGGTAAATCTTGCTGCAACGCCTGTCATTAGGTGCTGAGTGCATGCACCGAAAAACAAGCGGTAGATAAAAGACCTATTTGTCTACATCACAGCAACCAGTCTCGGTGGCTTACACTTTCTGGAAAAGGATTTCTCCGATGAAATTTGACCTGCTAACAATTTATGGCCTCGTTTCGGTCTTGTTGATGCTTTTGTTCTATGCGCTTGAAGGACGTTCTCACTGGTGTGTTCTTGCATTTGCAGCGTCGTGCGTTCTTGCGTCAGTTTACGGCTTTGCTCAGGGGGCATGGCCATTCGGCATTGTGGAACTAGTATGGTCGGGTGTTGCTTTCAAACGATGGCTTGGTCTACGGAATAGCCAGACGGCGGACCCCTAACCTCAGAAAACTTGTGATACGTAGACATATCACAAGTATCCGGCCCAAGAACTTGGGATATCAAGTGCAAGGACTGGCGGGATTGCGCCCAGATTTCTTGTGATATCAGGAAGAGAGCTCCTGACCCCAAAAAGATATCACCACCGCGGAGGCAAATTTGCAAACCCGCCTCAAGGTGATGATACCGTACCGCAATTCTAGCGCCTGGTACCTCTCATGAGATTAAACCCGCCGCCGTGTGCGCTTATGCTACCGGCTTGGCACCACCGCGCGTCAAGCCAGCCCGCCCTCTAGCTGCGACCTGACCACATTGTCCTCCTGCATCCACGGCTTGACCCGCAGAGCCAAGCCGGTGCCGGGAGAGCGCACGGCTGCGCGTGTGGCCGGACTAAAGCAAGGAGATTTCAGCTATGGCTAAAAAGGTATTGATCGGACTTCCACCGTCACTACTGGCGCAAGTTGACTATGTCGCGGAAGCGGAGCACCGGACACGAAGCGATTTGATGCGCGAAGCGTTACGCCGTTACGTGGCTAGCTTTCGTCTGCCGGACATTGCTTCGTGCGTGCAATCGTCCGCAGAAGGACCTGAACGGCAACAGCTCGAACAATCCTACGCACTCTCTACCAGAGTGATCAACTAGGTATTGGAAGCTGGCTGCAAGGCGGGCAGGGACGGAAACGACCTGCCCGCTTTTTAGTCATACAGCAACGGAGAATCACACCATGAACACGAAGATTGAAAAACTGCCGGAAACCCCCTGGGGAGCCGCTCAAACCAGCGAAGTAATCGCGCCAGGCATTACCTTCTACTCGACCGCCAGCCACGGTGGATTCCACCTGAGCGATGAGCGAAACGCATGTGTGCCACTCAGGCTGAGGCAATCCACCTTCTTACAGCTTGGAATGAAGGGCTGGTACGAAGAAGACTGCGACGCAAGTATCATACTCGCGCCCTTCCCGGAGTATGCAGAGCGGTTCAGAGGCTAGCGTTCGAATTCCCAATGTTACTGACATTGATCAAACACTTATAGGAGAACAATCATGCCAAAGCAGACCGTGAGCAAAACAACAACGCAAACAAAACCGAAACCGACAGTAAAGATCAACCAGAAAGAGCTGGCGATGCAGCTTCTCTCTCCAGAGGAATTCGAGGCAATTACAAAAGCTAACTACTACCATCCAGAATCCCAGCTCATACTGAGACTTTTCCTGCACATCAGTCACTTCTGGCACATCACTCGCCAAATGCAGGGCAAGCCGACCTATTTACCGTTGCCTGTTGAGTGGGAGCCGGTCGAACAAAGCGCTGCCAAACTGGTTCAAGAGACGCTGAAGCAACTGCTGTCCGGCGTCTCCGTCACACCATGGGAGTCCGCAAAGAGCAACGGGAGAACACATAAATAATGCCTGAACAAGAGACCATCATCTTTCTTGATCACGAAACTGATTATGTCGCTTGTCCGGGCTGTGCCGATGAATCCATGCGCACCTTGCGCATACCGATAACGGAACCGATAAGAATCTTCTGCGACTTCTGCGACATCCTCATTCTCGATCAATTGCTCATTCCTGCAGCCCGAGCCCAAAACTAGAACACATCTAAGGTGGGGTGGATCTGATCCACTCCACCTTTTCCTTTTTGCTAAGAACGATCCATCTCCTGCGTCCCGCGGTTCTTCATGCTACCGGCTTGGCACCACCGCGCGTCAAGCCATCCTTCCCATCTGAAGAGTCTTTTTTTATACCAATTCCCTGCATGCACGGCTTGACCCGCAGAGCCAAGCCGGTGGCGAGCCTCCGCGCGGAACGCATGGAGGACAAACAATGCAAACGCTCAAGAACAGAACGGAAATTACTTCTTTCAAGTACGGACTGGAGGCTACCGATAACAGTAAGGCCGGACCGTCATTTGCACTACCGCCCGAGGAAGTTTGCGGCGACGTGGCAACGACGACATGCAATCAGAATTGTTACAAGAAAAGCGTCAGGTATAACACGCCTGGCTCGATAGGAAAGCGAGAGCGCAACTTCCAAACCGTCGAAAGACTTCTGGAATTGGGCGGACCGCAGTTACTTGCAAAGGCGCTGATTGAACTGATAGACGAATACAAGCCGAAAGATTGGTTTGTTGCGCAAGCAACTGGTGGAAAAACATCACGCCCCTGGTCGTTCAGAATCCACGACCTGGGCGAGTTTTACCGCACT
>JAGVKB010000075.1 GCA_020050835.1 Candidatus Obscuribacterales bacterium | reverse complement strand
CTTTTCCGCTCAATATGTTGCCGGAAGGGGCGCTCCGCGAGCTGGTCGGGCACAGGCGCCCGCATACCACTGCACCGCCGGCCTACTTCGGCTCCTGGCACCGCCCGGTGTCGTTGAGCAATCTTCCGGAATGCGGTTTCCACAGCAACATCTCGCGCAAAGTCTCCGGTAAATGCTTCCCGCATTATGCTCCCGGGGCACGCCGCGCCTATAACCTGCCACAGCATCCCAGCAAGAAGAGACGGGCAGACTATTCGTCTGTTGCTTTCAACCAGCCGGAAGTATTGCTCTATCCGCCCTACAGCCACCGAGCGAATTAACCGGCTTCCTTAGACTGCTCCTTCACTGTCTGCCACGTTGTCAAAAAAACGAGGCTGCCGGATAGATACCGTAAGCCCGCCGAGAGCCATGTAAATGGTGGCTAGCGGGTCAACTAACCAAAGATCGAAAGTCATCCAAAGACATTCGTATGAGATGTTAGTGTTATTGACAGTCCGGGCAGGAAACTGAGGTTGCTCATGGGGGACAAGTCCCTAGATATGAAAGGACTGCAGGCGCAAATCGAAAACGCCGGCGAACGCGGCTGGAAAGCGATGCAAGCGGCCCAGCCCAGTCAGGCGGAGCTTGCATACATAGAAGCACTGGAAGCAGCAAGACTGCTCAATGATGCCGGCGCAGAAGCAGTCTTTTTAAGTTATCTGGCGATCGCTCGCCAGCATTTGGGCAAGCGGCAAGAAGCGACAGAAGATCTCGAAGCCTGCCTGGAGATAGCCATTGCCAACGGGTTTGACAAGATCAAGGCTCATGCCAGCTTGCTGCTTGGTGAGCAAGAGCGCGAAGCGGGAGCAAGCGAGACGGCGATTCAACATTTTCTGCGCGCCCTGGAAGCATCGCTCGCCTGTCAAGATGATGTCGGTGCGGAGATGGCATTTGGCAACCTCGGATTGGTTTACCTGGAAAAAGGCTGGGCGGAGCAAGCATCTGAATGTTTTCGGCAGGCGCTCGAACTGTCGGACAACAGCCCCAACCAAGCCGCCTGGCATGGCAGTCTTGGCCAATGCCTGGCAGAGCTCGGTCAACTCGAACAGGCGCTCAACTATTACCAGCAAGCTTTCGAAGATTCAAAAGATAAAGGTAATACGGTTGCCCAATCAATCTGCCGCGGCAGCGAAGGCAACGCTCACTTCGAACTAGGCGATTACGAGAAAGCAGCAGTCTGTTACGAAGAGGCGCTCGAGCTGTCCAAACACACCCAGGACGCGGCGCGAGCCGGCATCTGGCTTGGCAATATGAGCAACGCCTTTCGCCGGCAGGGAGAGCATGACAAGGCGATCGCCGCCTGCGAAGAGGCCCTCGAGGTTGCCAGGCAATTAGACGACGTGCATTCCGAAGCAGCCCACCTGGATAGTCTTGGCGAGTGCTATCAGAGCTCAGGTGACCTTACAAAAGCAATGGCCAGCTACGAGCAGGCGCTCAAGCTGAGCCAGAGCATTGAAGACCGACAAGGACAGCGCATCTATCTTTCAAATCTGGGTCGAGTACATCAGAGACTCGGACAGTTGGAGCCGGCATTCGATCATTTGAGCCGGGCGATCGATCTGTTCGACGAACAAAGATCGCGCATCAAGTCCGACGATATAAAAACCACTTTTGCAGCGCGCGGGCAAGATCTTTACCGCGACATGGTAAGTGTCTGCCTGGCGATGGGAAGGCGGGTAGAGGCGCTCGAGTATGTAGGCAGAGCCAAATCACGAGCAATCCTTGATTTGCTGAGCAATTCCCCGATAGATGTTTCCGAGCTGATGCGCGGGGACGACGAATCGCTTAACAAGCTGGTCAATCGAGAAGCACAACTGCGCAATCAGATCGCCCGGATGGAAAAACTGTTCTGGCAAGGACCGCCCTCCGAGTCAGGCAGCCGGGGCGCAGTATTGAGTCCGGAAGACACAACCGGCATATATACGGAATGGCGGGAGACGGTCAATCAACTGCGCAGACGTCACCCTAACTATGCCAACCTGATCGCCGTCGAAACGCTCAGTTTCAACGAAATCAACTCGCTCTGGGAGCGCTCCGAGGACGCTCAACGGCTCGGCCACAAATCATTGCTGGCTGACAACATCGCCATAGTCGAGTACTACTGGACCGAGCATTACTTTCTAGCTGCGCTGATCTCCAAGGGATTAAGCGAGCCGGTCGTCCATCTCATCAAAGATGCCGATCAACTCTCCGCCTTGAGGGCTGATTTGGCAGACTTTCTCGTCATGTCCGCTACTGAAGGTTGGGATGTACCGATTTCATTATGCAAACGCTTATATAACAGCTTGATTGCACCACTTTTGGAGTCATTGCCGAAAGCGGTCGACCGCCTGATTTTAGTTCCGCATGGAACGCTCTATCGGCTGCCTTTCAGCGCCTTACACGACGGCAAGCAATTCTTGATCGAACGGTACTCGCTCAGCTATCTGCCCACTACCAGCTTGATTCCGGTCTTAGCACGCACTCGCTCGGAGCGAGAGTCATCCACTAAACCGAAGTACCTCGTCTCGGCGATCAGCGATTATTCCGCTACGCGCGAAGACGGATTGGTACTGAGTTCTAGAATGCGCTCGGCCGCCGGGCTTGAAGACCTCAGCTATACGATGGAAGAAGCGCAGACGGTGATTGATGTCGGCTCCAGCAATGACATGGAAGCTAAACTCCTGACCAATCAAGAGGTAAAGGACTCGCTGCCATCACTATTTGGTCAATATCCGGTAGTTCACTTCGCCGGACACGCAGTATTCAATCCGGAAGAGCCGCTGGCATCGGGACTGGTGCTTGCGGACGGCAGCATTTTGACCGCCGGTGCAATTCTGCAAGGTAATCTTTTAAGAACGCATTGCGGCAAGCTGCTCGTGCTGTCGGCCTGCCAGACCGGCGTTAACATGGTGACGCCCGGCGGCGAGATACTTGGACTGGCAAGAGCGCTCATGTACGCCGGAATGCCAAATCTGCTCTTGAGCCTCTGGGAGGTCGCCGACCGCTCCACTTCCGATTTGATGAAGGATTTCCATCAGGCCTGGCAGGCGGGCAAAACATCAGTCGCCAGAGCGCTGCAAGAAGCACAACGCAAATCCGCGGCGGCGAAACAGCCGGTGCATGCCTGGGCGCCCTTCATTCACCTTGGCATAGACTGAGAAGGAACTTTACATCCAGGGCCGTCAGCCTGCTCACCGGGCTGACCGGTATTGACCGGCTTTTACCGGTACTGACTGGTACTGACTGGTACCGACTGGTACCGACCGGAAAGCATGGCACAGGCTCAGATCGGTTATATTTACTCAGGACTCTTGGTCACCGGAGGATATTCATGGCTGGTAAGCAATTTTCTTCGACACTGATAGCAGCCCTGCTGGGACTGACCACAATGATACTGCCGGCAGTGCAAGCCGACGAGCAGTCCGGCTCCGCCCAACCGAGCAGAGATCCGGTCGCCCGCTATGTCGAAGCCGGAGCATCGCCCGAGCAAGTCAAAAAGATTCGCGAGCTTGGCAAGGATTTCGACGATCATTCCAAGGTTCGCTGGCAGCTCTTGATGAATCTGCAAAAGCAGATGCGCGAATTCTCAACTCAAGCCGATGCCGATGAAAGCACGGTAATCGCCAAGCAGGAAGAGATAAACAAGGTTGTCGGCGAGATGTCCACAGAGCGCATCAAATTGATGTTGAAGATCAGATCTATCTTGACTCCTGAACAGAAGCAGAAGCTGGTTGACTTGATGCAGCAGCAGCAAAAAGCGCAAGCAACTCAAGGAGCCGCCCACTAGTCTTGATTATTAGCCCTTGGGAAGATCCGGTCGCCAGGACATAAAGTGCAAGGTGGCGAAGTTGGCGCTGAAATCAAGCCTGGAGACTGTTCCCACCGGTATTGAAAGCCGCCAGAAATTAACCACCGGCACGCCGAGCGCGCCCATAATCGCGCTGCGGATAACGCCGGCATGCGTCACCAGCGCCAGCTTCTTGCCTTCGAATCGAGAGATCATCTCCTTGACGCTCCGCTCGATACGCTCGCACAGATCGGAGATCGATTCGCCCCCGGGAGGGGCATTGTGAATCGGATCGGCCGACCAGCGACTATAGAGCTCCGGCTCCGAGTTTTTCAAGTCGAGATATGTTCTGCCCTCCCAGTCGCCGACATGCCATTCGTTTAAGCCATCAATGATGACCGGCTGTTGCTCGAGCGAAGCGCCGATGATGTCGGCCGTCGTCCGGACACGCAGCGAAGGGCTGGAAAGCAAAGCATCCGGCTTTTGAGAAACGGACCAGGCGGCCAGAGCTTGCGCCTGCAGCCGTCCTTTATCGGTCAGCGGAGCGTTCGGGTCGGTGTACAACCGACCTTCTTCGGTCGCCTTCGTGTGCCCGTGGCGTATCAACAGGAAAGATGTAATCGTCTCTTCTGGATGTAAAACGTCGGTCAATTAGCACTCTCCGGGTCCGGTAAACTGCATTCGCTGCCGGTCAGAAACTCTTCAGGAAGCGGATTGTTGAAGCCGTAGATAGATCGCACGCTGAGCAGCGTTTTTACCTGTGACGAATAGAGCGGCTTGACACCACCCAACATATGAGCGACCAGCATTGTCTGAGCATAGTGCTCGACCGTCTCCATCTTGTGGAAGGCTTGCCAGAGGTCAGCGCCGCAGGTCAAAGCGCCGTGATGGTCTAGCATGACGGCATCGTACTGCTTGATCAGTTGCTCGATGCCGGCAGACACCTCGCTCGTGCTTGGTGTCGCATATGGTGCAGTAGGAATCACACCCAAGCTACATACGACTTCCGGAAGCACACATTTCGTCAAAGGCACGCCGGCCACCGTAAAGCCGACAGCAACCGTAGGATGGGCGTGCGCGACAGCGCGCACATCTGGACGCGCTTGATAGACCGTTAAATGCATCGCCAATTCAGTCGAAGGCTGCCAATGCGAATAGTTCTTCGACTCGATTCGCTGTCCCGCCATATCTGTCACGACGAACTGATCCGGCTCGACTCGTCCCTTACAGGTGCCGGCCGCTGTTGCGATCAAAAGGTCGTCGCCAAGTCGAATGCTGAAGTTGCCTTCAGTGCCACATATATAGCCGCGGGCATAAGCGAGCCGGCAGACATCATAGAGATTTTTTCGCGCCTGAGTTTCGTCCACGAGCACGCTCCAATCCCTGGTAAAAACACCGATTCATTCTAACTTTTCCACAACCGTTCCCTGTGCAATTGCAAGGTTGATTAGCTGCGCATAATCGAATTCTGCTGAGAAACTGCTAAAAATCCCCAACATTACAGGGATTTACATTGCAAGACATTATGTAGAAGTGAAGAACTATATAGCAATGAAACGATATCTTGTAAACTTGAGGGCGAAATGCGTTGTCCAGATTGCACGAGTAGAAACTCCGTGGCCGCGAAGAGCTGTGTCTCTTGCGGGCACAGATTCAAGCGCAAACCCGCTCCGAAAAGGTTGATTGCCGGTGGCGCAATCGCAGCGCTCGGAATCATTTTGTGGGCAGCCGGTTCGGCACTCATTCCAATCCTGACCGACCCCGAGCAAAATCTGGCGCGAGTAGCCAAACAAATGGGCGTTGGTCCGAAGAATTCGGACGACAATAAACGGATGCGTGAAGAGTTCGATCGCGCCGTCAAAGGCTATCTCTCCAGACTAGCCGGACTTCCTACACCCGAGATAGTAAAGAAATTACAGAAGGCGTTGCCGACTTCGTTGTATGAAGTCCACGCCGTCGACCTGCCGCGCGGACTGAGAATTGTCGAAATCGACACTGTTCTGCAAGCCTCCGACTACCTGATTATGAAGGGCAGCTCAGGAAACAAGGTTGTTGCACTGCCAGGCATCGAAGTATTTGATGATGCTCGGCTTATAAATGAATCGGCCGGACCGATGCTTGTCGCGATTGGACATTCCGGCGGGCAACCGCCGCATCATCCCCAGGTTAAAGTGTTCGCGCTATTGCCTGACGATATAACTGATGAAACCGAAAAGCTCCTGCCACCGATCCGAGGTGAAGGGGCGGCTCGATTCGCAAAGAATGGCAGAGACATAGTTTTAGACCTCTCTTTGATGTCACTTGCTCAGCTCGAGCAACTGTTCGCGCCTGGAGCACAATCAGAAGACGGCACGGTACACCAGAATCTGGATTGGAAAGAAGCTCACTACACATCCCGGTATGAGTACGGGTCGTCTCCGTTTACCGCACTATATGCGGTGGCACGTTGCATGCGTTATCCGGACCTGACAGCCACTCATCGCCAATTCCTCGGACCGAAAGGCGAGCAATTGGTGCGGGAGAACAAGTCTCAGGACGCAGGCAGCTTCAGGGTCAAGCGCCTCGCTTCCGGGCCGGATCTCGTTTCATATGTGATGACCGCCAGCGTCGGAACCTTCGCTGTCGACGTACAAAAGCTAAATGGCGTTTGGTCTGTAGCAGGAACCAGAAACGCACCAGCCAACATCGCAAGCGTGCCGGCACCAGCGCCCAGCAGTCCGGTAGTCGCAGCGGCCCAGACGTCAACTGTTACGCCGGCCCCGATTGAAGAGAAGAAGGTGACCGAGCCGGCGCCACCGATACAGCCAGAACCCGCCAAGGCGATCATAGTAGAGAAGAAGCTTTCCGTGTCGGACCCGGCGCAAAGCAAAGGTGACTCGGCTAAGTCCAAAGCTAAAACTGAGCGAGAAGCTAAGGCTGAAAGGGAAGCTAAAGCTGAGCGCGAAGCTCAGAAAACAGCTGAAGACAAAGCCGCAGAGAAGAAGCGCGAACAGCTGAAATTGGCCCAGGCAAAAGCCGAGCAAGAGAAAGCCGAACAACTTCAGAAAGAACAGTTGAAGAAGGAAGCCGAGCACAAAGAGACGCAACGTATAGAGGCTGAGAGGCTGAAAGAGAAATCAAAGAAACAGATAGCAAAGAGTCAAAAGAGCGAAGCGGACAAGCGAGTCGCAATCGCAACTCCAAAGACTCCGGAACCGGTGAAATCCAACTCGGCAAGCACTCCAATCGGGCAGGGGCAAGTTACTGCAATTGGAACTGTAAACCTGCGAAGCGGACCTAACACTACGGCCAAACCGGTTACATCAATCACGAAGGGTGCGCCGATCGATATCGTGGGCAAAGAAAACGGCTGGTACAAGGTTCGTTATCAGGGACAAGAGGGCTTCATTTACGCCGGCCTGGTCGACTTCAAGAAGCCGGACGCGTACACAACCGCCATCCTAACAAAAGAACGTCACGTCACAGACAACCACAAGAAGTCGCTTGGCAAACCGCAAATTGGCGATCGGGTAGTGATACTTGGTGGACTTGAAAACAACAAGTACAAAGTTCAGCTGGCAAACGGCAAGACCGGATACGTCGACAAAGACGCCCTCAACGTCTCAATCGACGAGCCGCAATTCGTGCCGTAATTTGGATACCGCGGCCGTAGGGGTGGCTCTAGCAGCCGCCCGCTTCACCCGTGCCATGCACTTACCTGCGACCCACGCCCCTGCCCTCCGCCGCTTTCCCACTCTTTCAGTCCGTGGTATATTGGTTAACTGACTATGTCGGGACGTAGCGCAGCTTGGTAGCGCGGCTGCTTTGGGAGCAGTAGGTCGCAGGTTCAAATCCTGTCGTCCCGATAGATTTAGAATCGGCACAATACCAGCGTTTCAAGACATGTCGATAAATTGTCTTGAGTGCGTTAATTTCGTTTGTGTACTCAAGGTGCACTCATCGCGCACCAAAGTTGGAAGAGCCTGCAAAAGCGATGGGCTAAGCTGCTCGTCGGAAGTGTGTCTTGCAGTTGCGGCTACATTTGCAGTAATCGTAGATTCGCGTCCGTTGACACCGCTATCTGAGACCGCCAGAGCCTGCCTGTAATAAGTTTCAGCAGAACCGTCTTTTCCCTGATTCACGCAGACTGCTGCAAGTCCGACTAAAACTGTCTTCCGGTGTCGATCCGACATCGGCAACTCAACGATAGCCTTTCCAAAATAGTCTTCTGCTTCCGTAAAGCGCCGCTGCTTCAAGAGCACACCACCGATGGCAGCCAGAACATCAGCTCGTCTCGGATCGCCGTTCTGGGTCTCAGCAAGTGCCTCTCCGCACACTGCCTCGGCTTCATCGAATTTGCCTTGCTTTTCGAGCGAGGCCGCGAGTCCGACTCTTGCCGTAAGATCAGTCATACGATGCTTGCCCACTTTAACCCGCTCAGACTTGATGCCGCCCTGCTAATAATTCGAAACAAACAGCTCTGAGCCTATCTTACTGATGTTGTCGGAATTGCAGTTATTCATTCCATACTGGAGACGCCAATCCTTGACTGTTGCCCAAGCATACAGTTGCCGAATCTCATCGCAATCATCGTAGGTAATCAGAAAGCGATGCTTACTCTTCCTGAGAAGTTGGGACAGCCGTTCATGGTCAAACGAGTGAAGGCTGCCATTCTTGCCGTATAGCTTAGAGGCCGTGTAATAAGGCGGATCAAGAAATAAGAAGACGTCTTTGCCTGACGCTCGAATCACATTCTCAAAGTCTTCATTCGTGATCTGCACATCGGCCAGCGCGTCAGGCAAAGGGAGAAGGCGTTCAATCGAAGAAGCCGTGAACCTACGCAAACTTGCAGAAGAGGAGAATCCTCCGGCGCGTGTGGTGCCCGAGAAAGTGACTCGGTTGAAGAAGAAAAACAGAAAAGCTTCCCTGAACTCGTCTTTTGGTACTTCTTCTCGCGCCTTCAGAAAATATTCCTTGATCTCTTCGGCAGATTTGAAACGAGAACGAAGTTTCTCCAAATCGCGAGCAAGTTTTTTGCAGGTTGCCGGGTCTTGCACAGCCCGCCAAAACGAAACGAGCTCTTTGAACTTGTCGTTTATCCAGTAGGACTTAGCAAGTCCAATGCTCTTGGCATGAAAGAATACACTTCCGCCCCCAACCATCGGCTCGCGAAACTCTCCAACCGATTGTGGAAGCATTCGCGCTATCTGTTCGATAGCCTTCTGCTTGCCACCCGGATATCGAAGTGGCGATCTAAATGCTTTGCTGCTGCTTACAGAAGCCGCAGCAGGCAGGGTGTGCGTTGCTGACGATACATGAGGCATGATGCTATCTTACGACCGGAACCCGCGAATGCCAATTACATTGAGCACAACCAATGTTTGTTAATCTATCTCTTTTATATACGCCAACTATCTCTCAAAAGTTCAAGACAAGAGGTTAAAGGTTGTCGCCCTCGCAGAGTCAGTCCGGCCGGGCGTTCGAGTACGCCGTTGTCTGCGCCCTTCAGTCGGTCATAGGCAACCCGGGCATCATCCTTCAAAACAATTCCTGCTCTCAGGTTGCGGCTAACGACTTCTCCTCCTTTCCTCAAGTTGTTCAGCAGTCCTCAATATCGGCGGCCGAAAGCGCAATCAAGCAAATTCTTTCGTTCGAGCCACATCTACAAGCTGCAATTAGTGGCATAGAATCTCTGGTTGTACAGATGCAACCCGACCAGACGGGAGGATTTGGTGATGTTCGAGACGCTGTTATCTCTAGCCAGAAAACGGATTGGCAGATCGGAATTTCGGCAAAGCACCAGCATGAAGCATTGAAGCACTCACGACTATCGCCCAGGATCGATTTCGGGCAGCAGTGGTTCGGGCATCAGTGCGCTGATGGATACTTCGATGAAATACGCCCCGTCTTTGACCGCCTCACCCAACTCAAAGTACAAGGCGCGCTTTGGTCCGCGCTTGCCCAAAAGGACATTGAGATTTATGTGCCCGTGTTGACTGCGTTCAGGGCTGAACTCCTTCGGCTGGATCGATCTTACCCGGGTGTGGTGGCACCACGAATGGTTCAATACTTAATTGGCACCCACGACTTCTACAAAGTAATAAAGCTGGCAAATCAGACCAAGGTGCAAGTCTACAATTTTAACGGGACCCTGAATCGTCCACATGGTCGAACACAGCCATCAATCCGACTAGATCGCTTGAGGTTACCCACGAGGATTATCGAACTAGACTTCAAACGCGACGCAACGGGCACGAGCAGGACGACTTTGGAACTTGTATGTGATGGTGGTTGGCAGTTGTCGCTGCGATTACATAACGCTAGCAGTAAAGTGGAACCATCATTGAAGTTCGACATCAATCTCATTGGACGTCCCAACAATCTGCAAACCTTTTCGGTCGCTGGTTAGAATTGAAAAATCGAAGCTCAACTGGAATATCCTGTTCTTCAGACTTCCATTAGTAGTAGCCACCGCCGCCATCCCGGCTGACTGTAATTTTTGGCTTGTCCTTAGAATTCAATTTTTCTCTAAGTTGATCGAGTTTGTCCTCAGGCATTTGATCACCAACGCTTAGATGACGCAAACCTGGCATCTTGTCTGCCACCTGTTTGGCATCAAATGAGTCGGCATTGATTTTAGTACCCTTCACAGACAGTGAGTTTAATTCTGCCAATCCTGGCAGCTTGTCGAGAAACTTTTCGCTAATGCCGGTTCGGTCCAAAGTCAAACTATCTAACTTCTGGAGGTTCTGCAAGTGAACAAGACCGGCATCAGTTACTTTCGGATTGTCCGTCACATCGAGATGGTTTAGATTGGGAAGTCCAGACAAGGTTTTGAGCTTGTTATCATCCAATTGAGCAAGCGTGAGCGAAAGACTTTGCAATTGCCCCATGGAGGAAATTTCATTGACAGCCTTGTCACTTAGAGATGCGTGGCTGATACCTAAATGTTCTAGATTACTCAGTCCCTTCAGTGCAGCAATTCCTTTATCCGTTATTGCCGGCGATTTCTCAATGTTCAGTGCCACCAAGTTTGGGGCTACTTTTGCCAAAGTTGCAAGATCAGAATCAGTAAGTGATCTGCCGTGAACGCCCTCTAGCTTATTGGCATATTCACCTATTTCCTTCAACTGTTTTTGTTCAGCAAGCCGTCCTTTCATGCCCTCGGAACCTGAGGAATTCGTTAGGGAAGTAAACGCGGATAAGACTTCTAAACGGTTGAGCTGGTCACTTTGCTCTGCCGGTGTTTTCGTTAACTGCTTAAAGACGTCCGGCAATCCTGCTTTCGGATCGTCACCAGTCTTTTGTTGCCCTTTCCAATCATTGAACGTCATCTTTGCGAGCTCTTTTTCCACCTGCGGCTGTATGGCCTCGGCGAGTCGCCTTTTTGCTTCCAAATCCTTGGTTTCGGAGTGTGCTTTCACCACATGCGCAAGAGCTGCAGTGCCACCGGTTTCAAGAAGTTTTTCGAGATCAGCTTTTGCTTTGGTGCGGTCTGCAAATTTATTGGACTGGAGATTTTCGACTGCTTTGTCAATATCCTGACGAACCACCGGATCCAATTTCTTGCCGAGCTCCTTATCAACATCATCTATCCGCTTTCGGTGCTCCTCTGGCGTCACCTCCGGCTCCTTTTCATCCTTCTTGTCTTTTGTCGTGCCATCTCCGGCTCGCATCGGTCTCGGACCTGGAGCAGGTCTGGGCCCCGGCGGTGGAACGGCGTCCGCTGGAGGAGCTGCAGCGACATCTGCCGGCATATCTTTGCCACCATTTGCTGGAGACTCCTTATGCTTTCCCGACTCTTGTCCTTGCAGTGCTCCCAGGTTGACGTCCGGAAAACCATTGCGTTGGATACTGTCGGCGTTGGATGCCGTAGCTGATGGTTTGTATGACGAAAGTAAATTTATGAACTCTAGCGAATTTGATGCAGTGTTGCTGGATGTATTTTCAGTTGTATCGGTTTCTGGCTGCGGCTTGGGTGGCTCTAACATATCTGAGGACATAACGACATTACCTCTTAATTAAGAGAGCACATGTCCGTCTAAATCGGAATGCATTCTACGGGCATATCACTGCCTTAAGCAGCGACCTATTGGGCTTTTTAAGTTACGCATCGAGTGTGACTGTGAAGTGACTGAAATGTGGAAGATTCGTGACTATTACTCACTCAGAGACTTTCCGACAGCTTCCATCAACTGTCGAGTTCCACCTCAAACTCCTGCTTGTAACGTCAGCATGTGCGGCCTTTGCTGGCGCCACCGGTTACCGGCTCACCGAAACGCACAGCGTTACCCTCGACGCCGTCTTCGCCAACCGCCTGCAACCTTCGATGTACTCTCGCTTCGCGGCGGACGCCTACGCTCACAACACTAGCTATCTCGTCGGCATTTTCGGTGGCTGCGTCATCATCGTCAACACTTGGAAGTCGCGGCAAAAATCAAAACTTGCACCCTAGCAATCAGTAGAAGTCGCAGAGCGACTAAACCGAAGCGCAGTTGTTGCGTGATCTCGGACTGATTTCCGTCGGAATTATTCACCGAAGGCTATTCGCGTTCAATTGAACTCAAACGCAACTAGTAAGTCAGGCACCACAGCTACTAAAGGAGGAAGCTGTCTCTACTTCAGCGGTCTTCGCGTTCGAAGCCGGTGTTCGATTCAACCGCGAGCAGTCTTTGAATCGATCGGCCAGCCTCCCGCCATTTTTCCTCAGTAGAGATGTCTAGAAACGACCAACTGTTGTTGTTGATCTTCAGCGTCAATGCCGGGCCATTCTCGCACTGGTAATGGCATCCAGTAACATTAACCTCGCAACCCAGTTCTTGGCTCAGTCTATTCATGGTTTCGTCAGAAGCATGTAAGTAAGACCTCTTCAAGCACGGAGTTGCTGTGCATACAAATAAGCATTGCTCACTTTTTTTGTAGTATTGCGTTGCATCCTCTACAGCTTGGCAATAAATTTCCTTCTCAATAGTGATGCCCTTTTTGAGCCGATAGCGGGTCAGCAGGTCGTCGATATCCAGCTCTTGCACATTGCCGTTCTTGTATATAACTAAAGAAAGAGCAGATTGAAAGACGTTCATTGGTTCCTTTGCTGGTCGCCTCCATCCATACCAGGAGCAGAGCTATTTTAGCCGCCAATAGGCAGCAAGTACAATTTGTTCACTTGCTTGACCTGCCGCTTAGACGCATCGATTAGGTTGACCCGCTTTATGAGGGTAAGGTTTCAATCCTAGCACCGCCTTTCGTTCCATCGCTCCACAGTCCCCGTTCATTGTCTTTTGCTACAATGGTCTGATTTAGTCTTACTTCCTCAGCTCCAAACGAGTGTTGGAAAGGGTTGTGTTGAATGTTGAAACTTCAACCTTGCAAAACCAAGAGTGCACTGGTAATCCCTACAACCATCGTAGGCGTTCTGTTATCGTTCGTTCCGATGATTTGCTTGGCGCCGGCGTTTGCAGATGACGATTATTATTTGCATCAGTTGTGGAAGCATGAGGAGGAGTCGCGTCGGGACAATGAATTTTTTGAGAAAGGTATGGGTTATGGCAAGTACGCTCGAAAGTCTCCAAAGTCTCCAAATTTCTGTGCAATTGCCTTTTCTAAGTCGACCCATAGGTGGGGCAGTGGCTGGGGAAAGGGGACACAGGCTCAGGCCGAGCGAGACGCTCTCAGCACATGCTCGGCACCAGACGCCGAGATAGTTTGTTGGTCGAAAGGTAACTGGTATTGCGCGCTGGCCGATGGTCCTGGGCATGGAGGAGAGAACGGCGAGACTGCTGCAATTGCTGAAGCAAAGGCATTGAAAGCCGCCAACTCTCCAAAGAGCCGGATTATTCTCTTAGTTGGTGGCAGTCCACCAAGACAATGGTATTTGAAGGATATCCACACCTGGGTTGAATCGACTAAGGGCGGTGATGTTGAGAGTGGTCCTCCACCGGGTGTTTCAGACGGTACTTCGAGACCCAGCACGCCAGCCAGTCGACCAACGAATCCCCTTCTGACGATGCCACACCCTTCCCCGAGACACTAAAGGCTGAGCGGTGCAGTTCATAGGGAAGAATGCGCTTAACAGGCTGCAGGCAATACCAAACCATGAGACTGCGGCTAACGTTAAGTGCTTCGAGCCGTCGTTTGGTCCTGGTGATCAGGTGGTGGAACTTCATGCACCAACTTGCCATCGCGCATGACAACGATTGAGGTTCCTGTTTGCCTGGCTAAGTCCCTGGCCCGCTTCGCTGCTCTTAAAAGCGCGGCCTTTACACCTCTCATATCGTCGTCTGTATGGCGTTGTGGGTTCATAGCTTTCCGCCTTCATCAATCAGGCTCGGTTCATCACCACTGTTATTATAGCGCTGCCAAACATCGACCTCTCGACAATATGCTTGCTCAAAATTACGTAGTCCGGCGGCAAAGCGCCTGCGTACCAGCTCATCTGGCACATAATGTCCGCCCTGCGCGACTCTTTGTGCCACCCGAGCAATTGCCTCCTCCGGCGTAGCCAGCTCAAGAAAAATCAGCTTTACTCTGTAGTCATTTTGCCGCCACTGTCTGATCATCCGCAAATAGGTGCGGCCGGACAGTGTAGTTTCAAATGCAAAATTCTCACGACGGTTGGCATGCTCAGCAATCTCTTCAAGCATCAGTCGTGAGGCCTTAACCGCTGCTAGCTCTGGCTGGAAGGGCGAAAATCCGGCCGCTATCAGATCCGCGTTGACAAAAATTGGGCAGCCAGCTTCATTTGGCAAAAACTCTCGCGCAAATGTTGTCTTACCTGCACCATTCGGACCAGCAATAATGATTATCTTCTTTTGCTGCATCACATACCTGTCTCATGGGAGCTGGTACTTGTGTTTAAACAGACCGTATCACAAGGCAGCCAGATACTTTGTCGTGCAGTGCCTGTTTCTTCTTGGTCCAGCCGGCCATTAGAAAGCCGGTCAACAGTATCGATGAGGATATCATCTTGCTAAAGTGCCTGACTGTTGCTCGCCAGAATGAGATTCGGTTTCCGGCTAAGTCAGCTACACGGACTTTTAGAAGCAGCTTACCAATGGTGGCTTGTTTGTTTGAGCTCTCCATAATGGCGCGGTAAAGCCAATTAACGGTCAGTGGTACTGAGTACCATAAAAGATTTCCAGGTAAACTTGCCCAGTCATCTGCATTCATACCGTTGAAAACACCGGTGGGTCCAAAGAAGAGAACCTGCGGAATTGCGACGAGAAAGATACTATCTACCGTACCTACCAGAAACACAGCAATCTTGATCTCAGTTATTGCAAACTGGTCTTCAGGTAAAGCAGTGTGAGGCACCCAAAAATGCAAGGCCAACAGTATCATAGCCTCATACACTAAGCCTACTAGCAGTCCATCAATCAAAGCTGCTGCAAATCTTCGCCAGAACCCAGCGTATTGAGGCCCTGACTGCGCACCGTGCTCTGCGGTCTCCAATCTACTTCCCTCCTAGCTGTCCCGAACGATGGTAAATTGTACCCTGCCAACGCAAAGTAGTGAACGAGCATCACCGCAGACAGAACTAGGCTTCGCCGGTCGACAAAGCAAGTTTAACGAACGGAGTCGATTCTAGCGAAGCAAATCCCTCCAGTTAAAACTCGACGATCCATACTGTCCACCTTGAAAGTAAGGATTATATTGCGCTCCGTACTGTCCATTTTGATAGTAGGGACTGTATTGCGATCCATATAGTCCGCTCTGATAATAGGGATTGTATTGTGCTCCGTAACTGCTTCCATATCCGTAATTGTACAGAGAGACATAACTGCCAGACGGATAACCATACTGGTAGCCCTGTCGCGCTTGATTGTTCATGTACATTTGAACCGCCAGTCGGTTCATTGCCGGACGCCGTACGGATAGGGCAATTTCTGCTTAGCCGAAGCAGCAAGTCCGATGCTGACTAGCCAGCACCGCTGGCGCCACCACTGGTGGAATCGCAGGCACTGCTAACTTCTGCAGGATGGCATTCTAACAATCGATAACAATCCAAGTTGCGGGCCACATCTAGCGCTCACTTCAAGTTTTCAGCACATTTAGCAGGCGTCGATTGATGAAGTACAACTCGCGACCAATCTTTTGACTCTGAAGAATGCCAATGCCTTCCAGGGCTCTCAAATAGGACGTGGTAGTGTGCCGAGTTCCGAATCCCTTGTCTTCGAGGAATTTCGTTTTGCAATACGGATAGTAGAAGATCAGCTCTACCAGGTCTTTTGTGTAGATCTTCGGCAGCTTTTCTCTCATTTCTTCTTGAGTATCATCCATGATTTCTTTAATCTGGAGAATCTTCTCCTTCGTCTGCAGAGCAGTCCGCTCAACGGCATCCAGGACAAACTGAACCCAGTTCTCCCAGTCACCATGCTCGGTTACTCTGCGCAGTCCTGAGTAATACTCAGTCTTTTTCTCAATCAAGTAGCGTGACAAGTACAACACAGGCAGAGTAAGCAGGTTTTGCTGAATCAGATAGAGAACATTTATGATGCGTCCCGTTCTTCCATTCCCATCGGTGAATGGGTGAATCGCTTCAAATTGATAATGAATAACAGCTAGTTTTATCAGCGGGTCCACATCACTTTCAGCGTGGATGAAGTACTCCAAGTTTTTTAGCTTATCGCGTATAACTTCAGCACCTTCAGGAGGTGTGTAGATTACATCACCTTTTCCATCAACAATTTTCGTTCCTGGCATTGCGCGGACATTCATATCATATTGCTTAATTGTTGCAGCAATCTCGCAGAACAGATTGGTCGTCAGTACCGGTTGCTTCAGAAGAGATTTATGGCCGGCAGCCAGCGCATCCTGATACCGGAGAACTTCTTTAGCAGCAGGATCTGGAGCCCTTACTGCATCCGCTAGAGCCTGATAAAGGTCGTCAGATGTCGTGACTATGTTTTCTATTTCAGACGACAACCGTGCTTCCTGAAGCCCTATTGAACGAATCAGAAGGGCCTGATTTGGTATGACACCCCCAACTCCTTTAAGCTCCGCAAGGGCAGTTCTGGCTGATATACACTTTTTCAGTACTGCCTTGGTTTCAAGGTCAATCGAGGGCGGCAATTCCGGTAGGCCGTTATAGGGCTTGGCTTTATCAAATTGCATAATTATGTCCAATAATATGGATGATATTATACGTATTTTTAGACACTTTGTCCAGTCTTGCCTTGTTTAGCATGCAGAATTCAAGAGATCTGTCCAAAAACGATCGGTTTTTTGGACAGATTCGATCGATATGTCCAAAATTTGGACATATCGATCGTGAACAGCAGCAATGGGTAGTCGAAGGTTGGTCAGGCCAAACCAGCCAAGATATCGCCAGCCATAGCAGGCTCCAAAAATGTCAGACGGAATACATTTTCGTTTCAACTACAGAGTATCAGTTAGTAATTGCAAACGCCACCATATGCAGTGCCACGCCATTGCAAGGCGTCTAAGCGCTAGCTGACAAACTAAAGTATCGCCTAAGTTCCGGAGAGCGAAGTATTACTCCGACACGTTCATCATTAAGTAGGGAGCGCTGGAAGGTTCTTTCTTCTTTGATCCGGCATTCTTCTCGGATTGCTCTTCCTTGACTGCTTCTTCTTTGGCAGGCTCTACTTTGGATGCTACTTTGGTTGCTTCTACTTTGGCCGTATCTTCCTTGGCAGCTTCTTCTTTGACTGCTATCTCTTTCGTCGAATGCTCTACTACAGTACCGTGCACAGACTTGACTGCGTTGTCTTCGCTATTTTTTTCAGTCGCCGCAGCATCTTCCTTCACTTGCTGACCGTGCGGCGAATCTTTGTGTTCCGCTGCCGCAGTAGGCTTGTTATAGCCCCAGGCCTCATGGACGGGATCCACCAGCTTGTTCTTGCGTTTAATGGCATCATAATTTATGCCTTCGCGGTTCCTCATCTGGCCGACCAGAGTTGCACCCATTCGAAGCGCCGTAAATCCTAATTGAATAACAACCATTTCCACTTGCGCTTGAGCAGCCTGCATCAGCGCTAGCGCGCAAACCAAGAACAAAACAGTTAGATTTTTCCTGGAGACCAAAGCTTCTCTTAGCATTTGTGCATTTGCGCTCCGCATGAACGCTTTTCCGTAGTGTGCAGCAACCGATCAGTCAATTGCCAAGCCCACATAGAGCCACACATATACTAACGGAAAACGCGCACCAAGGGTTGCTAAGAGTTTATTCATGATGTAAAGGCACGGCAAGATAATCAACAGGGCCAGCTATTTGTACTGTTCCGAAAGTTGCTGACTAACGAATTTCGCCTCTTGAGATGTGCCACTCACAAATCCACTTGGAAACAATTTACTCAGTCCGGCAACGGAACTACGTTTCCGCTGCCCCAAACGTCAGAGATTGGCATCGCTGTTTATCGTCTTGCGGCCTCTCGCAAGCGTTCGATTGGAATTGCCACTGGCAGAATACTGCCATCTTTGGGATTCTTCAGCTCCAGTTTGACCTTGTCTTTTTCCAGCTCTATCTTTGTCGGCGTAAGGGCAAATTTGAGCGGACCCATCTCCACATTGACTTTTAGACCCTGTATAGCCAACTTGACCGAGGTCTTATCCTGAGAGATCTCTGCCGAAAGCACTTTATCGATGTCGATCGACTTGAGTATGGCTCCAGCAGGGTTTATTGGCTGATTTAGATCACCCACATGCTTGCTGTCTTTTGCCACTGCTCTGACATTCAATTTGTCACTATCTCTTTTCAGACTTAGCTGAATCAGATCGTCCTTGCTTTGGAAAAGCCGCATGGCACTGCCGAGATTGTCCAGTGCCTCCGGGTGCGTTAGCAAGCTTCGCATCGGACTATCGGCCGGCAGATTTCCTTCCCGTATAATGCTGCTGCTTGCGTGGGTACGTCGTCTCATGTGCAGCTCGGAGTCAGCCATCAGAAAAGGTTGTCCAGCTGAGTCTTTACTCAGGAACATACTGTTGGTTTCACTGTGTCTTATGCGTCCAAGCGGCCCACGCACAGAGCTAGAAAAGCCGTGCATGTTATGAATAAGTACACCCGATTCTGCCGGTGTGATGTCAAAACTGAGCTGGCATCCAAGATGACTTGCCACCGGAGTAAATCCACGGACTTGCAAATTTGGCGGGGCCATAGTTTGTGCCCGGGCTAGTTTAATATCGACGTGGCTGCTGCCATTGTGGCGAGTAATGGTAGCGTCATTTATGTCATTGAGCCGTTCCAAAGCCGCTCTAATCTCATTTGCAGGATCGGCTGAGTCTTTGATGTTACTGATGACTTTCTCGGTTACTTGTTTGATCGCGTTCGACTCCGCCTGCTTCAATGGCGGTATCTCGAGTGTCGAGTTTGTGCTTGGTGCCCTATTTTTGCTTTCCGGAGGACCACTAAGCAGGTCTCTCCCACTTTTGAGCAGCTGAAGGGGGTCGAATGGATTGGAGTAGGGTTCGATTTTCTTAGTAGAAGCTTGATCGGAGCCTGCAGAAGATGGTTTCCCATCCAAAGGACCGTCTTCCAAGTATTGACTCATTTATCTGAACCTCGGTTTGTTCTGCAAATGTGACGCCTAAGCGGCTGTGCAAATGCAGAGACGGCATTTTGTCGTACCCTCCATCAAGATAGCGAGCATTTGTTACATCGATGCAAAGGAATGCCATTCTTGAAATACTAGTAGCGCGCCAGTTAGCGTTGTTCTCAAACATCCGTAGACAATCGGAGTTGGGTATATACGGTTTGTACTTTCAGCGGGTAGACAACATGGCAATCAAGTATGCCGGATTCTGGAGGAGACTGGGTGCAGCGCTGATCGATGGCGTCCTTCTCGGCTCTTTAGTTGCAGGTGTTTACAGCGCACTCTATTTCGCGACTTATCAAAATGAATCCTCTCTACCTGGGCCAGTTGTGCTGTTTGTGTGTCAAACAATTATCTGGTGTGGCAGATTAACATTATTGGAGGAGGTACTTAACTTGGTGGTCACCCTGGTTTTCGGGTCCATTCCCTTCTTCTCCGGCTTGTACGACAGTACATTTGTGCATCCACAATACGAAATTGCCTTGTACCAAGTGATGTTCACGGGACCAATTATTCCTACATTCGCGAACTGGTTGTACCACGCAGCTATGGAAAGCTCTGCCAAGCAGGGCACTCTGGGCAAAATGCTTTTGAAAATTCGAGTTACTGATTTGAATGGTCAACGCCTCTCGTTTTGGAGAGCTACTGCCAGACATTTCAGCAAGATACTTTCTACATTCACACTGCTAATCGGCTTCCTGATGCCTGCCTGGACCAAGAAGAAACAAGCACTGCACGATAAGGTATCGGGATGCCTGGTTGTAAGAACCGCGTCAGACGCTGAAAAGCTTGGGGATCTGCCAGCCCGTAATCCTTCTTCGAAATCTTGACCTACTTCAAGTAGACAACTGCCGCTCGCATTTATCCGCCGGACGGTAGTTACACCACATCCACTCGATCATGGCATGTCTGGCGGCGCCACCTACGATTTAAGTACTGGCAAAGTCGTCGGTGCTGTCATCGGAGGAGGGGGCAGAACTACAGAACTGACGACTGGCCGGGTCGTTAGAGGGGATACGGACTGGTCGACGCTAGTTCCATCCGACAAGATTCGACAAATGATTGTGCGAAACTGGCATCGCTGAGCAATGATTTCGTTGATCGAATCTAGCAGAGCAAGTACTTTGTCACAGATCAATGCGATCCATTAAACTGCTGAAGCTCGCGCGGCGCGCTCGGTGCACCAATTTTCTTCGCCAAATCCTTCATCGGTTGCAAATTGGATTGCAAAAATCCTTCATTAGGGCGATCGAGATCAGCGATTAGCAGGATCACAATCGCGAATGACAACACGAGGATTGTAGTGGTCATTATGCTTCGCGACCGGGCACATCCGGACTGATAACCAATCGAGCTTAATCCCAGGAACATTAACAGATACAATGCCAGCCACACCGTTTCGGGCACTCGGGCGTAGATTCCGGCCGCTACTCGCGAGGAATGCAAGTCGATTGTTTCATTGACTGATTCTACAAAGAGTGCCCCAATATCGGAATTGAGATCTAGCCTGCCGTTAGCAACGGCCACGGACCAAATCCTTGCTTGCAATTTGCCTGCTACGTCAAGGCCTCGCGCAAGAAATTCTGCGTTGGCGACCGGATGCTGGCGCCACGAGACGTACTCTCTCAGCAAGTCCTGAACTTCCTTCCGCGCCGGCGGCGCCAGGAAATCGGCGCGCAGATAAGTAGTTCCAATTGAATTTGCTTCATTTATGATAAACTCGCGCCTCTCATTGAATCTCTCCGAGGCTATTCCGAAAGTAAAGGCCAGTAGAAAAGCAAGCAAGGCAAGAATGCTCTGCACCATCGTTGAAACAGCGGTGCCGTCTTGCTGGTCTTTGCCAAACTTATTTCCCAGGCGATAGCCTATTTCAACTGCCAGCAGCGAAACAATTATCGTGACCAGGAATACTGCCCAAAGTGGCAATTGCCCGAACATATGAAACATCCTCTGCCCCGAATTTGAAGGTATTTGACTGTATTAGTTTCGCAGGACTCTCTAATTAGTCCAGTACCCTAGAGTTAACTTGGCATAGGGGGACCCAGAGACGTTCGATTCGACTCAATTCGCTCTTAAGCTCCCGACGACGCAGTAGATATCTTACTGAAAAAGAGTTTCTCGGTAGACTGATTTGAAAGTCCGAGAAAACGCTGCATCAGCTCGTTAAGTCGCTTAGTGATAGTTGCCGGCGTCAGTCTCAAACGATCCGAAATCTCTCTTAAATCCGCCCCTTCGAGCACCAACTTGAATAGGTCCAGCTCCCTTTCTTCTAACTCGGCTCCTTGCTCGAAAACAATTGTGTCCGTGCTAGCGTCGAGATGGCACCCCTGCGATACTGCACATTTATGCTCATGGTTCAATAAGTCCTTTCTTTGAGATTAGTCACTAATTTGAAAAACTCGAATGTACAGCTTCAGCTGTCATTTTAACCGTGTTTTTAAACCTGCTCATGGTAAATGGGACGTACCTTGCTGACGGACAGTTACAGGATGCCGCCAATGGAGCACAAACCAAGACAAATCAGATCGAAATGCAGGCGCCTAAAGCATCAGCAGATCTTCCGGGCGAACCTTGGCCTGCGCAGATTCAGGAGATGCTTTCAAATAGTCGAAGTACCACTTGGGAATGTGCAATCGCATACTTGCAATTGAGACAAAGAGCGGGGCAATCTCCACTTCAGGGAAGAGCTGCCGCAACCGCAAAAACTCCCTCTTCTGTCCGTCAATTTCGTCCTGCATCATGAAGCGCGCGGCATTCTGCTCGACGAAGTCTTCAGCTCGATCGCGCTCCCATCTCTGGCTGACCAGCGCTTCGATTAACAATGGCTTGGATTCGACAACTTTAGTCATTCCGCAATCATTGTGTCCAATCAGTGCGATGTGGCGCACTCCTTTCGCAAGAATGTAAGATACGCTGAACTCCGAGCCGGCCAGGCGACCACCAGCGCAGCGATTGACATACGCCCACATATTGGGTATCTCCGGCTGAAACCGATATTCAATGCAGGTCACAATCAGCAGAGCTGGTTCGCCGCTTGCTACGATCGGCTTTTGAAAATTGTGCGCACCGATCAGATCTTCAATCGGCGTGTTCAGCCAATGTTCCGGAATGTCCTGGCGCGAGTTAATTTGACTCAGCCTGCTTCCGAAACCAAAATTTTGTGTAGCGCTCAGCTCTTCCTTCGACACTTGACGGTCACCTCTTAATTCTCCGAATTATTAATGACCGATCTTAGTCCATAGATAGCATCTTTTATCAACTAGTCTCGCTTGAAGCTAGACGAAAGGAAACATAAGCTTTCAGATACAGGATGCTAGCTACCGGCGATCTCGAACAGTCACTGCACTCGTTCTGCGCCAGCTGCGCAACAATCCAATGAATTGGCGCAACATTCTGATACTGCGCTTGACCGGCAGCCTTCCTACGACTTCATGGTAATCCGCCGATAGGTTGTCAAAACTGTCTTGCAAAAGCCGATAGTGATGAAGAGCATTATTAAGACCTTCCTGGAGTTTGGGATAGTCTTCACTCACGTGCCGATACTTCTCTTGCAATTGCTGAATTCTCTGTTCCTGTCTTTGCAATGCCCATTCATTTACATAACTACGCCGGAACAACCGTCTTAATGCTGCTTCTAACCTGGGGTCCACGCCAAGCTCCATGGCATCCATGTAGTAAACAGTACGCCGAACAGCTGGAAGCCGGTCGACCAGGTCCCAAATCGGTACGCTCAAGTCAAACACTGTGAATTCTTCCAGCTTGCCGGCGGCGTGCAGTTCAACCATTGTCCGAATGCATTTCTCGCAGCGCGAGCAATTTCCTGCTTGAAATTTATGCTCCCAACACACTCTAAGATTTTCTTGCACTATCCGCTCACCGGCAACTGCCACCACTCGTTGGGTTCTGGTCAGGGAGTTCTCACCGTGAATTACCTTCAATTGGCGAGACGACCTGAGTGGATCTGAATGCCAGTGGCAGCCGTATACGGCTGGATAAGCCTTGTGCCAGCCCGGCGAGATTGTGACTGACCCCATATGTGGTGCAAGGAAGTGCCCCACGGCGGCAAGCAAGCTGCTATGCGTGTCAGCGATGTGGTGAGCATTAAGCTTCGGATGGTCCCATACATTAGTACGCACGATGCAAGTCCGGCTTCCAAAGGCGCTGCCGACATTGTCCAAACGCCGGCGAACATGGGCGATTTCAACATCGCCGCTCAGTGGTACACCATGCCCGTCCACATAGAGCAGATAATCAGGCTTCGGGTCTGTGTTAAGCAGAATGTAAAACGAGTCTATCCCACCCGAAAAAAACAATCCGGCGGCCGTTGACGGAGCATCGTCCATGACAGCTGTCCGAGCCTGCACAGGAATTTTCTCAACGCCCCAGCTTTCGCTAATGAACTCAATCAACTCCTGCAGGTTCGCATGCCATCTGTCACATACAGGCTGATCGAGCTCCAGCTGACGCTGGTCAAGCAGGCAGGAAGTTACAAATGCGCTGCCCAAAGCCTCCGGAGTCGCCTGCAGATCGAGGTCGCTTGACTCGTACCAGACTGGCAACCCGTCTACTTCATAGGAGATACGGTTTGGCTGCGCCGCGTCCCGGGGCAGAGCTTGACCAATACGCACAGTGCTCATTTCACTCCGCAATAGCCGTAGTAGTTTACTCCTCTCTGAAAGCGTTACTGGCTGGACTTATAGGATTCTTATACAAACCGGCAAACTTGCCAGACTGCTATTTGCAAACCGGTATCCTGCCCTTGTAACTGCGTGCAACTACCATCCCGACTGCCGACGAATCAGAAACTTTCGAGCCAACGTCCAGCTCACCGCCGCAAATAGTCGATGCAGAATCGGTTAAACAAAAGCGGAGTTGACGGGTTATCCTTATGAGAGCCACCAGACGGACGATTCATCGCTGGGTGGACGGAACGGATTTCAATCGCCTTCGCATCGAGGATTTTATGTCACTGCAAGCCATCAAGGACGCAATAGCCAACAAGAAAATGATTTGCCCGAAATGCAAAGGTTCTATCCAGCAATTTGACAAGTATGCCAACACGATTGATGCTGTTCGCGACGGCTTCAATGTGCTCGAGATAGACTCTCGCGGCGAGCGCGTCACGCTGATCTGCGGCAATGAGGGCTGTTCGTGGAAAGAGCGAACTGAGTATCCGATGGAATTTGTTGAGGACTAGCCTCAACAATCTGCTAAATCTATGCTGCCAACCGCTTTTTGCAAGACTTTCACTTGCAGAAAATCAAAATGATCTCAAAAATAGCAAACAACCATGCGAATGGAACAGCGAAAGTCCACGCTACATCCGATCCGAAGTTGATTTCATTGCCTTCGCGCCACTCACAGTACCACCAGACGACATTGGTGAAGAGACTGGTAGACCAGCCCATAATGCCGGTCAGAAACGTAATAATCAAGCACACAGACCAGAAATCCATCGGCAGTAGAATCTCCTTACCTTAACCAATTCCCGTGACTAAGCCGCATTCGGTCCGCCACAGTACTAACTGAAGCAATTCAGCCAAACTTGCAACAGGAGAAGATTTACGACCTTCTCCTGCTCGCTATGCGGTTTTGATTCAATGAGTTTAGCGTCAATTTTGGGCCGATCGGTTCTTATTGCGAACAATCGCAATAAGAACCATCTACCAAAGTCCAATTTTCAAGAACTGCCGTCAAAAGACAGCCGGGCAACCAACTTCATATTGCGTATAATTCGCAGATTTTGAAACTCAATTGGAGTCGTTGTATGGTGCATTTCGCACTGCTTGTATCTTGAAGCCATTAGCGCTTCGCCATTTGAATACGCTCAATTCGCTTTCGGCTCGGCCTTTTGCTCCACTTCATAAGCGATGTAATTCACTATTCTCCAGTTTCCGTCTGCTTCCTGCTTAAAGACATCCATTCCTTCATCCTGGGAAATCGAATCCGGCTTTCCCGCTTCGGAGATCCGCAGATACCACGTGATTCTCACCGCAGCAAACTTACCAGAGCGATATACTTCGTGCACTTTGAATTGATACTGGCACTGTCGATTCTTTTGCGCGAACGTTTTCTTGAATCCATCACGGATAACGTCGAAGTTTTTTCGTGGAACACCACGATAGTCAGCAGCGATCTCCTTCGAAAACAAGCTCATGGAAGCAGACAAATCCTTACTGTTGAATGCCTTTGTCCACTTCTCAAACAAGTGCTCGAAAAGCAGGTTGTCGGCTTGCTCTTTATTAGCACAACTAGCCGGTAAACCCAGAACCAGGAAGAGGAACAAACTCAATCCAATCAATCTATTCATGTATCTACTGTTTACTGTGTAACTTTCAATTTCAAGTCTTCCGCAAGCCGGTCTGACTTACCGCCAGCAGCATAGCTTACCTGTAACAGCCTGCTCCGTCATTGAGAGCCGGCATTTGTAATTAAACTGCCTAACTTTATTTGCCATTTGTTATAGAAAGTAAATGTTCGGGAATTACCCTCTTGGGAGGTCTGGTTGGGGGGTTAGCTATGTACAAGAAGGCAAATTTCGAGACGGCGATTGCCGATGCTGAGGAAGCCCTCAGGAAAGCCGAAGAGGCGAACGGCAAGGACCATCTGTCGGTTTCCTATTGCCTGGACGAGATAGTCAGATTGCTTAACAGCAACGGGGTAAGACGTCTCGATGCCGTAAACATGGAGGCCAGGGCGCGTGCAATTCGAATAAAACACAATTCTTCCGCTCTGAGCAGTGTCAGCTCAGAAGTACAAGAAATCAGCGAATCTATTAAGGTCGCCACGCAGAGGCACAAACAGTCCAAGGCGAGAAGGAATCGTCTTCTGGCCATAGTCGCTTGTGTTTGCCTGGCATTCGTCGGCAAGGTAATGTTCGCACCATCACCAAGCGAGCTGAAGGCGCGGGAAGCTTTCATGAAAACTGCTAATGAAATTAACCCGGCTACCATGGTTAAGAATATGCTCGATAAAGGCAAGACTGCCGCAAAAGAGGTTGAGGAAGCCAATAAGAAACACAATGACGAGATTGAAAAGTTTATGCAGTGACGGAAATTCTTGATTTCCTTGCGTGTGACCGAGACAGCAGTAATAGAATCGATTACTGTCTGTAATTCAGCTAATACCGCGCTCGAAACATCAGTGGAGATGCCCTAACCTGGTCGTTTCCACTGATGGCTTTTGTTTTCATCCAAATCGCCCTGCCGGTTGAAATAGGACTTCAGCAAGCCCTGCATACCACGCTTACGCAGATCGAGATGAAATGGACTCTTGTACCAATTGAGCAGATCTTGCTCCGAATTCCAGATGCTCACAATCATGAATTCATGGACCTTTGCTGGGCTCTGCCAGGCTTCGATGTACTGGCAGGTGGAATCTTCCTGGCAGAGTTTCAACGAATCAGCAACCATTGCCAAAAACTCTTCCTTGTATTCATCACCGCCGATTTCTACACCCAACACATTCATTACTGTCATTTTTAGCATCCTGGATCTGCAAGGCGATCGGCTACATTGCCGGTTCGCGACCAATTTCATTGCGCTTGCCGAAACCAACTAGTTGCACTCGACAAGTAATGAACACGACAATTGTATCAAGTGCAGTTTGGTGCCCGAGCCGATCGACCTTGCACTACTTAGACCACCCGCCTCTCTTGGCAACAAATATTCGGTGCCAAGAGGGGTTACTGCTTGTAAGTTTGGTTATCAAATGGACGTGGTTTGAAGAAGTTAGACTTCACTTCGACGGCGGGAGAATTAAAGCGTGACGGACGATGATGACGTGGTAGCGGCAGTTAAGTTTGCCAAAGCAAACAAGCTAAAAGTCACCGTTCGTGGTGGCGGTCACAACTGGTGCGCACCGTCGCTCCGCAACAGCGGATTGATGATCGATCTGACCAATTTGAACAAAGTCATTTCAATCGATGAGACAGCCAAGAAAGCCGTTCTTCAACCAATCCTCAGCAATCGAGAGGTTCAAGCCGCTCTCAATCCGCTCAACCTGTCCTTTCCGACCGGACATTGCCAACCAGTAAAACTAAGCGGATATCTGCTCGGCGGCTGAATGTCCTGGAACCAGGGCACCTGGGGACCGGGTATCGGCAGCGTCTAAGCAATCGAAATGGCTCTGCCGAGCGGAGAGAAAGTGACTGCCAGCCAAGATCAGAATCAAGAGCGCTTTTGGACCGCTCGTGGAGCCGGCTCGGGATTCTTTGACGTAGCCACTAAGTTTCACCTAATACTGTATCCGTTGCCGAAAGCGATCACGGCAAGCGTCTATTTCTACCCCTGCGAAAACGTAGTTGAAGTTGCGGATTGGCTTGGAGCGGTAGTTAGAGATCGGAGCGGTTCAGGTCCAGGCGAACCTGAAGGATACCGGTGCGAACCGGCTAGAAAAGCTTGAGCATCAGTTGCGCGGCCGGAGCCTGCGTGGCCTTGTCGACCCGCTTGAGATATGCCAGCCTGGCGTTGGAGAATTGCAACAAGCCTTTCACTGGACCGCAATTTCGACAAAATAGCCCGCGCATATACTTCGGACGCCTGTGCTGAGAGAAGCACTTTGCGCACGAAGGGCATTGGGCTTTCCATTGTCCCTCCGGCATGACAGCGGTGTCACAAGCCTTAGGAGCACACCCCAGCTGCTCGCACATCTGCTTCCAGACTGCGTCGTGACCGTGCTTCGTACCAACGAGAGCGTGCGCAATCTCGTGCAAAATCGTATCCAAGACGTGCGCCCGCTCGTTACGCAGAATATATTGCCGGGAAAGCTCGATCCGCTTGACGAACTCTTTGCAAACGCCAAGCTGCCGTCTGGCATTGTTCAACTTGAAAGTCCAGCCTTCAAGCCGGTGTTCGGACATTAATTTGTTGGCGAGATCGCTGGCTTCGGCAATATCCATTTCGGTCTTGAAAATAGCAGACAATCTTCACGCAAGCAACCGAGCAGCACCACCAGTGAAGACAAGCTAGCACGGAGATCAGCATTCCGACCTGGACAGTTTTGCTCGGCTCAAAATTCCAACGACTTCCTAGCTGCATCGCCAGGCGGACTAAAGCTTAAGAACCTGAAAAAACGGGAATAATTAGCTCAGATCTATTTCTTAAGGAGGGCAGCCTGTCTGTCGGAAGAGCCCCTTCAAGCAATAATCTAGGCATCCCCATTTCAACCGTCTGTCCGGCAGGCAAGCGCTGAGCCGAATACAGCGGTGAACCGGGACAGTTCAAAAACAAGCGGGGGGACCTTGGCTGATTTCCGCAGGAAGGACTCTGGCAAAGCCAGAATTTTATCCATTTTAGCCGGCATAACGCTTTTGACCGCCCAAGCAGTCGCGCCTGTCGTCGCCCTGGCGCAGGAAGCCCCAGCGACTCCGCAATATCAGATTATCGACGCATCCAACTACCTGCCGACAGGCGATGTTACCTTCGATCAAGGGCAGCATGTTGTGATCGACTTCAGCAGCGCATCTTCGCTTCTCTTTCCCGGCAGTTTGACTAACTCAGGAGTACTCTATGCGGTCTCTACCAATCCGGCATTCGATACCGCCGCTATCAACGCAGCCAACATTAACAACCAGGAGGGCGCAGTCATATCCACTGTTCTTCCGGCGGGCGGAATTCCTGGATTCACAAATGCACTGGCGAGTCTCAATTTGACTCTGAATGCTGTTCAAAACATCGTAAACCAGGGCACGATTGCCAGCTCTGGCGACCTTACAGCAACGGCCGGCAGCTCGATTATCAACTCCTTGCTCACTGCTGGGGCGCAGGCACCGATCATGCAAGCGCTTCAAGACTTGAACCTGTCTGCAAGCTCTATCGTAAATCAGGGGCTCCTCGCATCACAGGCGGCAAACTTAAATGCAGTGACCGCTCAGTTGACTAACACTGCAGTAATGAACGCATCGGCCGGCAGTGTCAACATTGAGAATTTGCTCGGCTCAACCTTAAACATTCAAAACACCCTCGGAACAATTCTTGCCCTGGAGCAAGTAAAGTTCTCTACACTCGCTCCAGCGATAACCTCTGGCAGCGCCTCATTCACAAAGGGACTCCTGTTAATAGAGGGCGGGTCCGTTGATGCAAAGATAGTCCAGTTCGACAGCCCTGCTGGTGCAATCGACTCACAGGTAGAACGGATAGCAGGCTCGGTTAACATCTCTGGCGGGAGCGCCAGACTCGCTGTCAAAGCCGGAGACCTGCACATCGGAAGCATGAACCTGACCGGAGATCCGGTAATTGCAAACTCCGGCGGCGATGTCACGCTTCCAAGCAGTCTGGTCTTTCACGGTCAGGACCTGGCGGTACTGGCTAGCGGTAATGTCTTAGGCAATCCGCTCAACATCGACTTATCAGCACTGGACTCCGGAGCGAATGGAGGGGATTTGACGATCGTCGCCGGCTACAACTTCGATGTCGATACCGCTTCGACCCAGATCCAGTTTGACGAGCCAACGCCACGCTTTACGATTACAGGTCCATCGGACACGGGCGGAAGCATCGTGCTGAGAGGACTGCTGGTCAACACTTCGGCAATCGATGGCGACGCCGGCGATGTGACGATAGTCGCTCATTCCGGAACGAATCCATCGGTATACCGCAACGGCGGAGTCTTGTACCTCAACGGACCGAGCGGCTCAACAGCAACAAACATAGATGCCAGGTCGGACAACGGCAGCGGCGGTGACGTGCTGATCATCGCGCACAACGACAACATCGAGCAGGTAGGTCCATTTGGAGGTCTGGTTGGGGGCACCAGCGATTCCATTATCTTGCCCGATGGCTTCCACCACACCTCCGGAAAGTCCGAGCTGGAGCTGTCCATCAACACCAGCAGCAACAGCAGTCTTGCCGGCTCGGTACAGATTTATGCATCCGAGCCTCAGATAGTCGGAGGCTCGGTCGAATTCATCGACGGTCGCAAGGACGGCAGCGGCAGTTTCGCCCCGTCTCGAACAGCGGGCGGTGCTCTCATAGTGCCGGCGACGACATTTCAGAACAGCGACTCTCAACAATTCCTTTCTGGCAACCTGCGGTTTCGAGGCGAGATAATCAGTCAGGGTCCAGGCGGCGGACAATTGGTCGCAATTGGCGGACGCAATGTATCAGTAAGCCCTAATATGCTAGTCGACTTCCATCCAGAAGCAAGGTCGCTCACCAGCAGCGGCGACCTGCAACTTTTTGGACAAGACTCGCTCACGCTTGAGTCAGGACTATATCAGGCTGGACAAACTACGCTTTCCGAAGACGCTTTTGACGAATCGACATTCTGGACCTTGGTCGATTTGACTTCGCTGCTGAGCGCAGGCAGCGTATCTATCGTTACCAGCCAACTCGAGATAGCTCCCGATACGGGCTACTTATCAAACTTCGGGGACATAAATTTCAAATTTGACAGATTACATCAACCGAATTCCGATCCAGTTTTCGATCCGACAACGCTCCAGCTGGGTACAGTTATTGCTCGGGGCGGAAATGTCAACGTACTGGCCTCGACCTCACCTTTGAAATTTTTTGGGACGATTGTGGCACGCGCAGTCGATGAGCCCTTGCCCTACAGAGGGGGCGGTATCGGCGTAGAGATCGGAGTTTCACCCACAATTGACCTGGCTGGGCTGCTGGCGACACAACCGCTGCTACTACCTCCTCTTGCAGAGCACATCGTCCGCGAAGACCGATCCGAAAGGACTACTGGACAGCTGGTCGAAGAGTCTCACGGGCTGGGCGAAATCGTTCAAGTCTACCGAGACCCTGCATCCAATTGGGCGGCTTTGCAGACAAGCGGATTGGTGGATGCAAGCACTGCTGAGTTTGCATTCAAGAATGGGGCGATCATTTTGAATGCTGGTAGCGGAGTTCTGACGGTAGTAGGTTCTCAACTGATTGTGGCAGCACCCGATTCAGATTCAGCTCCGCCACCGCCACCACCGCCGCCCTTGCCGACGCTAACAGACAGACCGGACCTTCCCCCCGCGCCGGCCGAACAACTTACTTTCACCGCTAACTTTAATCTTTTGTCCACAGCCAGCGAAATGCCGGCGGCGACCTTATTGGCACCCGGCAGCACAATCGAGATCTTGCAAGGGACTGACCTCGTGCCGATCGCCCACCTGGACTCTGTCACGGCCGGACAGTACATAGCAGTGCTGCAAGTTAGAGATACTGGTGCACAACCGCTCGTTTTGAGTTCCGATTTGGACAAGTTGGGGGTAGCTATCGGTGGAAGCTTCAGCATCACTGCTGAGTTAGCCACGAAAATGGCCGGACTGGTGATCCCGGCAGATGTCACAGCCTTGCACAATGCCTCCGACGTCGACTCGTTAGATTTCCATGGTGACCTGGTCAACTTTGGCAGTTACTTGCTCTTCTCCTCGAACGCTACAATCTCGTCCGTCCAACTGCTGGCGGAAAACGTGGTTAATCATCCGGAAGCGCTTATCACTACCGTTTTACCGGGCGTCCTTCCCCCCGGAGTAGTGAGCGCATCAGCTTCGTTGACCCTCAACATCGAGGCTGTCGGTGATGTTTTCAATTCCGGATTGCTCAGCAGCTCCGGACATCTCAGCATCACTGCCGGAGGCGCAATCGTAAACGCCTTGCCAACCGGGGCAATCGCCTTGCCGCCGGCGATTCTGGCAGCCGAAGATTTATCGCTCAGCGCTCCGGTTGTGTTGAACCTGGGACACATGCAGTCCATCCTTGGCAATGTCGACTTGAGCGTCAATGAACTGGCGAATCTGTCCATCCTCGAGTCGCTTCTGGGCAACGTCTCTATCCAAAATTCAACCGGGCGGCTACTCAACATCAACAACCTTCTGGGCACCATTGCCGCAAGCAACCTTCTTACATTTACGATGACCCCGGTTATAGATGCATTCAGCGCCGATCAACAGTCTCCAGCGATCGCGCTGTTCGGTGGTGCGCTGGTCGGGCAGTCAGTGCAATTTGTTAATCCCTCAGGAGCTGTAAGCGTTAACACCAGCCTCATTGAAGGAGAAGTTTCAACCATCAGCGACCATCTGAATCTGATTGTAGGCACCGGCACACTCAAGCTAGCATCAACTGCGGTTGACGGCGACCAGTTTATTGCCAACTATGGCGGAGACGTTGAGTTAACCGGTCTGTTCTCTCCCGTAGCGACACACAGTACCGACGGCGGTGAGCTTTTCGTGCTCGCTTTTGGCAGCATCTTCACCCCAGAGACACTGGTCGGACAGCTTGATTCAATTGGCAGCAACGTAGCGGGCAACATTACGGTCGGTGCAGGCGTGCAATTTACTTTGAATGGGGATCTGCCGCAAACATTCATGCAAGATCTGGCATCGACATGCCTTCAGTGCCTGCCAGCATTCTCGGTTACTACTATCGGCTCGGCTAGCGGCACTATCAGCCTGCCATCGTTGACCGTCGCCTCGGGCGGCGCTGAATTGAATCTTTTTGCGGCAAAAGATATCGTCGTCGCTCAGGTGACAAGCGCAGGTGGAACCGCTTTTGACAGCGGACCCATTCAAGTGATAGCTGGTCTGGCCGGCCTTGGTTCACTGCTCATAGACACTGTCAACGCATCAGCGACCGCCGCCGGCAAAGCCGGTGGCTCGGTAGAGTTAGCAGCAGCAGAGGCGATACTGGTCTCTGGCATCATAGACACATCCTCGGCCGGAAGCAGTGGTGGTGACGTTCGACTGGAAGCCAACGCCGGCTCGGTTGCAGTGAACTTTCTGGGGCCGTCTGCTGCAACAGCGGTCAGCACAGGCTCTCTGGCAGGAGCAGGCAACAAGGCCGGTAACGTCTCGATCACTTCCAGGCTGGCGGTTGTTACTGTCAACGGTGGTATTAGCGCGTCGGCTGGTGGACAGGCTGGTGCCGGCGACATTAATATCGAGGGCGACAATGTTGCAGCGCTGGGCGCGTTGACGACAACAGCGCTCAACGGCGACGGCGGCGCCATTGTAATTGCTTCGCAAAACTCAGTCGCCGTCGCAGACCTGATTGCCTCAGGCGGGCTCGGATCATCCGGTGGCAGCGGCGGTTTGATAGTTATAACTGCTGGCATATCCGGAAGTGGCGATGCCAACACAGGAAATCTGGTAACCACCGGCTCCGGAAGCGGCAACTCCGGCGGTCTATTGATAACGCAGGCACCAGGTGCGGTGACGATTGCCAGCATCAACACATCCGGCAGTACAGGAGCCAGCGGCGGAGCCGTGCTCTTGAGCTCCGGGGTGTTGCCCACTGATGAGCCAGATCTGCTGACAGGAACCATCAACACTACTGGGACGCCAGCCGGGCCGATTAAGATTATTCCGATTGATTTGCGCGGTGAGACCACCGTGCAAGGGCTGTTAGACAAACTAGACTTCGTCGGTAACCGCATCAAGGCACTTACCAGTCGACCATTTCTGGAGATTCCTTTCGTGACAGTCAGGAGTCTGACTTCGTCACAATTCAATCTCCTGGACAAATTCTATACTCAACAAATTGTCGAAATCGCTGCCATACCGGATGGAGCCGAAGATTTCGCCGCTCAATTGGTCGAACTCAACACCGAACTTATTTCGCTGCCGTCCAAGAGAAACAACTCGCTTTCAGATCTCAACCTGCTGCAAGACATACAGACTCTCGGCAAGAAGCAATTGTCCTTGCAAGAAAAAATAGATCGTGATTCTTTAAAGTTGGAAGCTCTGCAAATCCGGCTGGGAAGCGAGTCAGACAAGCCGTTTCTCGATCAGAATCTGCCAGCGACACAAGGGCTGCTAATGCTGCGCTCCCGGTCACTGACCGACCTGTCAGACAAGCAGATTACCCTGCTTGAGCTGCAGACCCAACAACTGCAAATTCAGCTTCTTAGAACCCCCGACGATTCAGAGTCAATTAACCTTAGCCTCAATGACCTAGACACCAGCAGGAATCAGATTGTCGCTCAGGAAGCGTTGAACCAGAACGACCTACTGCAACAACTTACGCAATTGTCTGTGTTCGCGATTCCACTGCAATCGAATCTCAAGCTTCAACAGAAGGTGGCTGAGAAAGTACAGCAGGTTCAGAACAGCATCGACTTACAAAGCACTTTTGAACCGACTCTCTGGAGCGACTGGAACGGCACGCAAAAGCTTCATCTGCTAATCAGTCGGATCGGCGAACAGATAAATCTGACGGACCTGCAAATTCAACAGGTGGAATTGGAGTTGTTGAACGCGCCATTGGTCGGAGCCAATACCGGTACCCTGCAACAAACCAGAACGGATCTGCTGACACAGCGCACCAACCTGAGCGACACATTGACTGCACTCACCAGCGAGTTGTCAGACGCGACCTATGGACAGAAGCCGCTGCCACCACCGCCGGTCAGAAATGAGGAGAGGCAACAGGAGAACCGCTTCGTCAAACTGCTCAGTGAGCTAAGAGATCAAATGCTCCCTGAATTGACCCAACGGCTGGACAACAACGCGGAGCAACTCAATTTCATAAGCAATTTACCGCAAGTCGAACACGAATTTGAAGTGCAATTGGCCAATGCACTTGACGGTAGCGTTCCTTTCATTCCAGCGGCGAAGGGTTATCAAACAATCGAGCTTCCTTCCGGAGATGAAAGTACGGATATCGGTCGGGTTGTAAATCAAGCACGATTCATGCTGGACATCGGCAGCGCCAGCATCAGCTTCGCAGACAAGACAGCTGCCAACGGCGCTGCTTTCAATCTGCAAAAGACTATGCTCGAAACTGAAATTGGCGGACTGCAATTTCAGGAAGCTCTGTTTGAAGGCAAGATGCTGCAGATTCAAAACCAACAGGAAAACCTTGGTCAGCAATTCGATACGCTGATTGCGGACCTGGGACAACAAAGAACTACTGTCAAGTCCCAGATAACTGCTCTTGAAGGACAGCTACAAGCGCTCGATTCCGGGTCTGCCAATCAAAGCACTGCCCTGCAAGAGATATCCTCGCTGCGCGAGCAATTAGATATCAAAGAGCGCGTTTTGAGTAGTTTGAATCAGAAAGAAAGCATCGCCAAGGTGCAACAACAGTCGAAGCTGACTGAATTGACGAAAGAGAGTACTAGGCTCAGTGGACAGCTGCAGGAAGTGCGCGCAAAGCTTACTGGCACCGAAAGCCAGTTAAACACTCTGACGCAGGACTCGAACACTGTTGACCGCCCCTTCCTGGAGCAGGGCTTCAACTATTTGAAGACCTTATTCGAAAATACCGAAACCTTTTATCAAGTAAAGCGAACGGACATTAATTCCAAACTAGTCGGACTGATTGAAATTGGTGCACCACCTCTACAAGCCTCTCCCAGCATCGTAGCAAGCTCGGTGGAATCCTCCACAACCGAAGAATTCACTATTAGCAGTCCAAGCTATCACTATGAGTTCTACACAGTTTTTGGTGAGGTGATTTTCGAAGGGCCGATTCCCAATAATGCGGTCCAGGGTCCGGCCTACGAGATTCAGATACCGGGTGGCAGCTCGCACGTCTTTGACGACCTTGTTTTACTCCTGCGCACCGTCTCTATCAGCAGCACTGGGGGCTCGTCATCCAGCACTGAAAACGACTATCTCGATCAGCAATACAGCTACTTCAATTTTTTCGATAAGCTGGAAGCAAGTCTGCCCAGGGACCTGGGAACATTGCCGGAAGACCTCGCCAGCAAGCTTGCCGAGCTACCCGGGCTGGCGCAGACACCAAAGCTTCTGGTGCCGTTTGTGCAGGAAGTAAATTCAAATCAACTAGGGCAGTATCAGCAGTCCGCAACCAGACTGGGTCAAAGCAATCTAATCGGGCAGCTCAAAGACGGTACGCCAGTAGAACAGGCACTGGCAATTCGGACTGTTGACAGGCTCGAGCAAGCAAAGGCGCTAGCTGATGCCAAGATTCAACAGAATGCCCTTGCCTTGGCCAATGGTGCGGCCAACTTCGCTCAAGGAATAAAGGATGCGCTTGCAGCTCTCCAGGGCACTGTCAGCGGTGCTTCTTCGGGGCAAGACCTGCAAAACCAACTTTTGGCGACACAAGCGGAGTTGCTCAACCTGCGTGAGGGCGACATTAGTGACGAGCAGCTCTCAATCCTCAACGCGCAATTGAGTGTCGTCAACAACCTGCTTAACGCGTCAGCGGGATTGTCCACCTTGCAAAATGCCGGTTTCGAGTCACTTCGCAAGTCGCTTTCGCAGTTTCTCGCTAGCGAGGTCGAAATGGCCAGTGATGTAGTCAGAAAGTTGAATGGGGCAACTACTCTTGATGAGGCTCAAAGCGCCATGAACTTTTCCGACTCGGCGTTTGTCAACTATGGAAATAAAATCTCCAACCACACCGAGCTCTCCATAAATGGCGGTATTGACATAGATCGAAGGGCTAATACTGCTCAGCAGTTTCAGCAGACACAAATCGTCTTCGACACGATTCAGTGGAATTCCAGCCTGGAGCTCATGGCCGCTCGCGATGGAATAAAGGGCCCGCTGGTAAGTGGCTGGAGCGAGATTTTCAATTTGAATGATTTTGAAGCAGGAATTGGTTTACCCCCTTCCTTAGAAGGCCGCCTCGAGGCAGGATTTGCCGATCGATACCGAAGCAACTCACTGACTGAAAGCGATAAAGAAGTAATGAACGAAGCCCTGCCTTTCCTTCTGGAAAAGGCCAAGCCGCTGATGCTGCAGGAGGTAGCAATCACAGCGCAAAATCAAAACGCCCTGGTGGCAGCCAATCAGCAGCTGAATGCAAGTAAGCAAAGTGGCTTGCGAACCGGGTTGGGACAAACGTTAGACAACGTCTTCGAATTTGCGCAGTCGGTGGCCGACTGGGGGTTTACAAATATGTCTCCGCTCTCGGCTGCACTCCAGCATGCACCGGATGGATTCAGCCCGACCGGCACATTGCTGCAACAAGTCGGGTTTTACGGAGACAGCGTCGGTGAGCGCAGAGAAAAGGCAATCGACTTTCGCAAAGAATTTCTCGGTGATGTTCATACGGAAATTCAGGCAATCGGTGATCGTCTGGCTAAGGCATCAAGTAATTCAGAGTTCACAAAAATCTATTTCTCGCAGTTTTTATATCAGCAAAATCTTGGTGACAGGACGGTGTCTAGCATCAACAATGTAGATCTCAAAGCATACCAGACATGGCAGGACGGCTCTGATGCGTTCGTCAATACAACAGTCTCCATTGCCTCGGTAGGATACGGCTCAGCCACATTCAACGCGGTACGAGGGATGGGACTAGGTCTCCTACCGGCAGCATCTATGTCATTGGCGGCGACCGCCACGCTGCAAGGCTCTGCGACTGGACTGTATGTAGGCATAGACAGCCTCGGCCGCAATGACTTTGACACCGCAGTCAAAGAGATGAGCACTGCTTACCTGACCGGATACAAACAAGGATTTCTCAACCAGGCTGGCAACCTACTTGCGATGCCACTGACCGGACCGCTGACTGCAGGCATCAGCAAGTACACCGGCCAATTGCCTGGACAATATCTGGGCGGTTTCCTGGATGCTGGCTTATCGAATGCTATATCGGAAGGAATATCAGTTACCAGTAACTACGCGCAAGGCAAGATTGCACCCGGCGTATCTTTCGGAGAAGTACTCTTCAATACTGCGACACAGGCTTTCACTGACGGAATGAAAACTCACGCACTTTTCGGAGCTGTCAACATCGCCGGAAGCGGGTTAATCAAGGGACTCAACGGCGCTGAAAATTGGTCCTTTACCAAACCAGGCGAGACAGCCATACTCCCATTTTTGACCAATACGGAGCAACGACTAGACCGGTTCGTGGGGGCCGATCAGGCAAATGTCAACCCAAGTCAAACCGAACTACGACTCGAACGAATCGTGAGCCAGGACAAACTCGCGCTTCAAAAGTCAGGCTTAGACAAAGTTGTTGCCGATGCGTCGCGCGCCGAGTTGAACTCCGGCGAAAGCATCAGAGAGTTGCACACCAACATCGGTCCGGATGTTGTTTCGGAAGCAGCAGATGTCGGCTCATTCACAAATCGGGTACAGCAAACTTTCACATCGCTTATTGAACGGCTTGCAGGGGCAGGAACGGGCGAATTCACTATACCACCAGGAACCTACGCCTACGGTGGGGAAGGACTCACCACAACCTCTTTACGGGGCGTACAGTTGGAAATCCACGACGGTACGAGCAGTAAGGTGGTCGATGCAGTGCTGGCAGAGTTTGAGACACTGGGGATTCGACCGGAAAGAGTAGTATTCGATCCGCAGCTTTCTGGAAAGGCAGGTAGCTTCAGTTCGAGCCAAATGACTATTTCAGTAAAAGCCTCAGGCGAAGCCAATAGCCGAGTCTTGACCTTCGATCATGAAACAGGGCATCTGGTCGACTCTCGATTGCTCGACCCAGAGATCCGGCAGCAGTTGCAGAGCGCTTATCATTCAATGATCGATCAAAACAGGACTTTTATAAGCGATCAGTTACGCGGAGAATTAGGCAGACAAGCCACTCCAGCTGAAGTGGATGCCTTGGTTACTAGACTTAAGACAGTCGAATACATTCCAAATATAGGACAGGATCCTCAAAATGGTTCGGATGTCGGCTATCTGTTGAGCTTCAAGGAAATGCAAGCGGAAATGTTCAAGTTGTCACTCAAAGCGCAGGACGGTAGCCTTTCCTTCGGGGAATTGCTACGCACATATACTCCCAACAGTGACCGAGTAGCACTCATGCAGCCATTTGGAGGCTTGTTTGATGTTTATCAGAAAACAGCCTTCGAGCCAATCATGGCTTCACAGCGTGCTGTCACCACATTCGCTGACATCATGAAAGGAGCCGATCAGTCTCAGGTGAGACAAGTCTTGTCATCCGGTGACAACGCTCAACTTACAAGTTATTTGGATGGTCGAACACAAAACATTTCCGAGTTTGCAATCGCCTTCATGCTTACTGATCGATTTGGCGCTGCAGCTGCTGTCGATCCGGCGTTACTTTCCCCGGAAATACGTGCCGCGCAATCAAAGCTTCAGTATCTGGCAAGTCAGGGTGACGGTTATAAAGCCTCTGCCGATCCTTTAATTAGCCCTCAAGACGCTCTCAGTACACAGGCGGCTTACAATACTCTGACAGGCATAAACCAATCCATCAATAAATTTCTGAACACACGACTGACGGTGGTCTCTGCAGAAATCAATGGACCAGCGAGCTCTGTCGAGCAGTTATCCAATCTGCCGCTGTCTAGCAATTCCAGACTCTCCGGGATTACAGAAGAAAACTTTTCCAATTTTGCAAAATCATACAGTGAGGCCGTGAAACAGGGAGCCTCGCCAGAAGTTCTTCGGGATCTTGCTATAGACTTTCGCAACAGCATGGTAGGCTCACCCCCACTAAATGCTGGAGATCACGAAGCTCCTACTGTATTCGAGGCTCCGGGCTTGAACGCAAACACTTCGGATTTGTCAACAAAGCCGCCATCACTAAGTCAACGCCAGCAAGGACTGTTGTCGGGAGCGGTTGAGGCAAAGGAGCTGATTGGTGGAAACACCAGCGGATTCCAAACATTTTTCGCCGTGCACCAGAGTCCTGAAAACGGTCCTAAAGTAGTGATCGCCCGAGTCACCAACGAAGGGGCTGCCGTGCCCGGTGGCGAAAACTTTGCAGAAAGGGTTACCTTCGAGCAGGCAGCCCATCAGCTCAATCAGATGCTCGGATTTGATTCGCCATATCCGGCTACTGCTGTGCGAGAAGTGACTTTGCCTGACGGCAGCTCGGCACCGGCGATGGTGCAGGAGCTTGCCGGCTCCAAGTCCCTGTCGCAGTATCTGGGCCGGCCACCAGCATCAAAAGTGGAAGCCAAAGCATTCGATGCCGTTTTCGAACAGGCGCTGGTAGAGCGACTGATTTATGGCGACAGCGATATGCATGGCGCCAACTTCATGGTGAGCGGTCGTGGTGAATCGGTGAAGGTAAGCAATATAGACCTGGGCCGTGGTTTCAGCCAGGAGACTGAACCGAAATGGTTCCTACCGGAAGGGGCAGTAAGCCCGGACTCCGCCGAAGGACAGATCATGATGTTTTCCGGCAAGTCGATTTCACCTGCAACGCAGTTGAAGATAAACACCTTCGCTCAGCTGCTGAAGGACCCAAGCGGGACGGAGGCTCTTAAGGGACTGGGGCTTTCAGATGCGCAGATCAAAGGAGTTGCAGGGCGCGCGCAATTCTTCGCCGAGACTGGCAGATTCCCGGAGATGGAATCAATGCCAGCGCCCTCCGAGGCCAATGCACTTCCTACCGGCTCCGCACCACAAGCAGTGCCATTTAAATCAGAGACCGACAGAGGTTCGTCGTACCAACCGGTTGCATTCAGCCAGCCGGTTGCATCCGGCGTACCAGCCAGCGGGCACAAGCTAACCTTGCCCCGAGCAACAGTGCTGCGCGGACCCGATGCGAGAGTTTCACTAGCTCACGGCGGCATTATCCGCTTGAAGTCGGGGGAGTCATGCATAAATTCCAACAAGGACAGTGCAGCCATTGTTGGCGATGCGACGGTTACGATCGCAGCCGGAGCGATTGTCTTGTTAACAAAGGAGAAGTCCGGAGCCACAATCAGCGTCTTGCATGACCGCGGTGCCGGCGATGTGCGAGTCAGCTATGGCAACATGCAAACTTCTCTCTCGACCGGACAGGCGCTGAGCATTCATCGAAAGACAGACGATCTGGGGCTCTGGGAAGGTCACCGAAGAATTGTGAATCACAGCTTGGACGGGGGTATTGTCGCGACGAGCAGTGAGGTCTCGCTGCCTCATCTACTGCTCCACCATCCGGTGCTAAAACTGATGGCGCAGTCCAACGATCGATTTGAGCAATCCCTAGTGAGCAAAATAACCAAAACCGCAGCTTGCCTGCACGTTGCAACCGGAGCCCACGGTCCATACGCTGTCGGTCCCACCGGTAAGTGAGCTGGGTGGCGGATTCCCCGCAATTACTTCTTGGCACCACTGAAAAATCGCCAGCAATACTCAGTCAGAAAGGAGTTGACAGACGGAACGCTACTGAAGCCGGTGGCAATCTGCGATGAACCGAATTTTTGTTCGTGAGACGAGAATCTCAAGAGCGGTTGAAATTGCAGCGACCGCTCCAGCGGTCCGGTGCCGATGTCGAGCAGATGTTTGATCGCGCCAGCAGGGACTTTGGCAAAGGCGCCTTGATAAGTTACATGCATTCCCTTGTTGCCCGCTGACAGATCAACCGGTGACAGATTACCGGTAGCAGGGTCCTTGGCAAACAGCTCGAAATACTGCTGGCGGTGTTGTAGATAGTCGGCGCCAGCCTTCGACGATGGTTCACCGATGCGCTTAAGCCTGTATCCGAGTGGACTGGCTGCTCGAAAGAAACTCGAATAACCATCACGGGTAAGATTCATAAATTGCTCGGCCATCACGCCTTTCATTTCGTTGCGCGTTTCAAGCATTCCGTAGCGCGAAGAGACCATAATCTCACCGGCCGTCGCGAGGTCGCATTCAATACCGCTGCCATCTTGAAGCCAACGATATCTCAAGTTCTTTCCCTGAAAGCTCACGGTCGCAAACTCAGGCTGCCCATTCTTTGCAGCACCATTCTCGGTCACGCGCCACGGCCGCTGGCCGACAAACTCTTCGAACCACAACTTCCCGGCCCGACCATCCAAATACTCTGCAGCAACCGGTTCACCTTCAAAGCAACTTTGCGGGCGCGTTCCGGTCAAGTCCTTGAATTTGAGCACGACCGTATCCGTTCCCTTTACCTCCGGCAGCATGAAGTCCTTAACCACTATCTTGCCGCCATCCTTCAAAGACCTTGCCCACTGCCAAATCGCCAGACGTGCGTTGCCAAGCTCGAAAGGTCCATAGTATTGCTTGGGATAAGAGATCAACTCGTGCACATTGCTCAAGGATGTAAATGCATCGACAGCTTTGACCGGTAGTTTCGGCATCACCCCATCGGCGAAAATAGGCAGCGGTTTAAACGGCGCTTCCGGCTGCTGCCCGCCCGCGAGACCGGCACGATCGGCCCGGCTTTTCGCCAACATACCGAGGAATGAGTGTGGATCAAGCTCGAGCGCAAAAGCAGTCACTTTCGGATTAGATCGCGTCAGCGCATCTGGCACGAAACCATCAGCCGACCCGATATCGACCAGGGTGGCATGCTTATCAGCCGGAAGATGCGGCTCGACTACGGCAGCCTTAGCCGGTCCGGTATCTCGCATGCTCTGGTTGTACTTCTCGGCGCTGGCCGGTTCGGCATGATTTGCGTTGAAACTTTGAGACAGCCTGGCTTGCAGCTCTTGACCAGGCTCGACAGTCTGCGACCATTTCCGGTACCAGGCCCTTTCCAGCGCCTCAATTGACACCTTGTACTCCGCCGCCTCGCCGAGCTTGTTTTGAATATCGTTCAGGAATGCTCTTTCTCGAATGAGAGCATGCCGGTTCTGCTCCCAATTCTGGTCAGGCAGTCCACGTTCTTTCGCCTCAGCCTGGACCTTACTTAGATGTGCCTCCAGCTCCGCAGCCCTGGCCGCCTCACTGGCTTTGGCTTCGGACATTTTCCTTTTCGCCACGACATCCCAGCTCTCCGCCGGCGCAATTGCCGCTTTAGCTTCTTGCGCGGACATTGCTTCGACGAGCCCACTGGTCCGTGCCAGACCGTTTTCCGGACCACCTTTGAATTCGGCAGCGTTGACGCGCACATCACCGAAATCGCTCAACAACATTTTTGACTGGTCTGATTGCTTCACGACCTCTTGCAGGCTCGCATCGCGTGCCACTACATCAGAAACTGAAAGCCTCCCGCGCGCGCGCGCACCAAGCTCGCCGGCGGTACGAGTCATTCCTCCCAACAAAGCAAAGCTATAAGTCGAATGCAACACTTCATCGCCAGAAGCCAGCCCTTTGCCTGAGGCAAGCGATCGGAACTGGGCGTCGGAAAAACCGGCGATTCCGCCCGAAACGACCTGTCTTCTTAGGTCACTCCGGTACGTGTTAATCATCCAGGGAGAGCTTGCATAGGCGGCTCTATCCAGCGCTTTTAAGCCTTGATTCGTGCCGGCCATGACCGAGAAAGTTGCAAAGCCTACAGCAGAGTTGCGCGCTCGCGCCGCCCAGAAGCTGCCATCTTTGGGTTCAACCGGGCGAAACAATCCCTCGAAGACCGCTCCGGTGGCACCGGCCTCCAATACCGGAGTAGCTAGTCTCAGACCGCTAGAGGCAGCTAACTCAAAGGTTCTTGCCTGACCAAAAACGCGCGCGGTCAGGCTCGCGCCTGTACAAGACGCCCCTTTGACCATCACCCTACTCAGCAGGAACGGAGCCACCATGCCAGCTGCGCCACCAATTGTTTGCGCATGCCAACGAAAGCTTCCGAAAGTCGCCTCGGTCGGTGCGCTCACTAAGCCAAGCGACTCGACTTTACCTAACTGGCGACCGGCAGTCTTGTTCCACAGCTGCCCGACTGAATTTGCTGGAGACTCGATGCCCGAATACAGAGCAGAACGAACAGCATCGCTTACTACCCCTTCCGGCAACCACTTGTCCAATATTCTTTCTTTCTTACTTCCGTCACTCATTGCGACCAGGTTTACTCTTACACGTTAGTTTCCTCATTTGAAGCTAGCGCCGGTGTTCATCGGTGGGGGATACAGCTAACTATCTAGTTGCTCATATACGAAATTCAGCAATTCTAGACACAACATTGGAATCGTCCGACCAAATTCCGGCTCACGAGGCGACTAGCACCTTATCCGGCTTGGTTTCAAGCCAAATTAATCTGGTCGCGAAGATTGCATTCCACACAGAACTCCACATGTCAGACTTACGAAAATGCGATCGCCGGCCGGCTGCAGTCAACCTAACTCCCGACCAGTCACCAGATCTCGGCGTGAAGCTCTACCTGGCTATCGCCAATCTTGGCCCAAGCTTCGCCCGCATCTGCCGCAACAGTTCGATTACAAGTAAAGGCGGGAGCCGACAGATCGGCCCCCGCACTCGACTTGAGCATCCGCTCTTGCTAGCTGGACATCTTCTCGCAAGAGGCCGCGCACTTGCGGCATTCATCGGCGCAATCCTTCATAGTCTTGTCGCCTTTGAAGGTTTCGCAAGCCTCAGCACACTTGAGGCAAGCTTCTTTACACAGCTCGCAAGCCTTGCTCATCATGGCGGAACCTCGTTTCATGAAGTCATCGCTTAATTTGCAAGTCGCTATGCAATCTTGAATTGCAGTTAGATGCGCCTTTTCGACATGCTTGCCACCTTTCTTTTTGCAGTAAGCCAGCGTCTTTTCACACTTTGCTGCGCAGGAGCTGCAAACCGATTGACAGGACATTCCACCTTTGGCTCCTTCGGCAGAAGCGCTGAGTGTAGTCCCGAAACCGGACAGAAGCATGGTCAACAGGAAGAACAACGTGATAATACGGTTCATAACAATCTCTCCTAATTTGTGAATACAAGTACCGTCCGCCTCACAGAGTGCGGAAGTTAATGCTTGAGGCAGGAGAGTTCTTAAATCAGAAGTGAGCGATTGAGAAGGTAGATCTTCGGTGGTTTCCATTTCAAGCTGACCTGGCGCAAACTGGAAAAGTCGGCTGCAATCAGGTCTGCGACTGGGGGAACCATGGAAAATGTCACACCGACTGGCAGTTCAATCTGCCTGGGCGGTTTGACTGCAACTGGAACAGAAGCATCCCGCGCCGGCGAAGATTCGCATTGGCAGCAATCCACATCCATTGCGCATTGCTCAGTATCCTGCACGCAACAAGCCATTGCCGCATCCGGAGAGCAAGGAAGCAAGCGCGGCGTAATGCCGCCCCAGATGGCAACGGCCAGAATCAAATAAAGTGCTGCTTTCTTGAATCCCGAGATCATCACTCGCCAGCTCTACTTTGGAACCGCCTGCAGGACCGTCGGCTTGTCAACATACAATCTTCCTAACCTACTTTATATTGCCACATTTTGATTGAGTGCAACAAAAAACTTTCGGTCAATTCACAATTATACGATGATTACTTATCAAAGATTAGCAGCAGCGAGCCGGACCAATCTCTCCTTCCGGTTGGCGCGGCTCGCTGCTGCCTGCATGCGGTGCAACCGGCTCCGGTTGCGCCGCGGCAGGACGAAACCAGGAGCGGAACGCTTCAACCAAAATGATTATCACCAATACCATGAACAGCAATCCCATGAAGGCATCGAGTTGATCGTTGAAGATAAGCGTGCGGGTAGTGTTCAGCTCGGCTGCCGGCAAGGCGCCAGTGGCTATTTTTGCTTGCAACATCGCAGCATGCGCAAGAAATCCAAGTTTGGGCAACGGACTGAACACCTTGAGAATTCCGGCCGTCATTGTGACAGTAAGCAACCAACCAAGCGGCAGCAAGGTAATCCAGCACCAGCGCGCTTTGCCGATGCGAATGATCATCGTTGTTCCGACACAGAGCGCGAGCACCGCCAACAATTGATTGGCGATGCCGAATAGAGGCCAGAGACTATTGATACCACCCAGCGGATCGACCACGCCTTGATAGAGGAAGTAGCCCCAACCAGCGACAACGAGAGCCGAGCTCAAAATGACACCGGGATACCAGGCGGTTCTGCCGAGCGGCTTCCAGATTAACCCCAGAAAGTCCTGCAACAGAAAGCGGCCAACCCTGGTGCCCGCGTCCAGACAGGTCAAAATAAACAAGGCCTCGAACATGATTGCGAAGTGATACCAGAACGCCAGCTGGCCGGCACCGCCTACGAAACGGGAGAAGATATGCGCCATTCCCACGGCCAGCGTCGGGCCGCCACCGGTTCTTCCCCATAAAGTCGTTTCGCCGACATCGGCAGCCAACTGCTCCATTTCACCAACCGAGACCGGATAGCCCCAAGAGCTGATCACCGAGGCGGCCTGGGCCGGCACTTTGCCCACTACACCGGCCGGACTGTTGATGGCGAAGTAGGTGCCTGGCTGCAGAACCGACGCGGCGATAATGGCCATGATGGCCACCGTCGCCTCGCAAAGCATGCCGGCGTATCCGATCGGCCGGGCGTGAGATTCGCGCGAGAGCATTTTAGGCGTGGTTCCCGAAGACACCAGAGAGTGAAACCCGGAGATAGCGCCGCAAGCAATTGTAATGAAGCAGAACGGAAAGATGCTGCCTGTAAACAGCGGTCCCTGCCCGTTAACGAACACCGTCAGTGGTGGCATCTGCAAGACCGGACGAATCGCCAGAATGCCGGCAGCCAAAAGCACAATCGTGCCTACCTTGAGAAAGGCCGAAAGATAGTCCCGCGGAGCCAGCAAGAACCAGACCGGCAGCACCGAAGCGACAAAGCCGTAAGTCATCACGGCAATCGAAAGCTGAGTACCGCTGAGAGTAAAGTAGCCGGCCAGCGCCGGGCTGTCAGCCACCCATTTACCGGCAAAGACGGCAAGAATTGTCAGAATTACACCGAGCGCAGAGCCCTCGAAGACTTTCTCCGGTCTGAAGTAACGCATGTACAAGCCGACGAAGATTGCAATCGGAACGGTCATCAGAAGCGTAAATGAACCCCAGGGGCTGGATTTCAATGCATTGACAACGACCAGGGCCAGCACCGCCATCAGTATCACCATGATCAGCAGGATATTCACCAGCGCCACCACGCCGGCCAGCGGGCCGATCAACTCTTTGGCCATCTGCCCGAGCGATTTACCGCGTAAGCGCAACGACGCACAGAGAATGACAAAATCCTGAACTGCGCCAGCCAGCACGACTCCGATGATGATCCAGAGAGTGCCGGGAAGATAACCGAATTGAGCAGCCAGGATTGGACCGACCAGCGGTCCGGCACCGGCGATCGCTGCAAAATGATGGCCGAAGGCCACCCATTTGTGAGTGGGCACGAAGTCCCGCCCGTCATTAATTTCAACGGCTGGAGTGGTGCGCTCGTCATTAAGCTCGAATACTTTCTCAGCGATGATTCGGCTGTAGAAGCGATAGCCGACGGCAAAGGTTGCCAGCGCTGCCGACACCAGCCAGAGCGCATTGATCTGCTCGTTGCGCGTGATTGCAATTACGCCGAGCGAAATTGCACCGATGCAGGCGATCAACAACCAGATTACCGAGCGCGCAGCCCGGCCAAGTACTATCGGCACCAGACACCTCTGAGAAGTTACGACCTGATGATCCTACAGCTAAATCCGGACGATAGCCGCCAGGCAACTACCGCTCAACTTGATGAATATTTGCAAATTGAACGGCCGGAAAGTTATAGCGATTTCAACAAAGCCAGCGAAGCCAGGCTCTAGCAGAGATACCGGTTATACTTGGCTGGCGAGATATAGCTACACCGGAGATGGGGAGTGCCAGTAATGTCGGACCCGATTGTTCTCTCCGACGACCCGGAGGTTCTGGAGTATCCATTTAACCGGCTCGATGGACTGATTACTCCGAACGGCAGATTCTACGTTCGCAATCATTTTGCAGTGCCAGAGATTGACAGCGACAGCTGGCGGCTGAAGGTGGAGGGCGCCGTTGACAAACCGCTCGAGCTGACGCTCGATGACATCAAGTCAATGCCGACAAGAACGCTGACCTCGACTTTGGAATGCGCCGGCAACAATCGCATTTTCCTTACGCCGCCGGTCAAAGGGGTTAAGTGGGAGCTGGGCGGTGCAAGCACTGCCGCCTGGACCGGCATATCGCTTGCGGACCTGCTTAACCTGGCAGGCGTACAAGCGACGGCAGCGGAAGTGATTCTGGAAGGAGCCGACTGCGGTGAAGTGAAAGAGGAGCCTAAGCCGCCCGGTCCGATTCACTTCGCTCGCAGCTTGCCGATTGCAAAGGCGATGGAAAAAGATGTGCTGCTTATCTATCAGATGAACGGCGAGCAGCTCTCTGCCAAGCACGGCTTTCCTCTGCGCGCGATCGTTGCCGGCTGGTACGCGATGGCTTCCGTCAAGTGGCTTTCGAGAATCATAGTGAGCGAGACGAGCTTCGGCGGTTACTTTCAGACGACCGACTATGCATTTTGGCAACGCCAGGACGGGCATCCAGTGCGAGTGCCTATTTCGCGCATGCTCGTAAAAGCGGAGATCGCTTATCCTCTGCCCAATCAAACGGTGGAGCGCAATTGCCGGCTGACCATAAACGGAGCTGCCTGGGCCGGCGAACGACTGGTTGCGAAAGTCGAAATCTCGCAAGACGGCGGAGCCTCATGGTCACCAGCCAAGCTAGTTGGAGAGCCGGTCCGCTATGCCTGGCAGCTCTGGGAGTACGCCTGGCTGACCCCCTCGGCTCCGGGAAAAATCACGCTGCTAGCCAGAGCAACCGATGAAACCGGCGAGACTCAACCGCTCGAGCACGATCCCGACCGTGAAAACTACATGTTCAATTTCTGCCTGCCGGTGAGGCTCGAAGTGAGATAGCACCGCTGTTACTCCAGCAGCCCCGCCAAGGTTGCCGAAAGGTAGCTCGCCATTGTCCCGCAGATGAGCGCTTTTATGCCGAGCCGTGCGAGGTCTTGCCGTCTGGTCGGCGCAATCTCACCGATGCCGCCGATCTGAATAGCGATTGACGAGAAGTTAGCGAAGCCGCAAAGCGCAAAGGTGACTATTCGCTCGGCATGCGGTCCGATATGCTCCGGTGAAAGCCCTTTCAGCATCGCCGACAAGTCAGTGTAGGCGACGAATTCATTTACTACCAACTTCTCTCCCATCAAGCGCCCGACAACATGCGCATCGACCCAGGGTACACCGAGCAGCCAGGCCAGGGGAGCAAAGATGCATCCAAACAGATCGCGCAGGCGCAGATGGGACAGATCGAGACCGAGCGCATCGGTGCGTAAACCCCAGTCAAACAGTTGTTTTCCCAGCAAGCCCAGACAGCCGTCACCAAGCTCGATCAAGGCAATAAAAGCGATCAGCATCGCAACGACGTTCAGCCCGATTCTAAGCCCATCGGAAGCGCCGTGCGCGGCGGCATCAATCAAGTTGGCGTTGGTACGCTTCACTTCTATTTGAACTTTGCCCTTGGTCTTCGATTCTTCCGTTTCAGGCCAAACTATCTTGGAGATAACCAGGGCGCCAGGAGCAGCCATGATGCTTGCCGTCAAAAGATAGCTCGCTTTGATACCCAGACCGATATAAACGGCCAACACACCGCCTGCCACGCAGGCCATCGAGCCGGACATGGAGGCCAGCAGCTCGGACATCGTCATGGAAGCAACATACGGGCGGATTAAAAGCTGGGACTCTACCTGCCCGACAAAAACACTGGCGGCATTGGAGAGCGCCTCGCTCCCGCTCGCGCCCATAATCAGCGCCACCACCCGTGCCACCACCTGCACCACCTTCTGCATGATCCCCAGGAAGTACGAGATGCTGACCAGACTGGAGACGAAAATGATCGTCGGGACTACGCGGAAGGCAAAGATATAGTCGGAGCCGGGACCGAAAAGCTTGACGAGATCTTCCGGATTCCTTACCAGCGGACCGAATACAAAGCCGGCTCCGGCATCCGAAAAGTGAAGCAGCGCTGTAATGCCGTCGCCAATCTGCCGGAACAATTGCTGGCCGAATTCTACCTTGAGGACAAACAGCGCCATGCACAACTGCAAAATCAGACCGGAGACAACCAATCGATAATTAATCGCCTTGCGGTTGTTGGACATCAAGAGCGATACGCCCAGGATCGCGCCTACGCCCAGCAGGCCAATCCACTTGGATTCGGCCATTGAGTAAACCTCCAAAGCGAAAGCCGTCCCTGGGCAACAAGTTTATAGCTTTGTCGGATTCAGGTCCACGCTGATGTAGTCCTCTCCGTGCATATCTATCTCTTTTACCAACGGGGTGAAGCCCTGCTTCCGGACTTCAATCTTATGGCGACCGTTGCTGACGCGACCATAATAAATAGAACCGCCCAGCCCGCTGCTGCCTGAGCCGGACATCGCTCCGCACAGCTTGCCATCGACGATTACGGCCGCTCCCAGCACCTGCGAATCGCCGCTCAGGAACAAGTTGTAAGTTTGATGCGTCGTTTTGCTCGTCTCTACCCAGAGCGCCGCCAGCACACAAATTACTACCGCTATCCAGATCCGAAAAGCCCGGGACGCCTTGCGCGTCATCGGCGCTGCCTTTGAGCTGTCAAAAGCCAGATCATCAGTTTTCAAGTCGGGCTTTGCGGTCACAGAGAGCTCCTTTTGCTTTATCAGCAAGCCTTTCAATTACCCGGCAAGCTTTCAAGATGCCGGACCGGTTTGAACACTGCCAGCTTCTTTACTAGCGAAAGGTAGTAACGCCTTTGCGTGTATCAAGAATTGTAGCCGGGCTTCCAGCTGGGGACTCGGCTTGCTGCGCGGCGCCGCCTTCGGGAATTTGCATCATTAATGTAGGTCCCGGTCTAAGCGGATGCGGAACCATTTCGGGTGCGCCCGGCGGAGCTTGCGGCTGAGTGTGCAAGGGTCCGGAAAACGGAGCGACTCCAGCCGGCGCCGGAGCAGGCACGGAGCCGGCTGGAGTCGTTGCTGGCGAAGGCGAAAGCCCGGGCACTGGCAACGGTGCTTGTCCCGAGTCAGGCGCCGGCAGCCGTCCGCTTGCGCCTGGCTCGCTGCCGCCATTGCCGGGAAGGCCAACCGGCGTGTCAGCCGGAGTCAAGTTGGGAGACGGCAACAATTCCGTTTCCTGAGACTGTTGCTCCTTAAGCTGTTGCTCGTCTTCCTTCCGCTTCTCCTCTTCGACCACCTTGGTCGGTGAAAGGAAAGAACCAGGTGGACTCGGATGCTTCTCATAGTAGGCGACATTGTAACTCTTCCAGATTTTGGCCATGATATCGCCGCCGGTGACATGCGCTCCCTGAATCGGCAGATTTTCGTCATTGCCAGCCCAGAGCGCAGTCACTAAATCGGGCGTGAAGCCGATGAACCAGATGTCTTTCGATTCGTCAGCCGTGCCGGTCTTGCCGGCGGCAGGTCTGTCGGGCAACCGGGCTTGAGTACCGGTTCCCGACTTCACCACTTCCTGGAGACATTCAAGCAGTTCGGCTACCGGCTCCGGCTCGAATACCTTGTCCACTCTCGGTTCGAAAACCTCGATTACCTGCCCCTTGTTGTTTTCGATTCGTCTGATTACTTGCGGGCGTATGGCTACTCCGCCGCGGGCGAACGTGGCGTAAGCACCAGCCTGCTCGAGCGGAGAGACAGCCGAGCTGCCCAATGCCAGTGAAAGGTTGGGGTCCAGCTTGGAAGTAACACCAGCCAACCGGGCGGTCTCGACCACACTATCGATACTGACCAGCTGGGCGATGCGCACCGAGCAGACGTTGCGAGACATCGCGAGGGCACGCTTAACCGGTATCTTTCCGAGGAACTTATGGTCGAAATTCTTCGGACAATAGTCCGGCAGCCCCCAGGGCTGCTTCACAACGAGCGGATCGTCGGCGATCGTACTTCCCGGGTTGAGAGTGCCTTTGACAAAGGCAGTGAGATAAACATACGGCTTGAATGAAGATCCAGCAGTATGCGGGTTTGTGGCTCTGTTCCATTGATTTTTCCAGAAATCACCGACGCCACCGACCAGAGAGAGCACCGCTCCATCGGAGACTGAAACTGAAACCAATGCACCCTGAGTAACGCCTTTTGGCGCTTTCTTGATGCTTTCACCCAAGATTTGCTCGCCAAGCTGCTGAGCGACCGGATCAAGATTGGTGTAAACGCGCAAGCCCTGGCGCCGCATCTCAGCTTGGCTGAAACGATCGCGCAACAGCTGCAGCACGTAACTGACATAGTAAGGATATCGTTGCAGCGGATTGACGCCTCGTTTGAAAACCAGCTTTTCTTGCTTCGCCTCTTGAGCTTGTTTGGCGGTGATGTAGCCATATTCCACCATCTTTTCAAGAATCTCCTGCTGGCGAGCGACAGCAGCGCTGCGGTCGGTGCTCAACTCGGAAGGTGCTTTGACCAGCCCAGCCAGAAATGCCGATTCGGCAAGCGACAGCCGCGCGGCACTTTTATCGAAATAGCGAGAAGCGGCCCGCTCGATGCCGTATCCACCGTTGCCGAAATAAACCTGATTGAGATACAGCTCGAGAATCTTCTCCTTGGGATAACGCCTCTCCAGCTCGTAGGCAACAAAGGCTTCTTTGACTTTGCGGTCGACCGTTCTTCCCGCTTCATTGAAAAAGAGATTCTTCACCAGCTGCTGTGTAATGGTAGAGCCGCCTTCCTTAACGTGTCCAGCCTGCAGGTTCACCATCATCGCCCGAAAGATGCTTACCGGGTTGATGCCGTGATGCTCGTAAAAGTGATGGTCTTCAGCTGCCAGGATTGCATGTTGCATCTGCGGCGAGACTTGAGTGAGCGGCACGACTCGCCTGTCCTCATCCCCTTCGACTGTACAGACGAGATGGTCGTTGCGATCGAATAGCTGAATCGCTTCAATCGGCTCATAGCGCTCAACAATTGCCACATCCGGAACATCTTGCAACTGCTTCCAGACCGAAGCGCCCAGGTAGCCACCACCGACAGCCAGAGCGACGACGGCCAGCACAAAAGCCGCCTTGCAGGATTTAGCGATGAAACTCAAGAGCCCACCGGCTTTATGTTGCTTCTTAGCTGATCGGCGTCTGGACACTTTGCGCCCGAATAATCCTTCCGACAGGTCACTAAATGGTCTTTGACCGTGCTATAACCTCGCGAGTCATTATAACAGGCAGCTGTTGGCATCCAGCTGGCAGCCGGCTGCCCGTCAGCACGCTTAACTGGTGCTCATTGAAGGCGTAGACTAAGCCGAACGAGCCGGAGCATACCTGACAGGGGCGCTCCAATCCAATCGCTCCGAGAGCATTGGACAGTCTTGGCCAGTCAAACTATTGCAAAGTGCCAGAAATAATTCGCTACACAGCGTCTTGCTTTCGCCTCCGAGCGCCGCTTAACTTGGTAAGTGTTTAGCCAGTACAAGTAGGAAATTTCAAGGGGGCGGCTCTCGTAGCCGCCCCCTTTTACGGCCAAACCACAAAGTGTGCGCTTGACGAGCAAGCGGAAATCCACCCAGGCTTTCCTGCTACTACCTGCACCGTCGGAATCGGCGGCACCACAAGTAGTAGCACCGCCAATTCGATTTCGACCTCAACTTCAGAGCTATGCTCTTGGATGGCTCTGCATGTAGATGCGGCGTAAGCGCTCCAGGCTCACATGAGTGTAAATCTGGGTGGTGCTTATGCTGGAGTGTCCGAGCAAGTCCTGCACGACGCGTAAATCAGCTCCGCCCTCGAGCAGGTGAGTGGCGAAGGTATGACGCAGCGTATGCGGGGTGATCACTTTGTTGATACCGGCCTTAATCGCATATTTGAGCACGATTCTGTGTACAGACCGGGTCGAAAGCGGCGTGGCTTCTCTGCTGACGAAGAGAGGTTGATCCGGAATCGGCTCCTTGCCCCCCGCCAAACGAGTCCAATGCTGCTCAAGATAAGATCTCAGCCAGGCATTGGCGCTCTGATTTACCAGCACTACCCGCTCTCGCGAGCCTTTGCCGAGGCAACGAATCTCCATTGAATCGGAATTGTAGTCTGAAATACTCAGCCCGCAGAGCTCGCTAACGCGCATGCCAGTAGCATAAAGCGTCTCCATGATCGCTCTGTCTCTAACCCCGATCGAACTCGAATCCGTAGCCAGGAACAGCCGTGCAACCTCTTCCCTGTCGAGACAGGGTGGCAGTCTCCGGCCGAGCTTCGGACCGCGTACAGTCTTGGAGGGATCCTCCTCGATTATCTGCTCGCGCCGCAAGTATCGGCAAAACGTACGTATTGCCGAGATCTTCCGCGCTAGCGTCGGTCGACTGTATCTGTCCTGGATGGAGTGAATATAGGCCCGCAGGCTTTCGGCTTCAAGCCAACCTGACGGCGCTCCTGCATCACCGCCTACCGGCACGTTATCGCTGCCGATCAGCTGCTTCAGGTCATTCATGTACGCCCTAATTGTGTGTGACGAGTAGTTACGCTCGACTTCGAGATAGCCTGCAAACTGATCTAGCCACACCAGAGCTCCTGGTTGGTGATTCAAAGCAAGCCGCCTTTCTAGTTGTTATAGTTCCCACCGAATACGCACATTATATGCGGCTTATAAAGTTTGTAAACCCCTTTACATTTCTGATTTTCGGACCCCAATCGAATTGCCGCTCACGCTTGGCAGCAGCGCCGTTCAAACCAGCAGCTTCAGCCGGTCAATCGACCAGCATGACACCACCGGCGAAGCTCGGCACCGCCTCCGCACCGTTTGTTTTGAAGAAGGCATCTCAAGGTAGCCTTTGAAAACCTCAACCGATATCGGTTGAGGTTTTCAAAGGAGATACCGGCGATTCCAACGCATGCTAGAGAATCGCTCCAAACAAGCGAGCCGCGCTCGAAAGATTCGGGGATGCGTGGGAATCGAACCCACCAGGGCCAGCGCTTGTCTGTCCCACAACGGTTTTGAAGACCGGGCACCACACCAGCGATGATCCATCCCCATCCTAGATTCTATAGCCTCGAGCATTACTGATGCACGAGCAATGCAGATAAAATCCGCTCACAGAGCCAGGGAGCATGAGAAACAGAGGGCAAGAAACGCCTCTTTTCAGGCTCCATTTTGCCACTGTTACGTAGGTCTTAATTACATTAAGGAAAAACGAACATGATAAACCATGATTTATTAAGGCTAAAGAAAGCTCCAGCAGACGATTTCAAGACCGTGATAAACTTCTAACGCGCAGCGGTGTCGAAAAGGCTCCGTCACACTGCAGCCGATCTGTATTGACAATAGAATAAATAGCTACGTACACTTGCTTTCTTGCTTATAAACACAAGAGTTTCCCCGGCCATACACAGTCCAGAGGTAGTCAATGGCTTTAGAACTATCTGAGCGCGTCCGAACCTACGGGGTCGGCAGCTCTCGCATCGCCAATCTTCCCGATCTTGCGGAAATCCAAAAGAGCTCATTCAAGTGGTTCATAGACGAAGGTCTGGGCGAGGAGCTTCGTGCTTTCAGTCCGATCAGAGATTACACAGGAAGACTTGAGCTTCACTTCCTGCCCAGTTACACCTTCGAAGATCACACCGAACCGAACAAACCCAAGACGCCTGAAGAGGCCAGGGCGATGGATGCTAGCTTCACCAAGAAGCTGCGCATTCAAATGCGTCTAGTCAACAGGGATATCGGCGAAATCAAAGAGCAAGAGATCTACGTCGGGGATATCCCGATGATGACCGACCGCGGTACATTCATTATTAATGGCGCCGAGCGGGTCATCGTCAGTCAGATCGTCCGCAGCCCCGGTATTTATTACAAGCGAGAAGTCGATACCAACGGTAAGCGTACCTTCAGCGCTACCCTCATACCGAACCGCGGCGCCTGGCTCAAGTTTGAGACAGACGTCAATGACGTTATCTACGTCAAGATCGACAAGAACAGGAAGCTACCGGCCACCACGCTTTTGCGCGCGCTCGGTTATTCAGACCAAGAGATGGAAAGCATCTTCCGTCATCGTGACTTTCTCAAGAAAACGCTTGACAAAGACAACACAAAATCCAGGGAAGATTCCTTAATAGAGGTATATCGAAAACTTCGTCCAGGCGATCCGCCATCGGTGGCTGGCGGTCAAAATATCATCGACAGCCGCTTCTTCGATGACAAGCGATATGACCTTGGCAAGGTCGGTCGTTACAAGCTGAACAAGAAGCTCGCCTTGTCCATATCCGAAACACAACGGACGCTGACCCGCGAAGATATCGTTGCCGCCGTCGACTACTTGATCAGCCTTCATTATGATGAAGGGCATGTAGATGACATCGACCACCTGGGCAACCGCCGCATCCGGTCAGTCGGAGAGCTGCTGCAAAATCAGTTCAGAATCGGTCTGTCACGTTTGGAACGGATCGTCCGCGAGCGTATGACGCTGCAAGACGCAGATACCCTGACACCGGCCAACCTGCTCAACACCAAGCCGTTGGTCGCAGCGATTCGGGAGTTTTTCGGCTCGTCCCAGCTCTCGCAGTTCATGGATCAAACCAATCCGCTGGCTGAGCTGACCCACAAGCGCCGTCTATCGGCTCTTGGTCCGGGCGGTTTGTCGAGAGAGCGAGCCGGATTCGCCGTTCGCGATATTCACCCCAGCCATTACGGTCGGATCTGCCCGGTAGAAACGCCTGAAGGACCGAACGCCGGCTTGATTGGATCGCTAGCTACTCATGCTCGCGTCAACGAATACGGCTTCATCGAAACGCCGTATCGCCAGGTGCTCGCCGGCAAATGCAACGAAGAAGTGCATTACCTGTCAGCCGATGAAGAAGACCGCTATCGAGTCGCTCCCGGAGACGTACCGGTTGACGAGCACGGCAACTTCTTGACCGAATTGATTCCGGTGCGCTACAAAGCCGAGTTTATCGAAACTACGCCGGATCAAGTCGATTACGTAGGAGTAAGCCCAATCCAAATCGTCTCGGTCGGAACAGCACTCATCCCTTTCCTCGAGCACGATGACGCTAACCGAGCGCTGATGGGCTCGAACATGCAACGTCAATCGGTGCCGCTGATTCAAACCGAGCGCGCGCTCGTCACCACCGGCATCGAAAAGCAAGCAGCTCGCGACTCCGGGATGGTAATCGTCGCCGATGTCGAAGGCAAAGTAGAGTACGTCAGCGCGAACGCCATACACGTTCGCACGAAGGATAAGCGGCTGGTCAAGTACAAACTGGCTAAATTCCAGCGTTCCAACCAGGACACTTGTCTCAACCAGAAGCCGATCGTGGAAGTGGGAGACAACGTCAAGCCCGGTCAGATCGTCGCCGACGGCGCCGCCACCAAGAGCGGTGAGCTGGCCGTCGGTCGCAACCTGCTGGTCGCTTTCATGCCCTGGGAAGGTTACAACTTCGAAGACGCGATCTTAATCAGCCAGCGACTCGTCTACGACGATGTGATGACTTCGATTCACATTGAGAAGCTGGAGATCGATGCTCGTTCCACCAAGCTGGGACCGGAAGAGATCACCCGTGAAGTGCCCAACGTTTCGGAAGAATCGTTGCGTCATCTGGATGAAAACGGAATCGTCCGCATCGGCTCCCGGGTTTATCCGGACGACATCCTGGTCGGCAAGATCACCCCGAAAGGCGAATCCGAGCACCCGCCGGAAGAGAAGCTGCTGAGAGCGATCTTCGGTGAAAAGGCTCGTGATGTCCGCGACAATTCGCTGCGTGTACCGCACGGTGAAGGCGGGCGGGTCGTCGACGTCAAGGTCTTCGACCGCGAGAAAGGAGACGAATTGCCTCCGGTCGCCAACAAGGTGGTGCGCGTCTACATCGCTCAAAAGCGCAAGATTAGCGTCGGCGACAAGGTGGCGGGACGACATGGCAATAAAGGTATCGTCGCCAGAATTCTGCCGATTGAAGATATGCCTTTCCTGCCTGATGGCACACCGGTAGACATCGTGCTCAACCCGCTCGGCGTGCCGAGCCGGATGAACGTCGGGCAAACATACGAAACATTGCTCGGCTTGGCAGCGATGCTGACCGGACTCTGCTACGAAGTGCCGCCGTTCGACGAAATGTACCAGAAGGAAGCTTCCAGCACCCTGGTCCACTCCGAGATCAAGAAAGGCAAGAAGGTCTCCGGCTTCGACTGGGTAGGAGACGGCGGTAAGGCGATCATATATGACGGTCGCAGCGGTGATGCGTTCGACAACGCAGTCACGATCGGCCGCATCTATATGATGAAGCTGGTCCACTTGGTTGACGACAAGATCCACGCGCGCTCCACCGGACCCTACTCGCTGGTTACTCAACAACCACTCGGTGGTAAAGCACAGTTCGGCGGACAGCGCCTGGGAGAAATGGAGTGCTGGGCTTTGGAAGCGTTCGGCGCAGCCTACACCCTGCAAGAGATGCTCACGATCAAATCCGATGACGTCAACGGACGATCCAAGGCATACGAATCGATCGTCAAGGGCGAGAACCTGAAGCGTCCCGGTATTCCGGAATCCTTCAAGGTGCTGGTGAGAGAACTTCAGTCCATCGGTCTGGATGTCTCGGTGGCCAAGCGCACTCGCGAAGGCGGCGAGCTCGAAGTCGACCTCATGACGGAAGTCGAAGAGGTACGGCCGCGCGGTATGAAGCGTATGAGCCCGTTCGGCGAGATTGGCATCGAATCCGAGCTGATGGAGCTCGGCAGACAGCCGCTCGTTCCGTCGGCCGCGGTCACCGTTACTGAAGGTGATGCCGTCGTCAGTGCCGACCTCGAAGAAGAAGCCGATGAAGGCTTCGCGGCCGAGGAAGCAGCCGACGACGACGGTGCCGGCGAGGGCATGTAAGCTAAACCGTAAAAACGGCGCATTGCACGCGCCGTGGGCGGCTTTTAGCCGCCCCTACGGGTGGGACAAGAGAATATAAGAGCGACGAAGAATTGGGCGAGAGCCCAGCCGAATTGGAGGACTCACGGGTAATATGCCTACAAGCATTGATCGATTTGACTACATAAAGATCGGTATCGCTTCTCCTGAGCGGATATTGAGCTGGTCTCACGGAGAGGTGACCAAACCCGAGACCATCAATTACAGGACGCTCAAGCCGGAAAAAGATGGTTTGTTCTGCGAGCGGATCTTTGGTCCATCCAAGGACTGGGAATGCTATTGCGGCAAGTACAAACGGGTCCGCCACAAAGGGATCACCTGCGAACGCTGCGGCGTCGAAGTGACCGATTCGAAGGTGCGCCGTCACCGGATGGGACACATCAGGCTGGCTTCGCCCGTGACGCACATCTGGTATTTGAAGGGAATTCCGAGCTACATCGGTCTCCTGCTCGATCTGCCTCTGCGTGATCTCGAGCAAGTGATCTACTTCAACGCTTACATCGTCACCAACCAGGGCAACGCTCCAGATCTGCACAAGTACCAGCTTCTAACCGAAGAGGAGTACGACAAGCTGCTCGAAGATCAAAACATTCAGTTTGACGTCGGCATCGGCGCCGAAGCGATTAAAGAGCTGCTGCACGAGCTGGCCCGGCCCATCTACGAACGTCCGGACAACCGTGAAGATCGCGGCAAATTGCTCGAGCTGCCCGGCTTGAACGAGCTGTCCAAGCAGCTTCGCGAAGACCTGGCATCAGCTTCCGGCTCGCAACAGAAGCGCGCCAAGATCATCAAGCGCCTGCGCCTGGTGGAAGCGCTGCGCAACTCGCACACCGACCCGACCTGGGTGGTGCTCGACGTGTTGCCGGTGACACCACCGGACCTTCGCCCGATGGTTCAGCTCGATGGGGGGCGTTTCGCCACCTCCGATCTGAACGACCTCTACCGCCGCGTGATCAACCGTAACAATCGTCTGGCACGCTTGCTGGAGATGGGCGCACCGGAAATTATCGTCCGCAATGAAAAGAGAATGCTGCAAGAAGCAGTCGACGCGTTGATCGACAACGGTCGCCGCGGGCGGACAGTGGTCGGTCCCAACAACCGCCCGCTCAAATCGCTTTCCAACATTATCGAAGGGAAGCAGGGCCGTTTCCGTCAAAACCTGCTCGGAAAACGGGTTGACTACTCCGGTCGTTCCGTAATCGTGGTCGGTCCATCGCTCAAGCTTCACCAGTGCGGGCTGCCGCGCGAAATGGCGCTCGAGCTGTTCAAGCCTTTCGTGATCAACAAGTTGATCGAAAGGCAGATAGTTCAAAACATCAAGTCCGCTAAGAAGCAGATTGAAAAAGGGTCGGCGATCGTCTGGGAGATCCTCGAAGAAGTTATTCAAGGTCACCCGGTATTGCTGAACCGCGCCCCGACGCTGCACCGCTTGGGTATTCAAGCTTTCGAGCCGGTGCTGGTAGAAGGACGAGCGATTCAATTGCACCCGCTGGTATGTTCGGCATTCAACGCCGACTTCGACGGTGACCAAATGGCCGTTCACGTGCCATTGTCAGTTGAAGCGCAGGCGGAAGCCCACATGCTGATGCTCGCGTCCAACAACATCCTGCTTCCGGCGACCGGACGCCCAACGATTACCCCGACTCAGGACATGGTGCTCGGCATCTATTACCTGACGATCGAAAAACCAGGATCCGACGATCCCAAGGTTTGTCGTGGCGCCGGCATGCGCTTTGTGAATATGGCTGATGCTCGGTCCGCCTATGAAGTGGGCGTGGTCGATCTTCACGCCCGGATCAAAGTACGCGACAACAACGGCAAGGTGCTTGAAACTACACCCGGACGCATCATCTTCAATGAAGTAATCCGAGAAGCCATTGCGTTAGTGAACTAAACCAGCACTGAGCAAGCGGATCTAATTAGTTTGACGAGGGAAATATGGCTAGCAGCTTAGAGAGAAAAGACTGGATCGAGTTCATCAACACAACCGTAGACAAGAAAAGGCTGGGCGGACTCCTTGCCGAGATATACGAGAGGTACGGCGCGGCTCGCACAGCCGAGTTGGCTAATTCGCTCAAGGACCTGGGCTTCAAATACGCCACCAAAGCTGGTGTCACAATCTCAATCGACGACCTCGATGTGCCGGAGACCAAGCGCGCGCTTATCTCCGCTGCCGAGAAGGAGATCGAAGAAGCCCAGCGCCGTTATGAGCGCGGCGAGATAACAGAAGTCGAACGCTATAACAAAGTAATCGACACCTGGTCTGCCACTACCGATCAATTGACCAAAGAAGTGGTCGACAACTTCGACCGGCTCAATCCGGTATACATGATGGCATTCTCCGGAGCCAGAGGAAATATCAGCCAGGTCAGACAGTTAGTCGGAATGCGGGGATTGATGGCCGACTCTCAGGGTCAGATCATCGACCTGCCAATTAAGGCTAATTTCCGGGAAGGCTTGAACGTAACCGAGTACATCATCTCCAGCTACGGCGCCCGCAAAGGTCTGGTAGACACAGCCTTGAAGACAGCCGACTCTGGTTACCTGACAAGACGTCTGGTCGACGTCGCGCAGGACGTAATTGTGCGCGACTTGGACTGCCGGACAACGCGCGGCATTTACATGCAGCCGATCATGGAAGGCGACAAGGCGATCGTCAAAATTCAAGAGCGGATTTTCGGTCGCACGCTTACCGAAAACATGATCAATGAAGAGACCGGTGAAGTAGTGATCCCCAAAGGCGAGACGATTACTCGCCCGCTGGCCAAGAAGGCCGAAGAAGCCAAAGTCAAGCGCGTGAAGGTTCGCTCGCCTCTGCAATGCGAAAGCCAGTACGGCGTCTGCCAGAAGTGTTACGGTTGGTCGCTCACCAACAATCGCATGGTCGACGTCGGAGAAGCGATCGGTATCATTGCCGCTCAGTCGATCGGAGAACCAGGAACGCAGCTCACAATGAGAACGTTCCACACCGGTGGCGCGGTAGCCGGTGGTAGCAGCCGCCCGCAGGTGAAATCACCGATCGCCGGCGTAGCCGTCTTTAAAATTCAAGGACGATCCGTCCGAACAGCATACGGCGACGTCGTCGAGCAAACCACACGCGACGGCAAGATTAAGGTCACCAAGGGCAGCAAGGAAGAGACGATTAACGTACCGACCGGCAGCCTCTTGATGATTCAAACCGGCGATGAAGTCACAGCCGGACAACTGCTGTTCGAATATGACCCGCCAGGCGCCAAGAAGAACTTGACCGAACGCGCCACCAAGGACATCACGGCCGACATTTCGGGACGGGTTGCATTCAGCGGCTTCCAGGCCGACGAAAAGCGCGACCGTCAAGGCAATATCTCCCGCACTGCCAACCGCGCCGGAATTATCTGGGTGCTGGAAGGTGACGTATACAACCTGCCATCGGGCGCTCATGTGGTCGTCAAGGACGGTCAGGACGTAAACGCCAATGACGTGCTGGCTGAGATCACCATTAACAGCGAGCACGGCGGGGAAGTACGCTTCGGTCCGGAAATCGTCACCGAAATCGTGAAGGTCGGCAAGAAATCGACCGCCACCCGCTTGATACAAGGTAAAGAGATCAACGTCGTAATTGCCTCCTGCAGCGCCAACAACGCCAAGCTGGAAGGCGCCAAGCAAGGACATATCTGGAAAGTAGCGAAGAGCAAGGAGCAATGGCAGCTCAAGGTCGTCAACGATGAGACCGTCGAAAACGGCAAGATCATCGCTGAGCTGATCGACGACGGCACCAATTCCGTCACCACCGGTGGAGAGATTATCTACGACGGCGTCGAAACAGACGATCGCCGGGTCGTGGTCAAACCAGGCCGGGTCCTCTTCGTTCCGGAAGAAGTGCATTTCATCTCCAAGGACATTAGCTTGAAGATGTCGGAAACCGGCGAATTCGTGACCGCCGGTCAGGAAGTCGTCAAAGACGTCTTCGCTCACCTTGATGGTGTAGTCGAGATCGTCGCCGACAACGACATCATCCACGAAGTAATCATCAGACCAGGCGATCTCGTCAAGGTCGGCGATCCCTCCGAGCTCAAAGTTCGCGAAGGGGAAGTGGTCGAGCCGGGAACCGAGATCATGGAAGGCTACAAGATCGACGCACGCAAGATGGTCAACATCGTCGAGCGTGAAGACGGCAGCATCCAAGTGCTGGTTCGCCCGGTCGAAGAGTTCTTCATCGAGCCCCGCGAAACCAAGTTCAAGCACAAAGCGACTGACGACAAGATCAACTTGCGTCCGGTCACTCAATTGCTCTTCCGCGACAGAGAGAAGGTACGCCACCTGCAAGGCGCACAACTGACCAGAACCAGCCTGGTTCTGCAGATGCAAGGTCAATTGACCAGCCTGAAGGGTACGGTCGAAATTGACGAAGATTTGCAGATAGTGGTGCTGGAAAATATCCTCCTGCGCCGCGACAGTGAATTCAACGTCACGCTTTTGGCCGTCGAAGACAGACAGATTATCGACTCGGGAGCGCCGATCGCCACTACGCAAGTGCTCACCAAGAGCGCAGCCAAAGTGCAATTGTCCAAGTCAGATGAACGCCGCTTGCTGTTGATCACCGAAGAACAACAGATCCACCAGAAGACCAAGGGAGCCGTTAGTGTCAAGGAAGGCGACCTGATCAGGACCGCCGACCCGATCTCCAAATCCACTCAAGCGGTACACTCCGGACAGATCGTGCGCGTTGACGGAAGCGATGTAAGCATCCGCCGAGGCCGTCCGTATCTGATCTCCGGTAACACTCAACTGCAGTGCGAAGACGGAGCGCTGGTGCAGCGCGGAGACTTACTGGCAACACTGGTGTTCGAACGTCAAAAGACCGGAGACATCGTCCAGGGTCTGCCCAGAGTCGAAGAGCTGCTTGAAGCCAGAAAACCAAAGGAATGCGCCATCCTGGCCGAGAAGCCGGGTCGCGCCAGAGTGTCGGTGGAAGACGACGTCCGACGCGTATTCCTGGTTTACGGCGAAGGCATTGAAGAAGAGATCATCATCCCAGCCGGCTTGAACATCATCGTCGAAGACGGCGAAGACATCGCCGTCGGCAAGGCTCTCACCGACGGACCGCCTAACCCGCACGATGTGGTTCGCCTGCTCGGCATCGAAGCCGCCCAGAAGTACCTGGTGGACGAAGTCCAGTCCGTTTACCGCTCGCAAGGGGTAGAAATCGCCGACAAGCACATCGAAGTGATTGTCAGGCAGATGACCCGCAAGGTGCGTGTGGATGAGCCGGGCGAAACGATCATGCTACCCGGTGAATTGCTGGAACGGTTCAGCATCGATCTCGAAAATGAGAAGGCCAAGATTGCCGGCACCCGCGAAGCAACTTATACGGCGGTGTTGCTCGGTATCACAAAAGCCAGCTTGAACACCGAGAGCTTCATCTCAGCAGCTTCATTCCAAGAGACCACTAGAATCTTGACTGAAGCAGCTGTTGAAGGAAAGAAAGATTGGTTGCGTGGTCTCAAGGAAAACGTCATCATCGGACGCTTGATTCCAGCCGGAACCGGCTTCCAGGGACATCACGCCCCACAGGAAGAAGAGACCGAAGAGGAAGATATTTATCCGCCGATCGGAGAAGGCAGCTTCTCTGTACCGGGTTAAGCGCCTTCCTTTCTCAGCTCAAGCCTTTACGTCCCAGGCATTTGATGTCCTGGGACGTAGCTTTTGAAGCCGGCAATGAGCTCAGCTTCTGCCGCGTGCAGCCATCCAAACAGCTTGAATCAGGCGGCAAATCAGGCTGGAGTCACGCCGAGCGGCTCCTGGCGGTCTTATGTAAACTGCCGCAATCAAGCCCGGAAGCACGGTTTCATGTCGTAAGTGGGACTACTCCCATTAACAACAGCGGCAAGCGATGTTAAATTCCTCACACAGTTTGACGAGGAGTCCCATGGACATTCATCGCCCGGTCATTACGACCCATCACGTATCGAAGGCGGCTCACCAGGCGCTGGCGACCGGCGGCACGGCGCTGGTTGGCATCAACCTGCATGACGCCTACTTCAATCCGCTGAACATTTTTGAAATAGCCCGCTGGGCAGCCGAGCGCTTTTCGTCAATCATGTTCATCTGTCCGGATCTGCCGTCAATACACACTCTAAGAGCGCTGGGATACAGCGAACATGAGGCAGCACAACGAGCTAATACAAAGTTCAACTACCTGTCCAACAAATGCGAGGAAGTCGGAAAGAAGTTGGGCATCGCCGGCCGGACTAAGGTATTGCGCTGGGATGCAGTCAAGGACAATCCGGCATACAAACTCTCCTTGCAGCGACTGACTGACTTGTGCCAACAAGATTCGGAGCTTCGAGCCGCCCTCAGGGAGCAAACGAGAGCGTTGATTGAAGATCGGCGCGACTGCATCTTGACGGAAGCAGCGCTTGAGATCGGCATGCATTCCATTCTCGAAGAATATGCTTTGATCACCAAGGCGCAAGAGATCCTGGCAGTGCCTAACGCCTGCGCCTACATCCACCACAGCGCCACTGCAGTCCTCGACTCACTTTTAGAAGCGACAACCGGCTTCCAGCACTGCCCGGGCGACCAGGTAGGCACACTCATCTGCGAGGTAGTGTGGCCAAATCATTCGGTCACCACATTACCGAAAGTGTGGACAAGACCGATGGCGGTTGCCTCGCAGGTCCGCAACCCAGCCTTCAACGGCGGTCAGCATGTTCGGCACCACCGGTAGTGACCGGCTCCCCGGCGCTCAAAGCAAATCTGAAAAGCAGGAATAAGGCCACGAACTGTATCAGGTGATAGAGAGCATTGTGTCCGAGAAAACCCGGCACGAGCTCTACCTTGAATTGTTGTACGGACGCCGAGACGAGCGTAAGAAAGACAGCCACGAAACCGTCAATTGCAGCCGGCGAGCGCTTAAGACAATAGAATCTGACCAGCGAGCCAAACAGAAAGACAATCGCCGGCAGATAAGCCAGAATCGCCGTGATGAACTTGCGCGGTTCGCTAAAGACATAGAGCCCGTAGCAAATTAGCGCAACCAAAGAAGCGACTCTCACTACTTTCAGCCAGCGCTCCGGCAAGCCGAGAAAGTAGGCAGACAGATTCCAGCAAGCGGCCCCGCTTACACCCAGGGCAAACAAAGTCAAAGCCCAGACCGGCGATCCGGCACCAGCTCCAGGCGCCATAAACCCGTGCACAATCGCGCCAGCGGCCGAGGCGATTCCGGTTGCAAGAAACAGCACCTGAAACCAGACGTTTGCGCGCTTATCCCGGCGCTTGCAGGCAATGAACAACAGCGCGCTCAGGGCTAGACACTCGACCGTAAGTGCGAGATCGGTAAGCGTGACATCAGGCTCATTCATAGAGACGGCATTGGCGGCAACCGAGAAGTACGGCAAAACTCCGCTTGCAACCGGCAAGCTAAGCCGCTTCCATATCTAATGGCAGTCGGTCCTCAGCACCGGTGCTCAGCACTGTAAGCACGATGTGAAAGCAGCTCATTAGCGTCGAAACGCTTACGGATTCTATGCGCTAGAAAATAAGTTAATGGTTTTCTGCTCGGGTTGCAGCGCTGATCCAATAATAGATGGGTCAAAATGGAGAGGGTTATTCCGACCCGGTATGGCTGTCTCTCCGGTCCTCTGAACAGGAGGAAAAAGAGCGCCAGAAGCTCGTACGAATGAAGCAGCAGATAAAGCTTGCCGCTGTAATTCTCATGAGCAGCTTCATTGACGTGAAACCAGCTCAGCTTCCAACCGTGCGCTCTCACATAATCAACGATGTGATCCAGGTCGATCAGCCAACCAGCCAGAAAACTGGCAATTGCTGCGCCACGAGAGCGGTAACGCGAGTAAGTGGCCAGACTGACACCGGCCGAAGTGATGATGTGATGTACCGTACGCATAAGTCCTAGTTTCCTTTCCGGCGGAGGTAATCTCCCAGACAAATCAGGCGGTCGATTTATTTCCATTAACAACGTCTTATATACCCAGATGGTACTAGTGTTTACGCAAAAGGCAAGAAACAAATTTGAATATGCTCCGTCCCGAAGCTTGCAAACACTCGCGTACCAAGACCAATTCACTGGATGCCAGGAGATCTTTTGAATGAACAGGCAATTTATTAAATCGGGCATACTAGCGGCTTTTGTCGGACTCGGCTTACCGTTGGCTGGTCTCTGTCAGTCGCCAAATCCACAGGCTGTCAGTATGTACAACCTTGGTTTGACCGCCTACAAGCAAGGCAGCCCGGAGTCGGCAATCATTTTCTTCAGGCGAGCTACTGACATCGATCCAAACCTGGCAGACGCGCAATACAACCTCGGCGTAATCTTTCAAACACAGAAGCGCGCAAAGGAAGCCATTCCGCGTTTCCAAGAAGTGCTGAGAATCAAACCGACGGACCCGGATGCTCATTATCAGCTAGGCATACTTTTCCAGGAATCCGGGCAACTCAACGAGGCAAAGACTCACCTCTCTTCAATCGCGCCTAACAACCCGCATTTTCCAGAGGCGCAAAGCCGCATCGCTCAAATCAACAATCAATTAGCCGGAATGCCTGCCGGCAGCGCACAGAATACCCAACCGGCCGCTCAGCCGCCGGCACAAGCCTACGGACAGCCCGCCGCCCAAACATACACACCAGCAGCGACTCAGCCCTACACGCAACCGGCAACCCAAAGCTATGCGCAGCCGCCAGCCCAGACCTATGCTCAACCCGCGGCTCAACCTTATGGGCAGCCGGCCGCCCAGACCTATGCTCAACCCGCAGCTCAACCTTATGGGCAGCCGGCCGCCCAGACCTACGCGCCACCAGCAGCTCAGACATATAACCAACAGCCAGCACAGGGATATGGACAGCAAGCTGTACAGCCGGCTACTCAGGTCGCCTCGGCAGCGCCGGTGCAGGCCGCACCACCACAGGTGGCTAACCCGGTTCCCGTACTGGCCAACGCAACCCTGCGCGTGGTGGCAACCGGCTTCAACGCTCCAGCCGGTCTGGCATTCGATCGCACCGGCAATCTCTATGTCGCCAATTTCCTGAGCAATTCCGTCGACCGCATAAGTACCGACGGCAGCCGCAGTCAATTCAGCAGTGGAGCCAACTTGAAAGGTCCGATTGGATTGGTTATGGATGATGTCGGCAACCTCTATGTCGCCAACTATAACGGTGGCAATGTAGCCCGCATCTCTCCTGCTGGCGTAGCCACGATTGTGGCCAAGGACTTTAAAAAGCCCTATTACCTCACGCTTGACCGCGAAGGCAACTTGTACGTCAGCCAACAGGAAGACAACTCAATCGTACGCATCACATTGCCACGCCCGATCGGGGCCAAGCCTCAATAGTACGTAGTAGACTGGAACTTATGATCGAAACTTCGGTCATTATGCAAAACCAACTATGAATGAGCCGTCCGATTCAACAGTAAAAGTAGCTTTGCTCGGGTACGGCTACGCCGGCAAGACATTTCATGCTCCGCTGATTGAAAGCGTCGATGGGATGCAGCTTAAATTGGTCGTATCGAGCGATCGAAGCAAGGTGCTCAAAGACTGGCCGGATCAAACCGTAGTAGCGGAGCCCGAGTCTGCCTTTAGAGACCAAAACATCGACGTTGTTGTGATTGCCACTCCCAACGACCGGCACTTCGATTTGGCAAAACGCGCTTTAGAAGCCGGCAAGGCTGTAGTTGTAGACAAGCCGTTCACGACCACTGTTGCTGAAGCGCACGAACTGATCGGCCTTGCCCAAAAGCAGAAAACACTTCTATCAGTATTTCATAATCGCCGCTGGGACGCCGATTTCATCACAGTACGCAGACTGATTAAAGAAGGAGTCTTAGGAGAAATCAGACACTTCGAATCACATTTCGATCGCTTTCGACCGACCGTTCGCCAGCGCTGGCGTGAAAGGCCTGGACCAGGCGGCGGGCTCTGGTACGATCTCGGACCTCATCTGGTAGATCAAGCATTGCAATTGTTTGGACCGCCGGAGTCAGTCTATGGAGATTTCGCCGTGCAGCGCCACAACGCTACCGCCGTCGATTTCTTCCATGTTCGATTGCGCTATGGCAACATGCGCGTCATCCTACACGCCAGCGCTCTAGTGGCAGCTGGCTCGGCTCGCTATACAGTGCACGGCACGCGGGGCAGTTATGTAAAGCACGGATTGGACACGCAGGAAGATGCTCTCAAACGCGGAGAATCTCCGCGAGAAGGCAACTGGGGGAACGACCCGGACGATGGACTCCTTACCACCGGCACCGATGAGGCAACGCAGTCGACAGCCATCCGGACCGTCGCTGGCAATTATGTTGCCTATTACCAAGCTATTAGAGATGCGGTCTCCGCTGGTGCACCGAATCCGGTGCCTGCCGAGGATGCTCTGGCTGTAATGAAAGTATTGGAAGCAGCAGATTCGAGCGTCTCCAGCGGATGCGAGCTAGAGTTTGCGAAGTAATGCCGGCAGCACGCAATGTTAAGAAAGGGGCGGCTGCCAGAGCCGCTCCAGAACACAGTCAATCTTACAACGAGGAAGAGGTGGCATCAGACATTACTGCCAGCGGCTCCAAACGGCATTGCTGCACGAGATCGCGCTGCTCTTCACTTAACTGATCGACCAGCCACTGATGGCGGTTATGATGGCAACTGAACAGAATGACTTGATGCTGCCCGACCATCGTGCCGAGTAGAAAACGCATCACGGACAGGAATCGGCCATCATCGGATTCGCTGAATGGCTCATCGAGAATGATCGGTAGCGCGGACTGCTCCGCCAAATGCTTTGCCACCACCATGCGCGCCAGAAGATGCAGTTGCTCACGAGTTCCACCCGATGCCTGGCTGTTGATGTTGGCGGGCTGCAACGGCTCGCTTTGCCCCTTGCGTCTGGCTGTAAGACGCAATTCGGGATCGAAATGAAAGCTTTCGAAATCAGTACTCAGCGATTGCAACATCTCCTTGGAGATTTCGTTCAATCGCGAAGACCAGTGACTGTGAGTCTCCTCAGACAAGCGAAGGAATGTATCTCGTGCCAACTCCAATGCACTCTTGCCGCGCCTGACATGCTCGATGTCAAATTCAAGATCCTCCAGCTCTTCGACCGTGCGCACATACCTTTCATCGTAATTCCCGGTCGCGGCTCTCGTCTTCACCAGGAGCTCCTCGCGCTGCTTGCGCATCTCGTCGAGAGCCGCCTCGCCGGCCGGCAGCTCGGCACTGGAGCCCGAAACGGTAGGACTTTCCAGAGGCGGCGCCAGTTGTCCGATATCCGGATACCTGGCGATCAAGTCCTCTATCTTAGACCAAAGCGTCTTTCTCCGTGTCTCCAACTTGGAGACAATCGAAGGCAGTTCGCCCACAGGCAGATCCGAAGTGGTGTCTTGCTCCATGCGACCAAGCTCGCTCATCAGAGACTCCCATTGCCGGTAGCTCTTGAGAGCCGCTGTAAATTCCTGATAGCCGACCGCGGGATCGCCTGGATGTTCCACTTTGGCGATATCGAAATGCTCTTTCAACTGAGCATCAATGTCCTTAATTTCATCGGCAAGGAATTTCAATTCCGATCTATGATGATCCAGAGCGCCCGACGACGAGCTGACCGTTCTCGACTCCTCCAAGAATTGATTGATATCATCAGCCAACTTGAATGCCAGCTCGGAAGTAATTTTATCGGCATTGCGCTTCGCCTTGGTGAAATACGGCTCGAGCTGTCCTGCCAGCTTGACCAGATGCGATTCACGCCCGTCCAGCATTTGATCCAGCAGATCGAGGTCTTTCAACTGCGCTGACGCAGTCCCATAGGACTGAATATGCTTTGTCAATTCGGCACCGCTGGTAATACCAGCCTTGCGGGCCAGATCATCAAGCCGGATCTCCAACCCCATAATCTTCTGGTGCAGCTCCGTTCCCTTGTCGGTGCCGGATTGCTCGTCATCCTTTGCCTTCTTGGCGTCTTCAGCTCGATAAGATTTGGCGGCACCGAGCTGCATGAAGGTAAAAAGGACCCAGCCGGCCACAACTAACAGCGGAACAACACTCGCTAAGAGTCGCGGATCGCTCCAGGTCATGTGGAAAACCGACATCATAGCTCCCACCAGCCCGGCAAAGATGACGAATAAAATTCCTTGAGCGAAAAAGCTGTTACGGCAGCTCGATAGCTTGCCTTTACGTTGTTCCTCGATCTCAGGAAGAATCTGTCTAGCCCGCCAGACCGTTCCTTCACATTCACGAATTTGATCGCGTGCAGCAGTGATCATGGCGTTGTAGGCCTGGGCATTGTCCATATCGCGCGCGTCTAAGTTAAGCAGGGCGCTTCGCACACTGGACAATTTGTCGAGCTCGACACCGACCTCCTTAACTCTGACCGCCTCGTCATCTCGCTTTCGCTTGGAGTCAGAGATTTCGCCTTTAACTTCGCCCAATGTTCTGGCCAAGCTGGAGATGTTTTGAGCATCTTCGACCGTGAATTGGTTGACGTCTTCCCATTTCTCGCGAATCTCCAATTGCCTTGCTTGAACCTGCTTCTCCTTGAGCTTAAGCTCGAGCTCCATGCGCTGATGATCGCTCAAACGCGACTCCCGCTTTGTCCACAATTCCTCGACCGACCGGCTGCGCTCGACCGGAAATTCTTTAAATTCGCTCAATTTCGCCAACTGAGTCTTTAAATCGTTGACACGCAAAACTCTTTCTTGCGCTTTGATCAACCGACTGTCCACATCGGCAGCTTCCATGCACAACTGAAAGTAGTCGGAGGCCTTGGACTGCATATCGATTGATTGAATTTTATTCTCGAGCTCGGTGAGCTTGCCAAATTCTATCTGAGCGCCTTCGTGCTCGGAGCTCAATTCGCTCAACACAACCTGCAACCGCTCCTGCTCAGACTCTAGCTGTTGCAAAAGCTTATCGGCTCTCACCCGAATTCCTTGGTACGGAAAATGTGCCAGAGCCGTCTCCAACACCGACACCGCGGTCGCCGATGTGGTGGCAGCGCCGGACGAATCGGCCAGGCTCTGCAAGAGCGGAGACAAGTCGTCAGCTTCGTTGAGAGCATTGGAGTCGAGATCGCCCTGCCCGACAAAGAAAGTGTTGCGAAAGAGATCGCGACTCATGCCGGTAAGCTTTTGCCCCAAATCATCTTGCGTCGGCCCGCTCAGATAGTCGGTCGTGACGTCTATGTCGCCTTTATTCTGGTCGAATACCCGCACAGTTTTCGCCGCAAAGTCGCGCACAATTCTAAGCGAGCGATCCTTATGGACGATATCCAAGCAGACCTTATATGGACCTCCGGCAGCCGGCTGCCGAGCTTCTCGATCGCTCAGCTTCTTAGCTGAAGTCCGGGTATCCGGATAGTCGAACAAGACCGCCCAAATTGCATCGCCGATCGTCGACTTGCCATACTCATTGGATTCCACTACCAGGTTGAGCTTACTTCTGCTGAATTCAATCTTTTGATTGACCAGATTGCCAAAGCCTACAAATTCAATTCGCTCAATCCACATTGCGCACCACCACTTTCTTTTGCTTCAGCGCATCGAGACCGTAATAAAGTGCGTCTTCGATTAACTCGGTCGTCAACTCGGAGTCATAGCTGTTGTCAATCAGATGCCCACCTGCTTCAATCGCTTCCTTCTTCAGCTCCAGCATCGCTTGGATAAACCTGCCCTCGGTCGTTCTCTTATCGAAACGCTCCGTTAAGTAATCTGGCCGGGAGCGATCTATTATCACCGTGTGGTAATAGCTATCCGCAAGCGACTCTTCGACATACGTCGGCTCTCCGCCGACAGGATGGCGCCCTTCCAGTGTCACGAAAGCGATATCGAGCTGAGTTCGAGCGCCAGCATCAGACAAAAACTGCGTAACATCAGCCATCACTTCGGTCGACTTCGATCCGGTAATGTCGCAAGAGATAGAGACAACTCGCCGGTTGTCGAATTCAATGCGTTCAAGCTCGCATCGTCCGTCTGGGTAGACTGTTCCCAATAAGGCGTAGCGCGGTCCGCACTCGTCGAGTCCCCGTCCAGCTAAACAACCGGAATAGGCTCCAAGCAGATCGCCTTTTTCAGAACGTATTTCAGTGTAGTCGTGATAATGCCCGACCGCTGCGTAAGTGAAACCCAACTTAGCAACTTCGCCGGCAGAAAACGGAGCTGTTATCTTTCCCGGCCAGCCGGAATCGCCTCCGCTGTACCCATCGAGCGAACCGTGGAAGAGCAAAATATTTACCGCCGCGGCTTGATCGCGCGGCACCGGGCCGGCAAGTAAGCGCTCCGAAACTAAGGTGTTGCCTGTGAATGCCCGGCCGGTAAATGAAACGTCCGAACGCTGAGGATGTCTCCAAGTTTCAAAATTGCCAGTTTGGAAGACATGGACATTAGCCGGCCAGGGACGCATCCCTCGAGCGGCAAGCACATCAGGATTGTAAAGAGAGTCGGCCGAACAATAATCATGGTTGCCTGGAGCAATCACAACCGGCAACGAACCTAGCCCGTCAAGAGCCTCGATTATCCGATTCAAGGTCTGGCTGCTGACCGCTTCCGAATCCCACAAGTCACCGGGAATCAAGACGGCATCGACCTTTCGTTCTTGAGCCAGGGCCAGGCACTTCAGAAACGCATTTAGAATCTCTTTGTTGCGCTCGTGCCGCTTGGCGACCGGAAGCGACAGCCGGAGAGAAGCTAACTTCGAGGCGAGATGCACATCTGAGACCTGGAGAAATGTGAATGCTCCTGGCTCTCCCGGCATAGCCCTTGCTCTCCCTCTCAGATTATGTTGGCGATTTGCGCTCAGCGCATTACTATCAGCTATCTGCCCGTCCAAGACATTGTTTTAACTGCCCGAACGGCGCTCAAGCTTAGACGATTTTACATTAATCAGCGGTAACCCGCAAAGGATCACAGGCTCTCGACTACAGTAGCGATGCCCTGGCCGACACCAATACACATCGTTGCTACACCGTAACGGGCCTTTCGCCGCTTCATCTCATGAAGCAGTGTGGTCAAAATTCTCGCGCCACTGCATCCAAGCGGATGCCCGAGCGCAATCGCGCCGCCGTTGACATTGACTTTGGACAGGTCGATAGACAATTCGCGAGCGCAGGCGAGCACCTGAGCGGCGAACGCTTCATTGAGCTCGAAAAGATCGATATCGGACACTTTTAACGATGCGCGCGCCAGCGCTTTGTTTGTTGCCGGTATCGGTCCAAGCCCCATGCAGGCAGGATCGACCCCCGCCACCGCCGAAGTAACATAGCGCGCAATCGGCTTCAAACCAAGTTGATCGGCCTTCTGGCGAGACATGATCAACAACGCGCTTGCACCATCATTGATACCAGAGGAATTGCCAGCAGTAACCGACCCGCCTTCTCGAAAGGCAGGCTTTAGTTTGGCCAAATCTTCGATTTTTGTATCGACGCGAGGATGCTCGTCTACAGCGAACTGAAATGGATCGCCCTTTTTCTGCGGAACGGAAACAGGCACGATTTCATCTTTAAACTTGCCCGCTTCGAATGCAACTTTGTATTTGTACTGGCTGCTCAAAGCGAATTCATCTTGATCTACCCGAGAGATCTTATGCTTTTCCGCTACGTTCTCCGCTGTTTCGCCCATCGAATACGGGTGGTACAGATCCGACAGCTTCTTGTTTATGAACCGCCACCCGAGAGTGGTGTCATACATTTTGAGGTCGCCGCGCGGGAAGCCTGATTCCGGCTTTCCCATTACGAAGGGAGCGCGCGTCATGGACTCGACTCCGCCGGCAATGAATATGTCTCCGCAACCCGTCTGTACGGCGCGCGCCGCATCATTGACCGCCGACAGGCCGGACCCGCACAATCGGTTGACAGTTCCACCGCCGACAACTATCGGCAATCCTGCCAGCAAGACGGACATTCTCGCCACATTGCGGTTGTCTTCTCCAGCTTGATTGGCGCAGCCGAGCAAGACATCCTCAATCTCAGCCGGATTGACTGGATTGCGCTTGAGCAAATCCGCAATCACCAGAGCCCCTAAATCGTCAGCCCTGACATCCTTCAGCCCGCCACCGTACCGTCCGATCGCAGTGCGAACCGCATCGACAATCACCGCTTCCTTCATCACAGATTAAATCCCCGATTTGTTGTAGCCTTGAGGCTTGTAGATATATAGTTCATCGTCTTTCGAAAGCGACATAAGCACCGCGGCCGGAGTTCGCCCGTTGGATGCCACCGCCTCGCGCACCGGACCATCTGGATCTGACGCTAAGGCTTCTAAGGTTTCTAGCGTAGCTTCCGCGTTGCGAGCAACCCCCTTCCTGACTATCGGCTCGGAATCATGCGAAAGCCGTTCGAGGTCTGCCGCAGGGAGATGGGGCGAAACAGCAGCTGCGGCTCTCACGAGCGGATTGGCATCCTTGCTCAGAACCGCTGCGCTTTCCGAAGAAAGGTTTGGGTTGCGCGCAGCTGAATAACGCACGCTTGCATCCTTTTCCGTAACCAGAGACGACAAAAGCGCTGCCGGACAACGCATGGCGATCTTGCTCTTTAAGGCAGCATCAGCGACCTCGGCCAATTTGCCGGCGAGTTCTGGCGATTTGTCTGAGCGGGCAGACAAAAGGTCCTTTACCGGGTAATCGGCATTTTGAGCCAGTTTAAGCAGCGTATCGGCCGGGCAGTTTTTGTTCAGCGCTAGCGACGCGTCGATCAATGTTGACGTGCCATCCGCCAGCATTGACAACGTCTGCGCTGGCGTGTTGGGATTGGCTGCCAGAGCTCGGCGAACCGATTCATTGGTGTCGACTCCGAGCTTGCCGAGAATTTCCGGGTCGACCGCTGGATTGGAGGCCAGCGCCGCTCGCACTGGAAATGAGCTGTCCTCCGCAAGCTTCTTGGCTGCCGCCGAAGGCAGCTTCGAGTTAACCGCCAGCAGCTGCCTGACCAGCGGCGACTTGCTGGCTGCGAGCTTGTCGGCTAACTCAGCCGAGAGTTCGGCCCGCGAGGCTACGACTTGTGCAACGCCTGGCGTGCTGTCGCCGGCCAGAGTAAGGAGATCTTGGGCCGGCAGTCTGGGATTTTCAGCGACAGCGGCACGCACCACCGGATCGCTGTCCTTCGCCAAGGAGGTCAGCACCGCCGGCGGTGTTGAGCGATTTTCCGCGACGCCCCAACGCACCTTCTCATACTTATCTCTGGAAAGGGTGGTCAGCACTGCCGGCGAAGTCTGAGCATTGGCAGCTACGCCTACCTTCACTTCCCAGGCGCCGTCCTGTGACAATTTCGCCAGGGTCTCCTTCGGCGTGGACGGATGCCCTGCCACCATCTCTCTGACGACCAGATTGGAGTCTTGCGCCAGGGTGGCCAGTGTAGCAGCCGCAGTCGACGGGTTGGAAGCGACAAAGGAGCGCACTCCGAGATCGCCGTCTTGAGCTAAAATCGCCAGGTTCTCCGGCGAAAGTTGTTTCTGCCGGGCCAGGAAGGTTCGCACGAGCCTGTCGCCGACCTTGACTAAGCGTGCCACTACATCCGGTGGCGAGTTCGAATTCCGCGCAAGCGAAAGCAGGAGAAACTCAGTTTGGGTCTGTTCGTGCGCCAACTTGCGCAATATCTCCGGCGGCGTGGCCGGATTGCCCGCCAGTACTTCATAGACTTTTGGCTGCTGATTGCTCGTCAGTTTCGTAAGCACGGTCAGGCTCAGCGGCTTGGGATTGCGCAACAGCGACTCGACAACGCTTTGATCCGTGTCAGCTGCGAGCTTGAGCCTGATCTCATCGGAACAAGCCGGATTGAGCGCCACCGCCTGCCTGATTACAACAGATGGATCTTTGCTCAGTTTTTCGAGAATCTCGAGCGGGCACTTAGTATTGGAAGCGACTGCACGTCTGACGCGCATGCTGGGACCAGCTCCAGACCACACCGCAAGTGGTGCGGCAACATCGTCGCCTGCAAGCAGTGGTCTGTCGGCCGGCGGCGCGGCTCCGAGCTTGACTGCTGCCTCTCCGCCAGACTCAGCGGACAAGGCCGGGGCAGTTTGCATTTGAGCAATCCCGGAAAGAGTCGCCGCATAAGCAGCACCAATAGTCAGATACTTAGTGAACCAAGCCATAAAAAGCCGCTCCCTGAATCAATCCTTGAATTACTCCACTTGGAATTACTCCACTTGAATCACTTCAAATATATGGAGAAATCTAATTGTAAACGGAGCAGAGGCTTTGAAAGCTTATCGTTCGATCACCGGCTGCTGTCGTGAACCTTGAAAACTATGTCGCGCAATTCCTGCTTATCCAACTCTTGACTGACGTATTCGATGTACTTAACCTGCCAGTCGTCAAGGTCTTTAATTACAACTGACAATGATGTGCCAGCGGAGCGGGCAGCAGCGAGATCGATCCCGATCTCACCGGCGCTGCCGATATTAAACATGCGGGCGCGCACCGAATAGCCTTGTGCAGCTTGCAAGCTCAGCCGCAGCATGGCGAGATTACGATCTTGACCGGTTCGCTTGCCGACCGCCGCGATAATATACTGGAACTTCTCAAGCGGGGCTGATATGTCCATCGCCGGCACCGAGACCAGCTTGTAATGCAAAAGACGATCGACAGCCACAGCCGCTTCCCAGGTCGGCACGTCCCCGAGCGCCTTGATCGTATTGACGGTCGGAGTAAGGCCGTCCAGCAAGCTCCAGAGCCGCTTCATTACATCCATATCACGCGGGCCAAGCGGAGTTTTTTCCTGCAGATCGACTATCTGTCCGGATTGAAGCAGCTTGTGAGTATCAGGCAGTTTTTCCAGCGGAGTATTGGCCCCCTTCGGTAACTTCTTCCAGATCGCATTGAGATTATCCTGTGCCAGCGCGGCATCCAGAAGCAGCTTGTCGAGCGGTCGAGAAAGCTTGCATTCATCATCCGAGAGATCGGCCGGCGGTTGCCTCTGGATAAAGACAAAAATTCCTTCCGACCAGGCGGAAACGAAATCAACCACTGCCCCGTTGCCTTTGATTCGTCCGAGCTTGGCGTGCGTCAGACGTCCTTGGTCAAACAACGCTCTGTATTGCAAATCCTTGTGCTCGACTGAAAGCACTCCGGTCTCTCTGTTCGTCGAGAGACTTTGCAAGAGACCAGCCGGATCCGTCGTTCCCAGGTGTCCGACGAGCGATTGAACCTGCGTAGTCTCGCCGACCGAATTAACCAGCTTTACCTTCTCCGGCTCGCCACCCTGCCCGTAAAAGGCTTGGTCTTGCATCGCAATCTCGAGCTGCCTGGTAGTCAGATAACTCCTGCCGACGCAAAGAGCGCCGACAGAAAGCTTCGGCTTCCCACGCGCACTTTGCTGTTCGAACATCAGCTCATCGAGCTGATCTTGAGTGATCAACCGTGATGCCAGTAGATAATCTTTCAGTTTAAATGGAATCTTGTTCCGGAAACAGTGCACGAGAAACGGCACTTTGGCGAACAACGGAAAGATAGCTCGAACCTGCTCCAATGCTCGCAGCTCATCAAAAAGCTCTTCTTGCGAAAGTTTGTTCTGTCCGATCAACCGCTGGGCGATATTGCTCAGCGGCGTGTGATTATCAATTAAACCCAGCAAGAGATTTCGGCGGCGGGTTGATTCCATTCCCGCTTTCAATTTAATCCCAAATGCAGTCAAGACCGGCACAGACGACATCAGCACCTGCTCGGAGAGATCGGTGCTTTCCTGCATCAAAGTGGCAGCATTGCCCAGAGTCTGCTGCACATGCCTCGCCAAGGACGGCGAGTAATCGTAAAGCTCGCTGTGTGTATCAAACACGTGAAATGAAAGTTGGCCCATCAGCGCTTCTTTCACCAGCGCAACCGCTTTATCGGCCTTTACCAGCACGAGGGCGCCGCCGACAGCAAGCATCTTCTTGGCCTGTCGTGCCGTCTCAATCAAAGCTTTGGCCGGAAAGAGGAAGCCGCTGAGGGTAGCATCAACCACTACCACGTCATAGACCATCTTCGCTTGAGCTAATCCGGACAATTCATCGAGAAAGTTAACACCGTAAGTCAGCGCAATAATACTTTCGTGAGCTTGCCCGGGAGCAAGTATGGCTGTTGGTCCATCACTCGGCTCAATCGACATCCTTAGTATTAACACCTCAAGCCGCAGGGACAGGTTCTCAGACGGCGTTGCTATTAGTATGCCACCGCTGATTAAATTTAAGCACTGCCGCCCGCTCGCGGGCGACACCTGGACTTATCGCTCCCAAACTGCTCGGATCCCTAAGTTGATACCCCGATCGCGCCTTCGTCCGTCAGGCAGACAGCTTCTTCGGGAGATCCATCCTCGGCACCGGATTCCATCAGCGCTTGCAGAACATCTTCAGCCAGCCAGTGCCGATTAACCAGAATCCTTCCGAGGCTAAGCTGACTTGTGCGTTGCTCTACGAGTGCAATCCGCACCATGTCCTCCGTGACGAGCCCCAGACCGATCAGTCGCTTGCCAAAATGATAGGGCGAACCGAGCGGCAACTTTATCAGACTTTGATTTAAGAGGAAGGAGTCCAGCTCCATCTGAGTGACGAGATTCATTCCTTTGAGAATCTCGCCAATCTTCAAATCGACAGACTTTTGCTTGGAGATGGCTTCCTCCAGTTGCTCGAGCGATATTAGTCCAGCAGCGACAAGCATCTGCCCCAACTTGGGATGAACTAAGCCGTCGGCCTCCGCCTCAGACTCCTGGCATTCTTCCAAAACCTCTTCAGTATCGCCTTCCGCTATTCGCTTGTAGGCATTTTCAATACACATGCAGGCTTGTTGCGCCTGAACCCAGGACTGCGGAGTATCCATGAACTTCTCTTCGTCAAAAGTCTTAATGAGACGATTGAACGCCTCCTCCACCTGATTGCCAGATGCTCCAGCCTTTAATCCCAAAACGCAGTAAGGACATACAGCCTGCGAAATCTTCTGTCCGTTAGTCATGTTTCCATCCTTCTAGCATTGAGCGTGAGAGCAATCCGCAGCATAGATCCGATGTAAATTATGGGGAGACTTCAATTCCAGTGTACCTCTTAAGCCGAAGACTGTTTAGGCGGGTCCTCTCTCTTTCTACCCAGCTTTCGTCCGATTAGAATGTCCCATAGACGCTCGCATTTTCCTTCAGCGAAGTATCTCAGATGAACCTCCGCACAAGCCCAATTCCCCGCCGCCTATTCGCATTTGCAACAGCAATTGCCGTAAGCCTGGAGCTTGGAATCTGCCAGACCGGTCGCAGTCAGGTTGCGGAATCCGGACCAGAAACTGCTTCAGCTCAAACTGTCAATCAAACCCAAAGCGAGGCTGGTCAGCTTTTTTCTGATGCCCTTAAGCTTTTGCGAGCCAATCGAGCGTTTGAGGCCCGTCAGCTGCTGGAGAGAGCGGCCAAACTCGAGCCCGGGTCGGCAGGGATTCGTTGCAATCTCGGTCTTTCTTATCAAAATTCGGGCAATCTAGACAGAGCGCTGGCCGAGTTTCAAAACGCGCTGAAAATACAACCAAATATGCCAGCGGCTACCTTGAACATGGCCGGCTGTTATCAGAGCATGGGTCAATCACAGACAGCGATTGAATGGTTTCAACGGTATCTGCGCCTCAGGCCGACACCACCGGATGCAAATCAGGTGCAGGATATCATCGCCGCCATCACGGCCATCAGCAAGAAGCCGGGAGCCGACCCGACGCTTCCCGATTACTTGCTGAGCATCACTGCCGATGGCACATACCGGTGGCCAGCTCACAAGTTACCGATCAAAGTCTTTATCAGCTCCGGCAACGGAATCGACGGCTTCCAGAACAGCTTCAGTCGCGCCCTGATAGAAGCATTCGACAGCTGGTCTACCGCATCGGGCAACCGGCTAGCCTATACTCTCGTCGGCGATCGCGCGCAAGCGGATGTAGCCTGCGACTGGACAAGCAACCCGATTGAGGTGAGCAAAGCAGCAACACAAAGCGAGCGCGGCATAACAGAAGTTGTCGCCAATCCAGACAACGAAATTCAGCGAGCGACGATCAAGATATTGACCAAACCGATGCTCGACGAAGGAATACTGAGCGACGACGATATGAAAAAGGCTTGCTTGCACGAAGTCGGGCACGTGCTTGGATTGCAAGGACATTCAATGAACAACCACGATGTCATGTTCTTTACCATCGATACCTCGACGGTCTGGCCGGTATTAACTAAAAGGGACAAGGCCACGATCGCCAAACTTTACGAGCTTTATCCGGTCTGGCAATTTCAGCCCACACAGTAGATCTCAATCTGATGCGTCTAATGAAGCTGTTAGAACCGGCATTAAGGAATTGCGCAAGAAAGTCGACAAAGACCCGTCTCATCCGTTAATCAAGAACGTCCACGGCGTCGGCTACCTGCTCGATCCGCCTAAATAACGCTACCAGCGCGCCAGGTCCAGTCTGGACGAAGCTTGCTACAGCAGGCATTTCCTGGGGCCTGTCCAGAGTCTTTGCAGCCAAAGCCACCTGACAATTAAATATCTCCTGTATCCATAGTGCTTGACCTCCTATATACTTGGTCGATCTGACTCGGCCGGCGCATAAATCGATCGAGCAGCACCAGAGGTGGTCTTTTGAGAGTTAACGTCGATTCGGTACAACGCTCCAACTTGAGCAGCAAGCGAGTCAAAATACCAAGACTGACAGCGCACATTGCACTCTCCTTTCTGCTGTCCGGGCTACCAGGGACCGCTCTTGCCGCTCAGCAGGATGAGCCAAATCACACCGGTCAGGCGCCAAGAATAATGGTTCCTCAAGACGAAGAGCAGACCGCTGAGCCAGCGGCACCAGATAAAACAAAGCGCTCGGCGAAACCGCAGATCAGCTTCGCCGAGCTAGGCACCAAATCCGATACCACACCGCCACCATCGAAGCTGTTGCTGAAAGGGCAGGTCAATTATCTCGTTCCGAAAGGAACCGGCATCAAGCTGAAGCTGGCCACCGTCCCGACCCACGGGCTCAAGCTGATGGACCGTGACGACGACGGCAATCTTTATCCGGCCCGCGAAGGACAGGAGCTGACAGCTCGTACCACCGAAGATCTGTACGTGGACGACAATAAAGTCATCCCTGGCGGCACGGTCTTTCATGGCGTGGTCTCCAAAGTGATCCCGCCCAAGCGAGTAGGAAGACCCGGCTCGCTGGTAATCACCTTCGATCGCTTCACGACGCCAAACAAGAAGACCTTCGCATTTCGCGCCGAGGCAGACAATTATCGCGAGTCCACCCCGCAAAGCAAAGCGAGAGGATTGGGAAGAGTAGCCAGCTATGCCGCCGGCGGCGCCATCACCGGCGCCCTGCTGGCATATCAATACTTCGGACCAGCCAGAACTGTCGCGATGCACGGCTACAACGTCGCCGGCGCGGCCGCAGCTGGAGCACTTCTGGCAACCGGCTACGCGCTCTGGAAGCGCGGCACACCGGCCGTGCTCGAACCGGGTGATGATTTGAACATGTCGATCGACTGCGACTTGCTGCTGCCTGGAGCAGTCGAGCCGGGACCAAAACCGGCCTCCAATAATCTGCCTGGTTTGGAAGTGGAGATTGTGAAGTCGAAAGTAGTTAAGGACGGACTGGACGGACACAATTTACGCGTCGAGATGCTGATCACCAACGATTCGGATAAGAGACTTAAGTCGATCGATCTCTATCTGCTAGACGACAACGGCAGCAAATTTCCGGTCGCCTCCGGCGAGATGGAAGATGAAGAGCTGCTCTTCGACGTCGATCCCCACAGCATGAAACGAGTCAAATTGGATTTCCAAATGGAGTATCCGAAACTCAAACGAAAGCTGATCTGGCTCGATCACGCCACCCAGAAGAGAATCTACGAAACTCCTCTACCGTAGACAAAAACCAATCCTAAAGTGTATCGCGGCAATGGAATCAGGTCCGAAGCCTGACAAAACTCGTGCTGCGCAGTTTCTCTAACTTGCTTTTGTGGTAATCGGCAACGATTCACGTTTGTGCTCAGCTGGACATAGTCCAGGAAGGGGTTCGAGGAGCAACGGACCGAATAGCTTAGCGCTACTTTTCGGTCCAATGAGACTCACACACCGTTTTCGTCAAGGACGGCAGATACGGCTTTTCGTGACTCGCTAGCTTGGCAAATTATTCGGTATGGACAATGTACCTACAAAAATGTGATAATGACATCCAGACCATTCGCGAAGGTGCATGCGCCATGGCAATGAAACAAGAGAAGTTCAATCTCCGCTGGACTACCCAGCAAGAACAGGCGATCCGCCGTGCCGCCGAGCTAAAACAAAAATCTGTTTCTGCCTTCATCCTGGACAAGGCTTATGAAGCCGCTCAAGAAGTTTTGCAGGAGCAAGGTCGCTATCACTTTTCTCTAACCGAGGAACAGTGGAAAGAATTTTGCGCTGCGCTGGACGCTCCGCCCGCGCGCATCCCGGCATTGCACAAGCTTATGAATAAACCAAGCGTTTTTGAGAAGGCAGCCGAATGAAATCACCATGCCCCCTGGAAAAGGAGCATGACAGGTCAGCCTTCGACTGCGGCAAGCCTCAATTAAACTATTACCTCCAGAAGTTTGCCAGTCAGACACAGGAAAAGGATGGCGCAAAAACTTATGTTGTCCTGGACGATAACCGCGTAATTGCTTATTACACCCTGGTTGTCGGGAACATTGAATGGCAAGAATGCCCGGCAGAGATCCGCAAGGGGCTCGGGAAGTATCCAATACCAGTGCTTGTGATCGCTCGCCTTGCTGTTGATCACCGCTTCCACGGTAAGGGACTTGGAATTGGCATGCTGAAAGACGCTTTCCTTCGAGCCCTCCAGGTGAGCGAGATAGCCGGCGTAGCTGCAGTCATCGTTGACACCAAAGATCTGGAAGCGAAAGTTTACTACGAGCGCAAAGAACTCGGCTTCAGACCGATGCCTGACGATCCAATGCGGCTCTATCTTCCACTCCGGACAATAAGGGCCAATCAGGGCTACGATTGAACATCCCGCTGCTTTCTCAGCGCCTCTGCATTGTCAATTTCATCAAAGACTTCCACCGAAGGCTCAACAGTCCAAAGCGCCTGATTGACCACCTCTCGGCAATCTGTAAAGCGATCGTAGAGCAACACAACGGAAAGATCGGTGTAACTGGACTTTCGCCAAAGTCCAGTACCGGCGAGACATTCGCTCCACTTCGGCGAGTACCTCTCGGCGGCCATAGTGCGGATTTTCCAGCAAGTATTCGGGCAGCTCGATTCCCATCTCCAGCAAAGTAGTGATGAAGTCATGCTCAATCTACTGTCGAGCTAGCTTCCCTGGAAAGCAGTAGCTTCTCCTCCTCAAATTCTTTAGCCACAGCCTCTTGCTCCTTTCTGGCTGCCTCAATCTGTTTGGAGTACTGCGCCAACTTTTCATCAAACTTCTTTTGAAGCATGCTGATTCTTTCATCGATCGCCTGACGCTCATCCGCCCTTGCGTTTTGCTTCTGTTGAGTCAGGTCAGCGATCTCAGCTCTTCCCATTTTTGTATCGGCAAAACCTAGTTCGAGCTTGTGCACTTGCAAATCGAGAAGGTCGAGCCGCTCCTCGCGGTTGCGTACCACTTGCTCGTTGAGCTCTTTCACGCGCTGCTCGATATAGTTGATCCTCTTCTCCCGTGCCTGCAGATCCGTTTCGGAGTCAGGATATTGCTTGCCAACTTCTTCGCGCTCGAGCTTGAGCATCATTCTTTCGTCCGTCATTGACGATCGCTGAAGATCTAGCAAGGCCGGCTTCAACCTTTGACTACGGGCTTCGGCTTCCGGGGCTACCGGCTTAGTGAAAGGCCGCTGAGAGTCAGTTGGATTGTCTGCCATTCGTTCGAAAGGTCTAAGTGCCTCGTCGCTAAAAGTTCGGTAAAAACCAGCCAGCGGCTCGAGCACAGTTCCCCTTTCTGGCTGCAATTGATTAGTCGATGAATTGAGCAACCCTGAAAAATTCAGCCTTTCTCCAGTCAGCCGATCCAACCTTCGGATCGCTGCCATCTCTGCTACAACCTCTTTAAAGCTGAGCGCATAGACAAGATATCCTGGACCATCCGTGGTTAACCCATACATTCTCAAATCAATCGGAGCGCCAGACAGGAGCTGCTCCCTGAGCTCGGCGCCTGCGGGTAGACTTCGCAGAAAAGCATCGACTCCGGCTAGCTCGTTATTCAGCGCATGCTCAAGATTGCTTCTGAAAGCCTCCAGCACTCTATTTTGAACATCCTCGGACAGATTATTGAAGAACTTCTCGTGAAAGTCATGTCCAAGCTCATGCCGCAAACTGTGAGCTATGACCGCCTGAGTGACATCTATAATCTCTCCACTTCCTGTCCTGACACCGTAGTGGCGCGAGTTGATATCTACGGAGCCGGTCTTTGCTAGATACTCGCCGCCGATCCTCGATTCCGGGCTATTGTGAAGCTTAAGATGCTCCGGCTTATTTCCGCTCGTCTTAACTTCATGAACTGCTGTATCCAAAGCTTCTTGCGATACTAGCAAAGACTTTCCATCATTCGATATGATCTTTTTCACAGTAAGCGGAATGTTATCGTCGGCTCTAAACTTTCCTTGCCCAGCGTCTCGAATCATATATGGTGACCTTTCCATCGTAGGAGCGATTGCACCACGCTCGTTTGCCAGAGCGATCTCGAAGACCCGCATCTCGGCTTGAGCAATGTCGGTCAGCCTCCGGAACCGTTCCTTCTCAGTGTCTAGCTTCCTTTGTAGCTGATCACGCTGCCTGACTAAATCGGCCGTTTTTGCGGTATCCGCACTTTCCATTTGCTCGTCCAGTTTATCGACCTCGTCGCCGATTTTAGCCAACAAGTCCTGCCGCTCCGCCTCGATCTGCCTGAGCGGTTCATACATCGGCTCCAGACGCTGCTCGAGATTGTTAATCAACTCGTTGGGTATCTCACCAATTCGTTTTTCGAGCTCAGCCAACTTGGCCTGTAGCTTTTGATTTTCAGGGTTTGCCTCTAATTGCTGCCATAGCTTTTCGGCTTCCAGCCGCAACATTCCTCTATCTTCCGTCAGCTTTGCCCGTTGAGTATCTAACAACAGCGGCTTCAGTTGCCGTTGTTCCACTTCCGTTGCCGCTCGATAACGTGCTTCGACGTTATCGGCTATCTGCGTCGTAATCTGTTGCCTCTCCTTAATCGCCTGATTGATTGCCTGTTTAAGCTCCATCTTGCGCTCAGGCTTTCCAACAAGCTCCGTTTCCAGCTGTGCAAGGCGTTGTTGGACCGTGGACTGTCTTTGCACCAGACGGCTCCGGTCAGCGTCCAGCTTGACGGGATCGATCGGCTGCGGCTTGCCGGCAGCGCTCTTCGCAGAGCCTACACCCAACCAATCTAGCGCTTGCTGCCAATAGCCTTTGGGAGCTTCCGCCGGCAGCCGGCCAGCATTACCAGTTGGCACCTTGGCTGCCGGCTCCGCTTGTCTGGAACCAGTCATAATCGGACTGGAGTTAGGAATAATCGAGAAATCAACCTGTCCGGCATTCCGGTCGGAAGGCTCGGAAGCATAGCTCTCCTTTGCAGCAGACCCACCTCCGGCTCTGGGCGACAGCGCATCTTCCACCCCGTAAGCCTGCTGTTCGTGCAGCGTGAAAGCATACTTGTCCAGCACTTGCTTGCCCATTTCGTTGAGTCTGTCTCTGCGACCACGTAAATGCTCAAGCAAATCCTTATGAGCGGCTGAATCATTGAAGCGTCGTCGCAGCTCCGCCTGATCGCCACCAGACTCTTCCCTGATTTTGAGCCATTCTTTGTAGTGTCGTTCGACATTGACCGGCATCTGTCCGCCCTGAAATAGCCGCTGACGCAGCCGCTCACTTTCTGACAATTTGGCGAACAAGCGATCGACTGCGTTGTCGTTACCCATTTCAAGGCGCCGGATCTGAGTGTTGGTAACTCGCGCGTCGTTATAGAGCTCACGCATGATATCTCCGACCGGCCTTGCATCTCTGAACGATCGCGCAAGATCGGCAGCGTCTGCGAGTTCGGCCTCTGTTAAGGAAGGTGCATCTTTGCTGGATTTCAAGACTTTGTCCAGCAGCCGATCGGACAATGGCACGCCGGTCTCACTTTCATAGTGCGCCTTCACTAACTGCCTGTCCGCAGCCGTGCTAACGTTGCCACCGCTTGCTTCGTGAATTGAGCGGCGAACGACGTCTAGATCCTGCTTGCCATGAAACAGCTCATGATAGAGGATTTTGTGAAGGTCGCTGCCGCCACTACGGGCTCCCAAATCATACTTTGAAAGCAGCAGCAGTCCCTGCCCACGAACATAACCGCCTTCGCCAGCAGCGAGCTCGTCTACTACTACCTTCACCCGCGGTAAGTTGTTAGCTCTGGCATATCTATCCAGCTCGCTTTGAAGCTCGAGTTTTCGCAATTGAAGCGCTTGCTTCACTTCGGTATTGAGCGCAGCATGCTCCCGAGCGATCGCCTGCCAGCTATCATGGGCAGCTTGCACCTCGTCCAATCCGACTGGCGCAGACTCAAGCAGCTGTTGGTACACTTCTTGCTTCAATAACTCCTGCATAGCCAGATCTGCTGCAAGGTCTGGATCCTGTGCAATCAGCTCATTGACCTCAGACTCCGACTTTTTCCTGCACTCGACTTCGCACTGGTCCCTGCACTCCTGCTTCTGACGATAGTCCTCGTATCGTGAAACAACTTCCTGTTCTTTCCGAGCGACCTCAGCCAACTTCAGCGTGAAACTTTCACTCCACTTGTCCAGCACTCCTTTGACAATTCCCTCTTCAAAGTCCACCTTTACTTTGCCATCAGGCTTTACAAATTCCGGATACCGCTCTTCCAGGTGTTTGCTGGTCTCCGGGCTTGTCGATGGAAGCTCATGCTCGATGACATGCTTGTGCTTCTCAGCACGCTTCTCAGCAGCCGCTTGACGCTCTCTTTGATTGAGCTTCTCCAGCACATTGGCGTTTTCGCCGACGCCTCGCGGAGCAACCGACTGCTCGTTTGAGTGGTGCCCAGCCGGTGCCACCACCTCTGACTGCGGGCGAGCAGAAAAACTTTCCGGATAGACAATGACTCTGTCAAACCTTCCGAGCGGTTCTCCATACTGATGGAAATCCGAAAGCTCTCCAATTGCAGCCGATTCCGTACCGATTGCAAGTGGACCGTTAAGCTCTCCGGCTAAATGGAACAATGTTCCAGGGCTGCGTGAAGACTGCTCGAAGACTGTTGTAACATCGTAACTCTGCTTCAATATCTCGGCTGCCTTCGGATAAGACCCATCAGGAGCAAGGTGGTTGGCTCCGTACCACATCACCACCTTGCTAGGCTGCCCACCGGCACCGTGCTGCCGGTCGAGGATTTCCCCGACTCTCTGCGCGATATGCTCGTCCCGTTCGGGAGTTCTGAATGCTCCGGGGGTGCCTCGTTCACCAGCCATATTAGGATGATCCACCGCCACTATTTGCAGCCCGCTGGCTCGCGCAGCCGCCAGGATCGTCAGGTAATCTCGACCTGTATAGTTAGCCGCCTCGGCTCCGAACTGCACTTGTAGCTCGGCTCTCAGTTGCTCAACAGTAAGCTCTCCTCTGTTGAAGCTATCCAACACTCGGTTCATAGTGTCAGGCATTTCTACGGCAAGATGGCTCGCCCCAGCCTCTGCCAGAACAGGCATCAGTGCGGCGCCAAATTCTCGATGCGGGTTGGAGTTCTCAGACTGAGTGTGCACCTCTCCAAATGCCACCACTCTGCTCCTTTCCATCGACTCGGCAACCATTCGCCTGGGGTCGGCTCCGTTCTGATTAACTATGCTTTTTATGTTCTTGACTCGTTCCGCCACTTGCTGATCAGAGTGCCCGGAAAAATGTCTGCCTACGACGGAAATCTCTCCAGCACTTGCCTCTACTGGCAAATAAGCATGTGGCACAAATGGATTGACACGGGGTTCACCATCTGTCTTATGGAATGTCAACTGCCCTCCTTCAGATCGCACCGCCCCTTCCCAGCTGTAACTTCCACCGTTGGGATGCTGCAAGGTCCAGTGAATACCATCTCTAGAAAGCAGCCTGCCATCAAACTCTCCATCCCAAGAAAAGTCGATGGTGTGTTGATCGCCTTCTCTGCCAAATGTAGTTACTTGCGGTCCGTTAGTTACCGTGAAAGGCACACCATCGCAACCGGGGAGTTCACCGCTGAAGTGTTCACCGGCGCCGCGATCTAAGGCAGCGGGATGTTCTGCTACGAGCGGAGATCTAAACTCGAGGGTATTTCCACCAGCCGGCTGAGCTGGCTTGCGGCCGGCTCGCACGAGGTCCGCCGCTGGCACAACCGTTAATGTCGGATCTGACATCACCGAAATCGCCTTGCCATCAGCAGATCGATTGACTACACCATAAACTTGCGAGGATTGAGCATCGAAATAGTAGTCGACACTGCCCACCTTGAAGCTCTGCATCTGACCGACCTGACTATCTGTCAACACCTTCATTTGACTGGCTTGAGAGGCCGGAGCATCCAGTCGAATAGCAGCGATACCAGATTTCTTATTGAGCGCTACAATTTCGCCCTCTGAGCCCCTGGTAGTGATCCGCCGGCCAACGAGTTGCTCGCTGCTATCGTGAGACTTTCTCCCGAGCAAGAAAGCCTTGGCCGACTCAATGCCTCTGGCAATGAAATCGTTACCTGCAATCAGATGCTTAAGTTTTGGTGGCACTGCATCTCGCGAAAGAACACCAGCCTGTATCATGTCGTTAACTAGAGACATCGTCTCAGCAGCACGTGGGTCGAGACGTGTTACGAGTTCCTCTGCAGCTTCGTTGGCTTTCACTCTTGCCAGTCCTTTTTCGACTGAATTCGCTGCTGTCTTCATATCCTCCACACCATCCACCACCCTGCGCAACAAGTTTTGCGCCTGGCTGTCACGGAATGTTGCCGAATCCAGAATCCGCTGCTTGAGCGCGCTGAGCCCTTGCCCCATTTCCAAGCTGGAGCTGGCGCGATCCACCAGCTCTCGGAGCGTAACCGCACTTGCAGCTCGGGCAGCGATCTCTTCTCGCGACTTAACATAATGGTGCTTGTCTTTCAGTCCGGTGACAGCATTCGAGAAGCCCCTGGTCTCACGTTTCATAACAGGACTGTTTTCTAGCGCATTGCCCCAGATGTGCTTCCCTTTCTCGAAGCTCACTCTTCGGCGCTCAATCTCGTCATTTAGCGCTTTCACCTTCTCGTTATGCTTTGTTTTCTCTGCCACAACATCAGGAGAATCATGAGCTTCAATCGGCTGTGACTGTCGGGCGTGCTCCGAAATAGTTGCGCAATTCTTGACTTGCTCGTAATGGCTGCGTTCTCCATTGAGCTCAGCAACAGCTTTCTGATGACCAGCATTCCCGCCGCCGAATGCCTTTGTTAACTGGTCGTACTTGGCTGGATCTGACAGCTTGAGATCACCAACAGCCTGCTCGGTATCCACGCCCGGCGCTTGCAAAAGTTCTCTCAGCATCTCCTGGACAACTCTTTGCCCTTCAGGATCGAGTTGAGCTCGCCTATGCAGCTTATCGTCGAATTCCAGGCGGACCTGTCCATTGCCCACATTGCCAATTACTGATTCTTGCACCTGATGGAAGTAGGTATCCGGTGCGGCCTCTGCCAGTGCTGTCTTGTTTAGAAATCGGTTGAGGTGCCTGAGCTCATGAAACAGAGTCTCTCTCGGGTCGCCAATACTATTCAAACTCAATCCAAGCGAATGATCGCCAGGATTATATGATCCACCCTCAGTAACGCTGCGCGTGAGACGCATGACACCATGTTCCAACAACTCTCGAGGAATGCCCATTTTCTGTGCTAATTCCTGAGCTTGAGACATGACCTCCTTGTACAAGGCCGCTTCGGCGACCCGGCGCTTCTGCTCGTACTCGGCTCTGACCTTGCTGCTCCAAGCACCCTTCTCGGCTGCACTTGCATCGTTGACTGCCTTAATCAAATCAAGAATCTCTTGCCCACCCTTCGAAACTACTTCGTTGCCGGTAAGTGTCAGATCACCAGCATAGGCCGACTTCAGTGGGCTGCCAGCAGCCTCGTGTGGACTTGGTTTTCCTTCCGTCGCATTAAATCTAGATTCAGAACCAGGCCCTGCGTCAGTCGGTGCTCCATGTTTGCCGTCCTTGTGCGTCTGTTCCGGCTTAAGAGTGTAATCGGGTCCAAACTTGTCTGAACGAGAGCTTGGCGCACCGTCCGCATTGGCTGGCACTCCAGCGTGTTCTACCAGGCTTGACCGATCGCGCTTAGTGTCGAGCACTCTTGAATCAGGCGATGCATTTGTATTCCCGCTTGCTTTCGAGCCGGTTGTATCGCCTTCTCCCGAAGGCTGCACATGATCGTCCGGCGCTTTTGAGACAGCGGTCAGCTCATCGGACGGTACAGCTTTCAGCCTTGGGTCCTCGAACAACTTAACCATTCCATTCGTGTCACCGAACTCGACAAATAGATTCCCCGACTTTCCATCCGGGTCGGTGTAGTATGCCCTGCCGTCGATCTCAAACTTTACGGCCTTCTGTTCCAATTCTTGGCGAGAGACATTCTTCTCTACCGGTAATCCCTGCTGCTCGTCTGAAACGCGGACAACTGATAGACCACTGTCAGCGTTAGCTCCCGCCACCTCCACCTCAGTCCCTCGATAGTTGGCTTTTATAGGCTCCGGGTTCTCGGCCCGAGGTAGCGCTCCGTTGTTAGCAGCTGCGAGGGCGGCGTCAGCGTCAAAGCGATTGAAGGAGTGTTGCTCGAGAGCGGCATGAAGATTCTCGAAATTACGAATTACTGTCGCACGTGCAGAGCCGGTTATGCGATCAACCGATTGATCAAAAGTAGCGCCACCTCCGGCTCTTCTGTTTGTCTCATGCAACGCATGCATCTCGGCGTACATTTCGGGGAAAGACAACAAATAACCGATCGGGCTCTCTTGACCGGAAATATACTCACCCTCGTTAAGCCTTCGCCAGATGTCAGCCCCGTTTGGCTCTGCCAGGATTTGCTCCTGGTAGGGCTGGAGAGCCTCCCTGTAAGCATCCATAACGGCTTCATGGCTCTCCGGGTGCTGTGTCTTAACTACTTCTTCAAAGTACTCTCGGTGCTGTCCGTGACCGCTTTCGTGATGATAGGTACCTTCCACTCGTTCGCGATTGAAATGATGATCACCGCCACCATAATTGATGGTACCTTCACTTGTGTTGACGAATATTTTTCCATCGTGCGAGCGTTGACCACGATGAGGATCGTCCGGTCTGTTGGATAGCATCAGTCCATCTACTCTCGCTCGATCGTCACGCATCGCCTCTACTTGAGCGTCGAAGCTATCGATCTTGACTGGCTTGTCTCCGGCATCACCTGTAATTTCGAGAGGAACGTTATCGCGTTGGTTCAATCGAGCGCCAGTAAAATCCTCACCTGCCTCCCGTATGCGAAGTCTCGAGTCAGCCGCGGCAGTCGGCATGTCGCCTCGTTCGTTGGCCAGTGCTATCTGCAACAGGCGATGTTCTTCCAAAAGCGCCTTCGTGTCTTCTCTGTAGTTCTCCCGGAGCCGCTTCTCGAGTGAATCGTGCTGATCGTTAGCTTCTGACAGCTCCCTCAGGACGGTCTGCGGGTCATCGGAAGTCTCTAGCCTTTGCTCAGTATCCCTGCTCTTTCGTGCAAGCCGGTCTTCACTTGCTTTAACTTGTTCATCAACTTGAGTCTTGCGCTGGGTCAACTCAGCCTTAACTGCATCTATATGATTTTGAACATTCTTTTGTATTTGCAGAGATGTAAACGACTCCTGTCGCTGTAACTCTCGTTGTTGAGCCAGAAGTTGACGTCTCGTATCCAGAGACAGGTCTGGTTCCTGAAGCCTTGCATCAAGCTCGCGCAATTGCTTGCGCTGATCCGCGCGTTGAGAGGCAAGTGCTTCTCGCTTATCTTGTAACGCCTGCCTCTCGGGAGGTAGTTCGCCACCGTCCCGCGCCTGTAACACAGGTGCGGCATCCCCGCTAGTGCGTGAGCTGTGCCCGGTGCCCGATGCAGCGGCATTGGGATCAGGCGACACCTGGGACGGAGCAGCTAGCGCTGGAGTCTGGGTATTCGAGTGAGCGGGATCAACAGATCCACCGGCAGGCACCACCGACTGTGACGCCTGCACTTGGTTCGGATCACTCGTGGAATTGTGAGCAAGCATTGGATCGGAATGAGACTGTGTTGCAGATGACACAGATCCGGACGGATCTACCGGAGCGGCCGGGTGAGCGCCGCTTGGCTTAGAACCATCTGGCACAGTCGAAGATCCTGGTTGACCAGCTACTCCTGCCGACGGTAGCGTGGCGGACTTTTGTCCACCAGCGGCCGAAGACCCCATGGAGGAGGTTGTAGCTAGATTTGTTGTCGAAGCGGTGCTATCAGAAGGTCGTTTCCCCGCGTTGTCTCCCGCTCCTGGTTTAGGCGGAGCGAAAGAAATTTCACTGGACACAACTGGAGAGGAATCAGCCGGTTTGGCAGCTCCCTGTGGGGCTGGAGTGGCTTGCGCCAACGGTGCGTTCTGTGAAAGCGCTGTTCCATCCCTTCCCCTTGAAAGTGGCTGTTCTACTTGAACAATCGGCAGAAACTTTCCATCGGCATCTTGTTTCTTTGCGTCACGCGACAACTCCTTCATGCGCGCTTCGTCTCTGGCAATGAGCTTTTCCACTCGCGACTGATTTGGCGACTGCGCTTCCGATCGCAACTGTTTCAAATCTTTTTCGATCGCTTTATTGATCTGTGCAACACCGTCATTAATTAACCCTCGAGAATCTTTCAACAAACTTTCGGCTATCTTTTGGGCTTGTTTAAGTGCTTCGGTGCGAGCAGCAGGGTCAGCAGGAAGAGTCTCGATCTGCCGCCATAGCTGCTCCCGAGACTGCTTGTATGCCCTTGCATCAAATTTTTCCAGCATTTGCTGAACTTGCTTTAATTGCAGGTCGGCAAGCTTCTCGAGTGAGGACGAGCGACCCAGTGTAGATAAGAGCTTCTCAGCTGAATTGGCCGAAGTAGATGCGGGCTCGACGTCGCGCCGCAACGTTTCACTGCGAGCCGGCGTCACAGGCGAAGGTCTCTCTGAAACAGACGGAGTAGCCGGCAAGTGATGTACTGCAGCTACTGGTGTAGCAGCTGGTCTCTCTATTGGCTGCGAGCCACCAACTGATGGCGCAGCTTGCTTCGGCTGAGACTCCGCTGCCGCTGGCGAAGCTCCACTTGGTGGCGCAGCCTGCTTTTGCTGGGACTCCGCTGCCGGCGCTCCGACGGGTGGCACAGCTTGCTTCGGCTGAGACTCCGCTGCCGGTGACGGCGCTCCGGATGGTGGCACAGCCTGCTTCGGCTGGGACTCCGCTGCCGGTGGCTGCGCTCCACTTGGTGGCAATGACTGCTTCGGCTGAGCCTCCCCTGCCGGTGGCTGCGCTCCACTTGGTGGCGCAGCTTGCTTTTGCTGGGGCTCCGCTGCCGGCGCTCCGACGGGTGGCACAGCTTGCTTCGGCTGAGACTCCGGTGCCGGTGGCTGCGCTCCACTTGGTGGCAAAGCTTGCTTCGGCTGGGACTCCGCTGCCGGCGCTCCGGCGGGTGGCACAGCTTGCTTTGGCTGAGACTCGGCTGCCGGTGGCTGCGCTCCACTTGGTGGCAATGCCTGCTTTTGCTGGGACTCCGCTGCCGCTGCCGGCGCTCCACTTGGTGGCAAAGCTTGCTTCGGCTGAGACTCCGCTACCGGTGGCTGCACTCCACTTGGTGGCAAAGCTTGCTTCGGCTGGGACTCCGCTGCCGCTGCCGGCGCTCCACTTGGTGGCAAAGCTTGCTTCGGCTGAGACTCCACTGCCGCTGCCGGCGCTCCACTTGGGGACAATGCCTGCTTCGGCTGAGACTCCACTGCCGGTGGCTGCGCTCCACTTGGTGGCAATACCTGCTTCGGCTGAGACTCCGCTACCGGTGGCTGCGCTCCACTTGGTGGCAAAGCTTGCTTCGGCTGAGACTCCACTGCCGCTGCCGGCGCTCCACTTGGTGGCAATACCTGCTTCGGCTGAGACTCCACTGCCGGTGGCTGCGCTCCACTTGGTGGCAATACCTGCTTCGGCTGAGACTCCGCTGCCGGTGGCTGCGCTCCACTTGGTGGCAAAGCTTGCTTCGGCGGAGACTCCGCTACCGGTGGCTGCACTCCACTTGGTGGCAATGCCTGCTTCGGCGGAGACTCCGCTACCGGTGGCTGCACTCCACTTGGTGGCAAAGCTTGCTTCGGCTGAGACTCCGCTACCGGTGGCGGCGCTCCACTTGGTGGCAATGCCTGCTTCGGCTGAGACTCCACTGCCGCTGGCTGCGCTCCACTTGGTGGCAATGCCTGCTTCGGCTGAGACTCCGCTGCCGCTGGCTGCGCTCCACTTGGTGGCACAGCTTGCTTCGGCTGAGACTCCACTGCCGCTGCCGGCGCTCCACTTGGTGGCACAGCCTGCTTCGGCTGAGACTCCGCTGCCGGTGGCTGCGCTCCACTTGGTGGCACAGCTTGCTTCGGCTGAGACTCCGCTGCCGCTGCCGGCGCTCCACTTGGTGGCAATGCCTGCTTCGGCTGAGACTCCACTGCCGCTGCCCGCGGCACCTCCACTCGTGGCACCCCAGAATTCGGCGTCGGCGGATGCGCTCCACCTGGTGGATATGGTCCATTGGGATGATGCGGACGATCAGATGGATGCGAATGCTTCTCATGACTGCCAGGGCTACTAGCTACCGTTGACTGAACAGCGGTCTGCAACAACTGACCAATGTCAACTTTTCCGGTAGTGACCAGTTGAGTTCCCAGATCTCCGACTACCTGACTACCGATGTTCTCAAAACTAGCGTATGAAAATTGGGCGACGATACTAGAATGTTGACGCCCCATCGCGTGCCCCAGACTTCCAAATGCTTGTCCGCTAACATTGCCGAAAACGGCACCTAATCCTCCTTCCCTGGCTGATAGAATTAACTCATTAATGTTATACTTTCCAGTCGCAACTTGATCCAACAAGGTTTCAGCGACTGATGATGCTGACTCAATTCCGACGTCTGCGGTTGCTACAACAATCCTCGTCAAGTAGCGCTTTGCCTCTCTTGCCAATCCCTGCTCTAGATTGCGTTCCATAGATCTAGCAAGAGTTTTCGCCAGGTTTTCCGCCGCCTCCTCACTCAGATTTGTAAGTGAACGCTTCAATGCCTGCTTGGCAAGAGATTGCAACTCCTTAGCCGCTACTTGTTCTGCGCCTTCCGCCAAAGAGCTCCCAACAAGCTTCTTAACTCCGTTCACTAGCAGCTGCTTTCCTTCCGCTGTCAGAGCCGCTCCCGTAGCTACCAACACTTCGCGAGCCGCCAACTCAGCAGCCTCTTGCGCTGCACGTTTTCCTAATCCCATTGCCGCACCAAGATGCCCAGGGCCGATGACGGATGTCCCACCTTCAATAACTCCACTTGCACTCTTGTAAGCCAAGTTACCAAATGTCCACTGAAAGTCAGCACCTTCAATCGCAGCATGCACACCAACTTTCAATGCCGCCCCTGCTCCAGCTGCAGCAAGTATCGGAACTAGCGACGCGCCTCCGGTCAACGGTGCTGCAACTGTTGCTGCTACAGCTATCGTAGCTGATACCGCGCTGCTGGCAAAATCTTCCTTCGCTTGTTGAAAGTTAGCAACGCCATCCTTAAACCCTTCCTCTAACCTTTTGAACTCCTTTTCGTCAACTATGTTGCCGCCAGAGTTTGCGCGCATCAACACCTTGTGCAGATCCGCCAGGTCTTGCCGCATATCTGTAAGAGAACCGCTTGCTGAACCTGTCATGCGCATTGCATAAGTGCCCCAGCCGCCATCACTGGCTGTCGATTTGTCGAGCGCAGCGTTAAATCTTGCACCCTCAGTCATTTTGTGCGTACGGACGAGATACTCCATCTGCGTGCGCTCAGCGCCAGATGTCTTTTGCAGTAGATCACTCTTTAAGTCCATCCCGTATTTGCGAGCATACTCTCCTAGCATCGCGCGCTTCTCATCGAGTTTCATTTCGCCGAGAATTTTCTTTACTTCGTCGGCCTTTACACCCACACCAAGCACGTACATTCGCAGTTTATCCGCCTCGGATGCAGGTCCTTGTTTCCACTGTGCGGTCAATGCGTCGAGTTCTTTCTTTTGATTGGTCGAAAGCCCATCCAGAAATTTCGTGTCGTTGTTTGACTTCGGACCACCCTGCCTGATGATTCGTTCTACGCTCCCGCTGTCGTTTCCAAAAGTCCCAATGAACTTATCCTTTTTTCCTGCAAGCTCACTACCTTGACTGAGCAGCTGTTCGGCAACTTTCGCGCCGCTTAGCTCTAGCTTTGACAGCACTGCAGACTTCTCGCCCGGATTAGAAGCCAACTCATTCAACCTTTGTGGGTCTAAGACCATCAGGTGCTGCAGTAATCCTTCATCATTACCTCGATAAAGCGATGCTAACTCCTGACCACTAAGTCTTCCGTTCTGAATTAAAGGCCTAACAAACTCGTCATATGGATGAGAACCGATCCAATCCTTAGACCTCATCACCTTTCGAGCAGCTGACTCGAATTCCGCAGCATATTGCTTGTCTGACAATAACTTTTCGCGCACAGAGGGATCATCACGAAATGACTTCTCAATCTCTCGAAATGCTTCCGGTGTTATGGCTGTTTTGTCCCAATTTTTATCTTGCTCGTATGACATCATTCGAAGTTTGTCGAGAACATCCATTTTCGGAGCAGTGTTCTCTTTGCTATCTTGGATCTGCCTTAGTATGCCTTCAACTACCTTGTAGCCTGCCGAGTCCTTGCCGAGCGTTGCAGACGCCCGCTCTTGAATGGCGCGACGGAACTCGGCATCGTCACGTACTCTTTGCCTTTCCTCAGGAGTCATTTTGACAACGGCATCAACACCCGCTTTCGGGTCTCCCGCTGCGTCCATTAACAAGTCATTAACTGGACGACGAGCACCTTCCTTGACGGCTTCATACGATTCCTTACGGTAGAACTCCAGTGCTTCTATGGCTTCCTTCGCTTTTTCTTGTTCATCTACATCTTCACTTTGAAGTTTTTTGCGCAGTTGACCTTCCAATTGCTGCAGCTTAAATGGATGAAGTGGACTGTCGGATGAAGCACCCGTCTGCTTATCAGCTTGGTCATGTTTATCCATCAAGTTCTTGGATACGTCTTCGCCACCTCTCAACCGCCGATCCAGGTCTCTGCCTTTTAAATACTTACCTGATAGATCCCTTTCAGCCATACCGGCAAACTGCGGCAACTTGCGTAATTCGCTCAAATCCATTGAATCAAGCTTCTTCTTGAAATCAAGTTTTGCTTTGACTACATCCATCGCAGCTTTGTAGTTTTCGTCTTTAAGTCTCCATTCGAGATCTGATGAATTCATTTTGCCCAAGTAGGAAGGATCGTTCAATAGCGCATCCCACTGCGGTCGGCTCATGTCATGAACCGTATTTACAACATCTGACCGTCGACCAGCCCAAAATTCACCGCCATGTTGGTGCAGAGCCGTCAGCAACCCACCGCCCGGAACCTCCAACCCATCCCTAAGAATTGCCCTTTCCTGCCGTTTCCATGGATTCAGATCCGAGTGGGACGTATCGACCGCAGACGCCATATTTCTGTACAGCGTCAACGCCTCCTTCTCCTTATCGCTCAATTTCCTACTCGGATCGCGAGCTACAGCCTGAGCTAGATACTCTCCCTGCACGTACATCTCGCGTTTTTCAGAGGTCAGGTCTTGAAATGTTTGATCTACATTTTGCTTCTCATTCTGGAACCAACCTTTCGAGTCTCGGATTTTCTGTGCATCGGAAATTTCTCCAAACACCACCGATTCAAGAGCATGCACTGCATCTCTTGAGCTGAAAGTACCACCGTACTTGTTCCAAATTAGCTTTCGCAGATTTTCGAGGCCACCGTTCGCTGCAATGAATTTTTCCCGCCCCTCCCTTGTAGTCAGCGATGCAGCCTCTTCTAGATGGTCTATGTTTCCAGTGGCAAAGGCCTTCTCCATCAACGCTGTTCGCTCGTCAGAGGTAATTACATCAGACCCTTTGCGATACGACTTGACCGACTCTCTAGTAAACTCAGACAGATTTTTACCTTTTTCGATATCGTCCCAAATACTGCTACCGTACTTGTTTTTGTAAGTTTCTTCCAAGTCCTTAATTTGACTAGCACTTAGCTTGCTCAGTGTCAGGCGAATGTCCTTTTCACACTGCTCCACCGACCGGCCCAAAACTTCCTGCCGCTCTGTGAGAGCTAGATGTATCCGCTCGGCGTCATTTGCCTTAATACCTTCGAACATCGGACCATCATCACGATTCAAGTACTCTAGTGCCTTATCCGTCTGAGCACCGCTCATGAGTCGCTCTCTAAACTCCTGTTCCATCGATTTTCCTGTGCCAAATTTCTGTTCGAACAGGTGTTTGAGTATACGAATCTCTGCCGATGATCTTCCACTCAATACTTCGTCTATGGCTTGACTTCGACCACTGTAAGTACGGTTAGAGAAACTCCATGTAAGTGCTTCCACCAGACGCTGCGCCGCAGCCTCGAGCTCTTGCTTCTTACTGGCATCGTCAGCTCCTTTTCGAGAGCCATCCAGCGGAAACGTCCGTTGCGTGCCATCAGCATCTATTGTCTGAAATGTTCCGTCAGAATGGACTCTAGCAACTCCTTGCCATGTATTTCCACTTTTACTTCCAGTCCAATTGAATCCATCCTTGGTTTCAATTTTTTCGCCATCTGGATATTCCACACCGGAAAGCTGCACGACTCCATTTACTTTGTCATAGGAGAAGCGCATGAGCTCACCCTTAGCATTGACAGTCTCGGATACAACCTCCTTGCCGTGCACCACTCGATGAACTCTCAGAGCACCGTTGTCCTGAACGACAACACTGCCATCAGTGCGAAAGTAGTGTTCGGCTTGACTCCCCGGCTCTCTGCGCTTTTCAGTCCCGTCCTTCAGAACAGAGATGTGTTGCTTCCAATTAGTTGCTCCATCCGAACCGGACTTCCACCAATTCACCCCATCATCGCAATTCCAATCACCTTCCTCATTCTTTATGCGATTGAGTATTCCATTCTGGTCGTAGCCATACTCACTGGTAACACCATCCTTATTCGTAACCTTCGCAACTTGACCAAGTTCGTTCGCATATACCCTACTGCCATCCTTGTTTTCCTTCATCGTTAGCCCAGTCTGCTGATCGTAAACAGAGCCATCCGTCTTGAACTCAAAAGTAGTTGAACCGCTGCCTTCATGCTTAGTCTTACGGACATTTCCATCAGCATCGATGCTAATCTCTGCATGTTCAATCGCGTTCAGGCTCTCGCCATTTCGATCGAACTGCTTCCACGTCTTTCCGTCATCCGTCTTCCAAATTGCTCCATCTTGATTTGGATACTGAATGGAGCTTAGGTTGCCAGCCCGATCGTAACCAAACTTGTAAGTCTGCCCTCTGGCAGTCGTCATCTCAGTGGTCTTTCCGTCAATGTTCTTAAGTACCGAACCATCTCCCTTGTACACGACTTCACACTTACCATCGGTAGAAACCTCTCTATAGGTTCCGTTGTCAGAGACTTCTGGACGATCACTTCTCCTTTCGTTTGTACCTTCCTTTCTCCAATCACCGCTTTCCTCAAGAATCCATGTTCCCGACGGTCCTGCAATTTTGTTAAGCTCACCAGCTTTGTCGTAACCGAACTTTCTCTCATTGCCATTAGCGTCGCGAACAGACACAATCTGGTCTCTATCATTTTTAACTACATGAGAGCCATTAGGATTATCGCGCTCAATCGTCGCCTCCCCAGTCTTAGTATTCTTATGAACTTCCCAACCATCCGTTCGGCGAGTAATCTCCTTGTCTTCTCCAGTTGGCTTCAGGACTACAGTTCCGTCATCCCGTACTTCGCGCGTCCCCTTCCATATGTCAATCGATCCCTCCTTTGTCCAAACATCGCCATTCAACTTCCTCATGCGAGTGCCATCTGGATAGGTCATGCTGACTAGTGGCATTCCCTTATCTTGTTTGTCGTACTGAAATTGGGTAACCTTGCTTTCCTTGTCTACGACTTGACTGACCAGCCCGTCAGCATCTCGAAAGACTCTTGACCCATCCAATTTCATCGTCATGGACTCTTTGTTCTTTTCGGAGCCTGAGCGCAGTGTCAAATCTCCATTATTCTCTAACTGCCACACTCCCTTCATTCGCTCGCCAGTCACCGGATCTTTCCAGGAGCCCTTATCACTTTCCCAGACCTTTCCGCTCGGTAAGGTCACTTTCCTGGGCTGATCTGCTGGTCCTCGGTCGGCAGGCTCGTAGCTAGTCACTCCACCAGCAGCATTCACGGTGGCGACCACTGCCCCTTTTGCACTGCGCTGCAATGAGCTGTGGTCCTTGTTTAAAGTCAAAGAACCATCGCTATCGGTCATAGTGATGCTATTGTCAGAATTTCGTTTCACACTCTTACCGTCCGTCCCAGACTTGTAGAATGTTTCGAGGTCCTTATAAGCTTGCGCTCGATCCGGCTTGGACGTAGTTCTGTCAAAGACCTTGCCCAACAACTCTTCCTTGTAAGGCTTAGTTAAACCATCCCTCTTAGCTACTTCCAAGAGCTGCTCGCCCTCCTTCCTTAGTCTTTGAAACTCGTCGGATGATTTATCCTTCTCAAATTCCGTCATGCGTTTGCCATTCTTAACCACCGCATCTACTTTTCCGTCCTTTAGTTCGTACTCGACTTTATCGTCGCCGACCTTTCTGGATAGCGCATTGACTTTCCCTTGGGCATCAACCGAAATGACTAACTCTGACTTCGTCTTTTCATCAGTCTGCGTAATCTTTCTTTCACCAGTCTCTTTATTGGTACTCTTTTGAAACTGTGACACCGTTGGTGGTTTACCCGGATCGACTTTCTGACTCGTTGTGAAGGTCTCCGATGATTGCTTCCCGGTGGAGGTCTTGTCCTTGGATACTGTGACACTAGGCCGGTCGAACTCCAAGTCCGAAAGACTGCCAAACCGCTTGATTTTGCTTCCTTGCCCATCTGAAGTAATGGCAGTCGCCGCAGACACTTCTTTGGGATTTGTGGTAGGTCTTTGATCCGTTCCGTAATATTGATACACCGATGTAGATGTCTTTTGCGAAGATTTCTTACTAGCATCATCGACTGTCGTCTCTGTAAGTGTTTGCCTGGTACGTAGTCCAGAATCACTGTGTTCGTTGCGTTCGATCCTGCCACCAGGAGCGATGCGCGTCTCCGTGCGCCCCAAACCAGTCGGCTTCCCAGTTCGTTCAGTTATGGTCACCTCTCCGGTCTGCTTGTTAACAGAAATCCTGCCGTCAGATGCCTGCAGTGGCAGACGTTTTCCATACTTATCGACCAGTGCGACCGAAGTTGGAGCCGTGCCATCTCCACTGTAACCAATCTCCGTTGTCACTCCCCCCTTGGAAATCCTCCTTACGCGTCCGAGATCATCGGCTTCCACCTTAACGTCCGCCGACAGCTCTTTGGGCTTGTCTCTCTCGGAGACAGTCTCCTTCATTGCAGTTGTCCAATCGAGCATGCGCTGAGCATTCTTGTTACCTGCAGCAGCCTCCTTTTCCAGATCTACTTGCGCCTGCGAAAAGTCAGCTCGCGTAGCTTCCGTCCCCAATTGACCAGCTATGCGCTTGAGGTTTGCCTCACTTCTAGACTTTTCAATGCCCGTACTGAGGTCTGGATTGAGTTTCTCCAACTCATCCATAGCGCCCTGCCGAACCTCTTCCTTATCACTGCGCAACCGCGCGACCAAGTCATTTGTCTTTTCAGCGACCGCTTGACTGTCTGCACCAAATGGCTTAAGCAGTTCAGCTGACTGCTTACTTCTTTCATAGAACTTAGACTTCTCCGGCTCCTGTTCTGACTGCCGCTGCAAGCTCTCCAATGAAATTGCAGCTTTCTTTGCGCGTTCAATTTTTTCTTCCGGACTTAGTGCATGCACAGGTTTCTTCGTTACTGCTTGCAAATCCTGCGCAGTATTGAGGGCCTCGTAAGAGCCGACCAATCGTTGAAGCCGCTGCCTGTCCTTGCCAGTTGCGCTTTCTGCAGCCAGTTTCAACTTTTCGAGAGACTGAGCGCGCTCTTCGCCAGTTGTGCCAGGTTTCAAGAAATCTCTGTGCGCAGCGTCCAAGTTGGATCGGACGTCATGCTTTGCCTTCAGGTTTTCTAGCGCTTCTTGTCCTCGCAGCAACTCCGCCTGCTCTTCTTTACCCTTCTCCATCGGCTTTCCATTTAAAGTCACTCCGGCTACTTTGCCGTCGTTCAACGAGAATTCGAATTGCTGATCACCGACCTGACGTGTCAACTCAATAGCCTTGCCCTGAGCATCAAATTTTGCCAGTTGAGATGTTTTTACTCCCTTGACGGTAAAGCTGCTACTTACTTCTGTTCCGCTTACCAGCCCGGTCTTAGCATCAGTCGTTCTGGTTATTTCGACCTTTCCAAATTCCTCCGGTTGCTTGGGATTTACGTGGCTTGTAAATGTATGGGTTTCAGTTTCTCCCTTCGTGTTCTTTTCGTAATCTATGTTTTCAACTACTACAGGTCGGTTTGCCTCAACCGCTGCGGCACTGTCAAAATGCTGAATTTTCGTTGCTTTACCACTCTCGTTGGCCTGGGTAGCTACAACTGATTTAACTTGTCCGGCATTCAGAGCTGAACTACCGTCTTCCGTGCGATAGGAGTACCTAACAACCGATGTTTTGCTTTCTCCTGCTTCATTCCAACCATTAAGAGTCTGTTGTGTCCTCATGCCATTGGCACCGTACTCATTAAGTTGCCGGCTACCGTCTGGACAGAAAACCTGCTCTGTTCTCGACAAGGTGCCTGGTGTGCCAGATTCTCTTACGACTGTAATCTCACCTGACCGCTCATTGAGCTTAAAGGGACCGTCTGCCTTCTTATGTTCGGATAGAAGCTTATCTCCCTTCTTTATAGTGAAGCCGACCGGATTCTTGTCGCCATCGTAGTTGATAGTAGTTACAACGTCTCCTTTTACAATCGGCTTGATAGTTCCATCTGGAGCTTTTTCCACACTTGGCGCGACATCGGGAATTCTTGCAAGTGATTCTTTTTGAATCATCGCATCTATCCCGAGAGCAAGATTTTTAGCCTGTTCGTTGCCGTGAGAGGCTTCGGACATGAGTTTGGTCCGCGCGCGCGCAAGTTCCTCCTGTGATGAGTTTGAGCTCAATCCTGCGGTTGCTTCAGCAACCCTCTGACCGCTTACTTTCTGCTCGAGAGCGCTTCTGAGTTTGTCAATTGTGTCCTTGGGGTATTGCTGAGTTGGCTTCGTTTCTGCGGGTGCTTTCTGAGCATCTGATTCCTTTGGCTGCTTTCCTCCTTCCTTCCCTGCCTTACCATCGTCTTTACCTGTTGTAATTGAAATGGCTTGCAAAAGGTCTCTTGCCGCCTTACTTTCGCCCTTAGAGAGTTGCTGCAACTCTTTGACAGTGGACCCAGCCGAACCGCTCTTCTCGCCGTCCTTAATTGCCTTATCGACAGCGCTAAGATCCCGAAAATCTTCAATAGTCTTCTGTAGATTTTTGTCCTCCTTGCCAAACTTACTTGCACGAAGCTGCTCCAATGCACCAAGCGCCTTTCGACGATCCTCTTCCGAAGAATGACGACTGAGAAAGACGAACTTTGCGTCAGCTGCTCGGCGATCGAAATCGGAGTGGTCCCTAACTGGGCTGTCCCAATCTTTCTTTGCAATATCGATCCGTGTTTTCGATTCCTTTTCGAATTGCTTGGGATTATGATCTGAAAGGAGCTCACCGCCTACCAAGATTTGTTGTCGACCATTTAGTTGCTCTATTCTAGTAGCGCCTGAGACGCCTTCATCGGTCCCAACCCTAGATATTCGCGCACCATTTTCGGTATAACTAACGGGACTGCCGTGCTTAGTCTTTCCATCCTTCGATTCAACTAACTCTCGGAGAGTCCGTTGTCCAGCAGCATTCGGCTTCTCAGATGGGTCGGTTGCCTCGACAAGCTTTTCGATCTTCTCGCCCTTCTTTTGAAGCCAAACTTCCGTTTGTCCATCATCCTTACGCGAGAACCTTCTGCGATTTCCATCGATGTCGGTAGTCGCAGCGAGCCTACCTTTCAAATCCCATTCCAATGAAGTCTTGTCCGGCAACTCACGCTTTACTTCTCTTTCGACACCAACATCATCCACTTTGATAGTCGAGACTGACTTGTCTGCGTTTCTCTGCCTCGCCTCGAGAAACACTTCTTTCCCCTCGGCGCCGACCTTAGTATCAACCTCGACCCCATTTAATCTTCTGTGCGTGAAACCCGTTATCTGGTTACTTTGCAACTTAGCTACTGAATACGATCCGTCCGTCTCGTTGTAGTCAGTGGGTGAACCGAAGGATTTGTCCGCAGAGTTGAATTGCTTCAGCTTTTCATCCTTCGGATCGACCTTGTCCGTAAGCTTCTTCCCGTCCGGATCTGAAGAAACATGGGTCAGCTTTCCGGAATCATCGCGATGAAAATACTTCTCCTCGCTGGTGCCATCAAGCTTGTGCCCTTTGGAATACTTGAGAAGGTCTTTATCACCATGCTTGACATGAACAGTGATAGATCCATCGGAACCCACCTTCGTAGCTTCACCGGTCTTTTCGTCACGAATAGCAACTGATCCATCGGGCTTTAGTTCTGCCTTTCCCACGATCGGATCTATTTTATGTTCGCCTTGAAGCGAGTACTTGTATACGCCCTCCTTCTTTGTAGGCTCTACTTTCCAGTCGTTGCCGTTGGCTTCGGTGATTCCAACCGGCTTTCCATCCTTTTCCCGGACTTCTCGACCGGTGCCATCAATGAGGTGCTTAGTACCGTCCTTCTCTTTAAAATCTACATCTCCGTCTTTACCGAGAGTCGGCTTTCCGGCAACTTCAATCTTTTTGCCGGTCTTCGGGTCCAGTAGAGACCACCGCTCATTCTTACTTTCAGAAGCCGAATCGTCCTTAGGCGCCGGCTTCGGACCTTTGTCTTCCGGTTTCTCCTTGTCCGGTTTGTCCTTGTCTGGTTTGTCCTTGTCTGGTTTGTCCTTGTCGGCTTCCTTCTTTTCTTCCGGTTTGGCATCCAGCTTCATCTGCGGCGCTACTTCTTCCCGGGATAGAACTCTTCCATCAGGCAATGTGATCTTGCCATCCTCCACCTTGGTTCTTGCTCCATTTGAGCTGCGAACTCCAGTGACTTCGCCATCCTTGTTGGAAGAGACTTCTTTACCGCTGGCATATACAGAAGTTATGTCACCGTTCTCGGGATTGATGACAGCGGCGGCTGCACGCCTGCCCTGCCGAATGTCATCTAGATCCTTGTCTGATTCGGGAGCAAAGCGAACAATGTTTCGACCATTTCTGCTTTCTACCCAATCGCTGCCGTCCGGTTTTCTCGCGGCTTGTCGCCACTGCCCCTCACCATCTTGGTATAGAGTGGTCTTCTGCCCGTGTCCGTTATCGAACACTTGTTTTCGCTCATTCCAATTGGCATGATATGACGTTCCGCCTGCAAACTTAACATCCAATGAATTATTCTTTGGATCACGCTCGATGCTATCGGGACGACCATCCTTATGAGTGAATTGAACCGTGGCAACTCCGGTCTTCTGATCGGTTGAGACCAGATCCTTTCCATCCGGTCCCTTAGCTGCTTCCCTCCAATCGTAGCCATCCCAATATGTCCGGCCCTGAGATTTTCCTTGATCGTCAAAGGTCTCGCGAGAATAGTCGTTGAAATTACGAATCTCTTTGGTACCATCCTGCTTGTGGTACTCCATCAAGCCTTCTTTGTTGTCGTACCTGATAGTCCCGTCGTCGAGTTTGTCGAAGTCACCTTTGATGACTCCACTCTCGCTCATCTTCATTACATTAGGATCGAAACCGTCGATTTGTACTGGTTTGATCTTGCCGTCAGCGTCTTTCTCCGGCTTGGTCTGATTGCCCTTCTCATCTTGATGCACCCAACCTTTTTCGGTTTTGATCAACTTCCCATGACCGGAACCCAGATCGACCTCCTGTGGCTTACCAGCTTTATCTAACTTCGCCTCATGCTTATAGTTCGGCGCCTTTTCCTCCGACTCGGGCTTTTTAACTTCCTCTTTTCTAACTTCCTCTT
>JAGVKB010000106.1 GCA_020050835.1 Candidatus Obscuribacterales bacterium | reverse complement strand
TTCATACAGCCCGCACAGCATTGAGCCAGGAGCGAAGGCAGGAAGCGCGTTCTGCGGCGCGTGACGCCGCCAACAAGCTGATGAGAAAGATGGACCCGGCAGATCCAGACACTCACTCGATGGTTAAGTTCCTGAAGGACAGTGGGCTGATCAAAGATCGCGACGTTCCTCGCAAGATTAAGGAAGCGCCAAAACCGCCTGAAGCAGCGGCAACCTGGTTAAGTCAGAAGTTAGACGATTTTGGCGGGCACTTTACCGGCGATGCGGCAGTCAGACCGGTAAGAGATGGCGCTGATACAAGTACTCAACAATTAATCGATCATGCCAAGTCAATTGATCCGTCCCAATCGCCGCAACACAAACAACAAGCGCTCGAAGATGCGAAATCGCTAGCCGAGCAAGCCGGTCAGGAGCACGGCAAGAATCCGATCGAACCGGCTCACGCCTCTCAGCTGCTGGATCTTGCTGCCACTACCAAGGACTCCGCGGTGGCTGTCGAAGCGATTCGAGCCGCCAGACGAACCAATCTGATTGACCCAGCCCAGGGGGATCTGCACAGGCTCAGCACAACCGATTCACTCAACCCGAAAGGGCTGGAGAATCTCTCGAAGTCTGAACTACTGAAGCTGACCGCCGACTTGCAGAAGGCAGCCCACACCGACGCCGTGACCGGCATTCCGAATCGCAAAGCTTACGATGCAGCGATCGAGAGAGAGTTGCTGAGAGCAGAACGAAATCCTGATGCACCAGTATCATTGCTGCTGCTCGATCTCAACTCCTTCAAGGCTGCCAACGACCTGCATGGGCACACTGCCGGCGATCAAGTTCTCAAACAGATCGGCGAGTTGCTGCAAAAGGCTTCGCGCGAGTACGACCTGGTGGCGCGCACCGGCGGAGACGAGTTCAGCCTTGCGCTACCGAACACCACCGCCGAGCAAGCAAAAGCGATTGCAAGCCGCTTGCGCGACCAGATCAAGGTGGATGTCTACAACAAAGACGGCAAGGTCACCGTCGGGCACCAAACCGAGCCCGGACGAAAAGGCGAAAACCACGTCACAGTCTCGCTCAGCATCGGAGAGGCCACCTCGCGACATGGAGTCACTGCCGAAGAGCTGATGAAGACGGCCGACCAGCGAATGTACCTGGACAAAAAGCGGCAAAAGGCCGGTCGTGGTGTCGAACCGGAAGCATTAAAAGCAGACCGAGCTCAACCCGGTGATCAACCGGCAGTTGAGGCTGCAAAACAAACTCGTGCTCTCGAACGGACAGTTGCATTCGTGGATCAACTGGCCTCCGGCGCCGCTGCTCCCCATTCCCTGAGAACAAACGACCAGCTAGCACCGCGCGGTTTGGAAAGTCTCTCCAAACAAGAGTTGATACGACTAGCGACGGACCTCCAACGATCTGCCAATACCGATGCTGTGACCGGCTTACCCAATCGCAAAGCTTTTGATGCCGCGCTGGGCAGAGAGCTGGCCCGGGTCGAAAGAAATCCGGAGGCACCGCTGTCGGTGCTGGTACTCGACCTCAATTCATTCAAAGCTGCTAATGACCTGCACGGACACACTTCCGGCGACCAGGTTCTCAAACAGATCGGCAATCTGTTGCATAACGAGCTTCGGCAGTACGACATGGTAGCCCGCACCGGCGGCGATGAGTTCTGCCTGATTTTGCCCAACACCACCAACGAGCAAGCTCACTCGATAGCAGCTCGCCTGCGTGAAAAAGTCAAAGTCGACCTTTCTGCAACCGGAGGCCAGTCGACCGTCACTCCTTCAAGCGCGCAAGCCCCGAAAGGCAGCGACCCAGTGACAGTCTCCTTGAGCATCGGAGCTGCCACCGCCAAGTTAGGCTCAACGCCACAAGACCTGATCAAGGTAGCCGATGAGGCGATGTACGCGGACAAGAAACGCCAGAAGGCTGGACGGGGCATCGAAGATTCGACAAAGAAGGCTAATGAGTCTACCGATGCTGAGCGACGCTCGACTCGACTTGACGACGGCGCGGCAGCCCGGCCCGACAGACCAGCGCCTCTGCCAAGACAAGTTGAAAACGAAATCGACGCATCGCCTCCCTCCGGCGCCTTTCGCGACAATGCCGAAGCCACCGCTCCGCGAGCGAGAGAACATCAACCTTCAGCTACGGAGATTGAAAAGACTCAAGAGCGATTAGCCGATCGCCACCTGCCGAGAGAACGAATCGAAGAGATCATCAAAGAGCAAACTATTCCCGAGCCGGCTAAAGAACGACTTGAGGATCTGACCCAACGACTTAAAGAGCTTCCAGACAAGGAACAAGGCACCTACAGAGGTCTCAATTCCAAGTATGAAACTCTCAATTCGACCGAGCTGCCGCGCGAAATTGCCCGGTGGCGTGAAGAGTTCCAACAGAGAGTCGGTCGCGAGCCGGAACACGCTGATTTCACAGCCGAGTTTCTCTCGGCCGAAAGCCCGCGCGATATGCGAGTTTATCTGGTCGACGGACAACCCGGAATGAGCATTCTGGTTCCGGAAGATTATGCCAAGACGCTAGACACCGTGCGCACGCTCAGAAACACTGCTGAAAATGGTGCAACCGAAGCTGAACGCGTTGCGGCGAAGTTGGAGCTGCGCACCAATGACGAATACAGAAAGGCGGTATTGCCGGAGGACGTAATCCCAACGCTCAGTGAGCTTCCCGATGGTGGCAAACTGGTCAAAGAGATTATCCTGGACAACCGCCGGAACCCTGATGACGGCTGGCACACTCTCGAGTACAACCAGAAGAAGAACGGCGATCTGGATTCTCCGTTTCACTCAGCAGCTATCGCTCATGGCGAGGAAGGCAAGATTACCGTCTATCCTGGTGCCAATCAATTTCCGGGCGGAATTGGCGAGCTGATCAGCCACGAGTGGTCACATATCCTCGAAGCCGCAGCAAAAACTCACCGGGAGGCGTTTGAATCAGCCACTCATATCGATAACATGGGCTATGACAAAGGCGACTTTGGATACTATCACCGGGATTATGCCAGATACAACAATCACGAGGACTGGGCGGTGCATATCGGCGAAGTGTTCCTGGCCAAGGGACACGATGGGCTGGATGCAGTCCATGCCATGATCGCCGGTATTAAGAACAGCGAATCTGAATTCAAGGTCTTAGTGATGGCAAGAGCGCTCCAGGAGCAGCTCGCTCAAGCCGAGCAGAGTGGACAAAAAAGCATCCATCACGATCAGATTAAAGCCAGAGTCGAAGAAGTTTTCAAACAACTTCTACCCGATGCACAGGCGCGGTTGGAGAAGAGAATATTCGCTCCGACAACCACGCCAGATGATCGAGCGCCACTGGTTGTCTCACTGGCCTCGATCGCTGAGAAAGGTCCGGCTCATCTGGTCGACCTGGCAGCCAGAGCGACCGACGCAGACCTCGCAAACAGCTTGCTAAATTTTGCCAGACAGCGCAGCGATGGCGTTCTAACGACCGAGACGCTGCGAGAGCTTGCCAAATCGGACTCAGCGCTGCGCTATACAGCACTTACCGAGCTCGCCGGCCGCGTGGATCTACCAGCTGCCGAAGTAAGACAGATTAACGAGAGATTGGTAGATGGTCTCAGGAATGGAGAGATCGCCAAGCTCTGGCAGGAAAACAAGATTGATGGATTGAAAGCGCTCGAACAAGCAATCAAGTCTGCCGGCAACGATCAGCAGAACCTGGAGCTCTTCAATCGGGCAATTCGCGATTTACAAAACTCTCCAGCCGAGAGAGATCTCCTGCTGATCAATACTGCGATTAAAGATAGAACGCTGAGCGAAAGAGCAATGAGAATACTCGAGCAGAACCCACCGCGCGAGAACACCTTGGTCAGCCAGGCGATCAACCGGGGTAGCATAACCGGAGACCCCTCCATGCAGGCACGATTCCGAGAGCTCGATCTGGCAGTGCGCGCTTCGCGCTCGGAAGATGTTGCGCTTATTATGCAAATCTTCGACAGCAGGAAGCATACGGCTCTATTGGAAAGCTTAAAAGATCCTGCTGGACTTACGAAACAATGGAAGGACGGCCGGCTCGAATCATCTGTCGGCTTTACCTCTCTGCTTAAAAACGCCGAACTTTCCCCGGCAGAGAGGTTCGGTCTTCTTAGCCTAACCGCCCGCAACCTTGCTGACGCACCGCACCTGCAAAGAGAGCTGCTCACTTCGGTAGCTGCCGATCCCCAGTTTGACTTAGCAGTAAGACGCAACGCATTGCAACAGCTGATGGCCAATCCGCCGAAAGACCCGGCGCTCCTTAACTCACTCCGGCAGCTGGCACGTAACGACGCAGATCCAGTCCTTAAGGGTCTCGCGAGAGTGGCCCAACAAGCAAGCTCAAGAGAGCGCTTGGAGACTGTAAAGAGCCTGGCGAAACAAAGTCCGGAGGCCGACCATCGTAATGCCTTCAAACGTGCAGCAGACATGCTGGAACAAAGAGCCAACACGGAGAGAATTTTCAAATCATCCGTGAATCAACCAGACTTGCATGAGCAATCACTGCGCCGACTGAGACCGGAGAGCCAGAACAATACCGCCCGCATCTGGAAGGAAGGCAAGATTGACGGCGCTGACGTAATCTCACATCTCATTACGAAGGCGCCGGCCGACAGACAGCTGCCCGCACTGAGAGACGCTGTAGCCAGCCTGAAGGATAGCCCTCATCTGCGCAACGAATTGCTGTTGACCGTCGTAGAGAAGGCTGGCAACAACTCCAACCTGGCCGCCGAGGCCCTCAAGCTATTAACATCGGAGGCTAGAACCACACCTGAGACGGCATCGCGCTTGATCGATTTATCTCGCAAGAGTCCACATCAAGCAGTGCGCTCGCTTGCCGATGAGCTGCTGTCTCCGGCTGAAGTAGCGCCATCTCCCGAGCGTCCTGTTAAAGCCAGTAAAGACCTGTTCGATCATATCGCCGAAGCTCGCGAGATGGCGCAAGTCGATAGCGCGCATCAGGATGCGGAAAGCGCATTGCTCCCAGGCACCGTTCGCAGTACCGAACGCTCCGACAGTGACATCAGAACAGACGAGCTAAGCAAGCAGTCCGAAGTTCGGCAACGTCAAACAGAGCAGGTGATTAAGGAGCAGACGATTCCAGACCACCCGGCCGAGCCTCTGGAGAATCTAACTGCTCTGCTGACACCCTACAAGGGAATCAGGTTTGAATCCACGAAGCAGGTCAAATCTGAATTCCAGGGGCTTAGTACGGCGCGCCTGGCCGATAAGCTGGGAGAGCTCAATATCAAGACATACGGCGAGTATGAACAACTGATGCTGGAAAGAGGAGCATCACAGGCGATGCGGGTTTACAACGTCAAGGGCTTCGACAATCTGGAAATCGTAATGTCCGAGAAACACGCAGAGACTCTGGACAAGGTCAGAACGCTCAGACAGATAGTCGAGAACGCCAGCGATCCAGTTGATCGAGCAGTGGCACAAGAATCTCTGCAACGAGCGCCCTACAAAGATCAAGTTCTTCCGGAAGATGTAATTCAGCATCTCAAGAACTTGCCGGATGGTGGCGCATTGGTCCAGCGTGTCGAGCTGAAAGAGCATCCGAGCAAGGACAACGCCTGGCATACCAGAGAGTTTTATCGCAAACAGCTGAATCTAAAGGATAAGGAGTTCAACGCATTGGCCGATGCCGGCACGAATGCTAGCGGCAAGCGCTCCATCTCCATCTATCCGACCGATGCCCAGGGTATCAAAGAGCTCGGCAACATGGTAAATCATGAGTGGGCCCATCTGCTCGAGGAAAAGAATCCAGCGATTGAAAAGGTAATGAAATCGGCCACAGCCTATGAGCTAGAAGCAGCCCAATTCGGAGAGAAGACACATTTCCACAACTCTTACGCTACGTATAACCATCGAGAGAACTGGGCAGTTCACGTCGAAAAGGCATTCCTAGCCAAAGGCATAGACGGGCTGGACTCCTTCCATGCAATGCTCAAGGCAGCCGAAGGAGGCCCGTCTCAATTCAAGATCTTGGAGATGGCTAACCAGTTGGAAAGAGTCCTAAACCAGGCTGAAAAGACCGGTCGAAAGAGTCAAGATCATGAAGCAATTAAAAATCGGATACGCGAAGCTCGAGCTCAGCTCCTTCCGCATCTATTAGACCCTGTCAAGCAATCCGGTCACTACCCGCCGGCAGAACTGCTTAAACTGACGGGACGATTTGGCAAGGAGACGCACGCGCAGGAACTCCTCAAGCTTGCCGCAGATCCCGCACGCAGTGCCGCGAAAGAGTCGCTCCTGCAAACAGCAGAAAAGATTTACGGCGGAAAGATACCGGCCGACGTTTTGGCCGCTCACGCTCAAAAGGATTCTCCATTGTTTACGGAAGCGATGACGCGCTTGATTCACAGCGACGATTTACGCGCCCGCGAACAGATCGCAACTGTGCTGCGCAACGGCGATCTGACCAGTCTTCTGGCTGAGCGAAAGCTGCCCAACGACCGGCTACTTTATGATGCACTGAATGCCCTGCCCGCGACGCAGAGGAAGGAGTTATTTTCCCAGGTCCTCGACCAGATGAACAAGCATCCTGGCTTGTGGGCGCACACGGTCCGATACGCGGCCAACTCCGATAAGGTTCTTGGACAGGCTGTAATGGACCATCTTGCGACCCGACTCCAGGAGCCTCGTACCACCGAGCTCCTGAAAGAGATGGCCAGCGATCAATACCATCGGCAAAGGTCGCGAGCCGAACAGCTATTGTCCGCGGGCACCGCCGGCAGTGCACAAAGCGCCGACTTCAGGACCGCCGGCACAAGCCTGGCGGCAGCAGTCGCCAGGCTCGAGTCAACACCAAAGAGCGACCCAACCTGGCAAAAGGCATATTCCGACGCCAAGTCGGCAACTGAGAAGTTGATCCGAGCAATGCCTAACGATGCCACCGGCATGGAAAAGCTAATGCATCATCTAGGACAATTGAACCTGCTGCCGGCTAATCTTCCGTCCGATCTGGCCCGCTTCCGGTCCGAAGGAGCGGGGGAACGCGGACAACTTCAAGCCGACCGCCGCTCTCTCGAAACTAATCAAGGCAAACAGTCAGCCGATCGCTTGCGCCGAATGTTTGCTGACCTCGACAACTTGAGCGGCACCGAACTTGCCACCCATGTCGATGCTCAGGCAGAGGACATACTCGATCGTATCCGAGCCGAAGCTGGACAGATAGACGACGGCTAATTCGACCACACTCAATTAACTGGCCAACCAGCAAGCTCGATACATTGGCACTCTCAGCCGCTTCGTCCGCTCTTATGAGCCTGCACCAAATTTGGTGCGAGCCCAATCCTTGCCAGCTTCAGCCGTACCAAACACCCCTTCGATTTGCGCTTCCCGCGCCTCATTGAGCATGAGCTTGAAATTAGGACCGGGCTTATGACCCAATTCAATCAATGTTTTACCAGTGACCAGAGCAGCCGCTCCCAATCGCTCGGATTCGCGGGCCTTGGCGGCCAGCTCTGCCAACTTGTTGGTATAAAACGGCAGCAGAGACTTTCTACCCAGGAGCGGGTTGCCGACCTGCGCGTCGGCGTCCTGTAATGAAATCAAGTCGGCGATGTGCTTGCCTTCCAACAATGTCGCCAGCCGGCCCGGTCTCATTTCATCGCCTTTGTGCATCGTCATATGCAACCGCACCGTATTGGCCAGTCGGCTCACTCTGCTCGGCGAAAAGTCAAGACGCCGGGCGATAGAGCTGGCCATCTTCGCTCCAATCGCCGCATGATTGGTATTAGTGATCCGGCCATCCGCATGAAACACTTGTGTATCCGGCTTGCCGATATCATGAAGCAATCCCGCCAGCATCACTTCGGGCGCGACTCCATTGCGACTCAAGATCTCCACGACCCCGCGTGTATGCACCCAGGCATTGCCTTCGGGATGCCAACGTGGGTCCTGTTCTCCTCGCGGGCCATTCATCTCTACGACCTCAGGCAGAATCTCCTTCATCAAGCCTGTTTTCATGAGTAGATCCAGCCCCGCCACCGCGTTTCGGCTTCCGAGCACTTTCAACAACTCATCGCGCACCTTGTCTGCCGGCACCGCCCGTTCATTTACCTGCTCCGGTCTAGCACCACTTTTAATACCATTCACTCGAAAGGCATTGGCCGAAACAGCATCGAGCAATTTCGGCTCCAGCTCGAAGCCAAGCTCAGTTGCGATCCTCACCGCACGGAGCATCCGGTAGGGATCTTCGGCGATGCTTTGATTCGGCTCGGCGATCGTTCTGACTACGCCGCTCCTCAAATCTTCCTGTCCGCCGTAGAAATCATAGATTTTTCCGGAGATCGGATCTTTGAATATAGCTGAGCTGGTGAGATCACGGCGAGCGGCATCCAATCTCAATAGTTGCTCAACGGAATCGACTGCCGGCAAGCGGTCCGAACCTTGAGCGGCAGTGCGCTTAATGCTTGAGACTTCACTGGGAACATCATTGACAAACACACGCACCGGACCGGTACCTTTACCTGTGCGCTCAGCGCTTCCGAAGAGCGCTTGAATCTGCTCGGGAGTCGCACTGGAGGCAATATCGTAATCGCGAGGAGTACGCCCAAGTATCTCGTCACGAACACAACCGCCAACCAGAACAGCCACGTGTCCTTCGCTTTGAAGTCGTTCTACAATCGTGTATGCTGCCTGCTTTCGTCTTGAACTCAGATCGCCCGGACTGGTCGTTTCCGGCTCAGTAACCAGATCTCTGAACTGCGGGCGAGTTTCAAGATCTGTCCTGGTTGCATCATCTGAAACAGCGCTGCGCGCTTGTGCTGTCCGACAGGTTCCCACCTGCTCTAAAGCGCTTAGCTTGACAGCAGCCGCCTTTTCGGTGAGGTTGATTCTTGCTTCCAGAACGGCTTTTGCAAAGGCTGGATCAGTCACTCCGGCAGCCGCACGCTCGATCAACGGAAGGTGTGAGGCGTCTCCGATCTGTCCTAAAATTTCGATTGCTTGCAATTTGGTCTGTGGATTCGAGCCTTCGATATGGCGAAGCAACTGCTGTTGAGCCAACGGTCTGACGCTCTCTTCTATATATCTTGTCACCAGCTGAAACTGCGCGTGACGCGGGCTCCGTTGCTGCTCCGGAACCGATTCGATGATTCTGGATAAAGCTCGACCGGCAAGCGACGAGCGAATCGGATTCTCATAAGCAGCAGCAATCGCTGTAAGCGAACTGCGATTCAACAATCCTTCGCCGACATGCACAGCCCACAATTCATCGCCACCGCCGCTAAGATCTGATTTGCTTTGAGTTCTGAGCGGCTCGAGAGCTCCCACTCGATCGAACAAGTTGCTTTCGGTAGGCGAGCGGAACTTCAGCAGATGCGCCCACTCATGAAAGAGTGTATCTCGCGAGACTTCGCCTGCTGGCGGTCGATACATAGTTACAGACCCATCCGGAAGCACCTCTGCCATCGTATTGACATTAGTCTGCCCGGTGTGTCTGCGCCAGGGCTCCTGCCAGTGTCTTTCATTTAGAATAGTCAACCTTTTGACCAGGCGAGCGTCCGGAAGCTCTTTGACGATCTGCAAGGCCTCCAGCGGACTCAAGCGCGTCGCTAGATCGCATCGCTCCAACCCGCCAGCGTCCCTCATAATGCTCTCGAGCTTAGCACGAGTCGGTCCACTGTACTTGGTGACATCAATTTCGCCGGCCCGCTCTCGCAAGTGCTTTGTCACCTTCAAGGCCGAGAAATAGCGCGCTTCGGCATCAGAGTAAATAATCTTCGTATCGGGATTGCCGCCGAGCTCGAATGTGCGCATCACTGGGTTGATAAAGCCGCGACCCCTGCCGAGGAAGTCCACATAGTCGGAGAACGGACCCTCGGCGGCGGCCACCTCAAAATTCATTTTCTGCCTTGAATATCCAGAGAATCGTGCCGCTGGCGCCTGGTCACCGGTGGCTCCCGGACTCGGCTGCTCCGCTTGCGGAACACTGGCATCCAGATCGCGCTTGAGCGAACCGCCGGCGCGGAATGGCTCCGGTTCGGCCAGCGGTAAGCCGCGGGCCAGCCTTTCGGAGAATGATCCCGGCGAGCGATTTGCTTGCTCCGCTGATTCGTTCTTAGCGTACAACTCTCGTGGCTGCCGGTGCGACCGGCCCTGGACCGTCATCGGGACAGCAGAAGCAGCCGTGTCAAACATCCCCTGCAACATGCTTCGCTCGGCAATTTTCCAGCCATCAAACGATTCACCTTGAGAGCGCTGGCGGAGATACTCCTGCGAAGCACCGCTGGACATTCCAAAACTGGTGCCCATAAAGAGATTGCTTGCGACTTTACTCCTCTCCAGTGCGCCCGCAGACAACCAATTGGCACCACCAAACAGCCCGTGCGCAGTCACAAACACCGCTGCATCCACTCCCCGAGCCTGGAGATCAAAGCTCGTATTGACCGTTCGGGAGAATCCAGCCTGAAAGCTATAGCCGCCGGTGGCAGCATCTCTATATGATTCCCGGCTCAATATTGTCTCCAAGCCGGTATTGACGAAGCCGAGAGAGACACCTTTAGCTGCAGGATTGAGCGGTGCTTCACCGAGTTTGTTAAACACTGCCTTCATACCGAGCCCTTTACCTGCACCTAAGCAGAAATCCAATGCACCAGTCGAATCAGCCCGATGCATTTGGTCAAGACCATAAGCGAAGACGGTCCCGGCCATGCCAATCCGTCCGCGTGAGAACAATGCCGCCGTTTTAACGAAGCCGTTGCCATAATGACCGATCTCACCGGCGGTCGAGAGCGCCTTAAAGTCAGCCTGAATCGCGGGCGCCACCTTATTTTCTAGTTGCTTGACATGGGCTTGATTGCCGCATTTGAGATTGTCGGCCAGCTCCTGCCGCAAAGCCTTCAAAGCCGAAAGCGAATCATCGTCACCGCTCCAAGCAAGCTTTGTTACTGCCTTGACACCCTTAGCAAGCACGCTTTGGGATTGCTCGAGTTTCTCATGTCGCCGAATCTGCAAGTCCAGCATGTTGAGACTGCGCGACTGTGTCTCGTCAGGGGTTTTGACTTCGGTTGCATCCGGCTGGCGATCCATGAAAGGGATCCCTCAATTTCCAGCCCGGAAATAGGAGAACGACGAATGTGATTTGAAGGGGGCTTCTATTGTCTTTTCTGAAGCTCCCGATGTAAATGTGGAAAGTACGAACGACGGTTTCTAGGGAGCGGCACCGCCGGCCTCACCGAATCGCCGAACCGCCCATTGCCGTCCGGTCTCGGCCGAACCAAATGCTCCTTCCAACTGAGCTTCATATGCTTCCTTCAACATTTCGGTAAATTTGGGTCCGGGTGCATGACCGAGCTCGATCAGCATGCGCCCATCCACCAGACGCCCCGCACCGACTTTCTGTGATTCAGGCACCTTAACCGTCAGTCTTGCGAGATTCTGCAGATAAAAGTCTCGCAGCGAGCTCTCGTTTCGGTTTGCTCTGCCGGTGCCTACGGCATCGGCGTGCTGCAATTCGATCAGGTCCTGAATGTATTTGTCGCCCAGTAGCTTGTTGAGCTTAGACTCTCTCATCTCTGGTCCACTGTGCATTCTCATATGCATGCGCACTAGATGAGTGATGCGATCAGCTTCGTCGGCCGAGAACTTCAGTCGTCGGGCGATCGGCTTGATCATACCTGCTCCGACTTCATCATGATTGTGATTGCTGATCCGACCGTCAGCACCTCTGACCTGAGTGTCCGGCTTACCAATGTCGTGGAGAAGTCCGGCCATAATTACCTCCGCCGAGAGTCCACGCTTATTGAGTATCTCCGCCACCAAGCGTGTATGAACCCAGGCGTTGCCTTCGGGATGGCCAGAGCGATCCTGTTCTCCGCGCGCCGAATTCATCTCGGCCACTTCCGGCAAGATCTGCTTCATCAAGCCTGTCCTCATGAGCCCGTCGAGCCCGATCAAGACATTTTTGCTCTGGAGTATCTTGTAGAGCTCTTCATGGATGCGTTCTCCGGAAATCGGCTTTTCCAGATTGGGCAACATGTCAACAACTCTTGCCAGCTCGGCGGTGCGGGCTGCTCCATTGATTTTCGGCGCATGTTTTACGATCGCCGCCTCAAGACCGGGATCTAGAGCGTAACCGAAGTCGGCAGCAAAGCGGATTGCACGGAGCATCCGCAATCTGTCCTCGAAGATACGATGCTCGGGATTGCCGACAGCGCGAATAATGCCCCGTTGCAAATCTTCCTGCCCACCGAAGAAGTCGTAAACCTCTCCGGTGATCGGATCTTTGAACATGGCGTTCATCGTTAGATCTCGACGGGCAGCATCCTTTCGCAATGATTCGACCGTCGGCTCGGTATGTAGGCTCTCCGAATCTGGTCTGCGGCCACCTGTGCCGGTGCCATCGGTACGGAAAGTAGATACTTCGGTTGTAATATCGTCAAGCATTACTCTGATCACGCCATGCGATTTACCAACCGGAATGGTCCTGCGGAAAAGCTGCTCAATCTGCTCGGGGCTGGCCGAAGTCGCCACATCAAAGTCTTTTGGAGTTTTGCCGATCAACTCGTCACGCACGCTGCCCCCGGCAAACACCGCTAAATGTCCGGCTTTCTGCAACTGTTCCACGATGTTGACAGCTGTCTCCCGTTTGCGCCTGACCCGGGCATCGCCAAGCGGCTCGGCTTCCAGCGGACGCGCTGCTTCACCGCCTTGCTCCGGTTCATCCACCTCTCTTCTAAGGGCTGGGCCCCTTTCTGCACGCAACTCGGCGGCAGCGATATCATTCGGCTTTGCACCAAGGGTAGTGTCATCCGTTCCAGCCAGCTTCAGGCGGTCGCTGATCGCTCTAGCCGCGTTTTTGGCTGCATCCGCAAAATCTCTCCGGCCGGCTTCTGCTGCAGCCCGCTCCAATATGGCAATGTGCGACTCATTTCCGAGCGCGCCGAGCAGCTCAGCGGCTTGGATGCCGGCGGCAGAATGAGAACCTTCCAGAATCTCCACCAGGCGTTGTTGCGCTTGCGGCTTGACATAACCGTCGATGTATTTCGTCAGCGCCAGATGCTGATCGTGCAGAACTCCCCGCTGATCTGCCGGCAGACCATCTAGAACCGCCTTTAATGCGCTTGCGCCAAGACTGGCACGAATCGGATTGGCATGTGCAGTGCTGACTGAGACAGCGAAGCTCCGGTTGAGCAGCCCTTCTCCAATAATGACAGCCCACGTCTCAGCATTGTTGATGGTGGCATCGGCAGGGCTCATGGAACGAATTTTTTCCAGCTTACCGACTGAATCGAACAATCTGCTCTCCACCGGTCTGGCGAATTTTAGCAAATGTGCCCATTCATGGAAGATGGTATCGCGGGCAACAGCACCGGCAGGCGGACGGAACAACCGCACATCTCCTTCCGGAGTTGCTTCGCCGACGACCACTACATTGGGCTCGCCGTTTTGTCTTCGCCAGGGCTGATCCCAGTAGGTCTTATCTAGAACGATCAACCGTTTGATCATGCGCGCATCGGGCAACTCGCGCACAATCTGCAGAGCCTCTTGCGGACTCAAGCGACGGGCAAGCGGATGCCGGTCGAGGTCCTGGCTTTCCCTCATGTACGTTTCCAGTTTGGCTCTACTTGGCCCACCGTATCTGCTCAAGTCAATCTCACCGGACTGAGCCTGCAAGAACCTGAGTGCATCCAAGCGGGCAAAATTGCGCGCCTCATAATCAACAAAAGCAATCTTGGTCCCGGCCAGCTCAGCGACATTCATGACCCGCATCGGCAGCTCGGCTAGCCCTTGACCACGATAAAGAAAGTCACCGTAATCTCGAAACGGCAACTTAGCGTCGGTAGCGGCTACATGAAACTCCATCCACTCCCGACTGTACCCTTTGTATTTAAAGCCCGCTCGGCCCAACCGCTCTGCCGGAGCCGCACCGGTCGCGGGCAGCTCAGCCGCTAAATCACCGGTCGACACTTCACGCCTGAAGCTTAAATTAGAAGGCTCTCCGCCCGCAAACGCTCGCTCGTAAAGTCGTTGAGACGAGGTGTGCGGACTGGCCAATCCAAGGTTTAGGCGCGGCTCGAGCGCCGCTGATTGCCGCCGAAACGCCTGATGTGCCTGAGCTGCTCCCGGTGCGGAGGCGACCGTATCGACAGCGCCCTGGATCAGGCTATGTTTAGTCACCTTCCAGAGATCGAGACTCTCTCCCGCTTCGCGCTGTCGCATCAATTCGTGCGAGCCACCACCAGCCAGTCCAAAGCTAGTTCCCATCGCCATCGTGCTCAAGCGCTTGCTTTGCTCCAACGCACCGCGACTGGCATGATTTGCCAATCCGAACATGCCGGAGGCCATGGCGAATACTGCCAGATCTTGACCGCGCGCCTTCCAGTCGGTCGTCGTTTGAACGACTCTATCCATACCGGCGCTCAAACTGTACCTTCCGGTCGATCTGTCGAGGAAAGACTCCCGCGTCAAGCCCACTTCCAGCGCCGAATTGCTCAAGCCTAACAAGGCCCCTTTGCTGACATGACCCATACCTGGCCCGCCAATCTTTTCAAAGGCAAGCTTCATCCCGCTGCCCTTCAAGCCGCCCAGGAAAAAGTCAGCGACCTGAGTGCCGGCGGCATCCTTAGAGTGCATCTGATCGAAACCGTAGGTAGTAACAGTTCCAATTGCCCCGACCGGTCCCTTGGAGAAGAGGAACATCGTTTTCAGGAATCCGGTTCCGTACTGATTGATATCGCGTCGCAAACCGAGCGATTCCTGATCGGACTTGATCGCTTCAAACACTTTCTTGTCGAGTGCTCTCAAGCGATTCGCGTCGCCGGTCTTGATGCTCCGTTCAACTTCAGTCTTCAACTTTTCGAGCGATGCCAGCGATTGATCGTCGCCCCGCCATGCCAGGCTGCTCGCGTCCTTAACTACACGGGCCAAAACACTTTGCGAACTTTCTATTCGTTGATGCCGCTTTATCTGTAAATCCAACAGATTTAAGCTGTCAGGCCGATTTGAATCTTGAATTGCGGTTTGAGACTGTAGCTCAGGACTGTCCGGCATGAACTCCTCTGTTTTTCCAGCCCAGAGAGAGTAGCGATATTCAGGTTGCTTGAACCTTTAGTATTGTCATCATCCTAGTCGACGCTGTCCATGTGAGAAATACGAAATTAATGGCAGCATCCAGCCTTGCTGGAGCGTCAGCTGACAGCCGGTGAGGAAGTCCCAATCAGGTGCGCAGCGGAACCGGCTAATTAGTAAACAGAATTGCCCGAGCCGGACAAACACGAGCATTTTGAACTTTCATGGGAGCCGCACTGAGCATGTAAAGGGTATGTCCGGTAACAGCGGTCAGATCGAGATTCACCAACCAGGAGATGCGATTCTCTTCCAGGAACTGTTCTACCGAACGGTCGGGGTCCGAAAGGGAACCGATTGAAGGAGTATCGGTGCCTACCAGAGCAATATCATTGGCATAGAGGTAAGCAACGGCATCTAAGGTGAAGTAAGGGTAAACCGCATCCGGACGCCTATCCGCCCGAGTCTTGACAATTAGACGCTTGGGCAAAATCATCAGTTCATTATGTCTCAAAGCCATCTCTCTTGCTTCTTCAAAAAATGGCCTTAGCGCTTCGACGAGAATAGCCCCTGTAATCTCCTCGTCTTCGAAAGGCGCGATATCCAGCACCAGTGCGGGACCGACATATGGCGTTAATGCGCTTTCCGGTTCGTCTTCCTCCTCCTCCTCCTGCTGCTCCGGTGCAAAGGAATCCGCAGAGCGCTTCTGCAACTGATCGTAAACTACAGCGACCGTTGTCTCGAATGGAGGCTCCAGGCGAAGGAGATCTGCTCCCTCCCGAACTGATACCGATACATCAATAATATTCAGCCGTTCGAATAGCACAGGCACCTCTTTGCTTACAGCTCTGCAGTTTAGACAGGCGATTTCGGAAACACCAATTATATTATTGCTCGTTGCAGCGATTCATTCTTAGCGAAAGTGGCAATAGATACATTGAACTGGCGATACTCAGCCAAACGAAAGCGTGCACCAGACATGAGATACTATGAATCGATGATCGGCACAAGCCCTCCTTTTTGCACACAGCGCAAGAGCACAGCTGGAGTGGCTCTAGAATGACAGAAGATTTGAGTTACCAGAGTAAGGTCGAAAAGCCAAGCGGAGGTGAGCACTGATGGTCGAGCAGCAGACGAGCTGGATTGGCCTGCGTGTTGGAGACTTTTTGGTCGAAGATCAAATTGGCGAAGGAGCATTCTCGCAGGTTTATAGCGGCGCCAACCTATCTGACGGCAAGAAAAGAGCCTTCAAAGTTGCCAAATCGCGCGACGCGCTTGAAATCTCTCACATTGTGGAGCCTGCACCAAGCCAGGCGATCGGCCTAATCACCGGCGGACTATCTGGCGTTCACCCTGACACCGTCGCCTTACTCAGCTCGCAAGTAGAAAAGATCAGGGCAACCAATGATGCCGCACTGGTCAGAATTGATACATTGGTTGCCGAGCAGGGCTTTGGCTACTACCAGATGGAGCTGCTGGAAGGGCACACCTTAGGTGAACTTATTCAGACACATTCAGTGTCAAATTCAACGCTGGTAGAAATCGCTCGCGTAATGGCTCGCCTGGCGAAGAATTCCTCCTTTCAGTATCACGGCGATCTGAAGCCGGAAAATATTATGATCGGAGAGTCCGGCGTCAAGATATTGGATCCAGGATACTTCGGTCCGCTCGAATGCGATGAAGGATTGTTTGATAATGCGGCAATCACGACTCCTGCCTATTATCCTCAAATGGAGCCGGACGACATCTTAGCCTTCGGACTAATCGCTTGGGAGGCAGAATTGGGTATTCATCCACTTCTTTCGATTCAGGTCGACGATTCCCTGGCAATCGAGGACATCGCTCCGGGGCTATTCGACTGGGTGCGCTCTTACGAACAGGTTGGATATTACTTCCTATCCCCCATCTACAGCCTGCCGCGGCCAACCGAGCTTAAGCCTGAGCTTTCAGCGGAGATGGAAGATTTTCTCTATAAAGCTGTCCGAGTAAAACGTCAGCCAGATGGCAAAATTGAAAAGATTCCCGGCTTCAATTCCTTTGACGAGATCGCTGAAGCGCTTATCCAAGCGTCGCCGAGATTCGATTAGCTTGAGAAAGGCGCGTTCCTCGACCGGCTTACCGCCTCCGGTATCGCGGATAGTGCATCGCATCAAACGGGCACAAAGACTGTTGAGCTCAAAGAGGCGAATCCCCAGCCCTTGCTTACCCGGCTGTCAGCGCTATCAACCGTTGCCGCGGTCAAGTCCCGACATGGATTTGGCTTCGGTGAGAGCAAGCATACGTACAACAGTAAAATGGGTCTTCGCCTTGCAGAAAAGGCTTAACTCTGGGTCGATCAGAACCACCACTCAGCCCGGCTGCCATACGGCTACAATAACCGCAGACAGTGCTAACCAAGAGCATACATAAGGGAAAAGCGATGCGCGTATATCTTTCAGTTGATCTCGAGGGCATTAACGGGGTCGTCCACTCTAGCCAGGTGCAGCCCGGTGAGCCGGGCTACGAGCGTTCCGTAGTACTTATGCACCAAGAAACAAATGCGGTGGTCGACGGCGCGGTTGCAGCTGGTGCTACTTCGGTGCTGGTCAATGACTCGCATTATGATATGAGAAATTTGCGCGCAGAATTGCTGCATGAAGGAGCCACCTTGTTAAACGGCTGGCAGAAGCCATATTCGATGGTATCGGGTGTCGATCAGCAGATCGCCGCCGCCTGTTTCGTCGGATACCACAGCCGAGCTGGCACTGCTCGTGGCGTATTAAGCCACACATACAGATCTCAGGTCTTCTTCGATGTGAAATTGAACGGGGAATCCGTGGGTGAGACCGGGTTAAACGCTGCTCTCGCTGGCTGGTTTGGCGTTCCGGTGGCGCTAGTGACAGGAGATGATGCGGCCTGCAATGAGGCTGTCGAGTTTCTCGGACCGGTCGCCTGTGTCCCTGTCAAAACAGCTATCTCGCGCTACGCAGCGGTTTCCTCTCCGCAAAAGGAGGTACTGGAGCGGCTGCGGTCGAAGACCTGCGAAACGCTGAAAAACCCAGACGGTTGGCGACTCTACCGCCCACCCAGCCCGTCGACGCTGAGCATCACCATGTTTGACCCAGCCATGGCTGATGGAGCGGAGCTCTTGCCTCAAGTGAGGCGAACGGCAGACCGCACAGTGGAATTTAGCCATGATGACTATTGTGCGCTCTTCAAACTAATGCTGGCAATTGGCGCAATTGGCGCGAGCCGGAGAGATCCTTATTTTTAAGTGCTCCGGGCTCGCTTTGCTCGCCGTCTGTACGTTTTCTACGCTTCACTCCGGATTCCTCCTCGGAAGCCTCCACTTCGCTATCCGGCGATTCCCCTCCGGGCTCGTGCCGCTCGCCCTCCATTAAATTTTACAAATTTAAGCTTCCAGCTGATGGTTAGACGTTTGCGCCGGGTAATTAACCAATGGCGGGGTAGTTGCTCTATACGCCAGTCAGCACAAAACCGTCATCTTTACCAAATTCCTACTCTCTCAAAGCGGGATCTGTTCATGTTCCATCCATCTCCTCAGCATGTCTTCCTGACACAGCAAGTCATCACTCTCAATCAGAGCTATCCGTGCCCCCGCTGTACGTCCGGCATGATGGAGCCCTTTGGGCTGACCGAAACCTTTCAATGCAGCGGCTGCAAGAGAAACTATGTCCCGCTGAAAGGGGGACGCTACCTTTATCCGGCCCGCAGTATCGGGTGGAGAATCGCGCCCACATTCTGGTGGGACGGCTTCCGGTGGCATTGGGCTGGCACTACCGCTACCACGCGGCAGCTTTCCGTAATCATCCTTTTAAGCCTTCTGCCGGTCTTGGCCGTTAATCTGGCGATCTGCTTGAACGTTTGGGCCGGGCGTCCGGACTGGTGTAACCCGGCTTTGCTCACACCTTTGATCGGGCTCTTAACAATCCAGTTTGTCTATCTTCTTTGCTGGGATTTTGACTTCCTTTCGAAGCGCCCGCGTTAGACGGGAGCTGGAGAGTCAGTTAAATTCACACAGAAGGCGCAGTCAATGCGCCTCCTTCATCCGTTACAACTCAGACCAATCCCGGCAAGCGCCTTGACTGCAGCTTGAGTGCGATCCAAGACTGCAAGCTTCTCCATGACATCCCCTATATAGTACCGACAGTCTCTGAACTAACGTTCAACCAGTACTGCAAACCGCAAATCCTGCCCACCAGCTTGCTTCTAGAACCCACCATACCGCAGTCTTGAAAAGCAGCCCAAGCCTGACGGACTCGCCTAATTCACAACTCTACAAGTCTTCCGCTCCACCATGACTACCTCGAACCGGGTGCAGGCCATCCCTCAACTGGAACCAGCGAGATCACTATCTAGAACGCCAGGGCTTGCGGCTTCTATAATTCGGACATGAGCCGACCCGGTCAATTGCATATACCTGTCATGTTGAAACAGGCACTCGAATTTCTCGACGTGCGACCTGGTCGTCACTACATTGATGCGACAGCCGGAGCAGGCGGGCACTTGAAAGCAATCTTGAGCGCATCAAATTGTCCCGACAAAATAATCGGTCTCGATCGCGATCCTGCCGCCCTGTCCCGGCTGACTGGAGAGCTGGGAGATGGTGTGCAGCTCGTCCACTCCAATTACAGTGAAATTGAGCATGTTCTGCCGCAACTGGGAATCAGCACTATCGATGGTGGCATACTGGCCGACCTCGGGGTGTCATCTATGCAGATAGACGATCCTAATCGCGGATTCAGCTTCTTAAATGATGGTCCCCTCGACATGCGAATGGACACCACCGCCGGTTGGACGGCCGAGCAGCTGATAAACAGCTCCTCAGAGCAGGAGCTAGCAAACATTATTTACAAGTATGGCGAAGAACGGGAGAGTCGAAAGATTGCCAGAGCAATCGTCGCAGCAAGACCGCTCCAGACGACTGGCGAACTGGCCGAGCTCGTCGGTCGCTGCGTTCGAAAGAATCGCAAAGGACCCGCTCGGTTTCGAGATACATCTCATCCAGCCACCCGCACATTCCAGGCGATTCGGATCGCTGTCAATGATGAGCTTGGCAGCCTCGAGAAGTTCCTGCGCTCCGCCTTAAAACTTCTCATGCCAGGAGCTCGCCTGGTCGTCATTACATTTCATAGCCTGGAGGATCGCTTAGTTAAGCAAATTTTCAGGGAAGCCGCTTCGAACTGCGTTTGTCCACCAAGGCTGCCGGTCTGCACCTGCAATCACAAGAGTGAATTACTGATAATGACTCGTAAACCGGCAATTCCAGATGATCAAGAAGTGCTTGCCAATCCCCGTAGTCGTAGTGCTAAACTACGGGCTGGGGAGAAAACTGCTTAGGGAGATAATATGCAGAGTTTGGGACCCGTCCGAAAGCTACAGACTCAGGATCAAGAATATATGCGCAGCGCTCACAGCGCTGCACCATACCCGCATGTAGTTCCGGTATTGGTTCCAGCCAGAAAGAGCCGCCGTGCGCCGCTTCTGGTCAAGGTCAACAGAGCTCTGCGCACAGTGCTGGTCGCTCTTTGCGGCGTGGCAATCCTCGGTTACGGTCTTGACGTGGCAGCCTCCAACGATGTCGGCAAATTGCAAGAGCAAGCTCGCCGCTTGAGCGAGCAGAACACCGAGCTATCCGCCCAACTTTTGCGCGTCATCTCCTTCCAAGGCATTCAAGACAGCGTTCTCGGTCGCTTCGGTTTACGAGTTCCCGAACAGGTTTTAATTGTCAAAGAGGTCCAGCCTTACCCGCTCACCTCATTCCAACCCCAAAGGCACCACTTACCGCTGCTTGCGGGTTACTGACCTTATTTAACTTAGGGCGCAGCGAGCGCGATCCCAGCTGAGCCAGTGAAGCAGAATGCCTGGACCGGTCACAGAATTACCCGCAAGCAGGCATGTCAACAGATCAAGCAGGCAACCGCGTTCGCCGCTTTGGCGTCTTCGGGTTTGGCAATTAGTTCTGCTGGCCGGAATGCTGGCTATCGTTGGACGGCTTTACTACCTTCAAATAATGCAGGGTCCCGAGCTAACTCGGAAAGCGATGGTGCAACGCCAGCAAAACAAGCTGCTCGTGCATCGTGGTGCAATCACAGACAGACGTGGGTTGCCGCTGGCGATCGACACCACTCGCTATGACGTATATCTTCACCCCGATCTCTTAAAAGTACCGCTCGACGAAGCAGCTTCGACGCTGGCCGACATTACTCATCAGGACTCCCCCAAATTGACCAGGTTGATATCGCAAGGATATCCGGTCGTCACAGTCGCAAGACACCTCGGCCGAGAAGAGGTCGACGAGTTGCAAGCGCTCAATTGGCCCGGCATAGACATCGTGCCGCGAGCTTTCCGCCATTACCCGGAAGGTAAGCTCGCCGCCCACATTCTGGGCTATGTCAATTTCGATACACGCGGGCAAGGCGGCGTCGAGCAAGCTCAAGAACAACTCTTGAAAGACACGGGCTCGCCAGCCAAGCCGCAATTGGACGGTCACGGCCGGCCAATCTTGGTGGCCGAATCGGAGCCGGTGACCGAGATCACTCCACCACTGGGCAGACAGGTAGAACTTACCGTAGACAATTATCTTCAGCATCTCGCTGAAAAAGAGCTCGCCGCGATGTGCAATCACTCACACGCATTGCGAGGAACGGCCATTCTGAGCGACCCAACGACCGGCGAGATACTGGCTTGGGCGAACTATCCAAACTACGATCCAAACAACTATTCCAAGTATCCTTTCGAAATAACAAAAAACTGGTCGATGGTCGATGTCTACCAACCAGGCTCCACATTCAAAATTCTGACTGTAGCTTCCGGCCTGGATACCGGCTCAATCAAGCCCGGCACCACCTTCTACGACGGCGGCTCTTTGCGTGTAGGCAACCGTACTGTTCACAACCATGACGGCGGGCATGGCACGATTGACCTCCTCCATCTCTTCATTCACTCTAGCAACATCGCAGCCGCTTCCGTAGGCCTTTCAATGAAACCGGAGCAGTTTCACCGGAAACTTTCCGATTTCGGCATCGGCAAACCGACCGGCATCGACATGCCAGGCGAATCGGCAGGCCTGCTGCTCGATGCAAAGTACTGGCGACCAATCGACCAGGCAACAACCGGTTTCGGGCAAGGAGCAGTAGCGGTAACGCCATTGCAGTTGGTGGCAGCGGTGGGTGCAATCGCCAATGGTGGCGTGCGGATTCAGCCGCACTTGATCAGGCGAATCTACGATCCCAAAACAGCCGTGACCGAGAGATGGACCGAGCAGCAAAAATATCAGGTGGTAGCTCCGGAAACAGCTCAGCTGATCTCCAGGCTGCTGGCCGACAACGTCGAGTTAGGCACCCAGATGGCTGGCAAAGTCCCCGGCTACCGCGTTGCCGGAAAGACAGGCACAGCGCAAAAGGCGATTGCCGGCGGCCGCGGCTATATGGCTGGACAAACGATCGCCTCTTTCATCGGCTTCCTGCCTGCCGGTAATCCGCAGCTCCTTTGTCTCGTGGTGATCGACAGCCCGCAAACAGACGGGCGCTGGGGCAATACGATCGCCGGACCGGTGTTCAACGCCATCTGTATTGAAGCGGCTCGCTATCTGGGCATCCCTCCCAGCCAGAAAGTCGAATCGGACCCGACTGGAAGAAAACCGACTGCCACCAAGGCACCATCAGTACTCTATGCCAATGAGAGCACCGTCAAGGACCCAAAGAGTGACGACTGAAAAGCCAAAGGCCAAGGCCGGGCTGGGCAAGATCTTCGGTCTCGTTGCGCTTTTGACTATTGCCTCTAAACTAGCCGGTCTGGCGCGGGACATCATCGTCCTGCAGTTTTTCGGCACATCATACATAAATGATGCCTACAACTACGCCTACTTGCTCACCGGCAATATTTTGATTCTGTTCGGAGGTCTGGGCGGTCCTTTCCACTCTGCCACCGTTGCCATTATCACACCGCGAAAGCATGATGAGGGAACCGGTCGACTGATCGCTCAAATTACTTTATTCACAGTGCTTGTATTGACGGCGATCGCCGTCGCCGCCTGGATTTTTGCACCACAATTAGTATCACTAATAGCGCCATCGCCCGGGCACAGCGAATCTTACCGCCACCAGCTCTGGTCAGCAACAGTCGCTCAATTCAGAATCATGCTGCCGATCGTCGTGATCACCGGAGTGGTCGGCATCTCCTACGGTATTCTCAATGTTTACGGCAAATTCTTCTGGCCGTCGCTCTCACCGGCGATCGCCAGCTTAGCGATCATCGTGTCTGTGCTCGGCTTTTCCGGCGCCGACACCGGCACTTGCCTGGCAGTCGGAACACTTGTCGGCGCGATTGGACAGATGTTTGCTCAATTGCCCGGAGTGCATAGTGCGAACTTAAAATGGGGGCTGCCGACCAAGCCTCAGCCCGGACTGCAAGATTATTTCGCCATGCTGTGGCCAGCTGTGGTCAGCACTTCGGTCGGACAGCTCACAGTCTATGTGGACTGCTTCTTCACCTCTCAACTACGAGAAGGTGCCTGGACCGCCATTGTTAACGCCAACAGGCTGGTTCAGCTACCGCTGGGGGTGCTTCTGACGGCGATGCTCGTGCCGATCCTACCTCGCTTCACCGAACAGGTAGCAGTTGGAGACATCGAAGGTCTAAAGTCCGAATTCAAAAGAGCCTTGCGCTTTCTATGGTTCCTTGCGCTTCCGCTGACCGCGCTCCTGTTCGCCTGTCCATCAGAGATTGTCCGTGTGCTCTTCCAGCGCGGGCACTTCGACCAAAATTCAACCCTGCTGGTAACCGAAGCGCTCACTTTCCTTGTCCCATCAATTTTCTTCTACGTCGCGCGTGACTTGATTACCAGAGTCTTTTACGCCCACCATGACTCCACAACACCCTATCGCGTAGCGATGATAGCCATCTTCGTAAAGGCAGTTCTCGACTGGGTCCTGGTCGGGCAGCTGGGAATCGGCGGCATCTCTCTTGCAACCACTTTGATTACAGTGTTCAATCTGTCCTTGCTGGCATTCTTTCTAAAGAGAAAAATCGGATCACTCGGATTCACCAGCGTCGCCAGACCGCTCGCCGTGATGTTGACCGCTTCAGCAGCCTGCGGAGCAGCGGCCTATTGCCTTAAGCACTGGCTGGCAGTCCAGTTTCCATCGACGAGCCTAGCATGGCTTTTATCATCCCTGGCAATCTCCTGCCTCACCGGTCTGGCAATCTATCTAGCAATTTGTCTTGCCATGAAACTGGAAGAACCGCTCTTCTTGCTCAAGCGTTTGCCGCTCGGAAAAAAATCTTGAAAGTTCGGGCCGGCTTCGGGATAAATTCTCCCAGACAGCTCCGGACCGGATTCTCCACCGCCCAGACTCGACCGGTCTTTGTGACAGACAGTCCGGCAGTCTCGGCAAAAGCGAAAACTTTCCTATCGCTTTGACGGTTGTCTTATGCTATCGTGACATTCAGGGCTGACAGGAGCTCGAATGCTACAGAGTCTGTCTCATCCACCCGTGCGCACAGTCTTGTCCGATCTGTGCCGTTTCGCGGCAGCACCGTTTTTAAACTGCTTTGATGGACTGCTCCGAAGCGGTGGACCAGACAAAGGCCAATCGCTGGTCGCTCAAGGGTCTGAGGACGGCTGCCAGAGCCGCCCCGACAGCCGAACCGCATCGTGTCGGCTTGACAAAAAAGTGAAAATCTACAACAGCTCAATCACTCACTTCTGCTTCAAAATGCTCCTTGCCTGCTGCCTTTCATTGAGCGCTCCAGCGCAGGCTCAGCAGGACCAACCAGGCGATGAGCCTGCCGGCAATTGCCCTGGAATCGAGGCTCTGCCTGAACCCTCGCCACAGCCGAAAGCAGCGCCGCTCAGAGGGCAAGTAGAGCAGTTTACCGAATTCGGTCCGAACGATCCCCACCAGAACTATTCAGCGGCTCCTTACCAGCAAAGTCCGGATCCCTTCGCCGGACTCCAGCCGCAGACTGCCAGACAGGACTACAGCGCTCCGGCTCAACCTCCAACCAGACCCGCGCTGCCGGATCTCAGAGGCTTACTGCAAACACTCATGTCCATGCAAGGAGTGCCAGAACAAGCCAGATCCTCTGCACCGCCGGCGGTGCGACCGAGCTGGATACCCGGCTACGCGTATACTAATGAGTACATGGTGGCACCCTACCACAATTTGAACGTACTCTGGTGGGACAGACAATTAATGCCGCGAAAGCCAAAATGGATCAAACTTTCGGAATCGGTGACGAAGTACTGGAGGGGTTTCGTGCCGGATCCTTGCCTGGTTCTGATCACCCCGCTGCCCGAAGCACCGGACAACTTCTCATTTCAGAGCCCAGCCCAGCGCGGACCAAGCGGCTGGCTCCAGTACACCGGCGAAGCGAATCGTTCGGGATTTCCTCTCTACCGGTATTGGTTCGGACGGCCGTAAGCCCGCTTTATGCAAAATAGAATGCCGCTCCTAAGATCGCATAAACAGCCAGGAGTTGAACTCCTTCGAGCCAGTTACATTCACCGTCCAAAGTGACAAAGGCTAGAATGATCACTGCCACCACCACCGCCAACACTTCGACCGGGCTGAAGAAGAGGTTCATCGGTTGCCCCATGATGTAGCTCGCAAAAACCAAAAGCGGAGCAATTAGCATGGCGATTTGAGAGCCTGAGCCCAAGGCGATATTGATTGATAGATCCATCTTGTTCTTCATCGCCATCAAGATAGCCGTGCTGTGCTCGGCTGCGTTGCCGATGATTGCCACCAGTATCACACCGATAAAGAGCTGCGTAATGCCGAGCGCATGAGCTGTTGCTTCAACCGCATGCACCAGAAATTCGCTCAGCACGACGACGGAAACCGTCGTCAGAAATAGAATGATGGTCGATTTCTTGACGCTCCAGCCGGTCACGCCAATCGCCTCTTCCGCCTCGACATCCACTTCGCGAACATAAAGATGCTTATGCGTCTTCAGGCTGAACCAGAGGCTCAAGATGTAAGTCATCAGCAAGATGACCGAGATAGCCAGAGCCAGCCGGTGCTCGTTGATATGCCTGCCGGCCGGAAGCGTGAAATGAAAGACGGCCGGCACGACCAGACTGATTGCAGACAGAGCCAGCAACGTGGAAGACGTCGTCGCTGCCGTTCGATTGAACACCTGCCGATCAAACTTAAGTCCGCCGATCAAGATGCTGCCTCCCAGCACGAGTAAGATATTGCCGATAATCGAACCGATAATCGAGGCCTTAACCACCTCTTGCAGACCGGCATTGAGCGCCGACAAACCGATAATCAATTCACAGGCGTTTCCGAAAGTGGCGTTGAGAAGAGCGCCCGGTCCCTCACCCATGCGATCGGCCAAATGCTCGGTAGCTTTGCCCATGAAACCAGCCAGCGGTATGATCCCGAGACAGGCGCTAAAAAACACGATCAGCGGCGACCAGCCCAAAAAATGCGCAATGATGGGCACCGGAACAAAAATCAGAAAGTAGATCATCGCGTTAGAAAGTCACTGAAGCCAACGACAGGTCCACCATCATTTCGAAGTGGTGCGACTCACCACCTAATCCTAAACGGTCGAGGCCTAAATACGATCAAGGCGGCGCTGTCAAAATCGCCAAGATTACGCTCGGTTGACCGAATAGCTGGCCTGCCCTGGAGTCACTTAAGAATTCATGAAAACGCGCCTGTAAAAGAGTTAACAGGAAGGTCTACAGTCGCGTATATACAGCATAGCCAGTCCTGTAATATGCTGTTACCTCAGGAACAAATCTACACATTGATTGCGGCTTCATGCCGCGAGGGAGGGTATCTGAATGACAGCCCTTAAGTCGATCGAAAGACCGACGATGGAGTGTGAGACAAAGCATTTCCTGATGGCTCAAAGGCAGCTTGACGAAATTGCTCTGGAGATGGGTCTAGATCCCGAGTTGCACGAACGCCTGAGATACCCCAAGCGTTCGATGATTGTTACCATTCCGGTTCGAATGGACGACGGATCGGTCCGGTCTTTCACCGGCTATCGCGTCCAGCATGACGTCACACTCGGGCCGGCCAAGGGTGGAGTTCGCTACCATCCGGAGGTAAACCTCGGCGAAGTGTCCTCGCTGGCCATGCTCATGACCTGGAAGTGCGCGCTGATGGGTCTTCCCTACGGCGGAGCCAAAGGCGGCATCCGTTGCGAGCCCTGGAAGATGTCAATGGGCGAACAGGAGCGCCTGACCCGCCGCTACACCTCCGAAATTATCAACCTGCTCGGTCCGGACAAGGACATTCCGGCTCCTGACATGTACACCAACGAGCAAACCATGGCTTGGATCATGGACACCTATAGCATCAACGTCGGACATACCGTTCCGAGCGTGGTGACCGGCAAGCCGGTCTCGATTGGCGGTTCGTTCGGACGAACCGAAGCCACCGGCAGAGGCGTAGCCTACTGCGTGAAACGGGCGATTACCCAGACTGGCTTGGACAGCACCGCACCGACAGTCGTGGTACAGGGCTTCGGCAATGTCGGAGCCGTGACAGCAAAGCTGCTTAACGAATCAGGCTACAAAATAATAGCCGTCTCGGACGTCCACGGGGGCATCTACAATCAAAAAGGTCTGGACATTCCTCGCCTGCAGGCCTACCTGAGTGAGATGGGTAAGGTCAGCGGATTTCCACATTCGGAAGACATCTCCAATTCCGAGCTGCTCCAGCTGAAATGCGACGTGCTCGTTCCGGCTGCGCTGGCCAATCAAATTCACGACGACAATGTGCAAAAGTTGGATTGCAAGATTCTGGTCGAAGGGGCCAATGGACCCACCAGCCCAGAAGCTGATAAATACTTGCATGAAAACGGCGTATTCGTCGTCCCGGATATCCTCGCTAACGCAGGCGGGGTTACCGTGAGCTACTTCGAATGGGTGCAAGGTCTCATGCACCTCTTCTGGACCGAAGACGAGGTCAACAATAAGCTCGAGCAGATCATGGGCCGGGCCTGCGATCAAGTGTTCGAAATGAGCATCAAATCCGGTCTCCGTCCGCGCATGGCGGCGCTCAGAATCGGGATCGGGCGGTTGGCGGAAGCGAAACGCCTGCGCGGTCTCTATCCTTAGACGGGAAGAACCGAACGGCAAAGCAGGCAGTCCTTCAGGCCGGCCTGAGCAATAGCGCTATCGGTCCAAACTGCGGCTCGACTGCGCTAAACTTCGAGCTGAGCCGGCATCTGCTTGGACTGAAGAATCCCAGCTGCGAGCGGTCCGCTTCAACACGCTTATAATAGATTCAGTTTTCCCTGTAGCCAGCCAGCTACGGAAGTGGCTTGAATGTTCCAGCCCAAGAAGCAACAACCCTCGCAAATTTCTAACGTTCGGCTGCCTAAGTTGCCGTCCAATCCTGGTTTTGACGACATCCAGTATGCCGTCGGTCAGGCCCAGAAAAGTCGTGGTCGGACAGTCGAACTACCCTGGAGCGCTGGGCACGCGTCTTTCATGTTATCGCTGGTGGTGGACCCGGACGGCAACGAGCAAACCTGGACGATGCACGCCGGCGATGGCCCGGATACCAGAGTGCTGTGGACTTATCCCACCGGTGATTTGCAGCTCATTTTGAATCTTATTCTGGGCGAATCAAGCGGTGGTCAACTGCAAGATAAGGCTCATCAAGCCGGCGCTTATGTCTCGGCTGTCAAGCCGCCGGAAGAGCGCAAGGAAGCCCAGACCGCCAATCAAGGCTACAGCCAACCGCATTCGACGCCGACCTGGCAGCTCGACCCTTCGTTAACAGACTCAACTACCCGCGCACGAGCGATTCTCTCTGGCGACCTGGCAAACATGCAGGTACCCAATCTGCTTCAATCCGTCGTCTTAAGCAAGATGACCGGACGCTTAGGCGTAGTGGCAGAGCAAGGGAGCTCCGATCTTTATTTCGAATTAGGCGTGCCGGTTCACGCCCAGATTGGCACCACGATGGGAGACCTCGCCATTATCGAGCTCCTGATGTGGGACGACGGACAGTTTCAGTTCTATCCCGACGAGCGAACCAGCCACCGAACTGTAACTAAGCGGCTCGATTCACTCCTGATGGAAGGAGTTACTTTAGTTGACCACAACAAATTTCTGCTGGAGCATGGGGTAAAGTCGCAGTCTTTCCTTTTGAGAAAGCAAAAAAACATCGCCGAAGCGCAATTTGAGCAGATGGTTCAAAAAGGATCGCCGGTCGATTTGGCAGTCCAAAAGCGCTTTTACCAGGCGATCGACAACAAAAGCACACTTTACGACGTTCTTCGCAAAGTGCCTCTACCAAAAACAGAATGGATACCAATCATGTTCAACATGATCTCCTGCGATCTTGTTTCGGTGACCGACAAAGCACCATTGGTGACGACCGAACGGCAATCGCCGCTTAAGTCGTTCGGCATCGATCAAGCGGCGATAGAGACGGTCAGTAAAGCATTGCAAAGATCGGAAACCGGGTTGTTTTCGTTTCCGGCATTTCTCTACTTTCTTGATCTGGAGTTCAATCGATTTAAGTCTTTTGGCTGGCCATTCTCAGTCGCGGTGCTGGAAATGCGCTACCGTCCTACCGGACCGCAAGGACAATTGGAGACGCTGCCACTGGCCGCCATCAAAGAGATCTCCAATCGAATTTCATCAATTACACGAAAGACGGATTTCTTTGCGCACTTCGAAACATTCGATTACGTGGTGCTGTTGTCCAACACAAATACCGCAGCCGCAGCGATGTTCTGCAATCAGACATCGGAAGTGATTCGCAGCGCTCCGGTACCGCAAACTCCAGACGTTCGCAGCATTTCAATTTCGATGGGCGTGGCCTCATTGCCTGAGGATTGCGCCGAAATCGGGACATTGCTCTCTGCTGCTCGCGAAGCAAAGAATCGCGCGAAGGAGCGCAGCGTCCCGCTTGCGCTCTTCAAAGATTTGAGCAAACAGTAGCTGCATCACCAGCGGTTACAAAAAATGAACCGACTTTAGCTCGCAGATTAAATGTTCTTGACAAGAAAGTGGCTTAACGGCACAATGAATTTCGCTTGCTTTTAGCGAGTCGTTTCCTAGTCGCTATTAACACTGGGTAACACCCGATTTCTACCTTGCCGTCGCTGCCGGTCGCGGCATATCTTGAAACCGCCCGTAGTAGGACAGTTTCTTTATTGTCGCCGGTATAACTCTGTTTGAGCAGGGCAGTAATGTCATCTAGCATAGATCGATATACACCAAGTCAACTTGAATTCGACAACGTGGGATTGAGCCAGCAATCCTCCGCCACCGATCGTCATAACGGCTTAGGCAAGCAGGATTTCGACTGGTCTGACGTCCAGCGAGCGCTCTGGGCACCACCATCGGTCAAGAGTTCACGCCCTTCCGGACTCAATAGAACTGGCGAGCTTCAACTTCCAAGCTTCGAGCCTGAGCTGCTAAACCATCAGCAGGAGCGCCTCGAAAACACTGTCAAACAAGCGCTCTCCCTGCACGCACTCTCGCTGGAAACCAATTTACAAACGGCCCAGAAGTTTCCTCATGTACCAGTACTAGATCTCTTCCACTCACCTGACTGCAAGTTGTCTCACAGCGTTCTGCCAGACGGCACAGCCACAACAGTCCAGACTGCTCCCTGCGGCAGCACCAGGACTCAGATTCGCTCGGCGGACGGAACCAAAGAAGCCAAAGTATTGGATCGTTATGCCCGCCCGGTTTTGATGGAAAGTATGAAACCGGATGGCAGCTGGACCGTTGCAGAGCTCAAGTACCCTGACACCGGCGGCAAGATGAGTCCGTTCGTTTCGGGGAAACGCATTAGCCACTCCGATGGGTCGGTTGAGGAGATCGATTACAGCTGGCTCGGCAAAGAGACCAAACGTCGCCAATATAACCAGCACGAATAAGTAATCGCCCAATTTTCGGTCTTGTTCTTATCTGCCTACGCTACTGCGCCCGCAGAAGCGCTCACAGATTAGCTTCAGTGGGAATTCCCCCACTGGCGATGGAATCTTTTGGCAGCACTTTTGACCGAGAGCCGGTCTGCTCCAAGGGAAACTTTTTCGAAATATGGCAAAACAGCTACGTAGGATTCCCATCGAATTGTTGACTTAGCCTGGAGATCGGAATAACATCGAGCCTACAAAGATTTGATTCCCACAGTGTTCCACTGGAGGAGCCGTGATTTCTCCCATGCCGAGTTTCGATTCTCGCAAATCCACACTTCTTGCAATCGCCCTGCTTGTCTGCCAAATGAGCATGCCGGCATTCGCCTTCGACAGCGACTGGCAGGATGGATCTTCGGGTGCCCTTGGGCAATCGGATTGGGTGTCACCATCGGGCTCCGCACCGGCTGGCTCGCAAGCAGGCTTACTTGGTCAATCCGACTGGGTCGGCTCCCAAGGGTCGACGAATAACTCCGGCGCCGGCGCTATTGGACAATCTCAATGGATCGGCTCCGGCAGCTCCACGCGCTCTCCGGAAAGCGCAGCGGTCAGTCAATCAGGTTGGAGTCAACCAAGCTCCGCAAACTCGGTTGGACAATCTGGCTGGGTAAGCCCAGGCAATTCTTCCGCAAGTTATGGCAGCAGCTCAAATGGCCAGTCAGGCTGGACCTCACCAGGCAGCTCCACTGCCGCCGGATACACCGGTCAGTCCAGCTTCATCAATCCACAAGGATCCGCTGGCAGCATAAACATGGGACAGTCAGGACAATCGGATTGGACCAGCTCCAACGGTCAATCGATGATCACCAACAATGCCACCATGGCACCGACAGCGATGGCGCAGAGCTCCAATCCGCAGCTCCAGGGATTTGTCAGCAGCGCCAATCAGTTCGGCGGAGCTGACATGAATTCGCTCGGCAGCGGCGACATGAGCGCAGATATGGGTACCGGCTCACACTTGAAGAACTTCAAAGATATCGACGAAACCTGTCCCAGCCCCGCATCCGGTGGTATGGGAATGATGGGAATGGGAATGGGAATGGGCAGCTCGATGGCTGGCGCTATGGGCGGGGGAATGGAAGAGATGATCGGCAACGTAATGATGATGCCGATGATGATGGCAGCTTCCAGTGGCTTGATGGGTCAGGGATTTCGCACCTTTGGACCTGGTGGCGGCGGCGGTGGCTTCCGCACTCACGGGCCGGGCGGCGGAGTCGGCGGGCAACGCACAGTTTCGCTCAGTAAACGCGGTGCTAATGATGCAGGCTACTTCGCCAGGCGTGCCGCAGTCAGAGCGCTACGTCGAGTTGGTCGCTAACCGCTAAAGTTCTTCACAGCAGCAAAGCCAGATATCATACAGATCTAACGAGAATCCCACCGCCTTGCCTCGGAGCGTGAACTTAGGCCCGGGCAGTCCGCGAACTTGTGTGCAATTGCACAGTGAATGAAAGCTGGCCATGGAATAGGATTGGATGATTCCACTCTATGAGCGAGGCTGATCGCATGGGCGGAGATATTCCGGCATACTCCACAGACAATGAGCACAGCCAAGACAGCAGCGGCAGTAAAAATGCAACCGTTGTGGCATTGCAATCCGAGCTTGATTTCCATCGCCGGCATGACAAACAGCAAAGCTACTTGAGCAAAGCGTTGGGAATTCTTTCGTCGAACGAAAGGGAGTCTCTCAAGGAGCTGGAATTGCTGCAAGCTGACGCTCGCAAGGCTGTCGGCTCAGGCGACAAGGACTTACTAAAAGAGATTAACAAGCGGGCCGACAGCGCCATCAAGCAAGACAAGCAACGGCTCAACTTCGAAGACGAAGTAAGTCACTATGCCGGCGGATTTCTCAAAACAATGACGTTGTTCTTGAAGGGAAGATCTGCCTTGGCCGGAATGATGCTCACATCGGCACTCGACCAGGCAAAACCAACAGACAGCCTCTCCACTCAAGTTCAAGATTTAGGTTTGGGCGCAGCAAAGGGTCTTCTGACGAAGGCAACAATTAACGCCCTCGGTCAAGCGAAGCTAGGAATTGCGGCCCAGGGAGTTGGCATGGGTGTCTCCGCTCGGACGACCGAACTAGGATTAGATCGTTCGACTTACATCAATCAAGAGACTGGCCGATTCGACCTCGGACTGGGATTGAGCAAAGTAACTCAGAAAACATTCTCTCCAGCCGCGTTGATTAATGACATAGCAGTGTTCGGGGCAGCACACGGGATGTTGGCCGGTGGCAATCAACTTACTCGCGACGTTATCAAAAGAAGTCCGCTGCTTACTACGATGCTGACCGGTACCACCTTCGGTTTCGCTTCAGGCACATCCGGAGAGTTAGCACGCCAAAATGGTGCCGGCGAGCAGCTTGATCTCAACAAAGTACTGTTGAGAGGCGTACTGCAGGGAGCGTTCGACACTGTGGCTGCCATTCCGGGAGGGATTCAAGCTGATCTCCCCTTATGCACGAGGATAGATCAAAAGGCCGAACAGAATCTGCCCAGAGTCGTCGAAAGTGGCGAAGGAATTTGCCGGGCTGTCGACAAGGCAATTGCGGATCTCCTCAATAGATTTCCACCTGGCAGCGGCAGATTGCCGCCGCTAGCGGTAGCCACTGCCGGTTCGATCGAAAACTGCGCACCGAATTGCAAACCGCCTGAGTCGACTCTGCACGACTTCATGATGCAGGCGACCGGTGTGGCGGATACGACCTTGATTTCGGATCATCGCGAAGCGCTATCGTCGCGCTCGCTGAGCGCTGAAGAGTACTTAGAGCTAGCCGAAGAGAACAAGCGGTGCCGAGACCAGATCATCGACTTCGAACTCGAACTTCACGCCAAGCAAGAGATCGACACAGCAGAGCTACTGGAGTTCAAGACTGCACAGCTAGAGCTACTGGATGACGTCGCCAATTGCCAATTGGAAGTACTCGTTGAACAACGCCAGGAGGGGCTTCCGCTTACGTTCGAGCAGTCGAGACAAGAACGCCAGTTGATTCAGATTGCACGCGACGGCATTAGTTACTTCAGCGATCTAGCGCAGGTGCGAACACTGGATTCTCGCGAAAGCCAAATTGCAGCCAGGCTCACTGAAGAAGTCGACAACTACGACCGGCGCGAGTGGTCGATCTCAACGGCTCTTGGGCACTCGTCGGCAGATCTCAGTCTGGCAGAGCGATTGCGCGGAGCGCGGCAGCGACTCACTGCCGATTGGGAAGACCTGTCGCAAGGAGAGCCTTCGGAAGCCTTGCTCAATCGCAACGCGCAGGATCTGGAATTGATCAATTCCAGAAGTGAGGAGTTCCGAAAGATTTCTGATCGCTTGAGCGAGCCGGAAGAGGTCGAACTGAATGCCCTCGAAGAGTTGTATTGTCAAGGCATCGAGGCCAGATTCAGAAGACATCTGTTCTGGGGGCCGGCGCGAATGTACGACGCAAGAGGACAGCTTCTTCCGGCATTCTTGCAACCGCAAGGCGGTACTACCGGTCGATTTGCTGAGAAAATGCTTCCGGAGATCCTGAAGGATGTCTTGGACGAACAAAGAATAGCGAATCCGGAAACCAGTAGTTTCGACGACCGCTCAAAATTTACAAAGGAGCTGAACTTACTATCCAGGCTGCTTGGCGGTCCCCGCAGAGACGCGTTGTTGACCAGATTGGGTGTAGAGCGAAGCGACCTCAATTCAAAGGCAGCCAGCATCCTATTTTTCGAGTTTCTAGATGCCCGAAATTGGTCGGGAGCGCCGGTGCCCGGCGGCTCTGCAGCCGACCACGCCAAAGCAGATTACATCCTATTTAATAAGAGAACTGGGCATTACTTCGTGCTCGACTTCACCACCGCCGTCGGCGACGAATCGCAAGCACTCTTGGGCAGTGAACTCGTAAAGACTGGCAAGGAAGTGGTTCTTGGTGGAAACAAGCTAAAGGCGTCGGCCGATCGCACGGCATTCTTAATTGTTGTTGACCCAGATTTAGACTACAGTTCGCCTCAATCAATCTTTCGATTGCGCGACGGGCTCGCGAAGATTCTTGTGCACAAAATTATTGGGACGGAACAGCCGCTAAACTCTTGTCGCGAACCGCTACCTTCGTCAATACCTTCCAGACCGGCTACTGAGAAGCTCGCTCAGCTGAGAGCATTCGAAAACTGCTTGCGCAAGATCGGGCTGACCGGCTGGGCTAACGAAATCAGCAATATAACGTACCTATAGCAATCTCCACTCGCTCGCAATCACCGAAATCCGCTTCAATGCTTCGACGAGCGCGAGCTTATGTACCATCAGGACTAGCTGGAGAGCTTACTCTGCCATTCCGGAGGAACTGGTTTCTTCATATACAAGAATAGCTGCCTGACTGTCGTGCCCTTCGGCAGACCCTGTCCTTTGATCTCCTCATTGTCCCTGAACATTTTAAATTGGCTCGAATCCTTCATGCTTTCAAACCAATCCATCGCCTTTTGCGCGACCTCAACCCTTAACTTTCTAGGCACTGCCACGCCGGCAAACAAGTTTACTTCCGCCGCCGGCGCTGCCGGCAGCTCTCCTGCCTTTCGGGCTTCAGGCTGCGGAGGCTCGACTGGCACCGGGGCTGGTTGCGGCGCAATCTTCTCCGGCGGAGCCGGTGGTGCCGGTTGCGGCGCAATCTGCTCCGGCGGAGCCGGTGGTGCCGGTTGCGGCGTAATCTGCTCCAGCGGAGCCGGTGGTGCCGGTGGCGGCGTAATCTGCTCCGGCGGAGCCGGTGGTGCCGGTTGCGGCGTAGCTGGCTTTCCTTCCAATTTGAAAGTCGGTCCGTTTACGATTGACACTTCGTACGATTTATCGGCGAAGCGGGTAATGACATCGCCGTTTTTGAACTCATACCTGATGTACTGTCCAGCCAGCTCGACTGTCCGCCGGAACGCTCCGTCATCGGCAGCACTGTTGTTCACCGTAATCAATTCCCCATTTGGACCTCTGCCGGCGGTAACTGCATTATTAGGCATAGACGCTTTCACGCGCTGCCTGACGTAACGCAGCCTGGAGGCATCGTCCTCTGGAATGCCAGTCGCTTCGGGCTTCGCTTCAGGCATCGCTTCAGGCTTCGCCTCGGGCGGCTTCTCCAGCCTGATGCGATGCGTGCTTTCAGCAGGAATCGTAATCGTTTTCCCGTTACCATAATCAAGCAGGATATCCTGACCATTGTTTCGTCTCGAGGCGGTCTTTGGAGAGCGGGCCGGCACGAAGATAGGCTCACCAGCGGGACCGCTAACAGCCAGCCCAATCACCGAGCCATTGGCATCGAGCACAACCGGTCCTTCAAAGCCAATGCCGGTACCCTTGAAGGCGATCCTCATCTCGGGTATCCGACCCATCTGCTCGGGCATGGCAACAATGGTGTCAGCCGGCATCACCGCCTGGAAGTACTTAGAGACGTACTTAGCAAAGGCTTCGGCATGCGCCTGGGAGGGAAACTCAATCGCCTTTCGACCATCATGGGTAAATTCGTACTCCGCTGAATGCACCAATAAATCTTCATATGGCTTGTTGTATTGAAATGGACGTTCCGGCTTTACCTGCAGAACGAAGTCTGCATCAGCTATCTGCCTGGGAGCAGGAGAAACCCTTGGTCCAACCGCGGTCGTATCTTCTGCAAGCGGTTGACTTTCGCGGACCGGCTCCTGCTTCGCCGGAGACTCGGACTGTGCGGGTCGCCCGTCTTGCCGATTGCCGGCACCAGCTTCGCCCGGACGCGGTGATTGAATCCTTCCGCTGGCCAGGTCGCTCAGCAACTTGCGCACTTCCGTCCAATGTTGATTGGCATCCCTGGTCAACTGGGAGAGCCGCTGTCGAGCTTCAACTTCGACCTGTCCATCGTCGACTGGCTCTCCAGCTTGCTTTTTAGCCGTCACCAACTCGTCTAGAATTTCGCTCAGTTTCTTCGGTGCCGCCGACGGTGGCTGCATCTCTTGTGCTGCAGCATAGGCACCAGCCGAATTTCGCTCCCGCAGGAATTGGAAAAGATACTTCAGCGGCTCCATGTTCTGAGCTTGTGGAGCAAGCTCTGCTAGCAATCTGCGATTCGCCTCCACCCTGGGATCGCCTTCGACCCAACTGTAAGGAGCATCACGCCCGGCTTGCCGATAGCCGACAGCATCGAGCACTCCGATTAAACCTTCCTTGTCGGCAGCTCCCAAACGCAGAACCTTTTGCTTCAGTTCAGGCGTGATTGAAGCGGGAGCCGCTTGCATCGCTTCGACTACATGCACCATTAGATCGATGCGATTGTCCAGGGTATCAAAGAATCTCGGTTTCCAGGGCTGACGCCATTTTTGCCCTCTGTCCTGCTGTCTGTCTCTCTGCTGATCCTGCTGTTCTCGTCCTGCAATTGTTGCATCCTTGGCCCACTCAGGAGCAGTCGCCTCAGCTGGAACATACCGGGCCGAACTGTTTCCAGCTTCGCTTCGCCACTGCTGCTCTCGCCCTGCTTCAAGTGATGGAATCTTAGAGAGAAACTCCTTCTGCACCGAAATCGGCAATGAATCGAACGCTTCGCTCTCCAGCTTCCAGCCGTCGAGCAGCTTGTTGACTGCAACTTCTTTCCAACGAAGGAAGGTTTGATCCGACAATTCAAAAAGTCGGTCTCCCAGAGCGCTCATCACTTTGGATACCCGGCTTGATTTCGTAGATTCAAGTCCTAATGCCATTGCTTCCGGTGAATCAATCGCTTGCATCCAGCGCAGGAAGCCTTCATCGTTCAGTTTGTCGACTTCCGGCGCCAACGCTCTGGCGGCAGCGGACTTCTCTGCGGGCGTTCCGACTGTCAATGAATTGATCCGTTCAGCGAACAATCTGTCCGAAGCAGACTGTGGAACGATCGGCTCTGAAGCTGCTTTTTCCGGCGTTGCTACCGGTCCCTTCCTGTCCACCTCCGGCGGAAGCTCTGAGACAATGGCGGCAGGTTTGGATGTCTTCGGCACGCCACCGTCATCTTTCGCTTCGATTTCCGGCGCCGCTGGCGGCTGTGGTTGACCTTGTGTAGTCTCAAGAATTTTGGCCCGCAGATTCTGCGCATGACTTGTACCGAGCACTACATCCAGGGACTCTACAATAGCCAGGTCCGCGCACTTCCGTGCGAAAGCCTCCGTAGCCGGCTTAAGCTCCGGGTACATCTCTAGATAGGTACGTACTGCACTCTGATAGCCAGCCGAATGCTTCTCCATTCTGAGAGCCGGAAAGAAGTTGCTCTTCAACTCATCCCAAAGCTCGTGCGTCGACTTATCACCCAGGATCGTCCGATAAGTTCTCAATGCCGGCAAACTGCCAACGTCAAAACTATCGCGAACGACTTCGCTCAAGGCTTGATTGTTTTTGACTTCCGCCAACTTGATGGCGAATTCTCGCAAGCGCGGATTGCTCTTCAAACAAGCAACTACTGCTTCTTTTTCCGCCTCTCCGGCGGTGGGTTCGATCAGTTTTCTAGCCAAGCGATTGAGTTCGTTTGCGGCTGGGACGAGGTCGTTTGGGACTTCAATCACCACTTTGGCCGGTGGAGTCGCAGCTGTTCCTTCGGGACGCCGCACCGCACTGGGACTGTCACCACGTCCGCTGCCGGATACAAGATTGTCGATGTTTGCGCCCGAACGTCCTGCGTTGTCGCCGTGTCCCAGTCCATTGGACGACATATGTAGGACGGTTGGAACGAGATCCTGAGGGCGCGCGCCGGCTGATTCCGGCCGAGCAGTATTGACTGGCCGGCTGGTCTCGGCCGGTCTGACCGATTCTCCAAATCCATTTGGAATACCGGCCAGAGCAGGAGTCCATTGAGAGCCGTTGATTAGACTGTCCGTGGCATTGAGGACTTGATGCTTGAGCTCGGTTGCCCGGTCACGCAGGTTGAGATTCATTCGTTGAATGTTCTCACCAAGGCGTGCTCTTAGTTGACGGTCAGCTTGCAAGCCACCGAAAGAAGCAGCGGCAGTGTCTATCAATCCTTGAATTGCAGCATGCTCGACGATTTTATTGAGGTTGATCTCCTCTCCTGCGCTCTTCTGGCGCATGTATTCGCCAACTCCGCCGGAGGACATTCCGAATGCTGTGCCGGTAAACATAGTAGAGAGCATCGGGCTCTCTTTGACAGCACCGCGAGTGAGATAATTGCCGCCCCTGAACATCCCTTCCGATGCGACGAAAACGGCTCCGTCAATCGCCCGGGCTTTCAGGTCGGCGGCCGAGGACAAAGTATCGCCCAGTCCATTAAACAACCCGTGGTTGTATGTCTGGCGTGAAAGACCAACGTCCAGCACTGAGTTACCCATACCGAGCATGACCCCTTTGGCCATTGCGGTTTGAGAATGATGACCAAGCGCATGAAACATGGCCTTCATTCCGCCGCCTTTTAAGCCGCCCAGGCTTACATCGGCAATCTGCCCCTGCCAGGACGCATTTGGATTCCATTGATCGAGCGCGTACACACCAACCGTGCTCGCCAGACCGATCCGTCCCTGCAAAAACAACCCGGCGGTCTTCAAGAATCCGCCGGCATAATGGGTGGCAGTTTCGCGAGATTCAAGCGCCTTCCGGTCGGCCTCGACCACCCGAGCGATCTCTTTGACGGTCTGAGCCTTAGCTTCGGCATCGCCGGTTGCCAGCTTTCGTTCGGCATCGCGATAGAACGACTTCAACGTCTCGACCGACGATGTCTCTTCCTGAAATCGATCCCAAACAGCGCTGAGCCCGCGGTTGAGGACACTTTTACTAGCATCGTGCCTCTGGTGAAGCCGAATCTCTTGTTGAAGGCTCTGGAGAGCTGCCTGGTCCGTGCTTGAAATCGAGTCGGCCTGTTCGCGCGGTCTGTCTGTCATCACTGTTTAACCGGTCGGAATTTAGAACATAGGATAGAAGAGCAGCACCGCCGTAGACTATGGGGAATGTCCCATCGAGTGGTGATTTTACGTAAGTTGCTAGACCCCAAAATTGGTCCGATTCTAGCATCACAGATAAGGGCGGCTGCAAGAGCCGCCCCTACAGAACACCGGCTTCCAGACCGGCAAGAAACAGTCTGTTAGCGCTTCTTCCTGGCCGGTGCGAGATCGCCTTCGGCTTGCGAGGCGGCAATTACCGCGGCTGCCTCTTCCGAAATACCCTTAGACATCAAACTGTTCTTCTTGTTGTTTACGTCTTCGGAAGCCTGCGCGTCGCCTTTCCCGTCCTTATCCCGGTCTTCGGAGTCCTGGTTGTCGGCGCCTGCCTCTTTGCTTTTCACTTCTTCGGGGTTCATGAGCCCTTGCTGCACGGACTTTTCTTTAGCGGCTTGATCGCCTGATTTAGCTTGCTGCAACACCGTTTCACTATTATTGGCATCGTTGCCGGGACCCTTGGCTTTATCCTGGCTGTTATTGTCACCGGCTACGCCTAAAGCGGCTGCTTCGGAGACCATTTTCGATAGATTATTAGAATCGCTCTGAGCTTGATTGACCAGATCGGAAGACTTGGTCACTGTCTCGGTTCTGACCGTCTCCGATACGCTTCCTTTCGTGTCATTACCGAGCGTGCTTTCGACGTGTTTATCGTAAGTTTTGGAGATGACTTCCTCTTGCTTGGTGGACTCCGGTTTGCCGGTGCCCCCTTGCGCATCGACGCCGGCTGCTTTGTTGACGGAAGCGTCCGTGCCATCTTTGCTCTTAAAATCTGTCGGGACCGGCATGTTTGCGCCTCGTCCTTCGTCAATAATGCTCTTCTGCTCGGCTGGCGGTACTTTCGCTACTTCTTGCTGCATTGGCGCTACAGCTTCAGTGGGCTGAGTAGTATTCTCTGAGACTTTGTCCGGCGCGTTGCCGGCTTTGCTATCAAATGAACCGGTCATCCTGTCGACCCTCACTATATGTTGGGATACTCTAGTAATACCTCGAAACCGCTAAAGCGCCTAGAGCCCATCAGCCCACAGGGAATATGGTGCGTTAGTAAGTTTCACGGTATCTCCATCCTCTAAGTTGGATGCGCCCATTGTAAGGGCAATTCGTGAAGTCAAGTCCTTAATTCTCGCCCCCGGACTACGTAAGAATACGAAGCGTCAATGCGAACTCGTGTAATTTCTTCTACGAAACATCACAGCAGGTTAGGGTCGATCTGCCAGCCAAACTTGTATTTGGTAATCCCTCTCAAGAATGCTTTACCCGAGCGCCACTTATTAAGGGTGATGTCACCCACCCGCTCGCGGTAAGGAATGGCTATTTCTTTGATCTTGCATCCGGATAGATAGGGCCTGATGATGAGCTCAGCCGGTAGCGCATAATTAGTTTCCCAATCAATTCCATGAAGTACTTCGCGGCGATAGGCTCGCATGCCGGTGGTGACATCGGTCGTGGCGAATCCATAGAGCACCGAAGTCATAGTTGCGAACAACCAGTTGCCGAACCAATTCAACGGCGGCATGTTCTCCGGTTTGAGATGCCCGAGCAAACGCGAGCCGCTGACTATGTCGTATCCCTCTTCAACATACTTGAGAAACTGAGGAATCATCTCCATCGGGTAAGTATCGTCGCAGTCCGTAGTTAAGATGACGTCGCCAGAACCAGAAAGGAGCGCGGTTCTCATTGCAATGCCATAACCTTTCGGCTGCTGCCTGATCACGCGCGCGCCCATACTTTCTGCTATCTCTGGCGTTCTGTCGGTCGAGCTATCGACAACAACGATCTCGCAATCACCTTTCGTGGCTGCTTGCACATCGGAAATGACTTTCCCAATCGCTTTCTCTTCATTGAGCGTAATCGTCACCACAGACAGCTTTAAGTGAGACATCTCTTGATTTCCCGTATAGCGTGCGCGCTCAACATCTTCGCATACGCAGAACGGAACAGTACTTGCAGTTACACCCATCGAACAAAGATGGCAGAGAATCCGAAGGCACTTGCTATACTTCCTTGTCATGTCTAAAGTTTTGATTACCGGAATTACTGGATTTGTCGGCAGCCATCTGGCCGATCTGCTGCTTGCCCGAAAGGACGTAGAGCTGTTTGGGATTCGGCGCTGGAGCAGTCGAATGGATTTGCTCTCGCACATCAAGGATGTGGAGAATCAGATTCAGTTCTTCACGTGCAACATCCTGGACCCGGTTTCCGTGTTCGATGTAGTCGAGCGAATCAAACCGGACCGGATCTTTCATCTGGCAGCCGAGAGTTATGTCGCCCCCTCCTGGGACATGCCTCATCTTTATGTGACCACTAATGTCAACGGAACACTAAATTTCCTGGAGGCTCTACGAAAGCTCAAGCTCACCAATACCAGATTTCACATTGCCGGCTCCGGTGAAGAGTACGGTCTGGTACTTGAGAAGGAGCTGCCGATTACCGAGTTGTCCGAACTTCGCCCGGTCAATCCTTATGCGGTAAGCAAAGTTGCCCAAGACCTGATGAGCTACGAACACGGGCAGAGCTACGGCTTACATGTTGTGCGCACGAGAGCGTTTAATCATGAAGGCCCTCGCCGTGACAAGGTGTTTGCTTTACCGAGCTTTGCTTATCAAATTGCACGCATCGAGTCCGGACTTCAAAACCCGGTAGTTAAGGTTGGCAACATCGAAGCCAAGCGCAACTGGACGGATGTGCGCGATATGGTGGCAGCGTACGACTTGGCAGTAGAAAAATGTGAGCCGAGTGAGCTTTATCTGATCGGCAGCGATCAAATAATGACCGTCAGAGAATGTCTCGAGCATCTGATCGCCCTGTCAACTCGAAAAGGGCAGATTGAGATCGAAGTGGACCCAGCTCGAGTGCGGCCAACGGAAGTGCCGCTACTAGTAGGAAAGTACGACAAATTCGTCGGTCGAACCGGCTGGCAACCAGCGCTTGATTTCAAGCAGACGCTCGCTGACACGCTCGATTATTGGCGGGCAATAGTTGCCAGAGAGAACCGTTAGAACGATCAAGAATCGCTGACATAAATGATCTTGCTGCCTTGCGGCTCGAAGTCAAATTCGATCTCGCGCAGATCGGAAAGAGCCAGTTTGACTGATTGCCGATTTTGAGGTTCAACGAAAACAAGCAGGAAACCGCCGCCGCCAGCCCCGAGGATCTTCCCGCCCAGAGCGCCTGCCTCCATCGCCTTTTCATAGTATGCATCGATCACTTGATTGCTGACGTTGCTTGCCAGCTTTCGCTTCAGCAACCACCCCTGGTGCAGAATGTCGCCGACAGAGATTAGATGCCGGCCTTTGATCAAGACCTCTTGAATTTGTTTAGCTTGTTCTCGCATTTCATACAATACTTCGCGATTGCCACCGGTATTGTCCTTCTGTTCTTTCAACACGGAGGCGGCTGGCCTGGTTATGCCGGTGTAGAAAAGTTGCAAATGGCGCATCAACTCCTGCCGGGTAGCCGGTGAAGTTACAATCGGATTGCAATACACTGACTCGTCCGGATTGAATTGAATGAAACGCAACCCACCAAAGGCAGCAGCGTATTGATCTTGCTTCCCGACAGGCTCTTTCAAGATATCAATTTCGATTTCGCAGGCCTCTCTGGCCAATCGTTCGGCCGAAGCATGCTCGCCTCTATAGGCATAAAGAGCATTTAAGAGACCGACCAGAAAACTACCGGAAGAGCCGATCCCAGTCTGACCTGGAATATCAGCCATGGAGGTCACTTCTAAACCGCTCAGGAGTCCGGTGCGCCTAAGAGCCTGTTGCACCAGCGGATGTTTAAGCTCGTCGACCGAGTTAACCAGCTCCATCTGCGAATATCCAACTCGCAAGGTGTGATCGAATCGCTTATTTACCGTGATGTACATGTACTTGTTAATTGTGAGGGCAGCTACGTAGCCGGCACAATCGCAATAAAACTCCCGCAGGTCGGTTCCACCGCCGGCAAGGCTGATTCGAAATGGTGTTCTGGAAATGATCAACTGAGCTTCCTCTCAAAGGCTGCCAAACGTTCGGGCGTACCAATATCGTAAAATCGCTCCTTGGCTCGAAACGCCAGCAGACGTCCTTCCCTGGCCAGCCGTGGATAGACCTCGGTCTCCAGGCTAGAAGGCTCTCCGGCAGGAAGCCAGCTTACAATCTCTCTGGTGAGAACCAGTACGCCGGCATCGATATGATCGTGATCGCCGCCGTGTCCCTTCTCATAACTTGTGACGCGCGTGCCGGTCTGATCGAGCTTGACATTGCCAGCCGAATCAGTGTCGCCATCAAGCCCGGCCACGAGCATGAGCCCAAACGGACCACCCACTCGTAAATGATTAAACGCCCGATAGGCAGATTGATAGTCGATGTCTAAGTAAGAATCTCCATAGATCAGAAAAAACACCTCCGGCAGCTGCTCTCGGCTCAGACTTAACGCACCGCCGGTGCCGATTGGGGCCGGCTCGCGCGCATATCGCAACACCAGCCCAAGGGGCTCGCCAGTGCCCAGCTTAGCTTCGATCTGGTCACCGAGATATCCAGTCAAAAGGAGAACCTCGCTAATACCGTTGCGCTTCAGCAACTCCAATTGGTGCTCCAGATAGGGCCGTCCCTTAACCTCAACCAGCGGCTTGGGAATGGTCGCCGTTAGCTTGCCCAACCTTGTGCCAAGCCCACCAGCCAGAATGACTGCGTGTTCAAGCCTGCCGGCTGGGGACATGCGCAAAAGCCCTCAATGTGCGTTCTAGCCCGGCGCTTATATCAGTAGAATTGCGCCAACCAAGTGCGGTTAAGCGCGAATTGTCGCAGCGCTCTTCATCCGGTTCACCGCTGCGCAATTTAGAAGCATCCGTGACAATGGGCAAAGAAGTACCGGTGATCTTCTCCAGAAAGCCCACCAGATCAGCCGGTGAATAACTTCGTCCGGTGCCGAGATTGAAAACCTCGAACTTTTCCTCCGGCGCCTGACTGTTGAGGACAGACATGATACCGGATACGATATCATCGACAAAAATGAAATCTCTGCGACCGGCTGTATCGCCAAGCGAAATCGTGCCATTCTTGATCTGACTGATAATGGTGGGAACCAGAAAATCACCATTTTGACCCGGTCCATAGCCGTTAAACAAACGCATTATGCTGAAGCGCTTGGAGGAATGCTCGCTGAAAAACTTCACCAGCTGCTCAGCGATCTGTTTCGACCGGCCGAGAGCACCAATTGGATTGAGCGCGTGCTCTTCTTTGTACGGCAGCACTTGAGATCTGCCATAAACCTTACCTGTGGACACCAGCACAAAGTGCTTGCCCGGCCCAGACTCGAAGCAGTTGAGCATATTAAGTACGCCGGTAACGTTGCAAGTCATAGTTTCGTGCGGGTGACTGGCGATGTATGATGCAACCGTCGGCGCTGCCAAGTGGACCACCAGTTCGGCGTTTCGCGCCTCGTCCGCGTAAGACGCCGGGTCAAGTACATTACCGGGCAACACGGTACAACCATCTAATTCAATCGGATTACGTGCCAAGCCAGTTACCGTCACACCCTGCTGGACGAGTAACTTAGACAGCGGTTGCCCCACGAAGCCGGTGATACCAGAGATAAAAACTTTGGTCATAATGTGTAATATTACAAGACGTCGGCACTATATAGAATTACCCAAGGACCCAGATTTCAATCAGACTCCAGGCAGCTAATTTAGATTAACCGCAAGATTCCACGAAAGGCCTCAACGGTAAGTCCGACAGCTCACCGGATGGAAGTAAGAGTCGGTCGAAAGCTTGCTTGTTTGAAAGGAGATAACGAGTGAAACAAGTTGGAATACTCGGTGGTGGAATTGCCGGGCTTAGCCTCTCATACTTCCTTGGGGCGGACAGCGAGATTCTAGAGAAAGACAGCACTTGCGGCGGGCTGTGCCGCAGCTATCACAAGGACGGCTTCACCTACGACCTGGGAGGACATATCATGTTCTCGAAGGATAAAGAGATTCTCGACCTCGAGCTGTCAATGCTGGGAGACAAGGCTGGTCAGTTTTACCGGAGAAACTCGGTTTGGTTCAAACGGAGATTCGTCAAGTATCCGTTTGAAAATGGGCTCAACGTGCTGGACAAAGAGGACATTTTCAACTGCCTGTACAACTTTATTGAGAACGAGCCAGGTCCTCAAAACAACTTTCGAGACTGGATTTACAATACCTTCGGAAAGGGCTTGGCAGATCTTTATCTGATTCCGTACAACACAAAAATCTGGAATACTCCGCCTGAAACGATGGGAACCGCTTGGGTAGAGCGCATTCCCAAGCCACCGGTCGAAGATGTAATCAAATCCGCTCTTGGAATTGAGACAGAAGGATATACGCACCAGCTCCACTTTTATTATCCGAAATCAGGCGGCTTCGAAATGCTGCCTCGCTCCTTCGAGGAGAAGGTTCAAGACAGAATAGTCCGAAACTTTCCAGTCAAGACAATCCGCAAATCCGCCAAGGGCTGGCTGGTATCTAACGGAGAAGATGAGCGCGCATACGAGCGGATTATTTGCGCCATGCCGATTTTCGATTTGGCGGCAGCGCTGGAAGGATTGCCGACGGAAGTCAGGGGCGCAGTCGACTCCCTCAAATACAATTCGCTAATCGTCGTGATGGTCGGTGTAGCACAACCGAAATTAACAGAGCAGTTCGCGGTCTATGTACCTCAAAGCGACTTGCTCTTCCACCGGCTTTGTTTTTACGGCTATTTCGGCAACAACTACGTTCCAGAAGGAACATCATCGGTAGTGGCTGAAATCACCGCCAACGAGGGGGACGCGGTTTGGTCGATGACCGACGAACAAGTCGCTGGTCATGTCGTTGATGGACTAGCGCGGGAAGGTTTCCTCGAAAAGAAGGATGTGATTCTGACCGACGTTCAGCGAACCAAGTACGCATACGTAATTTACGACATAGACTACGAGAAAAACTTGGGCATCATCTACGAGTACTGCAAACAGCAGGGAATTGAGTTGTGCGGTCGTTTTGCCGAGTTCGTCTATTACAATTCAGACGGCGTAATCCGTTCGGCCAAGACTGTAGCCGCTCGCGTGAAGGGAACCTAGAGGCAAATTGAATTGAGCCGATGAAACTCAATTTGCGAGTATCGCTAGTTCTCCTTAGCATCTGGCTTCTCTCAGCCGCAATCAGAGCGATTACAGCCGGTTGGGGTGGGTTGAGCAGTGAAGAATGCATCTGCGCCAATATCGCCACGGCGGACAGCTGGCAGGAGATGTTCGAGCTGATTAAGTCAGATGGAAACCCGCCGTTGCTGTACGTTTTGCTGCGATTTTGGGTCTCTATCTTCGGCAACAACGATTTCGCTCTGCGGTGCTTCGCGGTCGGAGTTGCATCAGTTCTGCCGCCGGTCGCTTATTTGATCTTTCGCAAGCAATTATCCGAGCAGCAGTCCATCGTATTGGCCATCCTCCTGGCGACCTGCGCACCACTGGTCAGGTTCGGCGATCTCGTTCGCGGATACGGGCTGTTGCCGCTGCTATCGCTGCTGGCCACTAACGAGCTGTTTGTCCTCTTGCGCAAGCCGAACAAAATACACTTGACCCTCTACGGCTTGCTCTTGGCTGCGCTCCTATACCTTCATCACTGGGGAGCAGTCGTGCTGGCCGGTCACATTCTGGCAGTGCTGATCGGCAGCAAGCGGAAGTACTGGCAAAGCGCTTCGTTGCGTCCCTGGTTAATTTCAGTAATAGCCGCTTCAGCGGCCTATCTACCTTGGTTGATCGCGTTGAGCGCACAGCTGCGCGGAGATATCAGCCCCTGGATTCAAAAACCAAGCCTGCAAGAGTTTCTTTTCAACACCCCGATCGAGGCGGTCTCCGGCTATATCGAACAACCAGCGTGGCTCTTCAACTTAGTTGGATTAGTAGCGAACATCTGTGCCTGGTTATCGCTATTCCTTCCGGTAGCCAGAAGCGGCAGAGCACTAGCGGACTTCAACATTCGTCCCTGGCAATTTTTCACCGCCGGAGCGCTGGCTTTAGCCTTCAGTGTCAGCCAGATTCATTCGATCTGGCGAGATCGTTACCTGGTGGCATTTACTCCGGCTCTCTTGCTGCTACAAGTAGCCGGAGTCGGTAAGCTCGATGTCCGCCTGCCACGCAGGTTTTCGATCGTACTGCCATTGTTGATTTGGCTGCCGATCTGGATACCGCAACTTCTTTCCTTTTCTCGACTTCCGGAATCGACCGCCTGGGCCCTGGCATCTGAACTCGCAAAGAGCGGTAATTCGGCCAGCGAGATCATTGTCACACCATTTCCCACACTTTCCCCGCAGTTACATCGCTACCTGCCGCCGGCCGCGAGAATCATCTCCTTTCCTGACCTGGAGCGCATGCCAGCGGTTAGATGGACCACCTTGAGCAGTCTGCTCAAAAATGATGAACAGCTGGACAAACTATTCCAGCTAATGGAAGACGGGGCCAAAAAAGGTGAAGCAATTTGGCTTGTGGAGTTTGCTGGTGCCTGGCGAGCCGAGCCCCCGCCCGGCGACATTAACCAGATGGACTATCGTTCGGCCGAGCTCTTGCGTTCGATCCAAATCCGCAACTGGCTGCGAAAGCATTGCCGCGAAGAAGGCAAGACGCTCTACGCTCCCGGTCGGGAACATGCCGTTGTTGCAACAAGATTTGTCGCGCTTTAAGCCGACCTTGCGCCGCCGGTAAAAGGCGCTCAAGCATCGCTGCGCAGATCCGACAGCACCCAGTGCACCGCCTCCAAGACCGATCCCGCGACGAAATCGGGTTCGACTTTCCATTGAAATTGACCAGCCAAAACGGCCGCACCGAATCCGGTGCGGACCATGACTGCTGTGATGCCAGCATTTCTAGCCAGCTCGATATCCGTGCTTTGATCGCCGATCATGTAGGCCTTCTTTCTGTCCAGCCCGGGCACTTCACGAAAGGCCCTTTCCAGCAGCCCGACTGCCGGCTTACGGCAGGAGCAGCTAATTGCGTATTCGGCAATTACTCCATCTCGATGGTGAGGGCAATAGTAGATTGCGTCGAGCGTTGCACCTTGCGCTTCTAGCAGATGCGAAAGACGGTGATTTACCGATTGCACATGCACCTCAGAGAAGTAGCCGCGCGCCACTCCCGATTGATTAGTCACAACTACCGTAGCAACTCCCGTCTGGTTGAGGCGGCGCACGGCTTCGGCCGCATCCGGAAGAAGTACTAACTGTTCGATCTCTCGAATGTAACTCACTTCCACATTCAATGTACCGTCCCTGTCCAGGAAGACTACCGGTCTTACATTTGAACTGCCACTTACCTTCAGGCAATCCCCCAAGTCGTCGAGGGGAGCTTGGTCATGCTCATTGCGATCACTCATTAACTGCCTTCACTCCTTGAATTTCACAATCAGCTGTTTTCGGCTTGAACATTATGAGCACCAGGGAGACAGCTGAAATCAAGCCGACCGCCACATACAATCCTGAGATTCCCCGGTACATGGCTATCGCATCGAGCATGAGTCCGATCGAGCAGCCAAGCAATACAAAGGCAAATTCCACTGTCATTGTTCTTGAGTGGACAATCTGCCTGGTCATTAGAGAAGCCAGGAAGAACAATGGCAACACCGGTAAGATACCGCTAATTGCCGCTCGCATCCATGACTGCGGAATGGACACTAGAGCCGCATAGTTGAAGAAGAAATCGCCGGCAATGGACAGGAAAAGCAAAAGCCAGAAGACGATCAGCGGAATCCTGACCTTTACAATGGCGGGGATGCTTGCACTAGCCGCCACAATAAAAAAGGCAGCACCACTGAGCACCGACACCGTCCAGAGCGATCCGAAATTGAAGGCATTGGTACTCATCGCTTTGTCGCAAGCAAGCATGAAGGCACAAGCCAAACCAAGCAGCCCGATCCGATCTCGGCCGGAGCGACCTTGCTCGTCGCCAGAAAGCTCATCCGGCGGATTTGCTCTCTGGATTGCGCAAGTCTCAAATATGACTGTTAACAATACCAGCGTCAAACAGAACAGGTAAGCAAACGGCATAGACCCGGTTGCAAGAAATGCAAAAGGCCAATCGTCTGAAGTTGGATCGACGTCCTCAATTTCTTTCTTCAGCTTCTTTGAATCTCGGATCGATCCCTCTGGCAATGCGCCTTCAAGCGCTTCAACCGCCGGACGATTGCCGGTGCGCGAACAGATCAAGTAATTGCGAAAGCCAGTATGCAGATCTGCATCCACAGTTAAATGCGCGAGTTTCAGATTGTGAGTCAGCCGCAGTCCATACCAGCCGCGGACCGGGAAGTATGAAACAGCAAGAACGCCACCGTCCGATAGATGGTCGGAAGCATCAATGAAGCTCTCAACCGTGTAGACAAGATTGTCCGGTCGCAATGAACCAAATGGAGAGAAGGCAGTTTGTGACTCGAGAATGGAGTAGATGATCAGATCATACTTTTGATTCGAGAATCTCAGAAACGTGCGCGGATCTGCGGCAATACGCCTAACTTTCGGAGATTTGTATGGAGATTCTGGATTGAAGCTCGCCAACTCCAGCAGCCAATCTTGGCCTTCGACGGCATCGACAAGCTCAGCCCCCTCGGCCAGCGCTTGAGCAACATCGTTGCCAGCTCCGGAGCCCAGGACAAGCACTTTCTTCTTAGTTCGTGCTGCCAGACCAGGCACCTTGTAATAGTCAATGATTGACGAAAGATAGTCACCATAAACCGGAGCCAATTGGTCAGCGACATTTCTGTCGAGCCGGGAGTAGATTCCGGGTTGAAACAACCCTCCATTAACCTTGACGACAAACCCATAAACCTTGCCGGCAGCCACAATCGGATAAGTCAATACACGATAAGCCGGAGCCCAGACCTTGCTTACCGAATCCGGATATTTTGATATGGCATCGGCAATTGGCTTAGGCTCTTTGACCGTGTCAAAGCTTAGAACAGATACGCAGCAAACTGCCACCATCGCCATTTGAATCAAATTGATACCATGCAAGGCAACGAATCCGGCGAGCACGAAAGCTACTGCAATTAGCGGCGGCCATCGCAGCCACAAAGTGACAGCAAACAAAAGCCATCCCAGCGCTGAACCGGCAAAAAATTGGAATAGCGCTCCTGAACCAGCAGCAGCATCGATGCGCTTGCCCAACTGCTTACCGAGCGACTTAAAACCTCTCGTGACTAAAAAGAAAACCGAAAGAAACATCGCAATGATCAAAAGCTCATGCTGGATTTGATTCGGGAGAAACGTCGGCAAGATGAAATAGGTCGAGCGTTCCTTCAAAAAGCCCAAATCACCGCACCCACTCAGGTGAGCTCCGGCCAAAAGCAGGCAGCTCACCATGAAGTAAATCAACCAACCAGTTTCAGAAGAAACGTTTCGGTCGTCCTTAAAACTCAAGCAACCCAAACCAAGACCGAAAAGCGCGCAGGCATAGATGTAGTTCTGGAAGTAGGCCAATGACCGAATTTCGCATGAACACAGATGAATCAGTACACAAGCAAGAAACTGGACAAGCGCACAGAGGATTAAGAGCTGCTTGCTCTGAGAGAGCTTGAAGGCTGAGATCTGCAGTTGCTGTTTCACAGCGCCCAGTTATCTACCCAACTCTTGGGAAGCTCGATGCCATGTTGCCTGCCCGCCAGCGACCACTGACCCTGATGAATCGCTTCATGCTGAGGCAGCAGGAACAGATGCTCTAGGACTGACAATTTAGTAGTTGGCCAGGCAATCATTTGGTTGATTGGGTCGCCGTCGAATTTAGAAAGAAGATCATAGAGACGAACATCCTGTTGGCGCAAGTGTGCCTCCAGCTTGGGCAGTGACTGCTCCATCGTCAAGTCCATACGCTTCTTGCTGAAATCGGCCATACCTGTTTCCAGTGCTTGCAGATAGCATTCCTGAACATCACCGACGTGCCTGATCTGCTTGCCGAAAGTGCCGAACTCGAGTTGGGGGGAATAAGAGAGATCTTGCTCGTTCAACACTTTTAGAAAGTCGTAAGTGAGCGAGCGCGTAAACTGCCAAGTCTTGGCAAATTGAGCCAGCCAGGGGTGGGAAATCATCGAAAGGTATCCTCGATTCACTAGGTCTGAAAGCAGGCCCTCTATTTACCGGAATTCTACACTAAAAGGAAATCGCCCCCGAGCGCGGACACAGCAGTCCGCACTGCTGTCAAGCTGACTGTTTTGCCATCGTGCCAGCCAGATTTACTTTGGTATCGATCACACCACTGGGACGTTTTTACGTCCTGGCAGTTTTATCGTATTGTTGATCGGTTAAGATGCTGAAAAAAGATGAAATCGACATTCACCGCCATATTTCTCGTTACTTTGCTCGCGCTGCTTGTCAGGTGTTTCACTGCCACCTGGACCGGCCTCACTACCGACGAAGCCAACGGTGTATTTATCGCAACCACCGGTTCGCTTCCGGAGCTGGTTAAACTGCTCCAGGCTGACGGCAACCCGCCCCTACTTCATGTAATGCTGCGCTTGTACTCGATGATTTTCGGACACAGCGACCTGGCTGTGAAACTATTTGCGATTGCGCTCGGCACATTGCAAATTCCTCTGTCGTTTTTGATCTGCAAGCAGTTTCTCAGCCGAAGGTTAGCCCTACAAGTAGCGGTACTGCTGGCAATTTGCCCTCCGCTTGTTCGCTACAGCACTTTGCTTAGAGCGTACTCTTTGATCAGCCTGCTTGGCTTGCTGAGTACCTGGGCGTGCCTGAAGTCGCTATCGGCGAGGAAAGTGTTTCCCTGGCCGGTGCTGTACGGAGTCTCGACTGCAGCATTGGTTTACGGTCACTATTGGGGCGGGTTCGTTGCAATCGGGCAAGCTTGCCTGGCAGTGATCGGCTTCGTTAGAGGTTGGTTCGACCGCACGGCGATCAAGCACTGGTTTTTCGGCGCAGCTATTTCTGTCGCTTTGTTCCTTCCCTGGACTCCAATCCTCTACTATCAACTCCAACATGACATGAGCCCCTGGGACGTTGCCCAGAATCCGTCGGTGCTGGTAAGTGAAATGGCATCTTATGTTTTCGCAGGTACTTACTACACTCTTCAACCAGCAGATCAACTGGGAGTGCTCTTTTCTACCGTTATATTTCTATTTGCAACCTTTACGCCCCGGGTCATGCTCACCGACAAGTTCGATGGTCGCTTTTGGCGACTGATCACACTTTGCGGCTACGGCGCCGGGCTGCTGGTAAGCCTGCAGATACCAGCCCTGCGCGAACGCTATCTCACGCCGTTCATGGCATTATTCGCCATCGTCTACGTCACTGCCTTTGCGAGCAACTTTACAAGATTGCCAAAATTGGCCGGAGCAATTTTGCCAATCGTTATCTGGCTGCCGATCTGGACTAGACAGTTAGCCGCCCTGGCAGAAGTGCCCGAAACCGGAACACCAGCAGTAGTGGCAAAAATAGAGAGAGAGGCCGACAGAAAAAAGGACTTGGTCGTAATTTCGTGGCCAGTCGTCGCTCCAGCTGTCATGTTCTATCTATCGAAAGACCTCGACGCAATCACATTTCCCGATCTAGTCCGGACAAGCACCAACCGTTGGGATGGCATGATAGACCGCTTGCGTCAACAAAGCAATCTTGACCGCCTGCTCTCTCGCATGCAAAAGACGCTAACCGCCGGCGGTAAGATCTGGCTGGTCGACCGGTCGCACGCAATCGAGTCAAGCGACTACGAAGACAACGCCCAGCTCGATGGACTTTCGTATTCAGATACGGAATTAGTGCGCATGAATCAAATCAGAACCTGGTTGACCGAGAATTCTCAGCAAATCGGCACGAACAGCCTGGCTCCAGGACGTGACACCCCTGTTTTCCTCTCTGTCTACAGGCAGAAGATAGGGACAGAGAAAGATCACCGCTGCAAGGATTAGGCGCTTAGCTCACGACTCACTGCCAGCAAGGCAGCCCATAGGCTCATCGCGACTCAAAGGCGGGCTCGGCAGGTGCCGGGAGTCAGGCTGGCCAAGAGCTTTAAACCCAAGGTAAACGTCCCCGAACCCGAAATCGTGTGAAATGGACGTGTAAAAATCCGCCGGAATTGGAATAAAGACGCTAGAAAGCAGACCAATTAGCTGGAGGGTGAACCGGTGAGCAAGCTCAGGGCAAGTAAACCTGCAAGAGCCGGCAGGGTGCGTAGATTTATGGGAGATTTCGCTGAGCAGGAGTCGGCAGGCAAGGACGAAGAGCTGGATGAATCGGCTTCCAACGAAGTGGAGCCGAAGCTCTCCGAGCTTGAAGACGTGCCAGTGGAGGCTGACCCGATTAAGTTTGAATCCGCCGCATCACAAGGCTTGTCTTCTGACGACCCGGTGCGACTGTACCTGCGGCAGATTGGTCGAATCCCTCTTTTGCAGGCCGACCAGGAGATTAGTCTCGCGCGCCAGATCGGCAAGGGCGGTGCCGACGGCTGTATCACCAAGCGAAAGCTCGTTCAAGCTAATTTGAGACTGGTTGTCTCTGTAGCCAAGAAGTATATGAACCGTGGCATGCATTTCCTGGACCTGATTCAGGAAGGCAATCTCGGTTTAATCAAAGCCGCTGACAAGTTCGATCCCACCCGTGGCTGCAAGTTCAGCACCTATGCAACCTGGTGGATCAAACAATCGATTACTCGAGCGATTGCCGACCAATCGAGAACCATCCGCATCCCGATTCACGTCACGGAAGTGATCAACAAGATCAAGAGAGCGACACATCAATTCACCGAGAACAACGGCAGAAAGCCTTCAGACGATGAACTCGCACAGGCGATGGGAATGCCGGTAGTGAAACTGCGGGAATTGATGAAGATGTCCCAAGAGCCGGTTTCGCTTGAGTCACCGGTCGGCAAGGAAGAGGACAGCTGCCTGGCTGATTTTATTGAAGATCGTGACGCCCAATGCCCAACCACTTCGATTACCCAGCAACTCCTTTCTTCTGACGTCAAGCAGGCGATGGCGAATCTATTGCCGAAGGAAAGAGATGTTATCAGGCTGAGATATGGGCTTGATGACGGAAGGCAAAGGACTTTAGAGGAGATCGGTCAACTGTTCGGAATGAGTCGCGAGCGAATTCGCCAATTTGAAGCGAAGGCCTTGCGAAAACTGCGGCACCCGAACCAAAGCCGCCGCCTGAGAGAGTATATGGACTGAGCCTCCCCAATCGTCGCCAGTTAATCCAACCACAGCCATCCCTGAATTCTCTCGGCTCGGCACTAAGTGTCGGCTGGCGATGCGCTAGAATTTCAACACCTTTCTGGGAGGGTGCGGTCATGTCCTGCAATCAGTGGGTCGTCACTTTTTTCAATCTGCTGCTCTGCCTTGCTTCAACGGCCAATAGCGCAGAAGCCAGAAGCATCGCCTCAAGCGGCGGAGCCACAACCTCACGCTTACCGGCGCTGGCAAAACCGATTCGTTATCAGATGAAGTTTGAGCCGGACTTAGTCAAGTTTACCTTCGACGGAGAGGAAACTGTTTCTTTGCAGGTGTACAAGCCGACTCGTGACATCTATCTAAATGCTGCGGAGTTGAAGCTTTCTCAAGCAAGTATTTCCAGAAGCGGCGAAAGGACCGGTCAGCCCGGAAAGGTTTCCGAGTTGGAGAGGCTAGAACAAGTGCGCATCACCTTTCCAACCGCGCTCTCGCCGGGGAAGTACGCGCTGAAGCTGGTATTTAAGGGAACACTGAATGACAAGCTGCGTGGATTCTATCGTTCCTTCTATAAAGACGAAAAAGGCGTGAAACACACCATCGCTACTACTCAGATGGAGCCGACTGATGCCAGGCGAATGTTTCCCTGTTTCGATGAACCAGCGTACAAAGCCTCTTATCAGATCACTGCCGTTATTCCTTCAGACTTGACCGCGATCTCAAATGCAGCGATCGCCAGCGAAAGGCGGGAGCCCAATTCACACAAGAAAATAGTCACCTTTGCAGAATCGCCGGTGATGTCCACCTACCTGGTTACTCTCATCGTCGGAGATTTCGAATCCACGCCGGTAACCACCGTCGCCGGCGTTCCGATTAGAGTCTGGTCCGTGCGCGGCAAAGCGAAGATGGGCGCTTACGCAAGCAAGATTGCATCACAACTGCTGCCCTTCTATAACTCCTATTTCGGCGTTCCTTATCCAGCTAAGAAGTTGGATTTAATTGCGATACCAGACTTCGAAGCCGGCGCGATGGAGAACCTCGGAGCGATTACATTTCGCGAAAGCGGGCTTTTGGTGGACGCGGCTAAAACATCGGCCGAGACTCTGCAAGCAGTTGCGAGCGTGACTGCGCATGAGATGGCACACTTGTGGTTCGGCGATCTCGTCACCATGAAGTGGTGGGACGACCTCTGGCTCAATGAAGCTTTTGCGACTTGGATGGCGACTAAAGCCGTGGACAGATTGATTCCGGAATGGCATTTCTGGGACGAATTTGCATTATCTCGAGCGCAAGCGCTGCAGACAGATTCACTCAAGTCGACCAGACCGATCCACTTTACGGTCGACGATCCTAACCAGATCAACGAAATGTTCGACGAAATAACCTACGAGAAGGGCGCGTCCGTTCTTAGAATGCTTGAGACGTACGTGGGAGAATCAGTGTTTCAGTCGGGCGTACAACAATACATCGCAAAGCACAAGTTCGCTAATGCCAGCACCGAAGATCTCTGGCAAGCAGTAGGTTTAGTATCGCATCGCCCGATTCCAGCGATGATGCACGGTTGGGTGTTCCAACCCGGCTATCCAATGATTTCGATTTTTCCGGTCGCTGGCGGAAAGTTCGTTAAGCTGAGCCAGGCAAGATTTCTTCTGGACAGCACTACCGGCGCATCAGCTACCAGGAAGCAAGTCTGGCATGTTCCGGTCGCAATGAGAGACATTTCGGAGCGCAGCAAAGTGCAGACAAACCTTCTGGAGTCGCCTGAGTCACAGTTCAACCTGCCGACTGCCAATGCGGTCGACGCAAACGCTGAAGCGAACGGATTTTATCGCGTGCATTATCCCGACGCAGCGCTGGCACAGATCTTGCCGCTCGTTCAATCGAAGCTCTCGTCGTCCGAACGGCTGGGGCTTTTAACGGATCAGTGGTCGCTTGCAGTTGCCGGCAAGGTCTCCGTCGAGCAATATCTTGCGCTGACGGCCAGCTACAAGGAAGAAACAGATCCTTCCGTAGCTAAAGCTTTGATCGGAGAGCTCCATTACTTGAGCAATTTGATGGAAGAATCAGCCAAGCCCGCCTTTGAGCGGCTGGTACAGAGCAGACTCGGGCAAATCAGAGAGCGACTTGGCTGGACCCCTAAAGCGAAGGAATCAGACTTAGTCGGCATACTGCGTGGAGACGTCATTCAATCATTGGGGACAATCGGCCAGGATAGAGCGACGATTGAGAAAGCTCGCAGCTTGTTCGAGCAGTACCTCAAGAATCCAGAGTCCGTAGAGCCAAATCTGCTCGATGCCATTACCAGCATCGTCGCCTACAACGGTGGCAACGAGGAGTATGAACAGATTAAACGCCTCTGGAAAGAGGCCAAGACACCGGAGACCGAACTGAGAAACCTGATGAGCCTTTCCGTTTTCCGAAAACCGGAGCTGGTCAAGCAGACACTCAGCCTGTGCCTGAGCGACGAGGTTAGAACTCAAGACGCTCCTCGACTCTTGTCTCACACTCTAGCCGGTGATTTCAGCAAGGAGATGGCCTGGCAGTTCATCAAAGAGCATTGGTCGGAGATTTTGAAGCGCTATCCGCTCAATATGGTACCACGGGTGGTGAGCGCCGCCAGCTCTCTCAATACACCGGAGCAGGAGCAGGACTTGCAGTCCTTCTTCAAGACCCATGAAGTGCCGGCCGGCAAACAAACTGTCGCACGCCTGCTGGAGAGAGTGCATATTTACACTTCGTTCAAGACTCGCAGCGCACCAACACTTGCGAAATGGCTCGAGCGGTCGTAGAGCGGATTTTGCAGATTTCCTCTTGTCCGTCAAGCAGAGACTATGTGGTTCGGATGTAGGGGCGGCTCTAGCAGCCGCCCGCACCGAGCGCAAATTCGTCAGCCCCGAAGAAGACCAATCCGCCGGCGGCCATGTCGCGCTGGCAGAGCTGGGCGGCAAGCTGCTTGAGCGACTGCACGTAAGTGTGCTTGATTCGAACTACCGCCAGGAGACAAACATCACTGGTCAAAAGCGCAAGAGACTTTGGGCATTCGCTGGCCGCGCTGCAATCATAAATAATCACATCGTGTGAATCCTTTAGATTACGCATCAACTTCTTGAAAGTTTCTCCCTCGAGCATGTCTGGAGAAACAGGCTCAGTGCCAGTTGGAATGAACTTCAAATTCTCTTTGACTAGATGTTGGATCGAACCGGCGCTGACGGTTACAGGAGCGCTTAGATGATCGCAAAGACCGGGCGAATCCGGGATCGATAACGCTTTTGCCAGACTCGGATTGCGAAAGTTGACATCGACCAACGCCACCCGCAGCCCGCTGTCAGCGAGACTGATCGCCAACGCCGATGCCAGAATGCTTTTGCCATCCTTAGAGTCACCGCTGGCAATTACTATCTGGTGACCTGATGCCGACAACCACTGGCAGACAGTACTTCTGATCCGCCCAATTCCAGGTAACACCTCGTGAGATTCGCCGGTGCCGGGATACTTTTCAATCCAACCGGCGATCGGCAACGGAACGATCGCCTGCACATCGGAGATATCTCGAACTGCCGGATTCACCAGAAAGAAGGCAAAAATGCCGCCGGCACCAAGGACTAACCAGACAGCAACAATCATAGGAAATGCGGTCTTGCAAGCGAACCCGAAGATTGCCATAGCCAGGCACACGAATAGACCAAGAACCAAGCCTATTAATGTATATCGAGATAAAGCCACGTCTAAAATCTGTCTCCAGATTGGATTCTGTCGTCAGTATGCGCGCTCAGAAAGGCCCACTGCTTATCTGATTTGCTCAACCTCTCCGGCCCAGCCGGAGCACTCCTGTGGCCTAAGCGTCCGACCTCTGAAATCAGCTCTTTCCAAAATCGCAAAGACATTAGTTTCACAGGCGTTTCCAATCTTCGCCGGCGCTTGGAATAATGCTCCTCGAGCTGCCATCGCAGCTCGTCATTCTCGCGTTGAAGCTGAGTAATCTGTCTGGCATTATTCTCGAGCTCAGGAAGCCGCTTACGCAATTCACGATTTTGCTTTTCCGCCTCGGCAAGCTTAAGAGCTTGCGCTTCGAAGTCTGGCAGTAGCTTTAGCTGATCGTTGTAGCCTTCCAGCTGCGCTTGCATTTTTCCGATAGTGAAGCCCGCAGCTTGCAGCTCTAGCTCCACTTCTTGTAATCTGTCGAGCAGCACAGCAAAAGCATTCTTGCCGGTAGGATTGTCCTCAGCCAACATGATGTCACAATTGCTAGCTGCAACTATCTGTATCGTCCGCTCCGGCTCAATCTGCACAGCGCTACCGGCTTCCATCTCCAGAAAATCCAACAAATCGGCGGCTTCAACTTCATAGCCTTGAGCTTCGCCGACAGGTTCGGACGCTTGCCCGGACTTAACCTGCTGGAGAAACATCCTTTCGCTTCCCTCTACGCCAGCCGGTGATTCAGCGGCTGGCGTGGTCAAAACAACCATTCTCGGGTCAGTCAATTTCTTCGCTACTGATTCCATTCCTGTCGCTCCAGAGATTTAGAATTTGAACATTATGAGATCCGGCAGTTCGTTTGTCGAGACTCCATATATGGTGCGCATATGCAGACTTTCGATTTCGAGTTATCGCTTAAGGCTGCGCTGAACCATTCGATAATAGTCATGCATTTTAAATGGCTTGTCGGCCCGGCCTATCCACTCCTCAAACAGCGCCAGAAAGACTCCCCGATTGTTCGACTGATTCAGTTCGAATCTAGCCAGACTTCCTTGAAGATGCTCCCGCACATCCCGATTCTGAATCGCCAACTTTTCGGCGAACTGAGCCTGCTTGACAATTTGACGCATCTCCTCATTTTGGCGTTCAAGCTCCAATAGCCTTTGTTTCTCTTGATCGGCCTTCTCCTGCTTAGCGGCCAGTTGCTTGCATTGCTCGAGTTTACTTTCCAGGTATCCAGCCGACACTCTTGTCTCATGCAGCTCTTTGTATGCCTGGCGCAATCTCTCTACAGACTCAAGCAGAGCGTTCGGAGCCGAATGGTTGCTGCTTTCTTTCATTGCATTCAATCTTCTAGTAGCGTCGCGCAGGTTCAAACGTAACTGTGTGTGCCGCGGTATTCTCTTGAGTTACCGGTTTTTGCAAAGCGATTGGCCGAATTGATGCGACTTTCGACCTTACATCCGGCACGTTGGGCAGGCGATAGCTGGCGCTCGACCCACTTGACGCGGCGGTTTCAAACGGACTATCGACCGGCTGCTCGCTGCTACCTGTACTGCTAGTATTGGTCTGGCTGGCATGCTTTTGATACTCACCGGACCATTGCGGCTCCCACATGTCCGCAGCTTGAGCTGTCGACTTCGACTCGACTTTTGCCACTTTAGGCGGAGTTAAGCGAATCGACTCCGCCTTCTTTACTAAGGTTGGCGAGCTGAGCGTTGCGTGCGTTCCACTTTTGACAGCCGGAGCAAGCGCGACCAGTCGAGGCAGCGAATCTCTTGTTTTGGTTGAAATTCTTTCGACGCTAACGCCATTATGATGGTGATTGTTTCCTTGAACTCTCGAATCCGAAACAGGCGGCTTCGGCCGGGAAAGGACTCCAGTTGCCCGAGTGACAACCAAGCGGTGACACGGAATTTCCTTTACTACCGGTACTACTGCCACCGGTGGCATTTTTGATTCGAACTCGTCGGCAGGGAGAGCAGACGACATAGTTACCTTGGCACCACTACCGGAGCTAAGCACCAATCCGGGAACAATACCAACTGTCGTAGCGAGGACAGCCACCGTGAAGCCCTGCAAAAGACTCCTGATCTCCCTCGGATTTAGCATGAGGTCGCTGCCATCGAATCGCAGCAGAGTTTTCATCGCTGAAGGCACCATCATTCTCTCTTACCTGATATCGCTAGACTATTCCAAAGCAACAGATCGGTTATCTCTTCATAATATACATCTTCTAAAAATGCACCAAGTGCATGGTGGCATATACGGTGACAGCACCAGCGATCGCCGGTACATATACGGCTTATAACAATTGAATATCCAATCGATCTCGAATCGATGCAAAACACATGCGAGATCAATATTTAGAAGTGCAAATTCGAAGACTTTCGGGCAGTTGCGCTATTTCACTCAGCTTGCGGAAGCCGAATTACCATACCGAGATCGCGCTCGCCTGCAAGATCCGAGTTGGCAACAATCTGTGCTTGTTGTCTGATTGGTTTGATTGCAATCATCGGTTTAGCAAGCTTAGATTCGCGAATGGATGCCGGCTGAGTCTGGCGCTTCGATACAACCGTCTTTACCGACTGCTCCCTGGTCGCCTTTTTCGTCGCCTCATAGCCAACGCCTTGGCCGCTTGAAAATTCCACCGTGCTACCAAGCGGTTGAGCATGGTGTCGATTGCTGCTCTCTGGAATTGCAAGCCGGGTCGGATCATCGCCAGGAGCACAAAACAAAACTTGCTGGGTGGCAATCACCGGCTGAATTATCTCAGGCACCGGCAACGGTTTGGTAGACTCAACAGCCCGCGCGTAGGTAGCCAGCTCCAAGAGTGCGGGGCCGGTCGATCTAAGCTCTCTTTCCGGGCTTACTCGATTGCTGACTTCGTGGGCACCATCGGTCCGCCCGGAGCTTTCGATACTTTCTCTCGGCGACGAAGCGATCGAGCCGGCCAGTAACGAGCGCGCCTCAGTCTCTTGCCCCTTAACTTTTGCAAGGCAGTTCATTCGCTCCTTGGCATCAGTCAATGAGGAATCGAGCTCGAAGGCCGTAAAGTATGCATTACGCGCATCCTGGTAATCTTTCTTCGACTCGAGCAGTACTGCGATGTTGTAATAGACCGCAGCGAACTTAGGGTCGACTGCCAGCGCCTTCTTCCAAGCTTGCTGGGCTTCGGCTACTCGACCATTTTCCGAGAACGCAGCACCAAGAGCATTCAAGGTTTTCGGTCTGTTGGGATTGAGCACCAGAGCAGCCTGAAAAGCTTTGACTGCCGCACCAAAGTTTTTCATTTCAAAGTAGATCGACCCGAGATTGCTATAGGCTTCCTCCAACCGATCGTCCGAGTTGATTGCCAGTCGATACTGTTCGATCGCCTTCTTGAAAGCTCCCGAGTTCTGCAGCTCGACGCCTCGATTGAAGTAACCAATCGCTTCCTTGGAGTAAGCCCGCCTTTCCCGCCCCGGAATGCATCTATCTATGTTGGAGTTTTCGTCTTTAGCTGGTGGCGGCTCCTCCGACTTCGGAGCCGATTCTTGAGCCCGCTCAGCGCCACTGGAATTGGAGCCGCCTTCACTACTGAATACCTGCTCGCCGGACGAGCTCGAAAATGAGCTGAACTCCGTTGCAGCCAAGACCGAGCTGGGCAACATCGTGGAGATCGAAATCAACAAGGTGAAAGCTCTAGCTAAAGCTTTCGCTCTCATTTTCGAACCCCTCTGATCGCCACATCCTGAGTTGGGGTTGTAGCTATCAATAGATTGCATCCTCACCTCCGCCCTAATCCGGATAGAAAAGTACCTTCAATCAGCTAGTCGAAGTTGCAATCTAGAACTCGTAGGCTAGTCCTCCGGCAGCAGCGATGTTCTCGCCTTCAACAATGCTGGCGGGCACCCCGATGCCGGCTTGAGCTTGCCATTTGCCGTTTCTCGAACGGTGGGCAGTTGTCACACCGATGCCCGCCTGTGCACCGTAGTAGCCGCCGGCTACGCCGATGGTTGTTTTGCCCGGGCTTGGTGTGCGGACCGCCATCATCATGGCTGCAATTGATGCAACACCTTGATTGGCACCTTTTTTGATCGCCCTCATCTCGCTGCGAAGTTGGCTGCTTGCGAAGGCCACCGTTTGATTGGTGTAGTCTTTCGTGAAGTTTTCACTGCGCTCGATGATGGTGTTGGTCGTGCTGGTCAATTGGCTTACGTTGACACCGTCGGTCGGATTGATACCGGGAGCCACGTTTACCAGACGGCGCTCTCCACCGACCGTGCCGATTGATACGGTATTAGCTTGATTGGCCAGTGATCCCGCACCCAGCGCGACGCTATTGTTAGCAGTCACGAAAGCGGCTTGACCGATCGCTGTTCCGTTTCCGACAGTAGTTATGGCGTTGTTACCGAAAGCTGATCCACCGCCGGCCGCCGAGGAGAGGTCACCGACGGCAGTACCGCCACCACCGGCCACTGCACCGGTACCAATTGCAAGCGAGTTGGTGGCAACTGCACCGGTACCGATTGCGATGGTGTTGGTCCCCGTCGATTGAGAGTTAAGACCGATACCGATCGCGGCAGGGCCTGAGGCGATCGCGCCGTTACCCATTGCCATGGAGTTGAGATTGCTGGCAGCGGAATTGAGACCGATCGCTACGCTGTTGATACCGGTAGCGCTGCTCTGATTGCCAGCCGCGAGCGAGTCATCGCCTTGAGCCAAACTGTTTCGACCGAGAGCAGTAGAGCGCGAACCGGAAGCTACGCTGGCGCGACCGAATGCCGAGCTTGACGCTCCAGTTGCATTCGCAGTATCTCCGACCGCGGTTGCGAAGCCCGAATTAGCGACTGCGCCGACACCTACAGCAGTTGTATTCTGTTGAGTCGCCTGCGAGAAAGAACCGAGCGCTGTAGCCTGGCTTCCGGAGGCGGTAGCCTGCCGTCCCAATGCGGCAGTGTTTACATTGTTCGCCACCGAAGAACTACCGACAGCAGTGCTGTCTATCCCTGACGCGCTTGCGGTCTGTCCATAAGCAGAACTACTTGCGCCGGATGCAACTGCGCCGTTGCCGACCGCAGTCGCCAAAGCGGACAGCGCCCCGCTGTTTTGTCCGACAGCCACAGTGCCATTAGACTGAGCACCGGTAGTAGCCGATATATTGTTGATGCCTACTGCTACGCTGTTGTTCCCGACCGCGGCGCTACTTGCACCGACAGCAGTAGCACTGCTGCCGACACCTTGCGAGCCCTGACCGACAGCCACGCTACTGGCACCGGATGCATTGGCTGTGTCTCCAAAAGCTGCACTGCTAGAGTTTGATGCGACGCTATTGCGTCCTACTGCTGTACT
>JAGVKB010000050.1 GCA_020050835.1 Candidatus Obscuribacterales bacterium | reverse complement strand
CGTCACTGAGCAGTTTGGACAGATCCTACAGAGGGTTCTCCAATTGTTCCAAGGTCCGAATCCGAGCCCTGGGCATGGTGGTCGCGATATGCTTCCTGTGCCGCCTCCCGTGTTAAATGGCGGCGGAACTGGACCAGCTGGTCCCAAACCAGGCGGCACCGCTGGCACAGCTGGAAGCCCGATCCACCCCGGGGTTTATGCAGTGCACCCGGTCTTTGGTCCTGGTACAGGACCGGTCCCGAGCGCTCAGGGTCCGTACAGCCCAGTCAATCCAGAGTCCCCAACGCCACCGCGGGATCCGGAGCCGGAAGATTACAAAGATCCCGACCCCGAAAGGACCAAGTTTCTCAATCGGATGAAGGAGCTTATTGACATTCGGCTGGAGATAGAAAAGTACCCGGAAGAGTACAGTTCTGGCGAGATGGGAAGGAAGTATCTCCAAGTCGAACGCTGGTATGACACGTTGGGTCCAGAAAAGACCAGGGAACGTGTCGACAGGGCTTATCCACACAACCGTAGCGAAGGGCGTTAGCTCCATAAGTGCCTGAGAAGTGCTTGCTGAGGCGGGTCTGCATAAGACTGCCTGCCCGTCTCTTTTCTATGGACGGGGCCGAATCTATCAGGGTCTGAAAACCCTGGTATTTTCGACCCCGTCCTTGCTTCTTAACAGAGCTCGAAGCAACATCTGCTCTGATGACAAACGTACCTTGTGCCTTGGGAAGCATTGGATCTCATGCCCAATTATGAGCAGTCTTTGCTAGAAGTACTCCTTTTCCACTGCTTAACTAGTTCAATTTATGTACTCGTCACTACAGCGTTTCTTCCAAAGCAGTCGCTACAACTGGCAGACTCTCTCTCAACTGAATTCTATGTGCCACGCTTTTTGCTGAGCTGCCCCAACCAAGCTGCACTTCGCCAGAAATCCATGTTCGCAGCTGATTTAATGCCCATTGTTGTGAAGGATCATTTACCAAGATCGCAAGTATTCCAATTAGCATCTGTTGGGAATCTGCTGCTTCCTCCAGCCAGTCTTTGATCCACGGTAATGCGCTTAGGTCCTGTCTCACCACCGAACACATGAACATGAAGGACCGGAGAGCATGAGGATTTTGTTCAGCGAATTTCCTGGCCTGATCTATAAAGCGTTGTTCTTTAAACGCCCTTATAACCATTCTCGATAGAGCCGGCTCGCACTCCCAAAAGTTTCTTGGAACGATGTCCAATAGCTCCTTTTTGTTTAGACGCTTAGCTACATCGATTAGCGTCGGGGCGTACACATTTAAATGACCATCCCGTTTATTCCCTTCTTTACTGCAATCTCTAACTTTGTCCAGTAGCCACTGTTGTGCCCAAGTCTTCAGTTTTGAGCTGACCGGACTGTCGAAAATCTGCTCTATTACTGCGGTCGAGTCGGGACACTGTTGCTCAATTGTCTGACGCGCCATATTTTGCAACGACTCGCTTGGCTGTATTGAAAGTAGTGCTGCTAATACGAGCCCTGATCTTTGTTCTATTGGCAGCCGCATCCATGGCTCTATAAGTTCCTCCAGATTTTCAATCTTCGCTTCTCTGATGAGCCATGCCAGTAGCTCTTGTGCTTCATCATTAGCGGCATTTTGCTGCAGATACCGACTGATAAGAGAGTTGTCTGTTAAGCCAGTTTCAGCCAGTTGTCGAACGACAACTGCAGTGCTACTTTCGGTCATGTGCTCTGATACCCAACTAACGGCTAGCTGATGCGCTGAACTGGCTGGATGATGGTATAAAAGTCCACAAATGACATAAGGAGTCCTTTCATGGTTAAAGTGTGAATTCACCCATGTGAATCCTTGTTCGATGTCATTCTCCGTAACTAAGAATCGTCGTTTTATGGTTAAGCTTCGTGATATCCAATGCGCGACATTGTCAGGGTCGAGACTAAGCCATCTCTCTAAGACTGTTCTACTTTCATCCCTAGAATCTATTCCTAGCAGGTTTTCAATGGACTCCAAACTATCGGGATGTTCGTGAATGAAGGCTCGGACTCTTGCAGCTCTTTTGGCGGACCCACGAGATTCCAGAAGTCCTCTGATGATCTGCGACTGTTCTTTTCCCTTTGGATGCTGCTCTAACCAATCTAATCTGTCGTTCAACCATTCTTGCGATGGTGGCTTGGCAAGTTCATCTAGTATTTGTTGTCTCTGCATGGCGAGGTGGATTGCTAATATTTAAGTAGCATAGCAGCAAAGCACCGATACGATGACATAGGTAATGTCATCGGTGTTACCGATCCTCGTGGCTATACCACCACGTTCGAGTTCGATAATGAACGGCGCCGAATCCAGCGTCAGGAAACGGCGCCCTTCAGCTTTATCACGAAGTTCAACTTCGACGACAACGGCTGGCTGACTTCGATCCAGCGGCAAACTAGCGATCCGGCCAACCCCTGGCAGACGTTCTCTTACACCTGGCGGCCTAGCGGGCAGCTGCAGCTCATCACCGATCCGGCCAACAGGAGCTTAAAACTGACCTATGACCAGGTTGGTCGGCTCGTGGTCAAGACAGATGCCGAAAGGCGTGCCTGGAAGTTCACATATGACGAGGTCAATCGCGTCACCAAAGTGATCGATCCAGTTGGTGTGCCGGCAGAAGTCAGAGCTTACACGCCTAGTGGACGGTTGTTGACGACTCAGGACGCGAACTCTAACGTGACCACTTTCGAGTGGGATGGCTTTGACCGGCTCAGCAAGCAGATCTATCCTGATACGACTTTCGAGGAGTACACGTTCGATGAAAACAGCAATGTTCTAGTCCGGCTCACTCGCAACGGTGATTCGGTCACCAGCAGTTACGATCCGCTCAACCGTGTTGAGACGCAGGAACCAACTGGTCTTGCGCTTCGCACGCTGACATTCGACCTTGCCGGTCGGCTCACGAAGATGAGTACGCCAGTAGTCGGTGGAGATCCGACAACCGGTGATTACGAATTCTTGTTCGACACAGCAGGCCGGTTGGTCCAACAGACCACGCCGGCAAGCCAAAGCATCGACTACGAGCTTGACGAAAACGGCAACCGGATTAGGTTGACGTGGCCTGACACCTATTTCGCGCAGTACTTCTTCGATGAACTGAACCGTCTATCCGACATAAAGCTCAACGGCAGCACAGATGCAGCTGCGCATTTTGCATATGATGCGCTGTCCCGTCGAATCGGGTTGGACTATGGCAATGACTGCTCAAGCAGCTATAGCTATTGGGCCAATGATGATATGAGCATGCTTGCCCACAACTTCGTGGGAAGCGATGTCTCATTCGCGTTTGGTTACAACGCGGTGCATCAGGTCACCAATCAGTTGGTGAGCGATGACACGTTTGTGTGGAATCCGCTCGCTTCAAGCCTTACGGTGTACGGGCCGGCGAACAACCTTAATGAGT
>JAGVKB010000073.1 GCA_020050835.1 Candidatus Obscuribacterales bacterium | reverse complement strand
TGATGCCGCAGACGTCGCTGAGTCGGCGGCGCCTCGAGCGGCATTTGCGTGATTTTGGGCTTCCGCCGCCGCCGACTGCCGCGCATACTTGTCCGAGCCGTAGCTGGCACGAGCTGCCGCATCTTCGGCCTGGGCGGCTTGATCCAGAGCGGTTTGGAGGTAGCTGCTGGAGTTGCCGTAAGCCGCTTGATTGCGCGCATAGTCGCCGCTGGAGCCGCCGCCGCCGCCGCCGCCGCTAAACATAATCCGGAATACGTCCTGCGGAGTGAGCCGGCCGAAAGGTTGCTGCATCGTGCGCGGGCGATTGAGCGGTGTTCCTTGAATGCGCGGGCTGCCGGCTGCTCTTTGCCAGCCGGGTGAATCGTTCGACATCCCCGCTTGCGAGCTAGGCCAGGATTGCATTGACGAGCTCTGCGGCGCTTGAGCGGCCGGCGCCTGTCCCCAGGGGGGATCGGTGCTGTTGAGCCACTGGTTGATATCGGCGGCAGACGGATCGCTTTGGGCCGGCAGCGCCAGAAGACAGCAGGAAGAGGCGAGAAGCCCAACTGCGTAAGCGATAGTTACCGTTCGATTATGCATATGCTGTCTATATTCTGTCGACTCCGGCTGATTGTCAAGTTTGGTTGCACCGGTCAATCAGGTCTGGCCTTGCCGCTTCCCATGCGCAATCTCGGACCGATCTGGGCCAATCGGTGCAACTCGTCGGCTGCCGTAAGCTCCGGGGAGACTTCTATGCCGAGCCAAGAGTTGATGTTTCGACCGCACTGCTGAGCCTGAGCAAGCAACCAGGCATCAAGGCGCTTCTTGTCTGCTTCCAAGCGCAACTTGCGAATTCCGTCCATCAGTCTGCCATCAGCGAATGTGCGAATCTTTTGCGATTCTAAGGCGGTGTTTCGCCCGTGCGCGCAGTGCAAAACGGCGGCTATATTGACCGAGGGAATCGGACCCAGCACAAAAGCTAAGAGAGCTGGCTTTCCAAATGAGAGTATCTCTTTGAGGAAATCTACTTGTATCCAGGCACGAGCATTAAATCGCACCTTCAAGACAACCGGCTCGCAGCTCAATGAGTTGGCGGCGCCGAGTTTGATGTCTCTCAGGCAAGCGCTGCGTGCGTAGTTGAAAGCGTCTTCAGGGTCGCTTGAAAAGAAGCTGTAGCCGCTGCGCCCGGAAAGGAGCGACCCGGAGCGGTTGATCTCCCAACGCCGATAGCAGTTGGTTCCATGATAAAGAAACACGTCCTTTTCATCCGGGCTGTGCTCGATCAGCGCCGACTGGTCGACAATGTCGGCAAGCGAAGGAGGCGGCTGGTGCTCGGGAAACCTGTTCGTGGTCTGGTCCTCAGTAGGGGCGTTCGGCCCGCGGCCTGATTGAGCTGCCTGTCTTTACTATTCCCTCGCCAAGGCGATCCAAAACCGCGTCATTGCCCGGATTGCTTGCTTGAAACCGTTGCACTGCCTGGGTTTTATTTGAGCGAAGCAGGCGCGAATTGTGTCGGTTGTGAAACATATCTGTCTGACTTTGTCCAAAAGTTATTCCTTATGTATATATTCGAGAGCGGCTGGACAGCGATTGAATTAACGCGAGGTTCTAGTCGATGGCCGAGAAACCCTACCGTGCCGATATTGAGGCGAAGATTAATGCAATTCGGGAAGAGATAAAGCAGCGATTCCTTTCCGAAATATCTAAGCTGCGTTGCTCGCTTTTCTCCCGCATGAATGAGAGCTCAAGGGATGTCACCGCCAACGAGCAGAGCTTTCGCGCGACGGCCGTTAGCGACGCCAGCGGCTATGGCGATCCCGAGACGCTCGCCGACAGAGAATTGCAAGCGCGTCAGGCCAAGCTGAAAGAGATTGAAGCAGCCAAGCGAGTAGCAGATAGCACCGTCGGCTTGCTCGGGCAAGAGTTAAACATTCTGGAACGAATAATGGTCAACGTCATGGAGCAATCGCTTTTCGAAGGGAATCTGAAAGCGCTTCTTTTGGGGCTCAATGGTATCGATGATAAAACTGTGTTTGAAAGGTCGATCAACTTAAATGTTCGTGAGCTCAGACCGCAGACTGAGGCTTTGCCGCGCGTCGATTTCAATGCCAATCTCGGTGCCAGTGTGCAGGACATCAACAGCGCGCTTAAGAAGAGAATCGCTCCCGGCAATTGAGCGGTTTGTCTGGCTGCCGAACTTGATTATTCCAGGTACTTCTCTTGAGTCGACTTGATCGCCTGCGAAGCATCTTGGATCGCCTTCCGGATTAAGTTGACCGCCTCCTCTGCTGCTTCGGAGACGGTGCGAGCGTATCTCTCCTTGGACTTGCTCAACTTTGTCTGGGCGTTCTGACTGCTCTGCTCCAGCTTTTCGCATTGTTGATCGAACAGGCAATGAAGCTCGTTGAGCGCTTCTTCCTTGAGCTGTTGAGCGTTTTTGACGGCGGCATCCTTGTCGGCGGCCACCTGGGGATTGGTGCCGGCGCCAGATGCTTCCACCAACTTGCGGCTTGTGCCATCGTTGCCGGCTATCTCCGCTTCAGCATCGGTAAAGATGGATTGCACACGCTCGAGGGCTGTCTCTACATTGTCGCTGGTATCCTTGAAGGTTTTGGACATCCTGTCCTTCTGCTCGGTACCCAGCCCCTCCAGCTTCAAGAGCGCTTCGTTCAAGAGCTGGTGAAGCTGCTGGCGAAGCTCCACCATTGCCCGATCCAGATTGACCAGATGTTGCCGACCTTGCTCTGATGACTCGCTCGCTATCTGTTTTTCCAGCTCGGCTCGGACGCTGCGCAGGCTTTCGCGATACTCTCTGAGCTTGGGGATGAGCACCGTGCTGCCCAGGCGGTTCATCGTCTGGGAGAGCTTCAATTCGTACATCGTAACGAATTGCCTGAGACCAATTTCGTGCTCGTTCTTGTTCGATTTGACTTTGTCAAACGCTCTCTCGCAAAGACCATCGAGATCTTCTCGCAACGAATTGACATGCCTTTCCAGCGCCTGACCGGTGCTGTCGCCTTCGTAAGCGAGTCTGTCGCTCAAGCGCTCGAATCTCGATTTCAACCTGTCGTTAAAATCTTGATTAGTGCGGTCCAATTCGTCGCAGATCGAGTCGACCAGACCGCTCAATTCGGAGGTCTTGCTGCTGACGGTACCTTCCAATCTCTGCCGGATAGTGCTCGCCAGTGTATCGGAAGAACCCTTGAAGTCCGTAAGCGATGCCAGCAGAGAGTTAAGTGATTCCTTCTGAGTCTCGTCCAGAGTCTTTTGTCCCGTCTCAAGCAGCTGTTTGATCGCATAGCGTCCGTTTGCGGCAGCGTCGGATACTTTCAGCCGAGAGTCTTCAGCCAGCTCTTCTAGCTCTTTGATTATTACCTGCAACGCGCTCTTGACCGTTGATTCTGATTGCTGCTCGGCCCGGGCAGCCTTTTCTATAAGTTTGCGCACTTCCACTTCGAGTCCGCCGTGGATTTGATCCACTTGTGCGGTCAAATTGCTGGTAGCTTTCGTAACTTGCTGCTCGAGCCGGGAGACGAGCGACTCCATTCCGGCCCCTACGCCCGGCTGGCTCTTCGTTAGCCGGCTCTCTCTTGCCGAGCGGGCTGACTCGCCTGGAGCCGGCGCCTCTTGCAGCGTCGTTCTAACTCGCGCCGCCGGCGTTACTTCGTCTTCCTCGTCTTCGTCCTCTTCGTCGTCTTCGTCATAGTCGTCTTCGTCCTCTTCATCGAGCTCGAGTTTCGGTCTTTCGGCTTGAGCAGGCGGAGCCTCTGAAAGGTCCGGCTTTGGCTGGGCTGACGCTGGAGCCTCCGTTGGCGCTGCTGCCTCCGGGCGCGGTGTCGGTCCGGCGGGCGAGGCGGCCGGACGGTTCAAAGGTGGAGGCGCCTTAATCTCCAGCGTCGGGCGTTTCGGCTGAGGGCCGCTGTTAGCTTCGGCGGTCGATGGTGCAGTCTGGCTCGGCGATTTGATTTTGGGTGGTAGTGGTGGTGGTGGCGCCAGCGCCGTCTGTGATTCGTCTACTGCCGGCCCGGCAATTTCGCCGGTGTCAGCGGTTGCAGGCGGTGGCGGAGTCAAAAGCGGTTTGCCCGAGTGGTCTGGCTGTGGCGCCGAGACCTCGGCGGTTGCTCTCCTTGGTGGTGGTGGCGGCATCTCGGGCAAGCTGAACTTGAGCATGCTGTCGGAAAAACGCGGCTCGTCCGAGTAAGCGGGTTGCTCCGGCTCCAGGAAGGAGAGATCGGGTCCGGAGCCAGGCAGTTCAGGCTCGGGCATAAAATCGGAGGCTTGTTGAGTCGGCTCGACAGTCTCGTCTGTCTCGGGCAACGACCAGTCAATCGCTGGCGGTTTGGAGCTGGGGGAAGGTGCCGGTAATGGGCTTTCATCGCTTTGATCTGCCTTGGCGGGATCGCCGAAGATGCCTCCCAGACCGAGCAGTGTCTGCAAGTCGTCCTTCAATTTCTCGCGGCGCACCTTCTGGGCATCCGAATTCGCTCCCGGCACGAGCTGCCCCAGTCCTTTGAAGGATGGCTGAGAGGTCGATTCTCGAAAGCTTGCTGACGCTCCGGACAACCACTGGTCGTTGTCTATCTCTTGAGCGAAATCGTCAACCGGTGTATCTGGAGTGCGGTCTGGCTCGAATGAGTTCAGCGGCGCTTCGCTGTCAGAGCTCAGCGGTTCGACGCTGTGACTGCCGGCTGCATTGCCTGAGGCCGGTACCGGCCGAAACTTGGCGCGCACGTCTTGCATCGGGCAGTCGGCCGGCGGCTCGCCAGCTTCAAACACGAGCTGGCAGAACAGTCCGAGATCCAGCACTTGTTTGCTTGCCAGCGTCTCCAGCTTGAGCCCAAGTGCAGTCAAAAGAGTAATGGCGGGATCGTTGAGTCTGCCGCTTTCCGGATTTCGCTCGCGGCGTGAGCCGCCCCGCGCGAAGCCGTGACCGAGCTGCTGGATCTCCTGAACCTGCTGGTCTGAGAGCGGTACAGCTGGTTCAAGGAGCAGGTACGAAAAATCTCTGTCGATTAACTTGGCGTCTTGGGACTTGCTCAGCATGAGCGTCTCCAGAAAGATCAGTTCGTAAGTTTCGGCCGTTATTCTGATTACGATCGCCCGCTCGTTGTCTTTGCCGATCACCACGCCTGCTTCCGATACTTTGAAGGACTCGGCGGCTTCGCTGCGATCTGCCGAGGCTGTCAGCGGCACCACCGGCTCCAGGCAGACGACTACTGCGCCCACTTCCAGCCCCAGGCTCTCGGCTGCGGCCCAATCGGCCGGAGCAACCGGCACGGTGTGCAGGTAACCGCGGAGAAACGCGGCGATCGTCTGGCGTGGAAGGTTGTGATGGGAAAGCAAAGAGCTCATCGGTCACCGCCCGCATTGTTGCTTCGATCAGATGCTGCCGAATTTTTCTTCTTCTTTGATTTCTTCGGTGCTGGATTGTGTGTATCAAGGTCGGGAGTGTTGCCGGAAGCCACTTTTATCACTTCCTCGAGCGCGAGATCTTGCTGCTTCTTAATGCGCAGCAGCAACTCTGAAAGTTTTGTCTGAATCTGCTCTTTCGCTTTGTCGGAAAGCGTTTTGAACTGCCCTTCGCAATCCGATTGAGCGGTGGCGATTGCCGCTTCGGCTTCCGAGCAGATATTGTTCAAGTCTTGGCCTGATTTGGCGATTAGTTTCTTCAACCGTTGCTCGAAAGACGAGTGCAACTCGGAGAGCTCCTGCTTGATACCATCGATTAATACGCGTGCCCTTTCCTCCAGGTCTCGCTTCAGTCCCAGGCTGGTCTCACGGCGCTTGCCGCATTCGTCCTCGACGGAATCAATGGCGGCGTTGACTTTGCCTTTCAAGTCGATTGAAGTCTGCCTCAAGCGTTGATAAGACACTTCGCAAGCGGACTCCAGCTCGCCGTTCAACTCTTTCAAGAGTTTTGCCAGATCGTCGGCTGCGGACTTCTGGGCGGATTTTAACTCGGCGACCAAACTTTCGAGCTTGCCATCGCTCTTGTCCTTAAGCTCGAAGGAGGTGTGTTCGAAGTGTTCGTGAATCTTTTGCTGGAGCTCTTCGGCTTGCTTGTCGACATCTTTTACTAGTTCTGCGATGCGGCTCTCCAGTTCGGTATCGCCGCTGGTGAATTGTTCCTCCAGCGCCTGGCTGTGGCTGTCGAAAGCCTGTGATAGCCTTTCGGTCCAGGCAGACGTATGCGTGTCGATCGTATTTACGCTTTGCAGGAACGACTTGGAAATTCTGACCGTAATCTGCTTCTCTTCACCGCGCGTCTCCAGCAGTCCATGGTCGAGCTTCTGCTGGAATGTATTGAGAATGAAGGTGTTTTGCACTTTGAGCGTCTTGGCCGACGAATAATCTTGAATGTGGACTTCGGCGGCGGCATTGTCAAACTCGCGCTCGCATAGGTTGGCGACATCCTCCGAAACAACATTCAGTCTTGCTTCGTGCTGTTGCGTAAGCTCGAAGATGGAGTCGTTGAGCTTCTTAGACAAGGCGGAGATATTGTCCTTCAAAACTGCCAGGCGGTTCTCGGTCTCGAGCGATTCGGCTGCGATCACTTGCTGAATCTGCTGCATCGTTTTAGTCAGCGTGGCCTGAACGTCCGACTCACATTCTTGCGAGCGTTGCTGAAGCTGACTGGTCGATTCATCACCGAGAGACTTGCTGGAATCCGTACTACCATCGACGCTTTTGTCCATGACAGAGCGCTGATTGCGGTCCATCTCCGCCAGTTGTTTTGCTCCGGCGTCGTAGATGTCTTGAAGTTTTTTTCCCGCTACGCTCATCTGTTCGGTCCACCTGATGCCATTGCCTGTAGTACTATTCGCTGTCCAGTGAAAGCAGCGAGCTGCGGTAGGCCATTACAAAAACGGCTGCCGCCTTTCCGGCTTCCTCTAATTCGTCGGCTTGGGTCGAAAGGTCGCTCAACTCGTGTTGGAAGCTTCTGGTTATTTTGTCCAGCTCGGACTTCATTGCGTGAACTTGCTTCTCCAGGCTTTCAGTGGCTGAGGACTTGATGGTGTCCACTCGGTCGTCCAGCGAGCGACTCGCCCTGACATATTCTGTCTCGAGCTGCTCGGTCATCTTGCGAACAACTCTCAGTATCTCCGCTCCCTGGGCTGACAAGTTATTGCGCAGCTTCTCCTTAAGCTCTTCGGCTGTGCGCTGCTCGAGTGAAGAGGTTCGACCGGAACGACAGGAAGTCTCCGAAATTGAAGCTTCGAGGCGAGAGAAGATTGATTCCAATCGCCGGCGATAATCTTGCTCGAGACGATTAAGTGAGTTGTTGAGCACTTTATGTGATGCCTGAATTTTTTCGTGCGCATCACGCGATATGCCGCCGATCTCGCCTTTCGCTTCATTTGCCTTGTATTCCAGACGCGAGCTGTTGGTTCTTTCGGCATCTTTTTGCTGGCGTTTGAGCGAAGCGGCAAATGATTCGTAGATCTCTTGTACTTCGTCTCGCCATTGTTGGGTGGTCGATTCGGCTTCATTTCGATTGGACGAAATGGCCTTGGCCACTGAAGCGCTGCCGTCTTCAAACTTTTCTTTGAGGTCGGAAATGTTCTGGGTCGAAAGCTCGGTTAACTCGGCGATCGTCGTTTCGACTTTGGCTTTGAAGTCGACTATATGCTTTTCAACTTGCGCATAAAGATCTCCTTTCCAGCGTGAAACGAGCTCTTGCAGCTTGCTCTCAAAGTCCTGGGACTTGGCTGCCAGGGCATCCTCGTTTTTTACCTCGGTCTGATCGATCCGCTCCTTGCCAGTGTCCGATATAGTTCGAAATTTGGTGGCCGCTCCCTGCGATATCTCTGGAATCTCCTGCTCCGGTGCTTGCAGCGTGCCTTGCAGCGCCGCCAATTGATCTTCGACCAGTCTGGAGATCTTCTGTTCGAGCTGCTGCGCGTGCGCGTTAAGTGACTCACGCACTGTTCGAGCGGTTGTAACCACCGTCTCAATTTGCGAGCGTTCGAACTCTTCCAGAGCATCCACCAGCTGTTCTTTCCGGCTCTCAATCTCGGAGAGATCGCTTTCCGAATTGGTGAGGAATTGCTCCTTTATCTGTTGCAGCCGGTCGTCGAGGGATTTCTGCAGGCGGCTGTTGAATTGGGCAAGCTGGTCGACGCAGGCATCAACCGTCTTGGAAAGCTCGGAGCTGGCCTTCTCAAGCGCGTCCAGCATTCTCTGCGCAGTTGTTTCGAAATTCCCGGCGAGGGAATCATTCTTTTCGGCCATACCAGCTCCGTAGTCCGCTCCCAAAAGGGGGTAATACCCTAAAGGTTTATGCCCCCATTGTCATCCAACTAAGCGATCGCTTCTTTTATTGTAGATGCCTGCGAGTGCAAGGATTACCGAACAGCAGTTTTTGTGGCTTGAATTAGATTAGGGAGCGGCTTTGGAGGCCTCGCGCAGCTTGCTGGTCTGCTGGCGTTCGAGGCGGCTTGATGCCGCAGTGGCAGCCTCCATAATCGTCTCAGACAGCGTTGGATGCGGATGAATGGTTACGACCAGATCTTCGAGCGTGGCGCCCATCTCGATCGCCAGCACCGCCTCGGCGATCAACTCGCCGGCGCGCGGACCGACGATGCCGACCCCGAGCACTTGCCGGGTTTCCGGACAGAAGAGCACTTTGGTTTGTCCGGCTGCCGAGGCGAGAGTCTGTGCTCGTCCGGAGGCGGACCAGGGAAACTTCGCTGAGCCGACGGTGATCGCTTGTGCTTTCGCTTCATTGTCGGTCAAGCCGCACCAGGCGACTTCCGGCTCTGTGAATACGACCGCCGGAATGGCCCGATTGTCGAACGCCGAAGGTAAGCCGGCCAGCACTTCGGCGGCGACGATGCCCTGCCTGGTTGCTCGGTGCGCGAGCATCGGCTGGCCGGAGACATCACCAATCGCCAGAATGCGTTTGTCGCGCGTGCGGCATTGTTCGTCTACTACTGCGAAGCCGAATTTGTCGATCTCCACCTGGGTTTTTTCCAAGCCGATGCCGTCGCTGTTCGGCCTGCGCCCGACCGCCACCAAAACTTTCTCGAAAGTTGCCGAAGCTGGCGCGTCTTTGCCTTCAAAAGTTACTGTCAGCCCGTCCTTGGTCTCTTTGACAGCTGTGACTTTAGTATTCAAAAGGATTGATTTGAACCGCTGCTGAAGATGATTGGCCAGCGGACGAACCAGATCGCGATCTACTCCCGGCAAGAGTCCGTCGGTCATCTCGACGACCGTCACTTGGCTGCCGAGGGCCGCGTAGACGGTGCCCATCTCCAGCCCGATGTAGCCGCCTCCGACCACCAGCAAGCTGGCCGGCACATCCTCGAGCGCGAGCGCTCCGGTTGAATCGAGCAAACGCTTACTGGTAAGTGACAGGTCTCTCAGTGTCACCGGTCGGGAGCCGGTAGCAAGGATGGCGTGCTTGAATTTGATGCGGGCTGGAGCTCCTTCCGCCCCGCCTTCAATGCGCAGAGTGCGAGAGTCTTCGAAGATGGCCTTGCCTTGAATGATTTCGACTCCGGCGCTTTTGCACATACCGACGATCCCTTGCGAGAGCTTATCGGTAACGCCTTGTTTCCAGGCTCTAAGTTGATTGACGTCGATCTCCGGCTGCCCGAACTTGACGCCGAAGGTCGATGCTGTTGCCGCGCTGTCAATTGCTTCTGCTGCATGCAGGAGCGCCTTTGATGGAATGCAGCCTTCGTGCAAACAAACTCCGCCTGGCTTCGGCTTGCTGTCGACGATTACGCATTTGATGCCGAGCTCGGCTGCTCTTAATGCGGCCGGGTAACCGCCCGGTCCGGCGCCGACCACAACCAGATCGACGTCTTGCGTCATTTCGCCTATGACCATTGTCTAGCCCTCCACGAGCAATTGCAGCGGATCTTCCAGCATGCCGGCGACATGTCTGAGGAACATGGCGGCCTCGGCACCATCAGCGATGCGGTGATCGAATGAGATAGCCAGCGGCAATATCCAGCGAATCTCGATATTGTTGTTTTGACGAACTACTGGGCGCTGAGTGGATCTCGCCATACCCATGATGGCTGCTTCCGGATAATTTACCATCGGCACCATGCCGGTTCCGCCAATCGGACCGAGGTTGGTAACCGTGAAGGTACCGCCCTGCAGCCGGTCTAATTCGATCTTGCCGTCCCTTGTCTTTTGAGCGAGATCGGTCAGCTCGGCTGCAAGTTCGGCTATCCCTTTTTGGTCGACGTTGCGGATCACCGGCACAATCAATCCGCGGTTTGTTGCGACCGCCACACCGACATTGTAAAAGTGCTTGAGCACTATCTCGCCGGTGGATTCATCCAGGCTCGAATTGAACTGCGGAAACTGCTTGAGCGCTTGCACCACGGCCTTGAGAGCAAACACGGTCAAGGTCAACTTGCCGCCATGTTTGAGCAGGCTGGTTTCGTGCTTCTGGCGCAGCGACTCCAGCAACGTAATATCCGCTTCGTCGAAGCTGCTGACACGCGGAATGTGAGTCCACGATTGAGTCATGTTAATGGCGATCTTGCGTCTGAGCGAACGCAGCGGCACCCGCTCTACCGGCCCGTACTTGGAAAAATCCGGCAGTTCGCTGGGTTGGGCCGTTAGCGGTTGGGCTATGAACGGCTCGCCGGACGGTTCGTGGTAGGGGGCGGCAGTGGGCTTGACCTGTCCGCCCGGGACGCCTTCGGCAAAAGCGCGCACATCTTCTTTCAGCACCCGGCCGGCTGGACCGGAGCCGCTGACCTGGGATAGGTCGACTCCCAGCTCGCGTGCAAGCCGGCGTGTGGCCGGTGTGGCTGGCACCACCCGGCCGGATCTGCTGGCCGGAACTTTGCCGTTACCGCCGGTGTTAACTGGTGCGGCTGGCTGCTTGGCCGCTGCTTGCTCTTGGACCGATGCACTTGCTCTGGCTTCAGTTGATGCTTTTGCACCAACGGCCGCGGGCACTGCGGCAAACGTGATCATCACCGTGCCGACCTTCACGACCTCGCCGACTTTGACGTGGACTTTCTCGACCGACCCTGCCACCGGCGATGGTATCTCGACGACGGCCTTGTCCGTTTCAACTTCGAAGATCGGTTGATCTTCCTTAACCGTGTCTCCCGCTTTTACTTTGACGCCCAGTATCTCGGCTTCGTGGATGCCTTCTCCGAGATCAGGCAGTTTGAATTCAATCGCCATGGAAACTCCCCTTGTTCACTTCTGTAAGGCGGCTGGTGTTTTTTAGAAAGCCAAGGTTTCGCGGGCGGCTTCCAGAATTTTGTCGGTGTCCGGAAGGAAGAACCTTTCCTTGGAGAAATACGGTATCGGTACGTCATATCCGGTTACTCGGCGCACCGGCGCTTCCAGATACAGAAGAGCATCTTCATTGATCCGCGCAATTATCTCCGAGCCGACTCCGCAGGTGCGCGGACCTTCGTGCACCACAACCGCTCTGCCGGTTTTGCTGACGGACTCGAGAATCGTTTCGCTGTCCATCGGCACGATCGAGAGAAGATCGATTACTTCGGCGTGACAGTTGTCTTCTTCTTCCAGCAGCTCGGCTGCTTCCAGCGTCGGGCGCAGGCTGGCACCGTACGATATGAGGGTAATGTCGCTGCCCTTTTTGACGACCTGAGCCTGACCGATCGGCAGCGTCTCCAGCTGATCCGGAACCTCTTCCTTGAAGGCCCGATAGACCGCTTTCGGCTCGTAGTAGATGACCGGATCGGGATCTTGAATGGCGCTGTGCAAGAGGGCCCGCGCATTGCGCGGTGAAGACGGGATGACGACCTTCAATCCGGGAGTGTGGGCGTAAATCGCTTCTCTACTTTCGGAGTGGTGCTCGAGCGCTCTGATGCCGCCACCGTAAGGAGCGCGCATCACCATCGGCACCGTTATCCGCCCGCGGGTGCGGTTGCGGAAGCGAGCCGCGTGCGATTCGAGTTGATGGTAGTTGTAGTAGTCGAATCCGGAGAATTGAATCTCAGCGACCGGACGCAATCCGTAGATAGCCATGCCGATCGCCGTACCGACTATGCCTGATTCGGCAAGCGGAGTGTCGATCACCCGGCGGTCTCCGAACTTAGCGTGAAGCCCTTCGGTGATTCTGAACACCCCTTCGTCCTTGCCGACGTCTTCACCCAGAACGACTACTCGCTCGTCTCTTTCCATCGCCTCGAAGAGCGCTTTGTTGATCGCCTTCGCCATATTCATCTCAGCCATGTTAGCCGGTTCTCCTCAACTTTCTACTGTCTTTCCGACTCGGTTACTTGCTCTTTTTCGGGCTGTCTGCCGCCGCGACCGCCTTGCGGGCGGACCCGCCGTGCTCGCCGGCCTTAGTCTGGCCTTCCTTCTTCTTGCGCAGATGATCGGACAGCTCGTCGCGCTGGCGCTCCAGCACCTTGGGAGTATCAGCGTACATGTAGTCGAACATGGACAGCGGATTCAAGAGCTCTTCGTTTTGAGCGAGCGCCTCGAATCTGCGAACTGATTCTTTGATCTCGTGGTCAATCTCCTCTTCCAGCGCTTGTTTGGCTTTCTCGTCCATTACCCCTTTGGCGGCCAGATATTGAGTGAATCGGATCAGCGAATCCTTGGTCACCCACTCCTTCGCCTCTTCTTCGTTGCGATAACGCTTGGGATCATCGGCCGTGGTGTGCGGCGTGGTTCTGTAGGTAAGACCTTCGATTAAGGTAGGACCGCCGCCGTTTCTGGCCCGTTCTACCGCTTCGGCGGTGGCAGCATAGACCGCCAGCACATCGTTGCCGTCTACTCTGATGCCCGGAATGCCATAAGCGACAGCGCGCTGCGCGACTGTTTCGCATTTCATCTGTCTTGAAAGCGGCACTGAAATCGCATATTGATTGTTTTGGCAGACGAAAATTACCGGAGCTTGAAACACTGAGGCGAAGTTCAATCCTTCATGGAAATCGCCTTCGGACGATGAGCCGTCGCCAAAGTAGGTGAGAACGACTTTCTTATCACCTTTGATGTTCATCGCCATTCCCAGTCCGGCTGCGTGCAGAAGTTGGCTGGCAACCGGCACGCAATACGGCAGATCGTTGACCTCCTCCGGCGGGCGGGCGCCTTCTTCGAAACCGCCCCAATAGAGGAATAAGGTTTCCAGTGGCCAGCCGCGATAAAGCATTCCGGCGAATTCGCGATAAGCCGGTACATGCCAATCACTTTTCTGGAGAGCAAAAACCGATCCGATGCTAATAGCCTCATGTCCGGTACTTTGAGGGAAGGTGCCGATCCGTCCCTGGCGCTGCAAGTTGAGCATGCGCTCATCTGCCCGGCGCGCCAGGAGCATATAGCGGTACATCTTCTTGAGATCGTCGGCGGAGAGCTTAGGTTCGAGCTCTCTGTCGACCTTTCCATTCTCGTCGAGGACAGAGAGATATTCGATGTTGGCTGGCAGCTTGATTGGTTTTCTTGGCATGGCTTAAATTACCGCTGGCGAGATTTCTTCAGGCTAATCCTGAGAGGGTATAGTCCTTAGGTGAAGACATCCTTCAAGCGCCGGGAAAACAGCTACAAACTGCTAAAATGCAGGCTGCTTGACGGTCTGTCGAACATCTCACAGTATGTCACAATCAGACCATCAGGGCCAATAAATTGCACTGACTAGATCGCTAAAAAAGCCTGTATTTGAGCCGAAAGTTGAATGAATCATAAAGGCACTGCTGACATCTGCGAGCAGGAAGAATCCAATCATAAGGAACGCAAGGCTAAGCCTCCCTGGCTCAAAGTGAGCCTTCCGACCGGTGAACCGTACCGCCGGATGAAAGAGCTTGTCCTGGACAATAACTTGAATACTGTTTGCGAATCGGCAGCCTGTCCCAATCGCGGTGAGTGCTGGTCGAGGTCTACTGCCACCATCATGATCCTCGGCAATATCTGTACGCGCAGTTGTGGATTTTGCAATGTGATGACCGGGCGTCCGACCGAATTAGATCTCGACGAGCCGAGAAGAGTCGCCGAGTCGGTCGCGATGATGAACCTCAAGTATGCGGTCATCACTTCAGTTAATCGCGACGAGCTGGAAGACGGCGGTGCCTCTGTTTGGGCCGAGACTGTGCGGCAGGTTCGCCAGCGATGTCAAAACACAAAAATCGAGGTGCTGATCCCAGACTTCTGCGGCAAGTGGGACGCGCTGGCTGTGGTGCTGGCCGCCAAGCCGGACGTGCTCAACCACAATGTCGAAACGGTGCCGCGCCTTTACGGTGTGGTTCGCCCGCAAGGGCGATTCGAGCGCAGTCTCGAGCTGATTGAGCGTGCGCATACCGCCGGTCTTACCACCAAGTCCGGGTTGATGGTCGGGCTTGGCGAGACTGATACGGAGATAATCGAAGTGCTTGCTGCATTGAAGAGATCTCATTGCGATCTGGTTACTATCGGTCAATACATGCAACCGACCGAGCACCATCTGCCGGTTTGCCGTTGGGTCGAACCGGCGCTGTTCGATTGGTATCGCGAGCAGGGCATGCAGATGGGATTTGCTAATGTCTTTTCCGGACCGCTGGTTAGAAGTAGCTATCATGCTGAAGAGCAGTCCTGGGCGCTCGCTCGTTAACAGCTTAGCTTGTTCTTATCTCAAAGACGTCTAGATGAGCATTTTCTTTCTGGACTAAGTTGTAGCGCTCATTCACAATGCTCTTGACATTCAAAAGCCTTTGGCGGAGAGCTGTTATGGCTGGCCCATCGACAAAACCTGAAGCGACGTCCATCTTCGACTTCAAATCCAGACAGCCCAGTAGCAGCCTGATGGATACTGAAAAGTTCTGGCTGTGGCGATGTTATGCGCATCATTCTCTGGGACCACCAAGCCAGAGCGTTGCTGTCGCTGAAGAGGAAAGTCATTCCTTGCCCTCAATCTCGGGCGGGCTCTGGTATCTTGCTATATCCAAAAACAGCAGCGTTCGTCAATTCGTGGCCATGAATCCGCAAACACCGGTTGATTGTTTGGCTCATCTTGCCACCGATGCCGTTGCGCTTGTCAGATATTTCGTCGGGGCGAATCCGAGCACTCAGCCGGCTGTGCTTGCTAATCTTGCGTTCGATTCTACGACGCTTGTACGGCGCGCGGTGGCCAGCAATCATTCGGCGTCGTCTGCGACCTTGCGAACTTTGGCTCATGATCGCGATCCGGCTGTTCGCTTGAAGGTCTCCGAGAATCCGTCGACACCCGAAGGTGCTCTGCGCGATCTCTCTGCCGACTCGGAAGTCTTCATCAGGCACGAAGTCGCTCTCCACCGCAATTGTCCGCCGGATGTCCTTTCTAAGTTAGCAGCAGATGATAAGGTGTTGGTCAGGCGCGGCGTGGCAGTCAACGAAAAGTCGCCGGAAGTGGCTCTGCGAAAGCTTGTCAAAGATGCTGAGCTTTCTGTTCGTCAATTGGCTGCCGGCAATAAATCCGCTCCGGAGCGCGTACTCAAGGAATTGCTAGGCGAAGCCAATTTGTACGTCCGCCGCAAGCTGGCGCGCAACGAATGCGCCGGCACCGGAGCGCTCGAGCATCTGGCTAAGGACAACGATCTTTTCGTTCGTTATCTGGTGACAACCAACGAACGACGTTCGCCTGAAATCCTCACCGCTCTGGCTAGAGATGGCGACGTGATTATCCGGCGCGCCGTCGCTCGGAGCGAAGACGCGTCGTTCGAGGCGTTGCGGATTTTGACTTCCGATCCCGATGTGCTTGTCCGGCTCTGGTTGGCGCGCAACGAGAATGCACCGCCGGAGATTCTCGAGCTGCTGACGGCCGATCCTCATCTGTCGGTCCGCCAGGCGGTGGCTGACAATCCAAATGCGTCCGGCAAAGCGATGGAGCTGCTCAGTCTCGACTGCAATATCTACATCAGGCGATCGGTTGCCACCAGCAATCCGACCAGTCCGGACATTCTCAGGCAGCTGGCTGACGACGCCGATCATCTGGTGCGCTGTCTGGTTGCCTCGAACACACATACGCCGATGGATGCGCTGCAAATCTTGTCTTTCGACGCAAGTGATGATGTTCGCCGGCGGGTCGCCGCCAATCAATCGACCGATGCCCAGACGCTGCACCACCTCTGTGGGGACAGCAGCGATGAGGTGCGCGCGGCTGTCGTCAGAAATCCCTACGCGCCGTTTGCTGCCTTGAGGGTGCTGTCTCGCGATAGCGATCCTTACATCAGGCTCCTGGTCGCCAAGACTAGATATTCGTTGCCAGATACGCTCAGGCTGCTGGCCACCGATCATGATGCCTGGGTCAAACGGGCAGCTACTCGAGTGCTCCAGTCCAAAAGTTAAAACAGGCTATCCCTGTGATGCGCCGCTGCGGCGCAAAGAAGAGATCACCCGGCTGGTTCATGAGGGTGATCTTTCCTTTACGCCTGAATTTCAGCCACAGGAGTTTCAGCCAATTAGTTGGCAGCTTTGTTCTTGCTGCGGCGATTACCGGCGTCGTGGTCTGGAGTGTCGAGCTCTGCTGATTGGATGCGGTGCTGCCACTGCTCGCTTCGGCTCCGGTGCGACCGAAGGCGCGCCCGCTGCCGGCAAGGCCGGCATCGCTTCGAGCTGGCTGGTCAAACTGTAAATCGAAGAGCGCACTGCGCCCACCTGCGGAAGATGACCGTTTACCATCACTGTTACTGCCAGCGTGTTGCCGCCGGCGCTGCGAATTACTCCGGAAACCGCTCTTACGCTGTCCATTGCACCGGTCTTGAATCGGAAAGAGCCGCGACCGGAGCCTTCCTGCCGTAGTAGCGCTAGATAGGGTCCGTTCAAGTCCTTGCCGGCCATATGCTTGAGCACCATATTCAGTGCATGCGGTGAAACCAGATTCTTCCGAGAGAGCCCGCAGCCGTCAACCAGCACTACCTCACCTTGATGGACACCTAACTCGGACAGCCAGTTCTTGATGTGTGTCAGCCCGTTGTCTTCCAGCGTGCTAAATTCGCTGGCTTTTGGACTCCTGTACTTGCATCCAAGCGTCCTCAAAAGCTGCTGAGCGTAGAGATTGTCGCTCTCCTTCAGGCATTCTCTTATAATCTCGGTTATCGGTTTGGAGAGATGCTCCCCTAGTATCTGGGGCTCTTCTCCGGCGCGCACTGAAATCGGATGGGCGTTGACACGTATGCCCAGATTGTGCAAGATGGCGGTCGCAACTGCCAAATTGTAGCTGTCCGGGTTGGCGACGATCACATCGCCGGCGGTGCTGCCGGTCGCGTTGGCCGAATGATAAACTTTGACCGATTTGCTGGCCGGTTCGAATACGACCCAGCCGGCAGCCAGATCCGAGCGCAGCAAGGAGTGGAAGAGCGCAGGCGGAGATGGTTGGGCTGACAAGTCCGTCGAGGGCATGCCGCGACCGGGATCTTTGCCTGGCGCTACATTGCGATCGAGTACGAGGTTGGAGGAAACCGGCATCCAGGTTTGTCCCCAATCCTCCGCCAGCCAGCCGGTGTTGAATTGGTTGCTTCCGCCTGGTACCGCTGACAGTGCGACTCGACCTTCGATGTACTTAATCTTCCTTTCGCTGAGATTGCCTAAAAGCTGGTAGAGGTCTTTCGAGTCGAAGGTCGGGTCTTGCGCGGCGACGATCGTCAAATCACCGGCCAGTTTGTCCTTCTTAATTGTACCCACGCCCTGAATCTGTGTGCGATAGCGAAAGTCCGGACCGAGCGCATCGAGGCTACAAGCGGTCGTAAAAACTTTGGCGGTCGAAGCCGGCGTAAATCGTTTGCTGCCGTTAGAGCTGAAGAGAACCTGGCCGGTCGGCAGATCCATTATCTCGAGGCCGACCTGTGACTGCTGGAGGCTGGGAATCTTCAACCAGCTGGCGGCTATCTGGGCGACCGGATGAGCCGCTGATTCAGCCGCCTGCTTTGCATTATCTTCGATTTGGGTGGGCGTCTTGCCGGCCGCGGCCGCGCTGGCTACCCGCTCAAACGACAAGAACGGCGGAGCTAGAAGCAAAAGCAGAGACGCCACCAAAGGATAAAGTGATTTGCCAGCCCCGGTCATTTGATTATTACTGTATGTGCAAAAGATTCTTGATACCGTAGCCGATCATATTCGGGTTGGCTTTTAGTCTCCGCTTGCAGTATGGTCCGGCTACGCTGTCCCTGCCAAAAGGCAGATAGAGACGGACCACTATCCCGGTCTTTTGCAGCTCTTCTAAGTAAGCGAGCTCTCCGCCGCTAGCCTGGCGCTCGAAGTTCTGGAAATATGTACCGTCTCTCAGTGATGTTTCGAGCTTCCTTCTCGGGACACCCATCAAGAACTGTGTTTCGAACTGGGAAACCGGCAATCTCTGCGTTGTCGCCACCTGCAAAAGGAAGTTGTCGAGGCAGGTGGAATCATGAGTGGCTAACTCGATGTAGGTTCCGCGTTTCGCGAGTTCGCCGGCGTACTCGACCAGCAACTCTTTCATGACCGACTTTTCTGTGTGGGCGATATCGGCTATCTCGTTGTAGATGCCGATTACCATGCGCACGCGCATCCGTTGGTCGAAACGTTTTATGTCATTTCTGGTGCGAAACAAGCGTGATTGCAGGACAGTGCCGAGATTGGTGTACCCTTCGTTTACGAGCGAGATGTAACTGTCGATGTGAAAGTCAGTCCAGCGATGGTCCTCGGCTTCGAGTGTCACTCTCAGATTGCTTTTGTGCGCGCAATCGACTACTTTCTTGATGCGCGCGTAAGCCTCGTCCAGCTTGCTGCTTTTGGCTCCGACCGGGCTTTTGGTGCTGAACATCGATGGCTTCATCGAGACCGTGATCTGCTCGAGCAGATTGGAGCAGGGCAACCGCTCCTGTCCGACAGCCTCGATCAAGTCCGTGTAGAGCTTGACTGACCGATCGCATTCTTCATCAGTATCGGAATCCTCTCCCAGGATGTCGATTGTGGATGAAAACCGGTCTTGCTTGTACAAGCGATGAGCTGCCTTAATCGCATCTTGTTGAGTCTTTCCGGCCAAATATGGCGCGGCGAGCAGGAGCACCAATCGCAGCGGAATGGTATCGACGATAGAGGGTCCGGTAGATCCAGCGGTGGGAGCCATGTCCAATCTGTCTGGTTCGTGTCTTACAGGTAATTCTACTGGCATTGAATCTTTCCCGACATTGATCCCGATTTTGCAAAGGCATTATAGACCTTTGCCGGTGGCCAAACCCAACTTCGCTTGCTGAATTAAGCTTCAAGCGTGCTTATAGTGTGGGAAATACGCGCTTGGGATGCTACTTGCCGGTCAAAACCGCAGCAGCCTGCTCGAGCACTGCCACCCGTTTGCCGTGTTCGCAAAGGAAGTCGACCAGATTGCCGGGCACTCGCGATAAGACCAAGAAGGCTGAATTGCCATCTTGTGGCTTGGGCGACGCTGCAAAGAAACAGGACTCATATCCCGGCGCTTTGCATGTCAACAGATGCAGGCGTCCAGAAGGTAGATAACGTACCGAGTGAGACGTCTGTCCGGGCTTTTGACTCTTGAATATTCCGGAAAGGGCGCTGGAGACCACCGGTAAATTTGCTTCCTTGCCAATCTCTTCGTCGGGCACTTTCAAAACAATGACATCTACTTTGCCGGTACTTCCCTTGGAGCCGGCGATCACGGTAAACGTTGGCTGTGATTGCAGAAAGGTCGCCCAGGTCCAATCTTGATCGCTGGTATCGGTTGCCGAAGGCATTCCATAACTCCTTTCAAAATTATAGAAGTCTTCTCCCAATCCTGGTCTGTCGCGACTGGTGAGCAAGGAAAGCAAGCTCTTTGGAGCTGTTTTTGGCTTGCCTTTCGGCGGCTCGCTTATCCCGGACAGTCTGCCGGCCATGGCTCTCATCGGTTTTTCCGGCTTGGCTGGATGATTGGAGCTGCCGGTGGTTCTTGTGTTTCTCGCAGCGGCTGCGCGTGGCGGTCGTGTTCTGCTGAAATCGGCAAGCCTGCTCATTTTTTGCATCGCCTCGTCTTCATTCATTGTGATCGACTCCAACTTCGTGACGATCAAAGTCTGGGTACCTTCGTCGCCGACTTCGCCGACGCGGCACATCACTTTGCATTCAATCATCGGCCAGTTGTACTCGTCGATTGGCAGGTCAAACGCTTGGGGACCTTTCAGCAGCACGTATATCTGTTGATGAGGGACGAAGGACTGTCTGACGTCTCGCTTGGCTGTCGAGGTAATACCGTCGGTCAGATCGATGAATCGCGCTTGGAACCTGAGCAGCGTGCCGGTCAGATCTTTATTGCTGTAGTTCTCAATCTTTAAAAGCAGCGTCGGATGATAGCCGGCGCTCGCGTCATGCGCCCACCAGGTGACATATGATATGGCGGCTATCTTGTCTACCTGCTTGCTTGCTTCGTCGAACTCGGATTCATTTTGGGCAGACGATGCGGCCGGACCGGCCAAGTTAAACAGTCCAAGCAACAGTGCCGCGAGAAATACCGAGCTGAGCTTACTGTAGCGGTTCATACGGTCTATATTATCCTGAGGTCATTCAAAAGGCGGAAAGTTTGACTTACAAAGTTTGTCGACGCGGCCGAATGATATTATCCAATTCTTGCTACTCAAGGAGGGTGTCCGCATGGACGAAATCGATGCGCAGGGTCGTCAGATGCTTGTCGAGCGTCCGCGTCTGAGCAGGGACAGGCTCAGTGTCTTTCGTGAGGCGGATGGAGCCGACGAGTGGTTTCCCCGCCTGAACGTCTCGCTCAAGCGAGCCGGCACCGATGATGTGCTCTGGCAATGGACCTCGCATTCTGATCCGATTGATTTCGAGGAGCCGCCGCCGTATGGCGATGAGGTCTTCCTTGAGAAGTACTTCGAGCTGGACCGCCCGCTTAAATCGCCAAGAGGTTTAGAGGCGGTTTTCTGGTTCGGTCCCGGTGCAACCAATCATGGGCGCGTTCACAAATTGAGCGCTGCTCTGTACCTGTATCCGCAATCGCTCGATGAACGCGGTATTCAAGTTGGCGTTGTCGACTTCGCCGGCGGGCTGACAACCGGCAGCGTTCCGTTATTCGTGCGAGTGAACTTCCCCTGGTAATTCAGATAGAGCCGAGCCCGGCAATCTCGTCTGTTTCCAATCGTGCGCACTAGCAACGGTCTGCCAAAAAAAATTGCAGGGGTTGCTTGATAGCTGCCCCTGCAATGAAGAAATTGCGCCCGGTGCGACTCGAACGCACGACCAATCGGTTAAAAGCCGAGTGCTCTACCGGCTGAGCTACGGGCGCAAGACACGACAGCAGACCATCCTATCAATCTCCGCTCCAGCCTGTCAAGAAAAGCTCTCCTGGTGGTAGCTATACAGCGGTTGAACTTCTATCGTCTAAGCGGTATACGGGCCGGTGTGAGATCGCTGGCAGTGATCGGAAATTAAAGTGGTTGCCTTCCTCTACCCGCCTAAGAGAGAGCCACCTTAATAAGCATTAACCGCTCTATCTTGACGTTCTTAACAAATGATTAGTAGTATTGCTCAATTGGTATTCGCATTAGATAGAAACCTGCTCCATGAGCAGAGATTGGGGGATCGTGTATCCACCGAATCCTGCTTGGAGTTTTGAATCCAAGACTCAGTAATCCGGCTTCTCATCAAGCGCAACTCAACTAGTGGAGGCTAATCGTGACGGCACCATCAAATCGCGAAGAACTCAAGAAGCGGCGAGAAAAGTATGTTGTTCCTGGCGTGAAGCAGCTTTACTCCGACCCTCCCCAGATTGTGAAGGGGAAAGGACAGTTTCTCTACGACGAGACAGGCCGCGAATATCTCGACATGTTCGCCGGAATAGTGACGGTATCAGTCGGACATTGTCATCCCAAGATTACTCAACGCACAATCGATCAGTTGCAGCAATTGCAGCACACATCGACCGTCTTCATGACTCAGCCGATGGTCGATTTAGCTGAGAAATTGGCTGAAATCTCTCCCGGCGATCTCTCCAAGTCGTTTATCACCAACTCCGGCACCGAGGCTAATGAAGCGGCGATTCGCACCGCCCGCATCGCCAGCGGCCGGCACGAAGTAATTGCGCTCGAGCATTCCTACCACGGCGAGTCGCATCTAGCCTCGACGCTCACTGCCAATCATAACTGGCGTCCGGAGATTATGCCGGCAGCCGGAGTGGTCTTTGCTGCCAATGCCTATTGCTATCGCTGCCCTTTCAAAAAGACACCGGACAATTGCAGCCTGGAATGCGCAAAAGATGTTGAGCGAGTGATTCAAACTCAAACCAGCGGCAAGCCGGCGGCGATGATCGCCGAGCCGATCCAGGGTGTCGGTGGTGCCATCACTCCGCCGGACGATTACTTCAAGGAAGTGAAGAGGATTCTGGAGAACTACGGCGTCCTTTTCATCGCCGACGAGGTTCAAACCGGTTTCGGCAGAACCGGCAAGCACATGTTCGGCATCAGCAACTGGGGCGTCCAGCCGGACATCATGACCATGGCCAAAGGTTTGGGAAATGGCTTGCCGATTGGCGCCATGATTACTCGACCGGAAGTTGCTGACAAAGCGCAAAAGCAACAGATCAACACCTTCGGCGGCAATCCGGTCTCTTCGGCCACTGCGGTGGCGGTAATCGAGACCATTCTCGAAGAGAAGTTGATGGACAATGCTTGCGTGGTCGGCGAGTACTTGTTGGCAGGCTTGAAGGATTTGCAAAAGAGCTTCCCAATCATGGCTGATGTGCGCGGGAAAGGTCTGATGTTGGGAGTCGAGCTGGCCGACGAGAAGAAGGTTCCGCTTACGGCTGAAACAGCAAAAATTGTCGAGATGGCCAAGGATAACGGAGTGATCATCGGCAAGGGTGGACTCTGGGGCAGTGTAATTCGGATCAAGCCGCCGCTGTCCATCACGAAGGAGAATGTCGATACCTGCCTGAAGGTGCTTCGAAAGTCCCTTGAAGTCGTATCGAAAGTTGCCGTCGGATAAGCTCTACCTTCGGATTCATGTGAGAGACGATGCAAGTTGGACGTTATCGTTATTGCTGTGCCCGGGCTGGAAGATGCGGAGCGTCTCCCGGCACATTTGAGGAGGATTGAAAATGCCTAATTTAGTTCGTTGTGGGTTAGTGCAAGCGGAAAATGTGATTCCGCCCCCCGCGGACAATGTCGATGCCAAAGCGATCGACAAGAGCAAGCAGGCGATGCTGGAAAAGCATCTCCAGTTTGTCAAGGATGCCGCCGACAAAGGCGTACAGATCCTCTGCTTGCAAGAGATTTTCAATGGACCGTATTTCTGCGCGGAGCAACAACCGCGTTGGTACGACGCCGCCGAGCAGATTCCAAACGGTCCGACCATCAAGGCCTTCCAAGAGGTGGCCAAGAAACACAACATGGTAATTGTGGTGCCGATCTACGAAATCGAGCAGGTCGGAATCTATTACAATACCGCCGCCGTGATCGACGCGGACGGCTCTTTCCTGGGCAAGTATCGCAAGAATCATATCCCGCAGGTCAATCCCGGTTTTTGGGAGAAGTTTTACTTCCGTCCGGGCAACCTCGGCTATCCGGTCTTTAACACTCGCTACGCAAAGGTCGGCGTGTACATCTGCTATGACAGGCATTTCCCTGAAGGAGCGCGTGCGCTCGGCCTGAACGGTGCCGAGATAGTGTTCAATCCGTCGGCGACAGTAGCCGGTCTTTCGGAATATCTATGGCGCCTCGAGCAGCCCGCTCATGCCGCCGCTAACGGCTATTTCATCGGTGCCATCAATCGAGTGGGAACTGAAAAGCCTTGGAATATCGGTGAGTTTTTCGGATCTAGCTATTTTTGCGATCCGCGCGGCAAGATAATTGCCCAAGCCTGCCGCGACAAAGACGAGCTGCTGGTCTCCGATCTCGACCTGGACGAGATCAAGGAAGTTCGCCACACCTGGCAGTTCTTCCGTGATAGGCGACCGGAGACTTACGAGCAACTGGTCAAGCTCTAAGCCGCCAGTCAGAATAGAAACCGTTGTATCCCTGCCGCCGATTTTATGGACGATTGAATTAATGGCTGAACATTACAAACCGCAGAAATACAAAGCCTGGGAATTAACGCTGGAAGAGCGTTTTCAAGAATACTTTCCGCCTTTGGGCGAACGCGAAGCAGTGACTGAAGCGAATCGATGTCTCTATTGTTACGATGCACCGTGCATGGTGGCATGTCCGACACACATCGATATACCGACTTTCATCAAAAAGATTGCCACCGGTAATGTGAAAGGCTCCGCTCGCACAATTCTGGAGGCCAATCTACTCGGGGCCACTTGCTCGCGGGTCTGCCCGGTAGAGGAGCTTTGTGAGGGGGCGTGCGTTCTGAATCACGATCATCCGCCGATTATGATCGGCCGGTTGCAGCGTTATGCCATGGATTACGCAGCCGACCGCAAGATCAAATTCTTCGAGCCGGGCAAGCGCAATGGGCTCAAGGTCGCCGTTGTCGGCACCGGACCAGCTGGACTTTCTTGCGCCGGTGAATTGGCTAAGCTCGGATTCGACGTCACCTGCTTGGAAAAGAAACCGCTGGCCGGTGGATTGGATACTTATGGCATTGTAGTGTTCCGGGAGCCGGTTGAGGTCAGCCTTTCCGAAGTGAAAATGATCGAGCAGCTGGGCGTCACCGTGAAGACTAATGTCACGGTCGGCAAGGACGTAAGTTTTGATGAGTTGGTCAAGCAATATGATGCTGTGTTTGTCAGCGTCGGAATGGGTAATGTTCCGGCGCTGGAAATTCCAGGCGAGGAGCTCGAAGGCGTCGTCGACGGACTGGACTTTATCGAAGAGACCAAGATTATGAAGCTCGACTCGATCGAGTTTGGCAATCGGGTCTGCGTGATTGGTGCCGGCAACACGGCGATTGACTGTGTCACCATCGCTCGGCGCCTCGGTGCCGAGCGCGTGATGATCGTCTATCGCCGCTCCGAAGCCGAGATGCCTTGCTATCATTTCGAGTACGAATTCGCCTTGAAAGAGGGAGTGAGCTTTATGTTCTTGACTCAACCGATCGAGGTTGTAGGCAAGGACGGCAAGGTGGAAGGGTTGCGCTGCATCCGGATGGATCTCGGTGGTCCCGATGCATCTGGGCGTCGCGTCCCGATTCCGGTGCCCAACTCCGAGTTCGTGCTGCCCTGCGATATGGTAGTGACCGCTATCGGTCAGAAGAAGCGCATTGATATTCTCGAAAAGCTGACTGCCTTTGGCGTAAAGAACAGCAAGGGATACATCGTGGTGGACCCCGAGACCAACCGCACCGAGCACCCGAAAATCTTCGCTGGTGGTGACTGTGTTCGCAGTAAAGGCGAAGCATCGACAGTAATGGCCGTGCAGGATGGGAAGATTGCTGCCAAAGCGATCTTCAATCAGCTCGTCGGAAGCACTACCGTCCAGCAAGCTGCTACCCGTAAATGAAGTTAGCGGCGATGCCTGGCATCGCCGGCACCGATTGATGATTCGCCTGTGAGCGAGAGGAATTAAGAAATGGCAAACCTCGAGATTGATTTTTGCGGAATCAAGTCGCCCAATCCGTTCTGGCTCGCTTCGGCGCCGCCCAGCAATTCGGGCTACCAGGTGCAAAAGGCCTTCGAGCAAGGTTGGGGCGGGGCGGTTTGGAAGACGATCGGAGCGCCGGTTTTGAATGTCTGCAATCGCTATGGCACCATCGACTATAAGGGGTCCAAAATTATTGGACTCAACAACGTCAAGCTTATAAGCGATCGCTCGGTGGAAACCAACCTCAAAGAGATAAAAGAGGTAAAGAAGAACTTTCCCAACCACGCGGTGATCGTCTCGGTGATGGTCGAGTCGAGCAAAGAGGCCTGGCAGGACATCGTAAAGCGCGTCGAAGATACCGGCGCCGATGGTTTCGAGCTTAACTTCGGCTGCCCGCACGGCATGTCCGAGCGCGGGATGGGATCGGCGATGGGTCAGGTTCCTGAATACACCTGCATGGTTACCGAGTGGGTGATGGATGTTGCCACCAGGCCGGTAATCGTCAAACTAACTCCAAACATTACCGATATCGTCCAACCGGCGCGGGCAGCCGTTAAGGGCCGGGCTTCGGCGATTTCATTGATCAACACGATCAATAGCATCATGGGGGTTGACCTCGATACGTTCCGCATCGTTCCTGATGTTGGTGGCAAGGGTGGGCACGGCGGCTACGCCGGCCCGGCGGTCAAGCCGATTGCGCTTCACCTTTTGTCCGCTGTGGCAAGTGATCCCGAGATACAAAAGGCCAAGCTGCCAATCTCCGGGATCGGCGGTGTGGAAACATGGCGCGACTGCGTCGAGTTCATGCTCTTGGGCGCGACTTCGGTCCAAGTTTGCACAGCCGTTATGCACTGGGGCTTCCGAATAGTCGAAGATATGATCGATGGCATGTCTAACTGGATGGACGAGAAGGGCTTCAAGAGCTGCGATGAGTTCATCGGTAAATCGGTCAACCGCATCTCCTCGTTCGGCGATTTCGATCTCGGCTTTCAGACGGTCGCTCGCATCGATCACAGCAAATGCATTCAGTGCAATCTTTGCTATATCGCCTGCAATGATGCTGCCCACCAGTGTATCGATCTCAAAGATCTCAAACTTTCAGATCAAACCAATGAGCGCTTGTGGCCGGTCGTCCGTGAAGAGGATTGTGTCGGCTGCGATCTCTGCTCGAAAGTGTGCCCGGTCGACGATTGCATCTCAATGGTAGAGATTGAAACCGGCCGCCCGCATATCACGTGGAATGAGCTGGTCGCTAAGAAACCGGAAGTCCTGGAATGGGACAAAATGGAAGAGTACCGGCAAGGCGCGAACATCCATATCCACTAAAGTATCCACCAGTTAGATTCGCAGAAGTCAGCTTCGATAGCATTCCGAAAGACCCTGGAAGTAAGCGCTGATTCTTTACTCAAATAGAAAAGAGACCGTTGCCGGAAAGGGGCAGACGGTCTCTCTTCGGTTACAACTAAGAGCTGCTTGGACTAATGACCATTTGCAAATGCAATTCCTCTGGGAGATCTCAGATAACAACTTGGAGACATAACACCCATAATCGCTGATTGAGGCAGTCCGCTAATTTGGGAAGGCGGTGGAACGTCCGGCATGTCTGGAATTCTCGAGGCGCCTCCTCTGCCGGTGTTGGTAGGACCCCACATGGCGCCATAGGCTGGGACGAGTATGCCAGTATTGGCCCCTTTCGGATTGTTGCTTTGCTCGTTGTCCAATTTGCCCGGCTGGTAATTTACATCGAAGATAAATGCGCACGGCGGCGGTACCGGCGCTGCTGCAATCGCTACAGTCACCGAAGGGCTCCAAAAGGCAGGGAAGCCTGGAACTCCGGCAAATGGAAGCCTGTAACCGCTCGGGGTAACAGTGCATTCCTCAATTGTGGTGGGCAAGTCGGTGCCGGATGCTTCCGTTTCCCTTTCTTTGAACGTAACGTTCTTCTCCACTAAATCAATACCGGCCGCTCGGGCGATTTGGACCGCAATCTTAGCGGCTGTCTTATCTGCTTGTTCTTTCAGCTTGCCTTCCGGATCTTGCCTTTTCATGCCGAGCCAGTAGATATTATCCTGCCTGTATTTGACGGCTTCCATTGCAATGAAGTTTAGTTTGCTGCTGTTGAGCAATACTGCGAAAACATTGACGAATCCCAGTATCAGCAGAATTCCAATCGGAAGGAGTATGCAGAGCGACGCGGTGCTTTCCGCCAGTGCCTGTCCGGTCGCCGTTCTCATTCTTCTCATCGCTTCAGCCCTCATTAGCATATGTCGTAATCTCGGTGCATCTTGGTACGCTCGCGGTCCGTCCGAGCTCTCCTTCGTAGAGAGGCAGCGCTGGTGAGCGAGTAGCCAACTTCCACTTGTTAGTACCATATGGGCAAATTGCTACACAAATGTGACCGCCATTTCTTAGGATACTATATCCAGTCCTTGTTACCGGACAGACTGGTGCCCTCTCGCTCGTCGTCTCGGTGCTTAAAACGCAGTGCCGGTAGCGCACACAGCCAGCCAGTAAGACCTTTAGCATCCCAAACGAGCGCGCTGTCTGTTATCTTCGCTCGCCATAGTGGGCGCCGAAATGGGCCAGACAATGTCGCTTTGCTCACCAGCGATTAAGACCTTACAGCAAAGAGCTAACCGAAAATCTTGATCTTGCGCAACTTGCCCCAGATCGAATTGTCGCTCGATTTAGCAAGCAGCTTGCCTAGTTCGTCACACAATTCGTGCATCGTTTGATATCGCTTTACCGGGTCTTTTTGCAGCGCTCTGGCAACCAGCTGCTCAAGCTCGGCTGGATACTTCACTGTCGGTTGAGCCTCCTTGAACGAAAGTGGAGCTTCTTCCAAGTGCTTCAGAGTAATCTCCATCGGTGTATCGCCTACGAAAGGCGTGAAACCGGTGAATACTTCAAAGACAAGGCAGCCGAACGAGTAAATGTCGGACCTTTCGTCCAGCGGTTTTCCGCGGACTTGTTCTGGGCTCATGTATGGCGGACTGCCAAGCATTTGCTGCCCCTGTGTCAGTCGCGCTTCTTTGCTTGAATTCAGATCCAGCTCGATAACCTTGGCCAGTCCAAAGTCCAGGACTTTGGGGACAACACCCTCGTCGGGACCTTCTTTTAGTACGATGTTCTCGGGTTTGATATCGCGGTGCAATATCCCCTGGTCGTGCGCATAACAAAGAGCAGATGCAACAGGCAGCAAAATAGTCAATCCTTCCTTGAGTGAAAGAAAGTCCTTATCCTGGATCACTTTGTACAGGCTTGGACCTTCCACCAGCTCCATTACCATATAGGGCTGCTTATTCTCCGTGATGCCGAAGTCATGGACGGCTACAATGTTCGGATGGTCAAGGTTGCTTACTATTCTGGCTTCGCGCACGAATCGGGAAACCATGTCAGCCGATAGCTCAGATGGCAACAGCATTTTAACCGCTACAAACTTCTCCAATTGCGGGTGCCTGGCCTTGAAGACCAAGGCAAACCCACCTTCACCGATTAGCTCGACGAATTCGAGGTGTGCAGCAACGGCGGTTCCGGCAAGCTTGGCTCGGTTCAACACAGCCACGTTGTTTGAGCCGAGAGCTTTAGGCGCTGGTGCAGGTGAGGCCTTTGACCTCAGCGCGGCTCGCACACGAGCACACAATTCCTGCGGAACAAATGGCTTGGTCAGATAGTCATTGGCGCCGCAGTCGAGACCAAGAACCTTGTCCTCAGTTGAACTGCGAGAAGTCATCATGATCACCGGCGTGCTGTCTCCGGAAGTCCGCATTAGCTTCAGAATGTCGATGCCGTTGAGGTCAGGCATCTCCCAGTCGAGAATTACAACGTCAAACGGTTGGGACTTAATATGTGTCCAACCGGTAGGCCCGGAGTTGACTGTACTTACTTTATGTCCATCATTGACCAGAACGAGCTTGACCGCCTCTGCCAGCTCTTCATCATCATCTAGATAGAGTATGTCTGCCATAGTCGCCGAAGTGAAAGACCAAGACCGAAGCTTTTGACAGTTGTGCAGTTGCTAAAGATACAAGCTAATCTACCCGGTTTAATCTCGCCTGAAACTGCTCTTTCCCTTACAGTCTGCGGCTATGGTGTCGAAATTCCGCTGTGATAGACTAAAATTTGGTGGACTCAAAGCTCAACAGCTCATCAAATATCTAGCGGATCTGTAAGCTGTTTGCGTCCGATAAACAGACGCAGCATAGGCAGTAAAAAGCCCAGAGTAATGACCAAATTAACTGGTCTGAAGGGGAATGGATAATGCCAGGCGAAGAATCAGGAGCACCTGAGCCGAACTCCCCAGAAGTAAGACGGACTTTGATAGAACCGTCATTCACTGAGAGCAGCGAAGTTTTATCCGATCCTGCCGGCTTTATGCCACCGCCGCCACCACCACCGCCGAAAGCGAAAGGCCTCAATCGGGTGGTAAAAAAGTTAGACAGTATCTGTCTGAAAACCAGATTGGACCCTGATGCCTGTCGAAAGATCGCCGAAGGATCTTCTACCAAGAAAGTGGCTCAGTTGAAGGAATTGATCGAATCAGCTTCGGCAGAGCCGCTTGCCCCGCTCAAGCTGATCGACAAGTATCGCCAGACAACTCCCTGCTCGTCCCGCTGGGACGATATGAATGGAAAGGGTTTGTTCAAAGTTTGTCATAAGTGTCGCTTGCATGTCTACGACTTCAGCAAGACAGATCGCTTGGATGCCGAAAAGCTGGTGCTACAAAGGGAAGGCAAGGAGAATCCTTCATTCTATCGTCGTAAGGACGGCAAATTTTTGACCGCTGATTGCCCGGTCGCAGTAGCGCAAAGACGAAATTTAGTGATCGCTTCTGCCGCGGCCGCCCTGATTATAATTGCTGTTGTCACATTAGCGGTGCTGGCTCCGCCCGCACCGCCGCCGGCGGTGACAGTCTCCCCAACTACATCTTCGGATTCTCAGTCGAGCACTGAAGTGAAAGCAGACTCGGCGAGTCAATCAAGGACACCGTCGCAGCTAAAGCGTTCGAGTTCCGCATCATCTGAAGTCATTATGCCCTACGAACAGATGATCATGGGCGGACAGCAAGCTGCTCCGGAACAACCCGCATGGCAAGATCAACAACAGAATGCGCCACCCAATCCGTATTTTGATCAAAGCCAGACCAGAATCCAGCAGCCCGCTGAAGTAACAACGGGAGCATTGAAAGCCCCTGGCGCTCCGGGCGCAAACGGTTTTACCGCACCAGTTACGCCGGCACCGGCGGCGACCAGCTTGCCTCAAATTACACCAACGCAAACTTCGCCCGCTATGACGCCGGTCCAGGAAACAGCTCCTGCCGCAAGAGAGCAAGAGAACTCCAACAAAGGTTCTGAGCGAACATCAAGTCCTTATATACAGTATTACAAGTAGCAGTTCTGATTCTTCCAACACCTTGTTTCGCAAGAGCCCATCGGTAATGCTGCGGTATCAAAGGCACACTTCCAATAGTTTTCTAACCGCATCGCTTTGTTGCGTTTGCTTGAGCTCATGTACGTCTTCGTTGATACCCGCCTATGACTATCATCTGCGCTGCTGGGAGGACCATCGGCTCAAAGGTGACAAGTTAATTGAGAAACAAGACCTGAATGACGCTGAGGTCGAATTCAAGTCAGCCGTAGCTGAGGCTGAACATTTTGGTCCGGCAGACTTCCGGCTCTGCTACTCACTCAATCGCTTGGCCGATCTCTATTTTAAGCGCGGTGACTATCAAAACGTCGAGACCGCTAGCCAGCGTGCGCTGGCAGCGTGCAAGAATCAAGCCAGTGTCCGATCGACAGACTCGGGGCTACCGGCAATCTTTGCGCAAGAAGAGTCTTTGAGCCTGCTTAGGCTTGCCGAGCTCAGGCTCAAGGAGGAGCGCTTCAAGGAAGCGGGGTCATTGTTTGGCCGAGCAATCGTGATTCTAGAGAGCCTCTGGCACAGCCACAGCTTGTCTGTAGTTGACGATCTGATTGGTGAGGAGCTCGCGACCGCTCTGTCGGGACTAGCCCTTGCTAATTATGCACTGGGCAATGCCGGTCTTGCTGAGCAGCATTTGAGCAAAGCGCTCTCTGTCGTTTCGCAGCTAGCTGCCGCGAATCAGCTAAAGTCAGTTATTCGAACTCAATATGAGGTACTAGTACAAAGAGCTGGGCAGAGAGAAGCGCCACGCTCTATCTCCTCAGCTGGTCAACCTGAATGCTCAAGTGAGCAGAACACTAGTTTCAAGCTGGAAAGCTTACTTGATAAGATTGAAGTCGCAATCAAAGACAATCAACTCTCCCAGGCAGAGCAGCTGCTTGCCAAGCTTAATGGCAATAGTCCTGAGCCGTTGGACTATAAACACCGTGCCATTCATTTGTGTACGAAACTTGGTGATACTTACGAGTCCCAGAAACAGCCGGAAAGGGCTGCCAACTTTTATCGAAAGGCGATTGTCTTAGCTCGACAATCCGGCAGATCAGCGGAGCTGGAGCTCGCCTTAGCATTACAGAAACTGGGAGACTTATACAACGTTCGAGATAATCCGGAGATAGCAATTCAATTTTACGAGGAGGCTCTCAGGATTCTTTCCAGTAACTTGAACAATTGCGATTTCGAGTTGAGTTGGCCTGTTTCTGCACTGTCGTCGTTGTATTCAAGACTTGGAAAGCACGCCAAATCCGAGCAGCTCTTGCTAAAGCGTCTACACGGTTTAACCGCGCAACCTGGCAGAGACCCACTGAAGTTAGCTGAGACGCTATCGGCAATCTCCTTCAACTGCCAGAAACAAGGAAAGATGAGTGATGCCGTTTCATGCACTCAGCAGGCTCTTTCGATCTATGAAAAGGAGAATGCTACAAGTAATCCGAATTACACATTTGGGCACTACTTCTTAGGCCTTGAGACCGAGCGAAACAAGGATGCCGAAAAGGAGTTATATCATCTCAGTAAGGCTTTGGAGAATACGCAGAGATACCGGCATCTCAATATGGACGGCCATCTCCACTGTCTCAGTCGGCTCAAAGAGCTGGCCTTGCAAAGGAAAGACAAGCAGTCCTGCTTGTTGCTTGCTGCTAAAACAAAGTCTTTATTGATCGATTGGATCAAAGCACACAGACAGGATAGTCCTCAAACCCGTGAGTATCCATTTTATCTACGCTGGATCGGTAATCTGCTGGTCGATGAAGGCAAGCTCGATTTGGCCGAAAGCTATTACCGCGAGGCAATTGACATTCAAAGAAAGATTCTGCCCAAACACGACCCTGATTTAGTCAATTCTTTAGCCATGCTTGCCAACGCTTACCACTGGAATCACAAAGAAGACCTTGGGTTGTCGGCCGCAAAGGAGATGCTAACAATATGCAGAGAGACCGGACTCGCTAGAGACGCGACTGTGGATCTAATACTCAGTGACTTTCCAGCATTGAAGAGCTTTGGGAGCGATCATTTACATGCCACCAGATAAGTCGTCTGATATAGCGGCTGAACCGTTAAGAATCCAGGGACTAAGCCTCGTGCAAAAGGGGCTGTTGCTGGTTGGCATGTTGCTTGTGTTGGAGCTTTCATTCTTTGCGGTGTTGATTGGTTTACTTCGTCAAGCTGAACATGACATTTGGAAACAATGGCACTCGAAAAAGGTATTAACACAGCTGGCTGATTTGAATAGATCCATCATTGTGAGCGGCTCTTACGTCTACATGTACGGTCTGTCGAAAGACAGCTCTGTTAAGGCGCAATTCGAGCGAGATTTGAACAATATCCCCAGACAGTTGGCATCGCTCAAGCTTCTCTATGCGGAGACTCCGGAGCGAAAGATCGATATTGCCGCCTTAGATGCTTCTATGCAGCAAGTAACGACCCTCCTGGCGCGACTGATGACCGTTGCTGAGGGCAACCTGTCTGAACTCAACTTTCTTTCGCCAGACGACGTTACAAGCCAGGTGAAAGCCAGCATTAATAAAGTGCGATCAGATCTGGAGCGACTCGATGAACAGGAGAAGCAGCTGCTCATTCAAGCTCCTGATGCTGAAACACAGTCCAGGCATGGTGTTGAGCGATGGTTGTTGGCCGGTGTGGCACTAAACGTTGTGATTGCAATCGCTCTAGCAATCTTGTTTACCAAAGGGTTGACGAACCGACTGGCAATTGTAATTGACAATACATTTCGATTGTCCAAGAAGCAGGAATTACGCCAGCCATTAGATGGTAATGACGAAATTGCCTACCTGGACAGAACGTTTCACAAAATGGCTAACGGGCTCGAGGCCGTTGAGCGGTTGAAGCAAGAATTTATGTCGATGATCACCCATGATCTCAGGGCGCCTGTCGCTTCAATCCTGTGCAATTTGCAGGCAGTTACCAGTGGAATATCGGGCGACGTTTCAGACAAGGCAAAATCAACGATTCAGCGCTCTGAGCGGAGCTGCAATCGCCTTCTTGAGTTGATAAACGACTTGCTGGACATTGACAAGCTGGAGTCCGGGAAGTTTGAATTGAGCCTTGAGATTGCCAGAACGGCTGACATTGTTGAAAGAGCTGTCGAGTCCGTACAAGATCTTTCTACCAGCAAAGAGATCCAGATTGAAACAGCTGCTTCAGATGTCGAGGTATATGCTGATGCCGACAGGCTCGTGCAGATACTTGTGAATCTCATCTCTAACGCGATCAAATTTGCACCGAAAAAGAGTACCGTCAAAGTGTCTGTTCTAGAAATTCCAGGTTGGAGCGAGTTTCGAGTAAGCGATCAAGGAAGAGGGATTCCCGCTTCTCATCTCAAGAAAATTTTCGACCGATTTCAACAAGTCGAAATCAGCGATGCCAAAGTAAAAGGTGGCTCTGGGCTCGGTCTAGCCATCTGCAAGGCGATTGTCGAAGAGCACAAAGGGCAGCTAGGCGCCGAGAGTCAAGAGGGGAGCGGCTCGACCTTCTGGTTTCGCATTCCAGCTAGCAACAACGATCGGACAATGCCAGCTAGTCTGATTTCCACCGACTCTTCTTGAGGACGGCTGAATTGCCACGAAATCGACCTGATAAATCGGCGACCGCGGCAATACCGGCTGAATTCTGGACGGTCGAGGAAGCGGGGGTTACACCTGCTTCCGGCTATTGCTTGTCCAAGCGCTGCCGGCTGGCGGTAGCCGCTTTCGATTGTGCTTCCAGATCAGACCTTTCCGGGTCGAGCTGCTGCGCCCTTTCGGCGCATTGCCGGGCTCCCTTCAAGTCGCCTTTCTCGGATTTTACCGTCGCGTAGACCAACCAGCCGTTTACATATTCCGGGTTGATGCTGACTGCCTTTGCCGCTGCCTCCTCTGCCTTATCGAGCTGACCTCTCCGGATGTAAATGGTGGCAACGTTTGCTAAAGGCCACTCGAAGTTTGGATAACGACGAATGCACTCTTCGAAATACTGCTGGGCCCGGTCGAGGTCGTGCGCGCCGTTGTCGGCGTTGTAGCCCTGAATGTTCAATCGCACGGCGTCTTCCGGCTGCTTGTAGCGTGGCACCTTGGTGTGAAGATACCGCCTTGCCGCCTGCCCGGCTTTTCCTTCTGCCCCGACAAATTCGGAAAGACTCAGTAAGGCGCGAGAGCCTTCCGTCCAACCAAGCTGCTTATAGTAAAATCCCCATTGATACAGCTCTTGAGCGCAAAATTCGCGCCCGCAGTAAATCGTGCAGATTACTAAAATTGCTGCCCAGAGCGTGACGAAACGTCGAATCGAGGCTTTCTTCGCTGTATTCTCGGTACCTTGTTCGTCCATGACCTGTTTCGTAAACCGAAAGCTACTACCAACATTCTACCCGCCAAGACCGACAAAGTGCGGGCGGCTCTGGCAGCCGCCCGCACTTGGCACTGAATGTTGCTCGACTTTCTACTGCCTTGCTATTGAATCGAAAGCTTATTGCGGACCGAGCATCTTTTCGGCGCGCACCAGCTCATCGAACTTCTCCGGCGTCAATAAGCCCAGCTCAACGCAGGCTTCTTTCAGCGTCTTCGATTCAGCATGAGCTTTCTTGGCGACTTTAGCCGAGTTGTCATAGCCGATGTGCGGAGACAAGGCGGTCACTAACATCAATGAGCTATCTACGTAATGCTTGATTTTCTGCGTATCCGCTTCGATTCCGAGCACCATGAATTCGGTCGCCGAGGAACAAACGTCTGCCAGAATGCGAATCGAGTGCAGCAAGTTGTGGATAATCACCGGCTTGAAGACATTCAGCTCGAAATTGCCCTGCGAGCCCGCGATACCAATGGTGGTGTCATTTCCGAGCACTTGCACGCATACCATCGTCATCGATTCGCATTGAGTCGGATTGACTTTGCCAGGCATAATCGATGATCCCGGTTCGTTTTCGGGTAAACGGAGTTCGGCTAGACCGCAGCGAGGCCCTGACCCGAGCCATCTCAGGTCGTTGGCAATTTTCATCAGCGAGCAGGCCAGCGTCTTGAGTGCACCGCTAGCTGCCACCAGCGCTTCATGTCCAGCCAGCGCTGCGAACTTGTTGGGTGCGCTTACGAAGGGAAGACCGGTTTCTTTGGCGATTTGAGCTGCTGCTTTATCCGCGAATTTGGGATGAGTGTTGAGACCGGTGCCGACTGCCGTGCCGCCGATCGCCAGCTCATAAATGTCCGGCAAGGAGGCCTTAATGCGCTTCAAGTCATGATCCAGTTGATCGACATAACCCGAGAACTCCTGCCCGAGGGTGAGCGGAACGGCATCCATCAAGTGCGTGCGTCCGATCTTGACTATTTTGTCGAATTCCTTCGCCTTGTCTGCCAGGGCATCACGAAACTTCGTGACCATTGGGAGCAAGCGGTGGTTGATCTGTTCGGCGGCCGCGATATGCATCGCCGTCGGGAAGGTATCATTCGATGACTGCGACATATTGACGTCGTCATTAGGGTGAACCGGCTTCTTGCTTCCCAGTACTCCACCGGCCAGCTCGATGGCGCGATTGGAGATTACTTCGTTTGCGTTCATGTTAGTCTGTGTACCGCTGCCGGTCTGCCATACACGGAGCGGAAACTCTTCATCCAGCTTGCCTGAAATGACTTCATCAGCCGCTTCTACGATTAACTTGGCTCGCTCGTCCGGCAAGAGCTTCAACTCTTGATTGACGAGGGCCGCAGCTTTCTTAAGAATGCCGAATGCTCTTATCATCTCTCTCGGCATGATGTCATGACCGATTGCGAAATGATGAAGAGAGCGTTCCGTTTGCGCGCCCCAGTAATGATTGTCCGGAACGTCGATCGGTCCCATGCTGTCACTTTCTTTGCGCACTGAGCCGGCCTCCTTGGATCTGGCAGTCTTTTCGGAAATCGTGATGGACATCGGCAATACTCCAATTATTGAAAGTGGGTTGCGAGACTAATTTCAACTGGCTAAAGCATGACGACCCGAGGCGGCTGGATTGCAGCCGAGCCTGAGAATCCTCTGTCTCATTTGCGCCACAGTATATCTGACCGTTTGAAAGCGCAGGGCAACGGCAGCGGTATTTTAATATTGACCAGGTTTGCTGACATCAAGTCAGCTATTTTGGCGCCGATGGCAGGCTAGCTGCGGCAGGCGGCCGCTTTGACCCGGCTTTACCCAACGGTCAGTGCTACTGTGGTTGTATGCGGCGATGCCAGCTTCGCTCGGGGGCGATTTTGATGAAGGCATATTCCAGTCTCTCACTGCTCAGTCCGGAGCTTGCCGAGCGAGTGCTACCATACTTGAAACAAGATGAGCAGATATTGGATGTGGTCGATCGCAACGTCAGCTTTCTGCAGTCTTCAGCCGGAAGAAGCATGGCGTATTCCACAGCAGTTTTTTGTTTGGTTCTCAGCAGCCTGTGGCTGGTGGGAAAGCAGGCATTCCTCCAATTCTTGGGCTCAGGGAGCGGTTTTGTGGTCATACTGGAGATCGCCTTCTGCGCCGTATTGCTTGCTGCCTATAGCTCGTGGGATCGGCGCACCAAGAAGTATCTGCTCATTACCGACCGGCAGGTGATTGCGGTTGACGTGAAGCCTGTTGCTGGTTTACCGGCAGTGAAGGCTTTAGATCTAAAGAACATCAAGCATGTCAGTGCTTCGCGAATCTCCTCGAAACTAACCTTAAGAGGAGGTCCCCGCCTTTTCGGTTGGCGTCATTTCATTCTTGATTTCGAAGATCCAGAATCAGTAGCCGAGAAAATCAGACTTAGGCAGGCGCAGTCACTGCGAACATCAAAACTTAGCTGACAACCAGCTTCCAGTCTCAAAATCCGCTTCCGCTGCCCTCGACCGGCGGCGGTGGAATCTCCTGCCCATCTTTAAACGGGCCGATTCGAAGCGGAGTATCGAGCTGAATCTGAAACTGCACGCCCGATGGAACGATAACATTGTGTCCTCGGCGGAGCATTCCGCCCAATACATTGGCAGCTCCGACGATGCTGGTCGCCGAACCCAAACCACGGACAAAATTAGCGCCGTAAACCGGCGCGGCGGCCAGTCCGACAGCTCCGCCTCCGACCGTCCCGATTTCCGCGCTGACACCCATATTCTCCAGGCGTTGCCTCGACGATAGGCTGTCATGCGTGTCTGAATATGCCAGGTTGCCGTATCCGACCGCCCCTAAGCCACCGAGCAGATGTGCATTGATTGCCAAGGCTCTGCCGTCTGGCAATGTCAGTTGATCGAAAATAATGCTGAGGGAGCCACCGCGCTCCAGAAAACCATTTCCTTTTGATTCGGTGACATGCCCGGAGACAATTGAGCCTGCCGGAATCTGACCGTTGCCTTGCAGCGCAACGCCTCGGCTCACGCTTGCTCTGACCGGCGTCCCCTTGCGCTCGCCATGAGACGAAAGGCTGGTGATCAATACCAGCGGAATCACTAAGCCGGTGGCGGCATAGCTCCCTTGAACCGCTGACCGAAAAGGAGGGCGATCGTAGGCTTGATTGCCCACTCGTTGGGACTGATTGTTTGGATGGTTTGGATTGTTCGGGTTCGGCTGTCCATAACTTTGACCCGGCATCTGATTGTTATTGCCGCTTACGCCATCAGCTGGCTGGTTGTAGAGAAACCAGTTTCTCGGCGGAGCGGAATAGTGTCCGCCGTAATTCCCTCGCCAACCCTGTTGTCGTCCGGTTGACGTGGCGCCATTCTGCCCGGCTGAATCAGACTGGCTGCCAGGATCGGAGGCTTGGGCGGAATTGCCATCGCTGCCCTGAGCTCCCAGGCAGTAGGCCGGCAATGCAAAAGTCGCTGCAAGGACGACGAGAGCTGAAGCTGATTTGCAATTACGAGTACTCTTTCGGTGCATGAATCAATTACCTGAGCCAGTATCTTTCAATCGACGACTTAGGTAATATTCCCGGTTCCTGCTTACCGGTGTCTCTACCTACTCGATTGTAATCAGCGGATCATCAGCTAGCGCTGCCGCTATTCCGCGTTTTTCGTCGACCAGCAACATCAAGACCAACCCCAGGATAAAAAAGGTTGCGGTCGAAAGAATCGCCAGTCGCTCGTTGCCATTGGTTAGATAACTGATCATGCCGAATGTGACCGGTCCGATAATCGATGCGAGACGGACGGTCAGTCCCCACAATCCGTAGAATTCAGCCGAGCGGCCAGCCGGAGAGAATTGTCCGATCAAAGCCCGAGCAGTGGATTGAGTGGAGCCCATCGCCACTCCGATTAAAATTGCATCCAGCCAGAACTGCAACTTGGTGGTAATGAAGAAAGCGATTGAGGTAGCAGCGACCCAAATAGTGAGCGAGATCAAGAGCGTCTTTACTGAGCCGATTTTGTCTTGAACTTGTCCGAAAGCAAATGCTCCCAACGCTGCCGTTACATTGACGAACAAGATCATGGCGATTGTGTCCTGTGAACTGAACCCGATCACCTTTTGAGCATAGATTGCCGCAATCACTATGACAGTAGCGGTTCCGCAGCTGAACACGAGCAGCGCCACCAGAAAGGCGAAGAGGTCCTTATATCGTCGAGCTTGCTTCAGAGTGTTCACCAGTCTCTGGAAGCCGATTTGCACGAAGCTGCGGCCCGAGGGCAAGGCTACGCCGACGGCTCGTTCCTTCAACCAGAAAAAAGTCGGCAAAGTGCAAAGCGAATAAATGACTGCTACAAGCAGCATTACATGCGGCACGAACACGGTTTCAGTCAAATGATATTGCTGGGCGAAATGGATATAGACCAGACAAATAGCCAGCACCAGTGGTCCACCGAAGTAACCGAGCGCAAGCCCGATCGCCGAGATGCGTCCCATCTTCTCCCGGGGAGCTATCTCGGTCAGAAAGGCGGCGATTAGATTCTCACCGGTTCCATAGGCGCAATTGGCAAGAACGATTAGAAACATGGCCAGGGCGACGGTGCCGGCATGTGTAAGAGCTAACAAGGCCGTGCAACAAGCGCAGGCGGCGGTGGTGATCACCAACAAAGTCTTCTTTGCCGCCGAATAGTCCGCGAACGCTCCTAGCACCGGCGCGGTTAAAACAATGAAAAAGTTGGAGATCCCGACCGCGACCGTCCACAACAAAGTAGGCAGACCGTCCGATGTGGAGCCTGCCTGGGCTGACGTGACGACTTCTTTGGCGATTACATTTACGAAATAAGTATTGAAGACAGTAGTAATTACGACGGTGCTGTAGCTGGAGTTGGCGAAGTCGAACATCGCCCAGGAAAAGATCTCTTTGCTTGTTGCTTCATCCGCGCCTTGCGCTGGCACGGAGTCTTGCTCGAGGTTTTCCATCTTCATTTCGCTGGCTCTTTTAAATTCCCGCAACCCAATGAATCTAATGATTGATTGCAGAGGGCGGGTCGGTATGGTTTAACAAGCGTTCTCAGACTAAGATGTTACAGGTATTGTGGGTTACTTCGTGCCTGACAACATGATTTACCGGAGTTTAATCAGGCCAGCTTTGTTCCAGCTCGACTGCGAGCAGGCTCATCATCTGGCCCATTTTGCCGCTAAGTTTTTGAAACCGATCTCGCCGTTGCTTTCGGGGCTGTTCAACTATCGGCGAAACGATCTTCAAGTCAATTTATCCGGGGTGAAACTGGCCAATCCGGTCGGATTGGCAGCTGGTTTTGACAAGAACGGCGAACTGGTTTCGGTGCTCGGCCAGCTCGGCTTCGGTTTCGTCGAAGTCGGCTCGGTGACAGCCAGAGCCAGCAATGGTAATCCCCGACCGCGCTTGTTTCGCTTGCCGGCTGACCAGGCCCTAATTAACCGCATGGGGCTAAATGGCGATGGTGCCGACGTAATTGCCGAGCGCCTGCGCCGGGCTGATCTCTCCTTGCCGGTTGGGCTCAACATCGCCAAGACAAACGATCCTTCGATTCAGGGCGATGCGGCAGTTGCCGATATCCTTTACACGTACCGCAAGGTTCGCGATTTGCCGGTCAGTTTTGTTACCATCAACGCCAGCTGTCCTAATACCAGTGATGGTATCATCGAAGAAGCTCGAGAGCTGAAGGAGATCTTCGCTGAGATCGCCAAGGACAATCCACGCGGGCTGCCGGTGTTCGTGAAGCTGTCACCGGACAGTACCGACCGGCTGGTCGAAGATATTGTCGAATGTGCAACTAAATACGGTATCGCGGGCTACGTTTGCGGCAACACGACGGTGAGCCGATTTGGGCTCGACACAGACGAGTCGGAGCTGAAGCGGATCGGTAAGGGCGGCTTGAGCGGCCAGCCGTTAAAGCCGCTGGCGGTAAAGCTTTGCCGGAAGCTCTACCGGTTGAAGTCTGCGCAGCAGTCCATCATTGCCGTTGGCGGCATCGCGTCTGGCAAGGATGCTTACGAGTTCATCTCCGCCGGTGCTTCAGCCGTTCAACTTTACACTGCGCTCGTCTATGAAGGACCGTTTCTCCCTCGCCAGATCAACTACGAACTCTCAGCGTTGCTGGAGCGAAACGGTCTTACCCTCGCTCAAGCAGTTGGAGTCGCGGTCGAAAAATCATAGTTGCAGCGCTCACTCCTTTGCAATTAAGCCTGGCGAGGCATGTAGTAATATAGCCGGGTCGCTCAAGCTACGCCCAGCTCGAAATGAATCTCGTTTTAAGAATTGCACTACTTTTTTCCGTTTTAGCCACCTTCGGTTGGCTCGGGGCTTCCGCTCAAGAAGATGCAGCGGACGGCTTTGAAGTCCCGATGGAGAACCGCGACTGTCACGGACTGTCGTTGAAAGTCAGCGGCAGAAATGTAATTGTCAATCCGGGCTCTTGCTTGCTGAGTGGCAAGACGATTAAGGTGGCTGGCGTAACCTCTCTTCAGATCCCTCCCGTCTTGCCTGAGACGGTGGCAGACGAGCGATCGAAACTGTTTTCGGCGACTGATGATCACCCGTTTTTTGTTCGCATCCCGGCTGGCTTTATGGCCGGTGGCGCTCGCGGTGGGCCGGTTGGCGGGTTGCTCGTACGTGATAGTTTGAGTGTTCGCAGTGCAGCCAGTCCGCCCGTCGTCTTTCGTCCCGGCGTTGATTATCGCGTCGAACCCAACTGGAGCTCGATCGAACGGGTTGCATCCGGCTCAGCCAAGGAAGGTCAGGACGTTCTTTTGTCTTACAGAATTTACAGAACGAGGATAGATACTGTCGCCGTCGACAGCGCCGGACAGATCAAACTTTTCAGTGGGCAGCCGACTGCGTTTGCGCCGACGCCACCTGCGCTTCCGGCTGGCATGTTGCCGCTGGCTAATATCCTGGCGCCGCCTTTCGAGCGCCCGCTCGACTCCAAATCGGTGATGCCGATTGAATCGCTCTCTTTGAGCCGGGATGCAAGCTCAGATGTACTGGAGGCCAACAAGCAGGCGCTGGCAAAAACTATTGGCAAGCTAGCGGCCGGACAGCCGGTCAAGATTACATTTTGTGGTGACAGTGTAGCCTGCGGCTGTTTCGCCTCGAAAATGGAGAGATCATTTCCATATGTCTTTCTCGACAAACTCAAGAAGCGCTATCCAAAGAGCCAAGTCGGCTTTACCAATGTTTGCATCGGCGGCGCCAATTCGAGCAAGGTGTTTCCGAAAGTGGAGGCAGAGGCGCTGCCCCAGCATCCGGACTTGCTAATCATCGAGTTTGTAAACGATCTGTCTTTGCCAGCTGAAGAGGTTCGCAAGAATTACGCCAAGCTGTTTGCCGGTGCAAAGCTTGGTGGCGCCGAGGTAATCGTCTGCCTGCCACATCTGCCCTCACCGAACTTCTACGGTGTGAAGAGTTGGAAAAATGTCGCTTCCAGGTCATACTACGGACTGGTCCGGGAGCTGGCGCACAAGAATCAGGTGGCTGTCGCCGATGTCGCCTGGCGCTGGGAAAACTCCCTGCGAGAGGGGATGAATCCGTTATTGCTGCTTGCGGATAGAGCCAATCATCCAAACGATCGCGGTCATGAGATCTACGCCGAAGAGCTGATGCGTTGCTTCCAATAGTTTCGACTTAACTAGCGCGACTCTACAGTCAGTGGCTCGCTTGGAAAACCGACTGATTTGCCCTCTTGGTCCAGCGCGACGATTCTGAGCTGGTGCAATCCTGGCGTTTTGATTGATTCCAGCGGCAGCGGCATTTTTCCGGAGAGCCCATTAAGATCTAATTCGTAGCCTTTGACTGTCGGTCCGGCACCGGGGTAAACCGCTGCGGTGTCTTGCTCTGATTGGGCATCAAATGTGGTGCCGCTTGCCGTCACGAATAGTTTGAGTCGTTTGGCGTTGGGCAGCGAGCCCGCACTGTAAACAATTGACGGAAGATTGTGGCGCTTGGCATTAAACATAAAAGCTCCATACGGACCATTCGGCGAGCTTGGTCTGCCGGTCGAGCGGTCCCAGTTAAGGAGCGGAACGCTCTGCCGAAAGCCCTCGAGCTTGAAGCCGTAGAGATCCACTACAACGTCACCGGGGGCTATTTCGATGCCGACTGCATTAATGGATTTTGCCAGTGTCCACTTTCTAAAGCGTCCCAGCCAAACACGGTAGTCGCCTGGTTTGCCTTCGAACACTTCGGTCTGACAGTAGTCTGGCTGCCCGATTGTGCGCCCACTTTGGCTCTCTGCTTTCCAGATCAACTTTACCTTTCCGGGGCAGATCTGTTGTTGGTCTGACGCTTTGCTGAATTTTAGAGCAAGCGTTGCCACTTGCGCTTTTACAGGGTCGAGCTTGGGAACCGGGAAAAACACAGTGCACTTTTGTGTGCCCGGAATGAATCTTAAAACGTCGGGGTGCGCCTCAATAATGGCCGAACCGACAGGAATGATGTTCCATTCGTTCTTGCTCGAGACGAAGGCATTTTTTGGTTCGTAAGTCAAAGCAGACAAACCGTCGCCGGCGGCGCTAAAGTGATACTCTGCCTCGCCTGAGCCTGGTTGCCACGGTTTGAACCGATTGGCGCTGATGTCCCAGATCAAAACGTCAAAGAGCCGACGACTGTTGAGCATATCCATGAATTTGTGCGGCCACATGAAGTCGTGGCTGCCTGAGATTATCGGCTCGATCGTTGCCAGACGATCGTTTGAGTCGCTCAAGGTGAAAGGCGGACGGGAGATGATCTCCAGATATTGAGGGCGAGTAAGCAAGCCGGCACCGGCGACATCGGTCGGCAAATTCAGAAGCAAGAGCTTCTTTCCCGGCGGCATGCTGCCAACCGTTTCAGTCAGCTGTTGCCGCAGCTGCTTCATCGCCGAGCCGGCAGCTACCCAGGGCTTCAAATTGAGTTCTAACAAGTAGCTCCAGCCCAGGAAAGTCACCAAAAGTAGCGCGGTGCCGGCTGCTGCAATAACTGAGGCGTGCCATCTTTTCAGGGCATCAACGGTTGGCAGAGCGCACAAAGCAAGCGATATGCAAAGTGGTGCCGACGAGATAAAGAAAAGTCTGCTGCCGACCAGATTCGGGTAAATGTGCCAGATCTGAAAGGTCGGCACAAGCGCTGCCACGCACCAAACCATAAGGAAGATAAGCGGTCCCGGCCGGGCTGCACGCAGGAGCAGTCGCAGGCAAAAGAGAGCCAGCGTTAGCGCGCAAGAGCCGACAAGAAGCGGGCGCAGGAAATCCGGAGCCGCAACCTCCTCGCTGGCCGGAAAGATTACTTTCCAGAGCGTCGGGCGATCGAGAAATACTCGCCAGGACTTCAACAGATCCATTGCGCCCGAGCTGCCGTATCCTCCGACCAGGGTGCCGAGCAACACTGCTCGAAAGGCGGCATAGAGTCCCAGCAAAAGCCAAAAGCTGAGCACGAACTTCAGGCGCTCCGCTACCGTCTCCTGCCAGGGACGGCGGCTTCTCTCAAGGGCTGGCAGCAACAGTTCGGCCAGAGTGATCACTACCGGCAGTGTCACTGCCATCTCTTTGCTGAGCAGCGCCAGCAAAAAGCAAAGCAACGAGCCCTTCAGATAGACGGTATCTCTAAGCAGTCTGAAGCGCAGATAACAAAAGACTGAGGCCAGGTAGAACAGACCGCAAAGCAAATCTACTCTTCCGATTACCCAGGCTACCGCTTCGGGATGCAGCGGATAGACCGCAAACAACAAACCGGCCCAGATGGCCGGCGTTGCGCCCAATCGATTGCCGTAGCGACCGCTTAACTCCAGCGTGATTAAACTCACGAAGGCGCAACAACCGAAAAAGACGATTACATTCGTTAAGTGAAACCCGAAGCCCTCGGTTTGCCAGAAAAGATAGTCCAGAAAGATGGTCAGTGAGGCTACCGGCCGGTAGCTCTTCATAATGTCCGAGCCGGCCCAGTTGCCGGTGAAGTTGTTGAGAAATGGGCTCCAGTTGCCGGCAAGCGCTTTAGATACGTAATCGACATGCAAGAAGTCGTCTAGTAAGAAGCCGACTGAAAGGCTTTGCCAGTAACCGACCAGGCAGGCGGTGAAGATCAAGACAAATCCGACCGCCAGTTGAGCTTTCGGCGATTCAAGGTCGAGCCGCTCCGGCTCTGGTTTGAACTCAAACTGAGCCTGGCTTGCTTTCATGCTGGCCACTTCACTTTGCATTGAACTCCAGCGCCGGTTGTTCTGGTCCGGAGATCTGTCCGGAGTCGAGCTGCAGGTTGACAGGATCTGAGACATAGCCCAATCCTTCTCCACTGCCGGAAAGCCCGCAAATTCTCAGCTGGTAATAGCCGGCGCTGGGAAAGGCTCTTGCTGCAAGCGAGAAGCTTCCTTTCGTTCTTTCTGTTCGCCAGCTCTTGAGCGCATGCTCGGAGAGCTTCGTGTCTCGATAGGTCCCTGTGTAATGCTCAAACCAGGAGTTGGGCCGGGATAGCTCGACTGCCACTTGCTTTACTCCCGGCAGCATGCTGGCATCGTAGTTAAAAACTCCAGCGCTGCCGTTCAAATAACAGTTACCATCGGGCGCTTCATGCAGAGATCTCTTGTCCGCCTTGAGTACAGCTATCTCTGTACGTCCGTTCGAAAATACAATTCGACTCACCGTCTGCTGGTAATGCTTGAACGGGAATTCGAGTTTGACTCGGCCGATCTGTTCGCTCATTATCCAGGACTTGTGTTCGGAGACGTTGAAACGGTAGCGATGAAGCTGTCCATCCGGCTCCAGCGTTACGAACAAGCGCCTTTCTGCTTGTACTGGCAAGGCTTCATTTCGTCCTGACCAGGAAAGAATGAGCACGGGCCTTGCCAAACTGCTGCTTGAAGGAGCATCTTCGCCTGCCTTGGCAGACAGGTAGACATCGACGAAGTCGGTCGCCGTCGACGGCAGGTTGAGCGGTGGCGACAGCAGGTAACTGTCGTCGGTCAGCGGTCTGGCCTCCAGCCCGTCTTTGGAAAGTTGCACTTGAGATGGTGTCAGTTGCAGTGGCAACAAGCGGCGCTCTTTGCTGTTCCAGGTGTAAAACGAATACTTGTCCGGTCTTTCAACCAACGCTCTCAGCCTGGAGGCTACCAGCAAGTCCGGCTCTCCGAAGTTGATCGGCTCGAACGTAACAACGCGCTCATAATGCTTATCGTTAGACAACGGCTTACTCAAAAGCACGCTTAACATCGCCGCGTTGTAAATCATATGGGCGCCCTTGAACTTCTGAGGCACGTTTAAAATTGCTAGTTTTTGATCGGGCGCTAAATTACTCAAGAGCTTTTCTGTTTGGAGCTTGAGCTCTCTCACTTGTCTTCCCGCCTCAAGCCAGGGTTGATTGTTCTTGTAGAGGATGGAGCTAAAGCAGATTACCAGGCAAGCAGTTAAAACGACATTGGCTAATCTCATCAATTTTGCTACTGCCAGCGGCGCTTGCCAGCCATTACCCGGCACTGCCGGCCGCAATGGACAGGCTAACAGCGCCAGCAACAATGCCATCGGCGCAGTAGCGAGGTAGATAAAGCGGCTGCCGAACAAGCTGTCGCTCAGATTGAATACCTGGTAAGTGGGGATGAGCGCCAATACGAACCAGCCCCCCGCAAAAATGATGTATCTCACCGCCGAGGCCGACCAGAGTCTGAGCGCAATGGCGGCAGTCGCCAACACGGCGGTCAGCAGGTACAGCATTTTGAGATTGCGCTCGGTGCCGCTGCCGGGATTGAACAACTCGCAATTGAGTGGGAAGAGCAGCTTGTAGTATGCGCCGCTTTCGAAGAAGCGTTTGGTGAAAGACGCGCTCAAGCCTTCGCCGACAGAACCTGAGTAGCCGCCGGTCAAGGTGCCCAGAAAAACGACACGCATCGCCAGATAGATGAACAGCAGAAGCCAGAACGGCCAAGTTTGCCGAACGCAGCGAACAACCCGGTCTTTGAGCGAAGCTGAAACCGGCCATGCGCACAAACAGAGCAAAGTGAGAGTTGGCGGCAATGTAACTGCCATCTCCTTGGACATCAGGCTGAGCGCAAAAGCGACCAGACTGAGGGCGCTCGCCCGCTTCGAGCCGGTTTGAATACCCTTCACGAACAACCAGAGCGAAGCTAACAAAAAGGCCGTGCAAACGCTATCGACGCGCCCGATCACCCAGCTGATCACCTCTGAATGGAGCGGGCAAGCCGCAAACAAAGCGGCAACTAAGAAGCCGGACAGCCTGGCTTGCCTGATGCCGAACTCAGCCAGCAAGCGAACTGCAAACAAAAATAGAAAGACTGTCGCCGCCGTTTGGAAGAGGAGATTGGAGAGGTGATAGACAAACGGGTTGACGCCTGCCACCAGGTAATCGACAGCCAGTGTGATGGAGATTAACGGCCGGTAAAACTGCGTGCCGCTGGTGTGCATCCAGTTGGAGTGAAAATTGTCGAGCAAGAGCTCCGGGTGACCGTCGAAAACTCTGGCTAAGTAAGGAATGTGAACGAAGTCATCAGCCAGGAAATAACCGGAGAGGCTCCGGTAGCAGCAGATGAAATTGAAGGCTGTCAAAATGACGCAGAGGACGAGCGGTTGATTAAGAAGAGCGAGCACAGACCGCCCGGACGCTTTCACTGTCTGGATTGGGACCTGATCTGAAGGTCGGGCGGCGGCGATAATCTCGGCAGGCGGCGATGGCAAAGAGCCTTTTCCCTTGGACGGTCGGAGCGATTGCACTGAAAAGCGACGGAGCTTATCGGTGCCGCTTCCGGCTGAATCTGTCGCAAATCTGTGCTCAGCCCACTAATTATACCGATGACAAGCGACCAGGCTTAACTGAGATTTAGCCTGACGGACGGCAATGCCGTAAAATGAGTAATCAATAAAGTGAGCAATCAATCATGTCGATTTATGTAGGAAATGCAAATGAGGCAGGCGAAGTCGGGTGCGATGGAAATGACCGCAATCTAATGCTGGTTTGCCGCTGTGCTCGGTCGTGTTTTGATTCTTTCAATTTGCATTTCAGGCTCTGAAAGGAAGCGAGCGCTATTTTCGATCACAAGATTCTCCAGTTTCCCGCAGGCTTCTTATGGGGTGTCTCAACCTCCGCCTTCCAAGTCGAGGGACACCCTTGCGAAGCGCAAGGCAGGCTTTCGGATTGGTCGGATTGGACCGTCAAGAACGGCAAGATTCGCGACGGCACTAATGCCGACGTCGCTTGCGAGTTTTACAAACGGTACAAAGAAGATCTCGATCTCTGCCAGCAACTAAATGTCAATTGCTTCAGATTGAGCCTAAACTGGCCGGTGCTCAGACCGGTACGCACCGAACCGTTCGCGCTTCAGCCGGAGGCGGTAGCTCACTATCGCCAGTTGTTGACGGACATCAAGGCTCGCGGCATGAAAACCTTTGTTACTCTCTTTCATTTTTGCCTGCCATCCTGGTTGGCCGAAGTCGGTGGTTGGAACAATCCGCTCAGTGTCTCTGAATTCTCGCAGTATGCCCGGGCTGCTGCTCGTGAATTCGGCGATCTCGTCGATTATTGGCTCACATTGAATGAGCCTCTGGTCTATGTTTACCAGGGATATGTCAACGGCATCTGGCCGCCCGGGTTTAGACGAAACTATCTGCTGGCCTTCAAAACAATTCGACGGCTGCTGGAGGGGCATGTCGCGGCTTACCGGGCGATTCATGATGAGCATCCGAGCGCGAAAGTCAGCTACGTTGTCCACTGGCGACCGTTTGTAGCGCGCAACGGACTCAATCCGCTCGATCAGGTTGTCCGTTACTTTCGGGATCAAGTGTTTAACCACATCTTTCCGACTGCGGTTGAAACAGGCGATCTGCAGTTTCCTTATCCGATCAGCACCGAAAGAGAGATCAAGAAAATTAGCGGGCCGATTCCGAACCTCAAGGGCGCAATCGATTTTTTGGCCTTCAATTACTTCACGCGCGAAATCTGTGAGTTTCGGTATTCCTGGCCGCCCGATGTGTTTGGCATTCAATCAGCAGTGACCAGGCTTGCCACCACCGGTATGGGCTGGGAGATCTTTCCGGAAGGTCTTTACTACATGTTGAGTGAAGATATCGCTGCCTACCGTTACGACAGCAATGGCCAACGGCGGGAAATTTTCATTACTGAAAATGGCATGGCTGATGCGTTTTCGTCCGATTTGAATGAAGGCGACTGGTCGCTGAGCGATGAACAGAGGGTGAGGTATTTAGTATCACATTTGGTGGCATTGCAGAAGGCAATCGGTAAAGGGGAGAATATCAGGGGCTACCTTCACTGGTCGCTCCTGGATAATTTCGAATGGTCGGACGGTTTGAAGCCCCGTTTCGGTCTGGTAAGAGTGGCTTATCCCAGCCAGAAGCGGACGCTGAGAAAGAGCGCCGGCGTTTATGCTGAAATCGTGGCGCGTGGAGGCATTGGTGCGAACCTTTTATAATCAATTTGGCAGCTCGACTACGAGGCTGGCTATGCTTTCAATTCACTCAGTGCGATCGACCTTGCCGAGCGCTTCGCTGTTTGCTCTCCTTTTAGGAGTCTTATTATCCTTTGTTCTGAGCTTTGCGCCTTTGGCTGAGGCGTCTCCGGCATCGACCCAGACAGACTCGCAGGCGGTGCCGCCGGTAACTGCTAAGCTGCTGGCCAACGTTAAGTCCGTCCCTGCCGGTCAGCCGTTTAAACTGGGGGTCGAGCTGCTCATGCCGCCGGACTGGCACACTTACTACAAGCTAAGCGGTGATGCCGGTATGCCGACTAAGATTGTCTGGCGGCTGCCGGAGGGATTCAAGGCCGGCCCGCTCGAATGGGAAAGACCGAATACGTTTAACGATGCTGGTATCACCACTTACGGATATCACGACAAAACGTTAATTGCTGCCAGCATTACTCCACCGGAGCGCTTGCCTGCCGGCAAGCCACTCTCTTTTGGCGCAGCTGTTAAGTGGTTGCAATGCAAAGACCTGTGTGTACCTGGCAAGGCTGATCTTACGCTCGAGCTTACGGCATCAGGTTCGAGCGCCTACGCGGCCGACCATCTAGATGAATTCGCCAAAGTCGGCTATAGCGGTGAGATCGGAGCGGCACCGGCAGGCGAGCCGGCAGCCATATCGAAGAGCGAAGCGGCCACGTCCGGACAAACCAAGCCGATTAACTTGCTGTCCCAGTCGTTGAAAGTTGAGGGAGCTGCCGAGCAGCCTAACGGTTTGGCCGGCTATCTACTCCTGGCCTTCGTTGGTGGATTCATTCTCAATTTCATGCCTTGTGTGTTGCCCGTCATATCAATCAAGGTGCTCGGCTTTGTGCAACAAGCCGGTGAGGACCCCAAACAAGTATTTAGACTGGGACTTGTGTTCACTGCCGGCATTCTCGCCTCTTTTCTGGCGCTGGCCATCCTGGTGCTATTGCTGAAGCAGACCGGACAACAGGTTGGCTGGGGCTTTCAGTTTCAGCATCCGGTCTTTGTGATTGTGATGGCTGTGATTGTGCAACTGTTTGCCTTGAGCCTTTTCGGGCTCTTCTACATCTCTGCCCCGGCCGGGCAGGCGGCGATCGACAAGGCTGCCAGCCAGGAAGGAATTGCCGGTACTTTCTTCAAAGGGGTGCTGGCGACGACGCTGTCGACCCCGTGCACCGCGCCCTTCCTCGGCACGGCTGTCGGGTTCGCATTTACTGAATCATGGTGGGTTGTGATTACTATCTTCATGGTAGTCGGACTCGGCATGGCCTTTCCTTATCTGGTGCTGACCGCCAAACCAGGCTGGATGCGCTTTATACCCAGACCGGGAGTCTGGATGGAGAAATTTAAAGAGTCGCTGGGATTTCTTCTGCTTGCCACTGTCATCTGGCTGCTCAGAGTCTTGGGTGCCCAAGTTGGCTTTGAGCAGGCGCTGTGGATTGCGGCTTTCCTGGTAGTAATCTCTTTTGCGGTCTGGTGTGTCAGTCGGTATACAGACCTGACCAGCTCCAGCCGACGTAAGTTAACAGTTTGGTCAATCGCTCTGGTTGTGGTTGGAGTCGGCTACTACTTCTGTATTGCAACGGTTCCTGGCTTGGGGTTGCCGTCGCCGCAAATGCCGATTTCAAGCTCTGAAAGGCGACCGACCAAAGGCGAGATAGACTGGCAGCCCTTTACGATTGATGCTCTGGAAATGCAGCTGTCGCTTGGTAAGACGGTCTTTCTGGATTTCACTGCGGAGTGGTGCCTGACCTGCAAGGTAAACGAGCAAGCCGTGATTGATACCAAGCCGGTGGTGGCGAGAATGAAAGCTTTGAAGGTAGTGGCCATGAAAGCTGATTGGACCAGGCAGGATCCGCAGATATCGGCGCTTTTGCACAAATTCGGACGCTCGGGCGTACCGCTCTACGTAATCTTTCCGGCCGGCCGTCCGACCGAGCCGATCGTGTTACCCGAAGTGATAACGCCGCCGATCGTTTTGGATGCATTGCAGAAAGCCGGCGCCAGCAAAGATTAGCCGTTGCCTGTCTGAAATCGCTGAGAGTCCGTGTTCTAGCAGGAGTCTGCTTAGCAAATCAAGCACCCGAAACTATACCCCGAATGGGGGGTCTTTCAGTTGTTGCTCATTTCTAGGATGGGAAATGAACTCTCATATCGGCTGGCGATGGTGTGTATTGAAGAGTGAGCGATGCTCGGCATCACTAGGAAGACCGCTCTGGTTGAGAGTTACTGAGACAGGGGGCGCCACCGGTGGAGACGGTACACGACCAACTGCTGATTGCAATCGCGCTGGTCGTCCGAGAAAGGCGTGATGAGTTGGGTATGTCGCAAAACGACTTGGCCAATCGCAGCGGCTTGAATCGCTCTTACATTGGAGATTTCGAGCGCGGTGGGCGCAGCATCTCTGTTAAGAATCTGAGCCGCCTGGCGCAAGCACTCGAGATTTCGGTTTCCACTCTAATGCTTTTGGGCGAGACAAAGCTGTCGGCGGAAGGCCCGCTCGCATTGAAATCGAAGTGGCTTTCGGGCGCCAGATAGATAAAGTCTAAACCACCGTCGAATTTGGCAGTGAGAGAAAGGGTGTGTTTGATTGGCTGGCCTGGAAGTCAAGCGAAGCCTGTAGTAAATTTTGTAGCGCTTTGGTGAATTGTACGTCCTGGCTCGCCGCATTTCGGCAGCAAATTGGTAGGATGAGAGCAGATTATCTGGATCGGGCTGGATTTGTAATAGTGTGGGCTGCAAGCGTCGGGGATAAGGGACGTTGGCAGGAATCGGGAACAATCGCCGCATTGCGCGCGTGCTAGTCGTGGAAGACAGTCCGGTTCAGGCTGCTCAGCTCAAGTCTATCCTGGAGATGAGCGGCTATGAGGTAGATCTGGCTGGAGACGGGCTTAAAGGTTTCGAGCTGTTTTGTGCTGCCAGGTACGACCTAGTCTTGACCGATGTTGTGATGCCTGAACTGTCTGGCTACGAGCTCTGCCGCAAGATAAAGTCCCATAGCGGTGGCTCGTCGATACCGGTAATTCTTGTGACCCAGCTGTCTGAACTCAAAGATACCGTCGATGGATTGGTTTGTGGTGCGGACAGTTTTGTCCGAAAACCGGTCGACCCGGCAGGCTTGATTCACCGAATTCAGCGGGTGCTTGCCGATTTTTCGGAGCGGGCCGACTCGCAAAGTGATCTGTCTTCCTTCAGCAGATTAGCAGTATTAGAAATAGACCGCGCGCGACTGGGCAGCTATCTAGCGGCCAGTTTTGATGATCTGATGAGCGGTCTGCAAAGCGAGTTCAAGAAGCAGCTGGTGGAAGTCGAGCGGCAGCTTGAGTCATCCAAATTGCGAGAAGAGTTTATGACCAGACTCTCGCATGATCTGAAGAGCCCGCTGGTCGGCGCGGAGATGGTCTATCGAGTTCTTCTGGAAGGACGCTCTGGACAGCTGCTCGATGAGCAGAAGAGACTGCTCTCAACCTTGAGAAATAGCAACAAGGCTTTGTTGGAGATGGTTCACAATCTGGTCGATGTGTACCGTTTTGAAAGTGGCTATAAGCTGGTTTTCGAAAGGATTGATGTATTGGCGATCGTCAATAGCTGTATTGACGAGATGCAAGAGCTGGCCCGCGACGGCGGCTTGAAAATCTGCCTTGAGTGCGACGCCGACAAGGTAGAGGTCACAGCCGATCGACTGGCCTTGAGGCGTCTGGTCACAAATTTACTTGGTAATGCCGTCCGCTACACTCCCGCCGGCGGCAGCATTACAGTGCGTAGCTCGATCGGCGGCGGGAGTGTAGCGGTTGTCGAGGTAGCCGATACCGGCCCGGGTATCTCAAAAGAGAAACAGAAGCATCTGTTCGAGCGGTTTTATGCTCACGAGCAAGCGGGCGACGCAACCAGGCACAGTGCCAGCTCCGGGCTGGGCCTGTACATCTGCCGCCAGATCGCCGAAGCCCATGGCGCCGAGCTCACCTGTACGAGTGAAGCTGGTTCTGGCTCTACTTTTACCTTGTCGATGCCCAACTACTGCGCAGATGTCCTGACCAACAGGCCGGAGCAATAACGCATCGTCTTACGGCAATTGCTCGACGACCGCCAGCAGCTCGGCGTTGTTTGGCATCCCTTCGAAAACGTGCTGGACGACTCCATTCTTATCGATTACAAAAAGCACTCGATTGGCCATCCGGGCTCCTTCGCGTACGGCGCCGTATGCCTTGGCGACAGTTGCATCCTCGTCGGCCAGCAAGGTGACGGTGAGGCTGTATTTCTTGGCAAACTCCTCGTGGTTCTTGAGCGTATCGCAAGATACACCGAAAACTTGCGTCTGAGCGTCATCGAATTTGGCGAGATCGGCGGAAAAGTCGCACATCTCTTTGGTGCATCCTGGAGTCATGTCCTTGGGATAAAAGGCTAGTATCACGTTCTTCTTGCCGGCAAAGTCGTCGAGTGAATGCTCGCCGGACGGGTAGGCCTGGGCCTTGAATTTTGGTGCTTCCTCTCCGGCCTGGGGAACCTTGAGTGCAGCTTCTCTGGGGGTAGTCATGATTAAGCTCCTTAGCTTCGGTGAAGCTAGAATGAGCTTCACATTTTCGCATGCCGAAGCGCTTGCGCTGTTTAACTTTGCACCGTCTGATCAATTGCTTCCAGCAGTCCGTCCAATTTCTCCAGCTCGCGAAGCTTTGTGAAAACTGCCAGTACTCCGACTTCCACATTAGTGAGGACAGTAATATTGTCACTCGACTGCAAAACGGCTTGATGTAAACGACCGAGCTCGAGCTTAGTAGTCGTCACATTCGTATGGCTGTGCACTGATGTTGCCATCGCTCCCAATGTGTCTTTGTCGAACTCGGAGCTCAAGGTAGAAGCGATTACCAATCCGTCGTGACCGACGATTAAACTGCCCGAAACGCCCGGGTAAGTATCGACTTTGCTCAGGAGCGACCTGATCCCCTCGCCACGAGCGGCGCTAATCACGCGGGCCGTGGTCAATCCGTTGCCGCGTTTGTCGGCGCCTTTAATGATGTTGGATACCGCCTGGACGTCAAGAAGCATTTTGCCGATTGACATGCTGCCGGAACCGCTGGATTCATCGATTACCGAGTGCGAGCCGGAAGAAGCCGAAAGGCGCCCGAACTCCTTGACCGACTGTGATGGTGTCGCCGGTGGTGCAGGACTGTCCGCCTCGCAAACATCCTGTGCCGCCGGCGGCGTGCTGGTGCTGGCTGGCAAAGCGGCGCTCTTTTCCTCCTGCGAGTTCGCTGGCGCGCTGACCGGACTCGGCTTCGCCGGTTCTTCCAGCTTGAGCGCGGGGGGCTTTTCGGTCATAGCGAGCTGGTTGGCAGCGGTTGCTGCAGCGGCATCTTCCTTGCCTTGCGAAGCTGGTGCGGTGGCGGACTCTGGCGGTTTAGCCGGCGCCGGCTCCGGTTGTTGAACCGAAAGGCTGGCGATCAAGTCTCGCACCAGATCTGCTGCAACTGCAATGCGATTGCCCGAACTATCGGCCGAGCCAGCGTCAGCTTCGGCCGCGGCTGGCTTGGATGGCGATTGTTGCTGCGACGGTTGGACGTATGGACGCGCTGCCGATCCAGCTGCTTTCGGCTCAGAGGCGGTAGGCGATTCCGCCGCCGCCAGCTTCTCTGCGGCCGGCGCTGGAGCCTTGACCGGCTCGGCTATGTCTTTTCCGGTTGACGCTGCCGCTGTTTCCTTGTCGGTCGTCTCGCGCATCAGTGAGGAGAGCAGTTTCAATAGTCCATCCAGCCTGGAGATTGCCGGCGTGTCGGAGTAAACGGCCAGGATGCCGTCATCTAGCTTCTTGAGCAAAGTAAGCTTTTCGGGCGACCATAGAACTATCTCCTTCAATTCGCCCAGCGAGAGCTTGTCGGACGCAATCGAAGAATTGCCGTGAATAGCCATAGACATCGCTCCCAGCAGATCTTTGTCGAGCGCTGGATCGACTGTGGACGAGATCACCAAACCATCATTGCCGACGATCAGGCTGCCGGTCACTCCTGGATAATTGTCGATGTATGTAAGAAGAGATCTAATCGCTTCGCCGCGTTTGGCGCTCACAATCTTGGCAGTAGTCATGCCGCCGCTGCGCTTTTCGCCTTGCTTGATGATGTTCTCCACCGCCTGAGTGTCGATCAGCATTTTGCCGATCGTCTTCATACTGCCGGCGGTGTCTTGTTCGACGGGCGATTTCGCGCTTGCCTTGGCCGAGAGCCGGCCGAAGTCCTTTACTTCTTTTGGCTCCGCCGCTTGAGGCATCGTTTGCGGCAGTTGGGCTGCTTCAAGTTGGTCTGCTTCACTTGCGAGATCTTCTTCGGCCAGACTTCTAATCAAATCAGCGATTTCGGCGCTCGCTGCCGGCGCGCTCAAGCTGGCGCCGGTGAAATCATCGTCGCTTGCCTTGCTGGCTGCGTTGGACTCTCGCAATTGCCGCAGCGTTTCGGTCGAGACGTCCCGGAGCGCTTCGCGCGGAACCAGCTTCTTGAAGGCCTTGTCCAGGTCTTCGGCGACTGCCGCTTCGTCGAAAGCCGTATTGTCGGTGGCGGCAATTGTGCTTGCAGTCGATGCTACCGGTTGGGGATAAGCTTCCGGAGCTTCCTCCAACGGCACGAGCGGACCGTCCAGCGTCTCTGTTTTGAGTAATTCCTGCAGGCTTGGCAATCCGGAGCCGACAATTGGTTGGCTCTGACTCGGTTGATCCGGCAGCGCCAGCGGTTGGTCTTCTGCTTTCGATTTGGCTGACGATTTAGGCAAAGTTTGCGGCTCGGCTGTTGAGCTGGCAGCGGCCGGCAGGGCGATCACCGGCTCGTTCGGCTCGCCGGGGGCAAGCGCCACTTTCGCTTCTCCTTCGGATTCGCCAGCTGCCAGTGGTATCAAGTCAAGGTCCGGCTCGTCGCCTGACGCAGTCTTCGGGATGGGAGCGCTGCCGGCGTCCTTGGCGGCTGGCAAGGCTACCGGTTCAGGCTCCGGGACTGCTTTCTGAGTGGTTGCAGCCGGCGCTAAATCGAGGGCGGCCGCCAGGGCGATAATGTTTGCATTTGACTCGGCGGAGCCCTCGAGCGCAATGGTGGCCAGGTCGACAGCCTCGGGGGCGGCCGGCAGCTCGATTGCCTTTGGTTCCGACGACTTGGGCGCTCTGTCGGAAGCGGTCTCTGTCGGCTCACCGCCGGCACTAACTTCTGTCAGCGTCCGGCTGAGTCCGTGGCTGTCCGGAGCCGAATCGGGCATCAGCGACTGTTCCATACCCAGGATCTGATCTAAATCGAGCCGTTCGGTAATCGGTTGATCTTCGTCGAGGCCCAGGTCGGGCTCGAATGGCGCTTGCTCCGGTGCAAAGATCGCGCTCTCGTTCGGGGCGTTGCGCATCGCAATTGCCTTTATCTCTTCGGGCGAAAAGTTAAAGGCTTGGTCTTCCGGCGGTCGCTTGCCGGTCGGCAGCACCACGGCATTGCTGCTTGGAGCGGCGACTGGTGCCTCAGCCGCGGCGGTGGCTTCGGCCGCCTTGCTCTCTTCCTTGAATAATGTCTCCAGCGAAGGCGGTTCGGCCGGGTGAATCGATCTTTCCAACCGCATGATGCGCGATATATCCAGACTCTCCAGGATCTCTTTGACGGACTGCGTACGCTTCGGTTCAGCCGAGGCAGCTTCACCGGCGGCGACCTCTGGCGGAGTGAAATCGTGCGACAGCGGTCCGGAGTCCGAAGTGTCGGACGTTACTGACCTTGGACCCTCAGAGCGTGGAGCCGCCGGTTGAACTTGAATTGGCTCTGCCAAGCGAGAACGCAGCGCCTGGGACTCATCCGGCAGATGAAGGCGGTAGAAGCAAAGAGTGCTTGTGATTCCTGCTGTATTCATGATTATCAGCTGCACCCAGCTCACTAAAACAAAGTAATCCGGAAGCATTTGAGTCAACTGCCCGACCGAGTTGCTGATCGCGCCTACAAACATGGTCAATCCGAACATGGCGGTGGATAGTTTGAGGATCTGCTGGGGCGTGGCATTCTCGTAGCAAAGCAAGCTCAAGAAGAGCGCGAGGCCCAGCTCTCCGACGAATAATGCCAGCACCGGTATCTCGACAATCCTTTCCGGGTACTGCTGCGGGAAGTAGAAGGCGGCGGCAAGTCCGGCCGCCAGCACCAGGACGATTAAGATCCGATTGGGATTGGTTACTAATTTGTACATTCAGGAAGTAGTCCGCCGGTGCATGCCAAGGTTAACAGCCTTTTACCCTACGGTAACTAATATACCCGGCCGACGGTATTCAAGCCGCTCAAACGGGAGTTTCGTTCCATTGGAAGCTAAATAGTAGTTAAGTACGAAATGCGGCGGAAAGTTGCTCGGTCAACGCCTGACGTACTCTGGCAAGCTGCTGCTCGACCTGTTCATTGGTCAAGGTTTGTTCGGCGTGTTGAAAGGTGAGCCGGTAAGAGTGACTCTTCAAATCGTCCGAGAGGCGAAAGACGCTTACTAAATTGACTTCTCTCAATTCAGGACCTGATACTTGAGCGATAGCGCTCACCACTGAACCGTTGTCTACCGCTTGCGGCAGATCGCAAGTGAGGTCTCGCACCACAGATGGTGTAGTGGGTATCTCTGTGAAAACAGCGGCTGAGCCGGCAGCCCGAACTGCCCCAAGGCTCAACTCGAAAAGCGCCACTGCAGACCGCAACGACAGTTTGTCTGAGATGGCCGGATTAACTTCGCCGAGCGTGCCGAGCGCGACTGACTCTTGGCCTGCTTGATATCGAATTTCGCAACAGCGACCAGGATGGAAATGCTCGGGCGGTTCGGCCATCCTTTGAAAACTTATCTGGGCTGGGTTTACATTTAAACGAGTGAGCAGGTTTTCGACTACTCCTTTTGCCACGTAGAAATTAGACGCCATTGAATCTGTCTGTGATTTCAATTCGTTGCTGTCCTTTTCGTTCCAGCACGACAGCTTTCGTGTTCCGGCCAGCACGCCGCCAGCTCGCAAGTCCTCGTGCACGCCGGTCTCTCGTTGCGAGCTTTCACCGGTACGCTCATAAATGTGTCCGACATCGAACAGCCAGGCATCATCGGCGCCGCGATCGCGATTGTAAGCAACCGCCTTCACGAGGCCGGGGAGCAAGCTTCGTCTTAAGACTTGGTGGTCTTCCGAAAGCGGATTGAGGACCCGGACAGTATTTCTTGCTTGCAGAGCTTCGCCGCCAAGACCGAAAGAGCCCACTCCGGTCAAGCTTGAAGTGCAGGTCTCGCTCAGACCACAGGCAAGGAGCGCTTGCCGCACGGTTGATTCAGTTTTGTCCGGCAGATCGGGAGCAGCCGTAGAATTGGGCATCGAGGCCGGAATACGGTCGTATCCCCACATCCGGCAAGCTTCTTCAATCAGATCTATCTCTCTGGTCAGATCGTTCTGGCGGAAGCTGGGAATTGAAACGTCCAGCAGCGCTTCGCCTACCAATTGCGATTGCAGCCCCAGGCGGGCGAGCAGAGAGGCCACTCCCTGAGCCGGCAGATCAATTTCAGTCAGCCGCTTCAGCTGCTCGACTCTAAAGCCTACTTGCACCGGACTCACCTTGTCGCTGCCACCGCTGGTGATGCGGCCCAGGTAGCCACCGCAGCACTCCAAAAGGAGAGCGGCGGCGCGATCTGAAGCCCGACGAACACCGCCGACGTCCACTCCGCGCTCGAAGCGCTGGCTGCTGTCGCTCGCTAGTCCCAACAGCCGGCTCGCTCGTCGAACTCTGGCCGGGTGGAAGGAAGCCGCCTCGAGGGCGACGAACTTGGTTTTTTCCGTTATCTCTGAATCTTTGCCGCCCATTACGCCGGCTACGCCCAGCGCCCCTGACTGGTCGGCTACCACCAGCACCGCTTCAGAAAGCTCGCGCTCTTTGCCGTCGATCGTCAAGAGCTGTTCGCCGGACCGAGCGCGGCGAACATCGACTGCGCGCGTTGTCAATTTCGCCAAGTCATATGCGTGCAGCGGCTGTCCCAACTCATGGAGAACATAGTTAGTGACATCGACGACATTATTTACCGGCCTTACGCCTATAGCCTCGAGCCTGCGTATGATCTTTAACGGCGAAGGTCCGACGCTCAAGCCTTGCAGGACTCGAAGGCTGAAGAAAGGACAATCCTGAGTGTCACTGATGCGAACCTCGATTGCGTCGCTGGTTTCATCCGGCTCGGGCAGCTGCCATTTCGGCTCTCGCATCGGACGATCTAGCAAGGCGGCGACTTCGCGCGCCAAGCCGATTACGCTCAGCGCATCGCCGCGGTTCGAGCGGGTACCGACGTGCAACACGTGGTCCGGATGAAGCCTTAAAAGCTCGATGATGTCCGTGCCGAGCGCCGGTGTGTTGGGCAGAATCAATATTCCTTCCGAGTCACCATCGGTAATGCCGAGCTCTGGTGGCGAGCAGAGCATACCGTTTGATACTGCTCCGCGGATTTTGGACTGCTTGATGTTTAGCGCGCTGCCGTCGTGCCGATTGATCACGCGGGCGCCTGGCAACGCCACTGGAATACGCTGCCCGACGATAATGTTGCCTGCCCCGCAGACTATTTCGAGTGGTTCGGATGTAGTATCAACCCTGACCCTGGTCAGTCGAATCTTGTCTGCATTCGGATGCGGGTTGATTTCCACGATTTCGCCGACAACCACCGGACCGGTGATTTCTGGTCTGACCTTGCGAATCTCTTCGACTTCGAAGGCCCCCATCGTCAGTTTCTCGGCGACCGCGGCCGGAGTCAAATCCGCAACATCGACGAAATCCAGCAACCAATCGAATGAAAGACGCACTTTGAAAAGCTCCTCTTGCCGCAGCTAACGGAAATGCTCAGAACTGCTCGAGAAAGCGCAGGTCCGAGCTCCAGAAATGACGGATGTCGCTCACGCCGTATTTAAGCATGGCTAACCGGTCGATCCCCATACCAAAAGCAAAACCGCTCCATATGTCGGGATCGATTCCCACCCCTTTCAAGACATTGGGATCTACCATGCCGCAACCGAGCAGCTCCAGCCAGCCTCTATGTCCGCATGTCCGGCAGCCATCACCGAGACAAAACGGGCATTGGCTGTCAAGCTCGGCGCTCGGCTCGGTAAACGGGAAGAAGTCCGGACGAAATCTGGTCTTCAATGGACGGCCAAAAAACACTCGAATAAACTCGTTGAGAGTTCCCTTCAGCTGGCCGAGCGTGACGTCGCGGTCGATCAAGAGACCCTCGACCTGATGAAAGATCGGATACTTACGAGCGTTTATCTCTTCATTTCGGTAAACGCGGCCAGGCGAGATAATGCGCAATGGCGGCTTCTGCTGCTCCATGATCCGAATCTGAACAGTCGATGTTTGGCTCCTTAAAACCACCGACGAGCCGGCATCGGTATAAAACGTATCTTGTTCGTCGCGAGCGGGATGATCAGCGGGCGTATTGAGCGCATCGAAGTTGTAATACTCCGTCTCCACTTCCGGACCGACCGCCAACGAAAAACCCATGCCGTAGAAAATTTCGATGATTCGCTCGGTGACAAGCGTAAGCGGATGTTGGTGCCCGAGCGCCAAGCCGGTGCCCGGCAGAGTGACATCAAGCGTTTCGCCGGAAAGCCGTCTTTCCAGTTCGAGTCTGTAGAAGTGCTCCTTGCGCGCTGAAATCTCAGAGGCGATTCGCTCCTTGACGCGGTTGGCCAGCTCTCCGACTGGCGGTCGCTCCTCTTTGCTCAACATCCCCAGCCCGCGCAGCACCATAGTCAAGGTGCCCTTTTGCCCGAGAAATTCCAGGCGCAGCTCTTCGAGCCTTACCGTCGTATCGGCTCTTTCGAGCTCGGCCACGGCATCGGTTTCGACTTGCAAAAGTTTTTCTTTGAGTTCGTCAACGCTCACCAGCGAGCACTCCCCAGCCCCGGAAACACCCACTAACAGTACCAGATGACGGGAGATTTTTCTTTGGGCAGGGAAGCTCAACTGGAAAAACGCCTGTCATGAACTTAGAATTAGCTGGTACTACTTTTGGGACAGATCGGTTTGGGCAAGCATCGGATTAGAAGAAAGCCTGGTTACACGATCCCGACGACGCGGGTGTCGGTGATTGTGGTCACGGAAGAGCAAAAAATCTTGCTGGTCAGACACCGCAAAGGCAATCGCCTTTACTGGGTGTTGCCGGGTGGTCGGCTCGAGTATGGCGAGACTTTTCATGAATGTGCTGTTCGCGAGTTGAAAGAAGAGACCGGTCTCGACATCGAGATTGAGAAATTTCTCTTTCTGTCGGAGGCGATTGCACCGGACCGGTCGCGTCATATCGTCAATATTTATCTCAAGGGAAGAATTACCGGCGGCATCATGCAGATCGGCAATGAGCCGGTTCTGGCCGGAGTCGATCTGCTACCACTGGCTGACCTCGAGCGCCTGACTCTCTTTCCGCCAATCGGCAGGAAAATCCTCGAGCTTGTGCCAACCGGGTTTTCGGGCGGAATTCAATATCTTGGCAACTTGTGGGTCTGAGCCGGCCCGCAAAAGCCCGGGATGTCGTAAAATAACCCAGCGAGAGATTCAAAACAGGTGATTTCTAAGAGCGCTCCGCCACCTGTCGCTGTCGATTCTTGCGTGCGTGAGACTGCTGATTGATCGGTTTTGCCTAACAGGTATCGGTCGGCGCTCAAGCCAGTACCGGCAGGACCAGCGGCACGAACAAGGAGCGCTTGCAAAGAAGCAGATAGGAGAAGGATAAATGCCACAGCAGAAAGGTGCCAAGCGGGCGGTCAAAGTGCTCAAACGCAAGCAAAAGCAGAAAGCAGCCGCCAAAGTAGCCGGTCTGAAGCGTCAGCAACGTCCGGTGAGCGAGCCGAAGGAAGCTGCTGCCAAGTAGGTTTTTGTCGGGCCGCCAGCCGATTTCTTCAAATGAGCTAAGCAGGCACGGTTGATCTTGCCTGCTACCAATCTTCGCCAAAGGCGAAGGTGACGCCGCCGATCACTACATCGCTGCCCGGCTTGGCTCCCTCGGCTAGCAAAGCCGTGATTACTCCCATCGCCTTGAGCACGTGATGCAGGTGGAATACCGATTCGGGGTCGCGCAGATTTGTAACTTCAACCAGGCGGTCTACCCGGTCGCTCACCACATTAAAGACCTTCTTGTGACGCTCGATTGAGAAGGTGCTGTCTGGTCGCTGTAGCGCCTTTGGATCTTCCTCGATTTCATAAAGCACCGGTTTCTTATCGAGTCTGCTCAAGCTCAAGGCGATTTGCGCGGAAAGCTTCTCTAAGCCTTCCCTGGTGCCGCAGGAGATGAGCAAAGGCGAGTCTGCCTCAAGTCGTATGCCAGCCGGCATTAACGACCGGTATTTGGCTTTTATTTCGGCGAACGCCGTTTGCTTCGCAGCTTCGTCCAGGAGGTCCGCCTTGTTCAAAACAAGAATCTGCGGCAGCGAGCTGAGAGTCTGGCTGTAAAGTGCCAGCTCTTGATTGATAATCTTGATGTTTCGCTCGAGGTCTTCGGAGCTCAAATCGGCCAGGTGAATGAGCAATCGCGTCCGCTCGACGTGCCGGAGGAATTTGTGCCCAAGCCCGGTACCGTTGGCTGCGCCTTCCACCAGACCGGGGATGTCGGCCATTACGTAGCCATCTCCACCGGGCAGTTTCACTACCCCGAGATTGGGTTGCAAGGTGGAAAACGGATAATCGGCAATTTTCGGGCGCGCCGCTGTCATAAGTGCCAGCAAGCTAGACTTTCCGGCGTTCGGCACACCGATGACGCCGACGTCGGCCAGCAGTTTCAGCTCCAATTCGAGCTTGCGCTCGATCCCTGGTTGGCCTGGTTCGCAAAAGTGAGGAGCACGCCTGGTTGGCGATACCAGCTTGGTGTTGCCTCTGCCGCCCAAACCGCCTTCAGCGACCAGGACGTTCTGCCCGTCTCTGGCTAAGTCGGCGATTACCGCTCCGTTTTCGGAATCCCGGACGACCGTCCCGACCGGCACCTTAATAACGAAGGGGTCGGCGGACTTTCCATACTTGTTCTTCGGACCACCTTTGGCGCCGCGCTGTGCGTCATATCGACTTTTGTAACGAAAGTCCAGCAGGGTGCTCAATTGTTGATCCGCCTCCAGCAGGACGTCACCACGACGACCGCCGTCACCGCCGGCCGGACCTCCCAACGGCTCGTACTTCTCTCTCCGCCAGGCGATCATGCCGTTGCCACCGTCACCGGAGCGGACTGTTATTGTTACTTGATCGACAAAAGTGCTCATAATTGATCTATAGAAGCGTAAGAGATCTTATTTAGATGTAGATCTTTATTTAAGAGTAATATTTTATATACTGTTCATAGTTGTGGGAGCGGCCCTTTAGGATGCCGCAAAAAAAAGAGAAATGGGAGGGAGTTTCCTTGGAAGAGCAGATAACGGTACACGAAAAGGCTCGGGGAGAAACCATCAAAGTTTACATAGGTGAGTATCGCGGCACCAAGTACCTGCACATCCGTGAATGGTATCTGGATAAGGATCAGTCGGAAAAGCCCACCAAGAAAGGTGTGGCTATTCCAATCGACAAGATTGAAGTCTTGCGTGATGCAATCGATCAGCTCGTGCCGAAATCCTGACCCGGCACGGTGAATCTTCGTCTTTCCCGTCCCCCGCTCGCCGCCTTCTGGCTTACGGGAATCTCACTAGTCCTATTGTCCCTGCACTGTCTGCCCGCCTCTGGGCGGGTAGCGATCTCTGTTTCCGATGAAAGTCCCAAGCAAGGGCAAACTGTCAGCGTCTTTCTCAAGCTTCAAGAGCCGGCCAAGTCTGACCAGAACGTAATTAATCCGCCGCTGGAGTTTAACCAGCACAGCTATCAAGTCTTTCCGGTTGAAATTAAAGAATGTGCTGGCTCCCAGGACTTTCAGCTGCTTCTGGCTATTCCAGCCGATCTTGCTCCCGGTAGTTACAAGATTCGCTGCGGATCCGACTACAAAGAGATCAAAGTCTTGTCCGCCAGGTTTCCGGTTCAGCGGCTCAGGTTGCCGAAAGGGAAGGATAGTTTTGATGCTTCACCCGGTGAGGAGAAGGCGGTAGGCGATGCCAAGGCGACCGTGTCGTCCGAGCGCTTCTGGCGAGATGCTTTTGGAAAGCCAGCTGATGCGCGCGTTTCGACTGTATTTGGAGTAAGGAGAATCGTCAACGGCAAACTTCTTACGGACTATTATCACTCCGGTCTCGATTTCGCCGCTCCGCTCGGAGCACCGGTTCGCGCCTGCGCCGCCGGCAAGGTGATTATGATCGGCAAGAATTGGAAGCTGCATGGCAATGCGCTTGCGGTCGACCATGGTCAGTCCGTGGTCTCCTTTTACATTCACCTTCAGAAAGTACTGGTAAAAGAGGGCCAGCTGGTGAAAAGAGGACAGATAATCGGGCGGGTGGGCCAGAGCGGGCGTGCTAGCGGACCGCACCTGCACTTTAGTTTGTACGTGAATCAAGTGGCGACCAATCCGGTTGACTGGTTCAAGCAAGAATTCTAAGAACAGACCTACACAGGACAATTCACTCTTAAGATGAAGTATCGGTACGCTCAACTGCTTGTGCTCTTGTTCGAGCGTACTTATAGAGAGAATGACCTGGACATTTCCATCCATATTAGTGAGTTGAATCCAATCAATCTTTTGCGGCCGATCCGCCTGTCCAGCCTTGCATAGAAAAAGGAAAAGCGGGCGTCGGTCCATTGGCCTGACACCCGCTTTTAGGCTTGGGATTCCACTAACCGTTTTGAGTCTTGCTCCAGAACGCTTCTTTAATCGCCTTTGAGGAGCTTGATTCCGAGCTGATTAGCACAGTTGCGGGCGCGAACAGGAATACTCCTTCGCCGATCCGCTGTTGGTGACCATCGACGGCGTGAGTCGCTCCGGAAAGGAAGTCCACTACTCTTTGCGATCCTTCGTTATCCAAAAGATGCAGATTGAGCAGAACGGACTTTCGTCCACGCAAGTGCTCGACGATCTCCATTACTTCATCGAAAGCTCTCGGCTCGATCACCAGCACTTCGCTTGATGGCTGGGCGCTAGGGTGGTCGACGACTTTCTGGTTGATGTTCCCCACCGTCTGACGGACAGATTTAACGGGCTCGACCGGAGCGTTATCAAGCGCGAGCTGCCCGTTGGTGGCATAAACGGTATCACCGGTCTCGAACAGATCTTCAAAGTCTTCCTGGTCGTAATTGTCCGAGGGACCGAACCAGAAGCTCTTAAACTTTTGCACTATGCTCACTACCTTCCTCCTTGCCTCAACCTGTTCCTTAGCTACTCCACAACACACACAACAACATGGGAAAAAACTGTCCTTTCGAAATCTTTCAATGCCTGAAGATTGCGCTGCCCAGCCTGACTATGGTGGCACCGCAAGCAAGGGCCTCTCGCCAGTCCTGAGACATGCCCATCGAGAGCTCTTTCAATTCGAGTCGGTAAGCGCTGCTCAATTCGTCGCGCAGCTCCTGCAAGCCCTCGAAACATTGCCGCCAGATGCTGACGTCCTGGCTGAGCGGGGTAATGGTCATCAAACCTTTCACGGCGATTCCCGGCAAAGCCGTGAGCGCCGGCAAATCGTGGCGCAGTTCGTCGGGAGTGAATCCGTTCTTGCTGTTGTCCGGAAGCATCTTCACTTGCAGTAGTACCGGCTGTACGATCGACAGCTTTTCGGCAGTCTTGGAGATCTCTTCTGCTAGTCGAATCGAGTCGACGGAATGAATCAAGGAAAAACGACCGACCGCCTTTTTGACCTTGTTGGTCTGCAAGTGACCGATGAAATGCCAGTTGATCTCTCCGCTGACAGCCTGGGCGACTAACTCTTGCTTCTCGAGAGCGTCTTGAATCTTGCTTTCACCAAATTCGGTGATACCGCAATCGAAAGCTTCCTTGATGCTCTCCACACCAACATACTTGGTGACCGCGACGAGCTTAACCGGGCGAGCCCCGATGCCCTCTCGAATACAAGCCAGGTTATCAGCCACACTCATGCCTTTCTAGCGTGCCAGGCGTTCCGTTTGGTCGCCAAATCAACAGCTACTATAAGACTTTGAAATGATCAATTTGTCAAGCCTCTGATACCACTTTCTTTTACACCACCGGTGGTTTCATGGTGCAAGTGGGCCGGATGAACATACAAAGTGCGTATCTGTATATAGCTTGAGCGTCTTGCTGGTCTCGGCGAACTGACCCGACCGCTCGCCGTCCCGAAAGAATCGGAAGCTTTCGGACGGCAGGTGAAAGCTTCCGGACCTGCTGCAAATTGGCTGCACCGCGGCGCTGGAATGTTTAGCCATCGGCCAGGATTGCTACCACGTGTGACACCGCATAGATTGCCGCTGTTTCACTTCTGAGTATTCTTGGACCGAGCGAGACGGCTTGAAATCCGCATTCGATCGCCAGCTCGATCTCTTGCGGCGAAAAGCCGCCTTCCGGTCCGACTGCCAGGGCAACATTTCTGCCGACTAAATTGCCAGCCGGCTCTTTGGTGAGCACTGCGCTCAAGCGCTCGGTCCTTCGCCGCTCGGCGCAGATGAGGGAGAGGTCGGTGCCCTTCGCTGACGCGGCAATGCTTGCAAGCACGGTTCTAAATTGAGCTGGTTGTTGGATCTGAGGGATGGATGCGCGTTCCGATTGCTCAGCCGCCTCTTTCATGATCGTTTGCCAGCGGCTGAGTTTTGAGCTCGGGCGATTTGGATTTGGCGTTTGGGCGTCTAACTTTACTACGCTGCGATCGGAAACGAATGGCAAAACATAAGCGACTCCCAGTTCGGTAAGCTTCTGTAGCGCCCAGTCGAAGCGGTCGCCTTTTAAAAGCGGCAGAGCTATTGTTACAACAATCGGTAGATCGCCGCTTGCCTGGCTGGCATCGACAATGCGCGCTCGGATTCGCGTAGGCGCTATCTCTTCTAAGATGCAGGTGAATAGTTGACCGAGCCCGTTCAGCACCACGAACTGATCGCCGGTCTTGAGCCTCAGAACCGAGCGCATCTGGCTGATTAGCGAGCGTTCAGCGACCTCCACTTGCCCGCTGGCAAGGTCAATCGATTCCGGGCTCAAGAAGAAACGTTGTGTGCTCATGGAGTAAAGCGCTAAATCATGCCAGTGTTATAATCATCCTCCTGTGATTCTATGTGATTTCTAGTGAAGCTTTACCCTTTACAAACCTGACCGTAGCACCGCAACCGCGGAATCGGCTGGTTGAGGGAAGTGAGACCCGCGACGATGGATCTGAAGGAATGGTTCGCGAGCAGGCGTAAAAGCCGCGAAGCGATGCAAGTTAAGCAGCCGCTGACAACCGAGGAGTATTGCGCGCTTTGGACGCAATGTTTTCAATGTCGCGAGCTCTTGTATACCCGAGATCTCAGGAGCAACTTTCAAGTCTGCCCGAAATGTCAGTATCACTTTCGAATCGGAGCCGACCAACGGATCGAACAGCTGGCCGATCCTGATACCTGGCAAGAGCTTTTCGGCAATCTGATGTCGTCCGATCCGCTTGGATTCGTGGACACCGATACTTATCCCAATCGATTGATCGAAGCGACCCGTAAGTCTGGATTGCGGGAGGCGGTCGTGACCGGCACCTGCCTCTTGCAGGACACCAAAGTAGCGCTCTCCGTAATGGATTTCGGGCATTTTGGCGGTTCGATGGGGTCGGTGGTCGGCGAAAAGGTAACGCGTTTGATCGAGCATGCCGTCGAGCATGAGCTGCCTGTGATTGTGATCTCAAGCTCCGGCGGAGCTCGCATGCAAGAGGGGATCTTGAGCTTGATGCAGATGGCCAAGACCAGCGCCGCTTTGCAATCTTTGCACGAAGCCAAGCTTCTTTTCGTCTCTATTTTGACGGAGCCGACATTCGGTGGTGTGACGGCTAGTTTTGCTATGTTGGGTGACATCATCATCGCCGAGCCCGGAGCTCGGATCGGCTTTGCTGGCCGGCGCGTAATCGAGCAGACTATTCGGCAAAAATTGCCCAATGAGTTTCAAACGGCCGAGCATCTTTTGAAACACGGACAGGTCGACATGGTTGTCGAGCGGACTAAGCTCAAGGACACTCTTCACGGTCTGGTGAAATTTCATAAGCGCAAGCTGGTAGCTTCCGCCAAAGCGGAAAGCCGAGAGCAGATTGCTCAGGGCAAAGTGTCGAGTCGGCAGACTAGATAGGACGGAGATGAACGGAAAGAAAATTGTTCCACTGGAATTCGAGCAACCGTTGCTTCTTTTGGCGCAACAGATAGAAGCGTTGGAAAAGCAGCTTGCCGACAATCCAAATGCCGAGCTGGAGACCGACATCGCTCAGCTCAACGAGCAATACATTCATCTCAAGCGTTCACTGTATGCCAATTTGCGCCCGATCGATCATCTGGCGATCGCTCGCCATCCGCAGCGTCCATACACGCGTGATTACTTCGAGCGCTGGGACGCCAATTGGGTGGAGATGCACGGAGACAGGCAAGGCAGCGACGATCCAGCGATGGTGACCGGGTTCTTGCAGCTTGGTGACTTTGCCGTGCTGGGCGTCGGCACACAGAAAGGTCGAGCGCTCAGAGACAAGCAGCAATGCAATTTCGGCATGCCGCAGCCGGAAGGATATCGCAAAGCGCTCAGAAACTTTCATCATGCCGAAAAGTTCGGGCTGCCGATCGTCTGCTTAATCGACACTCCTGGTGCTTATCCGGGTCTCAACGCCGAAGAGCGCAATCAAGCGCAAGCGATCGCCTTAAACTTGCGGGAGCTGGCCGGTTTGACAGTGCCGGTGGTGGCAGTCGTCACCGGTGAAGGTGGCTCGGGGGGCGCGCTGGCAATCGGTGTTGCCAATCGTATATTGATGCTCGAGCATTCCGTCTATTCGGTGATATCGCCGGAAGGTTGCGCTTCAATCCTCTGGCGCTCTGGCGACAAGGTGGCTGAAGCCTGTCAGGCCATGAAAATGACCGCGCGCGAGCTGTTCTCTCTGGGCGTGATCGATCAGGTGATTGAGGAGCCGCTCGGCGGTGCTCATCATGATTTTGATTTTGCATCGCAGAAGGTCAAAGCGGCCTTAATCGGGCAGCTGACCGAACTCACGCTCCTGTCCGGACCGTCCTTGAAAGACGATCGCCACCGCAAGTTTCGCAAGATGGGCAGCTTCGTCGAAGCTGCGGTCTAACTCTTAGAGTAGAGCTTCTGTTTCACTTGTCGAGCATACGTTTGTATCTTTTGATCAGCGCTTTTGCTTTAGAGCTATGGACGCCTTTGCCGGAGACATGCGCGAGCAGAGCGATCGCTGCTTTGTAGTTTTTCTTCTTGGCCTCTTCGTTGGAGAGGTGCAAGTAACATTTGTTGAGCAGATCTGATTCCGGCTGGCTCAATCTGCCTGTTGCTTTCTTCTGTTCGAGCAGGCTTACGGCCTCGCTCAATCTCCCGGCGGAAAATAGTTGTGCTGGCTCGGAGAGCCCTAGTCTGCTCAAGAACGGCAAACTCGTCTTCAGCCGGTCTCGGAGCGCGCTGGCCAACTCCGAGTCCCCTTGCGTAAACCAGTACAGTCCGCACATCAACGCCAGCGTGAAAACGAATGGCATGGTGCTCTGCGCCATGCCGACTGCTTTGGCCCACCAGGGAATGCTCGCTCTCGTTCGCGGTGCTCGTTGCGTAATGGCTTGCCCGGATGGATTGTCGACTTGCGAGACGGTGGCGCGCGCCCATTTTTGAATTTCGTCTTCGACTTGTTTTGATTTTGCCGAGATCTTTGCCGAAACAAGCTCCTGAATGTCCTTGCCCGACAGCTGCTGCTCTGGCGTGCCGCCGCTGCTCAAAGCAGGACCTGCTCCGCTCCTGCTTATCTTGTGTCGGGCGGCAAATCCGGCTTCGAGCTCTTGCCAGAAATCGTCCATGGATGCCGGTCGGCCTTCGACGTTCTTGTTCATCGCATGCTCGAGAGCCTTCTCCAGCTCCGGCGGAAAGTCGAGATCTGGTCTCACTTTCTTCATGGATGGCGGCTTGTCGGAGACATGAAGAGACATCAAACCGACTAAGTCTTTCGCTTGAAATGGCAGCCGCCCGGTCAACATTTCAAAGATCAGGACTGCTAGCGAATAGATATCCGAACGAGCGTCTACTTCGTCGCCCTGGAACTGCTCCGGGCTCATGTAGGCTGGGCTGCCGCAAACCATGCCGGTTCGCGTGATGCGCACGAGCGTTTCGTCGCCGCCTTGGACGATTTTGGCGATTCCGAAGTCGACCACCTTAACCCATAGTTTATTGTCGTTCTGTTCTTCCAGCACGATATTGTCCGGCTTGACGTCGCGATGAACCACGCCGTGTTTGTGAGCATCACCGAGCGCCTCGCAGATCTGCTTGATCAGCGGGACAGCCTCTTCCAGCGGAAGGTATTCACGCTCTTCTAATATCCGGGACATGGCTGTGCCCTTGAGCAAGTCCATTACTATGTAGGGCTGCCCGCCGGACATGACGCCATAATCATAGAGCGTGATGATGTGCGGGTGATTGAGCCGGCTGGCGGCTTTCGCTTGCTGGTGAAAGCGTTTGAGCGCATCGTTGTCGTCGACCAGATGCGTGTGCAGCACCTTAATAGCCACTTCCCGTCCGATAATCTCCTGGGTGGCCTTATAAACGGCTCCCATCGCTCCTCGTCCGATTACCGATTCAATCTTGTAACGGTCCTGCAGAGTGTTGCCGATTAAGGGATCGTCACCAAGAGTAACCAGAGTAACGTTATCCTTCGGGCAAACGTCCATTTCATCGGTGAACTCTAAGTGGCAGGACAAGCACAGTTTCATCGTCTAATAATTTTGTTTCGATTTGGGCACTTCTACTGTCCTTACATTACATTAGACTTACCCCGCCCCAGACCGGGACAAACTAATATAAACGGCGCAGGTCGGCGCGCAGGCTGACTCAAGTCGCCCGACCGCTCTCCTTCCAAATTATTCAGCGAGCCAGGAACCCATGACCAACGGCACCGAAAAGAAATCCGGAAAGCTCTCATTGCTCCTTATCTTTTTCACGGTCTTCATCGACCTGATTGGGTTCGGCATCATCATTCCACTTTTGCCGACATTCGCCGAGAAGTTTGGTGCCGGTGGCTTCGAAGTAGGGCTTTTGTTGATGTCCTACTCACTTATGCAGTTCATCTTTACGCCGTTCTGGGGCAGGCTGTCAGACAAGGTTGGCCGGCGCCCGATTCTGCTGGTTAGCCTGGCTGCCTCTGGGGTTGGCTATTTGATCTGGGGTTTTGCCGGTAGCCTTACCATGCTCTTCGTCTCACGGATAGTGGCAGGGATCGGCAATGCTAACCTGGCGGTCGCCCAGGCCTACATTGCCGACGTCACCACGGTAGAGAACCGCGCCAAGGGGATGGGTGTGGTTGGCGCCGCCTTCGGACTCGGCTTCGTGCTGGTACCGGCGATCGGCGGAGCGTGCGCCGCTCACCATTTTTCGCTGGCCGGATATGTCGCGGCTGGTTTCAGTTTTCTTGATCTGCTGCTCACGCTCTTTTTTCTGCCCGAGCCGGAACGCCGTACGCAGGCTGGGCATGAGCGATTCGTGCTCGAACCGAACTTCTATTGGCAGACGTTGGGAGATCGCAAACTGCGAGCGCCGCTGTCGATCTTTTTCATTTCAACCTTTGCTTTCGCTCTGATGGAGACGACGCTCGTTCTGTTGACCGAGCACCAGTTCCATTTCGATGCGGCCGCCAACGGGTGGATGTTCGCCTTCATCGGATTCGTGATGGTCTTTATGCAAGGCGGCATGATTGGGCGTTTGTCCAAGCGATTCGGTGAGAAGAAACTGATTGCTGCCGGGTCGCTGCTGGTGGCCCTCGGTTTGTTGTTGACGCCGCTGACTAATTCGGTGGCAGTTCTCTATTCAGCGCTGGCTTTGCTTGCATTGGGCTCTGGCATGACGACCCCTTCGAACCAGAGTATTTTGTCTAAGCTAGCGGCCGGAGATCAGGTTGGCGGCGTCATGGGGGTAGGGCAATCGCTCTCGACGCTCGGCCGCATTCTGGGACCGCTTGCTGGTGGTGCAGCGTTTCAATATCTCGGTATGGCGAGCCCTTACATGGTAGGCGCTGCCACCATGCTAGTCGCCTTTGCGGTTTCACTTTTGTTGCCCAATGCCGAGGCCCTCAACCGGTCCTTGGGTGAGGCTGTCAAGCAGTCGAAGTCGAGCGCAAACAGCGTTTGAAAAGTTCCAGGAACAACTCGTCAACTGATTGCGTCTAGCTCATCCAGGGCGCTTAGCTCAGCCTCTTTCGTCGGGGGCAGATCCGGTGCGGTGACGATTAGTCAACCGCATCCGGGGGTATATGTAAACCAGGAAAGATGGTGCTAAGACGGTAAATGGTGGCGTTTATTGGGGTTTTTGCCGGCAGGGTTTGCATAATATTAAAAGTGTGCTATATTAATCCAGCTTCGCAGCCCCGAGAGGCATCGCCAAGCAAACCTTACCAAGTCAAATGCGTCACCGACCGCCCGATGGCATATCGGGTCGCAGATAACATTTGGGACTAGAATCAGGAAGTAAATATGGGAACGCCACAACAAGACGTACAAAAGCGCTATCAACAAGAGTTGAGCCGCTATCAAAAGCAGATAGAAAAGACCAAGAAAGTGCTCGAGCAGAAAAAGGCCGCTTAGAACTATCGCTAGAAAGACGATATGCACAGCGGATTAGCTGCTTAGCAGCTGGCCAACACAATCAAAAAAACATTTGAGGAGCCGTGCGAAATGCCGGTTCCTTTGATTTTGCGGTGAATTAGCGCTTACTCAGTCAGGCCGATTTCTCTTCTGTTAGGCTATTTCCATGAGCACAGATGAGAGTCAATCTGAAAGAAGCTGGACGCACGAGTCCAATCAACTCTTGCGCTTCGGGCGGCATCCTGAACTTGAGCTGCAACTAGCCGAATATGATCTCGAATCAAGCATCGCCCATGTAAAGATGCTGGGCGAAACCAAGATTTTAGACCGCGAGACGACAAAGGCGATGCTCGATGGTTTGGCGCAGATCAAGCGCGAACTCTTGGAAGGCAAAGCATATTTGAAAGCCGAACACGTCGATATTCACTCCGCCCTCGAAGCGCGCCTGGCCGAGCTGATAGGCGATCTTTCTTTAAATCTGCGGATAGCCAAGTCCAGCAACGATCAGATCGCCACCGACGTGCGACTCTGGCTTCGGGAAAGAGTCCTGGACATTTTCGCCGAGCTGCTCGAATTGCGCTTGGAGCTCACCAAACTGGCCGAGCGTGATCTCGAAATAGTGATGCCGGGCTACACGCACATGCAGCCCGCCATGCCTATCTTGCTTTCGCACTGGTGGCTCGCCAACGAGACCCGCTTCCGTCGCGACTTCAGTCGTTTGACCGATTTCTACCGACGATTCAATGTCTTGCCTCTCGGTGCGGGAGCCTTAGCCGGCACCAGTCAACCGATTGACCGAACGCTGGTCGCACAGTATCTCAATTTCGACGATGTAATTGAAAACAGTCTTTATGCCGTCTCCGACCGAGATTTTATGGTCGAGTTCGGCTCCGTCGCTTCACTGGTTGGCTTGCATATCTCGCAAATCGGCGCCGATCTACTTTTGTGGGCTACTCAGGAGTTCCGTTTCGTGCGATTGCGCAAAGCTTTCGTTTTCCGCAGTCAGAGCATGCCGCAGAAAAGTAATCCGGTTGTGCTGGAGATTTTGCGCAGCCGACCATCAGTGATTTTCGGCCGTCTCGTCGAGCTCGTTGCCGCTCTTAAGGCGGTGCCTATGGGCTATTGTCACGATCTTCAAGATAGCCTTCCGGCTCTGATGGATGTGGTTGATACCTTGAAATTCTCGCTGGAGCTGACCCGGGCTGTTCTTCAGTCGGTTGATGTTAATGCCGAGCGCATGAAGGAGATTGCTGTCTCCGATCTGACCAACGCCGCTGCTGCTGTCGATTACCTGGTCAACGGTGGCATGCCGCCCGATCAAGCTTCCAAAATTGTCGAACAGCTCGTGAATTACTGCACGCAAAGGCACAAGTCTCTAGCCGACCTGGAGTTAAATGAGTGGCAGCAGTTCTGCCCGGCCTTTGACACAGACATTTATCAACACGTGACGATGGAAGAGTCGGTCGGTGCACGCTCCTCTTTCGGCGGCACTTCGCTCGAGCAAGTGATGGCAGGCATAGTCAGAGCCAAGGAGATGTTGGAGCTAGATCAGTCCAATCTGCCTATGCTGGCAAAAGAAAGGATAAAAATCCGGCAGCTTCAGAATATATAAGTAATATCAAAGATTGATTAGCAGGCAGCATGGATATGAGAGGATAACGGAGCAGGGTAAGCGCTCCGAGACCGAGCGGAGACAGGCTTAACGCTTCTGCGAAAGATGGTTTAAGACAAATTCATCGAGGAAACTAGGGCGATATGAAGGCGATAGTTCTGGCTGCAGGAGTAGGTTCGAGACTAGATCCGCTCACGACTCAGATAGCAAAGCCGATGGTTCCTGTAGCGAATGTTCCGGTGATGGAGCACATCCTCCGGCTTTTGAAGCAACATCGCATTCTAGAGGTGTCGTCCAATCTCCACTATCTGCCGGACCAGATTCGGGATTTTTTCCAAGACGGCTCCGGGTTGGGAATGAACCTCAATTTTCTCTATGAAGCGGAGCTCACCGGCGATGCCGGTGGCGTGCGAGCGTTGCGCAAGTACTTAGACGATCAGACTTTCCTGGTCATGATGGGTGACCTTCTGACCGATGCTGACATTTCGGCCGCGGTCGCTGAGCACAAAAGGAAGCAGGCCCTGGCGACTATCTGTCTCAAGCGCGTTGATGATGTTTCTCAGTTTGGCGTGGCTGTACTAGACGGGGAAGGATTCATCAAGGGATTTCAGGAGAAGCCGTTGCAGGAAGAAGCTCTGTCCAACCTGGCTTCGAGCGGAATTTACATCCTCGAACCGGAGGTTTTCAAGCACATTCCAGCGGCCGGACAGTTTGGATTTGGCCGCCAGCTGTTTCCCGCATTGGTCGAGCGGGGATTGCCGGTGCTCGGTGTGGAGATAAAGTCGTACTGGTCGGATGTCGGTACGATCAAACAGTACAGGCAGTCCAACATTGACGCCATTGAAGGGCGCCTAAAAGTTGATCTCCCGGGTGAGAGAACGGCCTGGGGCTGGCTCGGTGCGGGCTCGGTCATCGACGACAGTTGCCGCATTGACGGCAAGCTTATGCTCGGAAAGAATAGCCGTCTGGGCAAAGGTGTCGCTATCAGGGGAACGGTCGTGATCGGTGACAATTGCAATATCGAAGAGAATGTCGAGCTCGAAGGAACGGTCGTCTGGTCGAACGTCAGCATTGAGCGTTCGGCAGTTCTCAGAGATTCAGTAATTGGACGCAACTGCGTTGTGAAGAATGGCTCTCGACACTTCGAGAAAGCCACTGTTGAACCGGTTCCGCGCTAGTTATGAGGCTATCTTCGGTTCCGGATCGGAATCGGAGTGCGACGCTTTCCAAATTTCCATCCACAACCAATAATGAAATGGATTGAGATTCGGGTCTGCAGGTTCGAGCAATGCCATCCAGGTGCGTGGATTTGGAAACCGTTTTGCTAGGCTGTAGCAATCCGCCATCCAAAGGACTTGTTCACCTTTTTCTTGAGTAAGCATTGGGATAGCCCTCATTGTCACCTGCAAAGGCAATAGCCTTCACACGTTCGTCATACCCATTTCGCAACTGCCTGAAACGACCACTTTTGGTCACTACGTTACAAAATTTACCCCCACTTCCGTAAGTGACGTAACAGGGCATCCTGAGGTTCCATGATTCGCACGATTGATTTACGAATTGAATCAGCCGGCAATGGCGGCGCCGCGTAGTTGCATCAAACTGCTACATCTATCCTGGAGGCCATTGCATCGCTCGTCCTGCCAGCAGGTGAATATGCAAGTGGAAAACGGTTTGCCCGGCTTCTGCTCCAGTGTTTACTACTAATCGAAATGATTCCAGTTGCTCTAGTTTGGCGATGCTGGTTGCAGTCTGGAAAAGCTTTCCGAGCGCTTCTGACTGTTTGAACTCGCGTATGTCTGCAATGTGATCGCTTGGAATGACAAGAATATGACTGGGAGCCTGCGGGCTTACGTCTCGAATCGCTATATGGTCGCTGCCTTCACTAACTATCGTCGCCGGTATCTTCTTTTCTAGAATCTTGCAAAAAATACAATTCGAATCGCGCACGCTCTGTCCCATAATAATCTCCGTTTGCATTGAAGCGGCTTGAACGAGGGTTGTCTGTCGAGCCGACGACAACAGATAAGTATGACGCATGTCGCGTCAATGGAAGCTGAATCAGACTCGTCGCTTAATCTAGGGGACGGAGAGGGACTTAGATATGGTAATTAAAGGTCCGGGCTGGGTACTAAGTGCTTGATGCGACTACGGATTGTTTCGGGGAGGAATCTATGACGCCAGACGGCAATCTTTTGCCTCGCTACATAATGATGCAAAAGGCACTGTTCTCCTCCTTGCATTTGAAAGATGTACTGGATGCTGCGGCCCTCTTGTTTGCAGACCTGGCCGGCGGTGCCAAGGTGGCTATCTTTCTTTCCGACAACGAAAGCCTGGCGCTCAAATTGATGGCATCAAAGGGGTATTCGGAATCATCGATTGAAACTTTGCGAGTAGTGCCCTTTGCTGCCGAGAGTTTGCTCAAACATGTGGTGCAGAAGCGCATGCCATTCAGCATCAGTCCCGGCGATTCGGCCCCCGACATTAGCGCTTCGGTCATGCGCCGCGAGAATTCAGCCGCGCAGTTCGCTTTGCCGCTGATCACAGCCAATTTGATGGTGGGAGCGGCTTTGCTAGACCTGACTGAAGCGAGCACTCTATCGAACATCGACTTTTATAAGGATGTCGCTGACGTGGTGGCGATGGCAATCGCCAATTCCATCCTGTATGGACGCAGCGAATATGAACGCGAGCGGCTGGGCACCTTGTACAAAACTTCCTGCGCACTTTCTGGCAGTGTGTTGAGTGCACCCGAGGTTTTGCAAATAGCCTCCGACACTGCGCTCGTTCTGGGCAACACTCCTAATTGCGCCGTTCTTCTTTACGATCCTTCCCGGCGGGCCTTCAATCTGGCCGCCTTTAAGGGGCTGGAAGGAGCATCGATCAGTGAGTTTGATCTCTCGGTCGACGGGACGATTGCCGGGCGGGCGATGAGCTCGGGTAAGACTGAGTACATCCAGGACTCCAATGCTCATATGTATGGATTGCCTCGCTCCACTGGCGGTAGCATTTTTGGTTCGGTGGTAGCGTTGCCGATGGTCCATGATCATGAGCCGATGGGAGTGTTGATGGTATTTTCCACTGATGCTCGAGCTTTTCATCGAGAACAGATCGATCTGCTCGAGTCTCTGGTTTCGCAAGTGACGACCGCGCTCAATGTTGCACTTACCCATGAAAGCGCTACCGCCCAGTCGATTCAAGACGGTCATACCGGGCTTTACAATCGCTGGCATTTTGAAGATTCTCTGCTGAAGGAGACCGAGCGTTCTCAGCGTCATAAGCGAGATCTCGCCTTAATGCTGGTCGACATCGACCATCTCTCTCATATTAATGAACATCTCGGGCATGAAAAGGGTGATGAAGCAATCAGACATGTGGCTCGTCTGGTGAAAGGGACGCTCAGAGACATCGATATTCCTTGTCGATACGGCGGAGAGGAGCTGGCAATTCTACTGCCGGAGACCGGGTTGGCGAGTGCAACCGACGTTGCCGAGAGGCTCAGGCACAGAATTCGCACTGAAGCCGCCCCGGGTATCGGCATGGTAACCGTATCGATCGGCTTGTCATCTTTCCCACACAACGCCCATAATGCCGAAGAGCTTTTGAAATCCGCCGAGCAAGCTCTAGATGTAGCGAAGTTTGAAGGTAGAGATAGAGTTAAGGTGACGATGTCAGGGCTTCCTACCACCGGGCAGATCTCTTGGGAAGAGCTGGCTCGCCAGGCAAAACTCTCCGTCATTAGCGAGCGGCAGTCAAAATTGAAAAGCCATTTGGAAGTCGCGCCGGAGTACGCCAGCTGGATGAAAACCAGCAAGCGGAAAGCCGGCGAGTTGTGAGGCTCGTCTCATTGCCGAGCTGGGATTCGAAGACTTTAAAGATGATCATTAAGAAAATCGGGGAAAGCTAGGATAGCAAAGCGTTTCCTCGCTACACTCCTACTATTGATTGGTCTGGAGATAGAAGGCGCTGAAGAAGCGTTCTGGTCCCGGACGATCGTGTTTTGAGTTGCAATTCAGATTAGGAGGATTAGCCTTGGCTACAGCAACAAAGCTACTTTTGAAACCACTAGCCGACCGAGTCGTCGTCAAAAAGTTGGATGCTGAGGAGAAGACTTCAGGTGGAATCGTCCTTCCTGACACGGCGAAAGAAAAGCCGCAACAGGGCGAAGTACTGGCAATCGGACCCGGCAAGTTCGATGAGAAGGGAAGTCGCATGCCGATGGAAGTTAAGGTGGGCGACAAAGTTCTCTTCGCAAAGTATTCCGGCACTGAAGTAAAAATTGAAGGTGTCGAGTATCTGATTCTTGCCGAGCGCGATCTACTCGCAGTGATCGGCTAATTCGGTTTTTCAACTGACGTAATTGTTGTTCCCAATAACAGGAGAGGAACTGGTAAATATGCCAAAGCAAATAGTTTATGAAGAAGAAGCACGCCGCGCCCTGGAGCGTGGTGTCGATCAGGTCGCCAACACTGTCAAAATCACCCTGGGTCCGGCCGGACGCAATGTGGTTCTCGAAAAGAAGTTTGGCGCTCCGCAAATCGTCAATGATGGTGTCACCATCGCCAAGGAGATCGAGCTGCCCGACCACCTCGAAAATGCCGGCGCTCAACTGATTCGTGAAGTCTGCACCAAGACCAATGATTCGGCCGGCGATGGCACGACCACCGCTGCCGTTCTTGCGCAAGCAATGGTCAAGGAAGGTCTTCGTAACGTCGCTGCCGGTGCCAACCCGATGGTTCTGCGTCGCGGGATCAACAAGGCCGTGACGGCTGCCGTAGCTGAAATCAAGAAGATTGCCAAGCCGGTCGAAAATAAGACCGCCTGGCAGCAAGTTGCCACAATCTCTGCTGGCAATGACGAAGAGATCGGCAAGTTGATCGCTGATGCGATGGACAAAGTAGGCAAGGATGGCGTCATCACCGTCGAAGAGTCGAAGTCTCTTTCCACAGAGCTCGAGTGCGTCGAAGGTATGCAGTTCGACAAGGGCTACGTCTCGGCTTACTTCGTGACCGACAGCGAGAAGATGGAAGCAGTGCTCGACGAGCCGTTCATCCTCTGTGTCGACAAGAAGGTCAACCTGCTCGCCGACCTCGTACCGGTGCTAGAGAAGGTAGCGCGCGCTGGCCGTCCGCTCCTGTTGATCGCTGAAGATGTCGAAGGTGAAGCGCTGGCTACGCTGGTTGTCAACCACCTGCGTCAAGTTCTTCGCTGCTGCTCGGTGAAAGCTCCTGGCTTCGGCGACAGAAGAAAAGAGATGTTGAAGGACATCGCTATTCTGACCGGCGGTCAAGTAATCGCTGAAGAAGCAGGTCTGAAGCTCGAGAACGTCACGATGGAGATGCTCGGCAAGGCTCGCCAAGTTCGGATCACCAAGGACAAGACCACGATCGTTGCTGGCAACGAAAACAAGGCTGAAGTTCAAAAGCGCGTCGGACTGATCAAGCGCCAGATCGAAGAGACCGATTCCAGCTTCGACAAAGAGAAGCTGCAAGAGCGTCTCGCGAAGCTCTCCGGTGGTGTAGCCGTAATCAAAGTCGGCGCCGCTACCGAAACCGAGCTCAAGGATCGCAAACTGCGTCTTGAAGATGCTCTGAATGCGACCCGCGCCGCGGTCGAAGAAGGCTATGTACCTGGTGGTGGCACCACCTTGCTCGGCTTGGTCAAGAAGTTGGCCGAGTGCAAGGAATACAAGGCTCTTCAAGGTGACGAAAAGACCGGTTTCGACATCGTCGTCAAGTCCTTCGAAGCTCCCGTCCGCCAGATCGCTGACAACGCCGGACTCTCCGGTGAAGTCGTGGTCGAAAAGGTCAAGAGCGAAAAGGAAGGGATTGGCTTCAATGCTCAGACATTCCAGTACGTAGACATGGCCAAGGAAGGTATCATCGATCCGGCCAAGGTTGAGCGCGTTGCTCTTCAAAACGCTGCCTCAATCGCCGCGATGTTCCTCACCACCGAAGCTCTGGTAGTGGATGTGCCCGAGGAAAAAAAGAACGCCATGCCAGCCGGCGCCGGCATGGGTGAGTTCTAATTGAACCACCGGTCATAGCGGAGCGCTAAAGCTCCTGCCAGACACGCTGAATGCATTAGTCCGGGGACTTAACGGTCCCCGGATATTGCTTTAAGGGCTGTCGAATGTTATTCGAACATCAGGCAGCGCCAGGCGGAGATCGGCTACCGCTTTGTACGACAGTTTGCAATGATTCAAATCTGCATATTGGCCTACCGCCTTGTAATCGCGATCGAAAAACTTGCCGGGACAACGTCCGTCCACACTTTCAGGGAAACGCTCCGGAAGCAGCCTGCGGGCCCGCTCTAACCGCTTGGACAGCTTGATTCACTTTGAACAGCTAAAGAACTGCTGCGACGATTAGAGTCGCATGTCGCTCCAGGCAAGGGGGTGTTTCAATGGAGAGATGGGAAATTCAAGTCATTTCTTTCTTTAACCCGTCAAATACACCAAGGCTAGAAATCTTCATGCAAAAATGGATTAGATAGTGCGTTGGGGGTAGCCTCATGAGACGCCTTCTATCGGTTCTCGTAACGGTATCCCTACTTATCAGTCTGACACCGATCCGCCCGGCATATGCTGTCGAGGCGGCTGAGTCGGCTGTCGCACAACCCAGTGAACATGCAGGCGACGGTCTGCTGCATGCAGGGGGCGAAGCACCGGTCGGGCTGGATCTTTCCAATCGGACCGCCAATATCCATGTGGGAGAGGAAATGCTCGGTGCATCGGGCCGAGCGGTCATCACCGTTGGGGAAGTTCAGCGCACTGTGATGGCAGGAGACCACGTAACGGCAGCTGAATTGGCTGCTATCTCACAAATAGTGGCAGGGCAGGCTCAACATCTTGTAATCAACCACGAGGGAATAGCTGTAAGCGGGCATCTTAACCTGCAAACGCTGGGAAATGTTCCCGAGTTGTTGTCGTTAGTGGTTCCGGCTGGCGTGTCTATTTTTACATCCCCGGGCAGCCCTTTGAATATAGAGGGGGCGCTCAACGCACTGGGGTCGATTCACCTTCTTGACGGCGGAACTGGCTCAGTTGCGATCAACGCCGGCTCGGTACTGGTCGGTGGAGGAGGTTTGATTTCGACCTATGGCAGTCAAAGCTCGGTGAATCTTGCAATCACATCGGCGAGCGAGGTTCTAAACTACGGACAAATAATAGCTTCTGGCGTCCTAAACATTATTGCCGCCAACAACATAAGCAACCTTTCGACGGCTACCTCACAAGCTTTAGTGAGCGGAGGACAGGGAGTAAATTTCAATTCCGCTTCCGGTGTCGTGACCAACAGCGGTTTGATTAGCTCTACCCTCGGCGCGGTGAGCATTGCCGCGGCGCCGGGAGCCAACTTGAATATCAACAACAATCTCGGGCATATAAGCGCCGTTCTGTCCGATATCAATCTGGGTAACGCCCTGCTTGTTGAAAAGTTAAATACCCATGTGTTTGGAGGGCTTCTGTCTGCCAGAGAACTGAATATTTTTTCCGGTGACGGGTTGGCTCGGGCGGCGGTAGACGAAATTCGTGCTCAGGTAAACGTCAATGCCGGCGAAGCCCATATCTATGTTTCATCTGGAGACCTTCGAATGGGAAACATAGCTTTGACCGGTGACCCGACGATAGCCAACTCTGGAGGACCTGTAATCTTGACGAGTCTCTCACCGCTTCCGGGACAGGACTTAGCACTGCTCGGGCGGGATGGAGTCTTCTCATCCGGCGTTGCCACTATCGATTTATCAAACAGTTCCGGACCGGGCGGAAATCTCTATATCGTTGCCGGATTCAATTTCTCCCCCCCGGCGTTTCCGCAACAGACCAATAACACTACCACTTACACGATCGGACCAGCTTCGACAGCGGGCGGCAATGTCAGCCTCTTCGGGGCGCAAATCGATACGAGTGGTACAACCTCTGGTGGAAGCGTCATTATCATTGCCGGAGACAACAGCAGCGGCTCCGGCGCCTCCGGAAACGTGACGGTGGGTGGTATCGACACTCGTTCAACTGGCGGTTCGGACGGAGGGGCAGTTACTATCATCGGACAATCTTCGGTGACTGTGAACGGAACTGTAAGTACTGATGGAGGAGCACTTGGCACTGTTGGAGATGTGACTATTTTTGGCTTCGCTCCCTTTGTATCTGGCGGAACGGTTACCTTTCTAGGAGGCACAAAAGGAGGAGCGGGGAGCTTTGGACCTGGTCAAGATCCTGGTCATGCGCCGGTGCCGGTCAATCTAAACGGCGCGATCAATCCCGGTCTTACCGGTGCTACCACAGGTGGTGTGCTGGTTCAGACGAGTGGAACGATTGATCTGTCGGCCAATCTGGATATTTCCGCAGGAACGAGCATAGTGCTATCTGCGGCTGAAGATCTCACCTTCGCTGGTTTCAACAATCTGGCTGCTGTAACCGGCATCAGTCTCATCAGTACGGATGGCGCGGTCGATGCTGGCGACCTCGGTTCAATTATCAGTGAGGGCGGCCCGGTCGGCTTGAGCGGGCAGACTGGCGTGAGAACTGGCACAGGAACTATAGTTCAGTCCGGGACTTTGAGTTCTGGTGCGCCTGGATTTGGCACCCTGTCCAATTCGGACATCGCTTCGGCTGGGTCTGTCACTCTCATTTCCACCACTGGTAACACTTCCATCGGTGGAAGCCTTATCTCAACAGGAGGAAGCATAGTTGGAAAGGCGCTTGCCGGTGACGTCGATCTGGCTAGTTTTCTAAGCTTCCGGGCCAATGGGGGAGACATCATACTGCTGGCTTCCGGCAACATCTCTGGGGAGACAGACTCCTTCAGTGTTCGTGCTGTAGGTACCGTAGACTCATTTTCGGGAGGTGGTATTGAGTTGGGATCCGGACTTACGTCAAGCACTAATCTTGCCGATTATTTCTCGACTAGAGGGGCAGGCTTCATTAGTCCTGCTCTTTCAGGGGGAATAGTGACAGACACCAGTTTGTTTGGCACCAATGTGTTCGTCAGCGATTTTGGGACCGGACTTGGACTCCTGCAGCGAAATCCGGCTTCAGGCGGAGGAACGATCGACATATCGGGTTCAGGCATCTTTATCCAAAGAGGAGCTGTAGTCTTTGACAGTCTGTCGGGAAGTATTCAATTCGTAAGCGGCTCATCTTACGAGTCTACTGGATTCGCTTTGC
>JAGVKB010000019.1 GCA_020050835.1 Candidatus Obscuribacterales bacterium | reverse complement strand
TCCCCGCACTTCGTTTGCCTGCCAGCTGCGCAGCACCTGGTGCAGGTCGGTCAGAACGGTAGCGGAGCGCAGGTGGTTGAACTTGATGGTCTTCAGGTCCTTGACCTTCCCGCCTTCCAACGGGTGCTCCATATCGTCGACGCTGAAGGCATCCAGGCGCGAAAGCACCTGCACCTTGAGGTTGACGGTAGTTGTCTTGCCGTCCCTTTCGACCACCAGCTCGATCGGCGTGTTGATCAAACCGGCCAGCTTGGCCTTCATCTGCCTTTCGAGCAGGTCGCGCGTGCTCGAGTCGTCCGTCGAGATAGCCTGATAGCTGTTGACCACCAGCAGCCGGTCATCCTTCTTCAGCCCGGCCGCTTCGGATGCCGGACCGACTTTCGTCACGAGCCAGGACCGTTTGCCCCAGTCGTAGCCGAACTCGAAGTCGACCCCGATCTTGGCGCCGGTGCCGAGCGCGGAGATGTGCTCGTACTGCTGATTGCTCAGCACGGCGTAGTAGTCGTCTCCGGCGGCCGAGCCGAGCATGCCCAGGAAGCGCACGAGATCGGCGTCGGATTCGATGCTTTCGAACTCCTTGGCGATAGCCTCGAAGTCGCCGGTCATTCGGTCGCGCTTGAGGTAGACGGCGAAAGCCGCTTCGCTGGCCTTGATGGCTTCGAGCAGCTGTTTGCGGTTCATCGTTGTCGAGAAGTCGCGCGAGGTCCGCGCTGTCGGCACGGACGGCGCCGGCTTGTCCTCCGGCAGAAGCGGCCGGAGAGCCAGCACCGCCAGCAGTGACACCAAGACCGCCAGGAACAAGGCGCGCAGTGCCCAGGCAGACTGAAGTTGTCGCGCCTTCGCTCCGGGTTTGTTGGTGCGGTAAGCAAAGCGAATCATGGTTTGACCTCCGCATTGTAGTTGTGAAAGTGACGGTGCGGCTCGAGCGAGCCGGCACCGTCACGTAAGAGCAATCGGACCGTTACGGCCCCTAGTCGTCATTGTCGTTGGCGGGCGGCATCGTGCCGGGAGCACCGGCCGGCAGCTTGCCCGGCTCGGCTTGCTTGGAGTCGGGCTTGGCGCCCGGCTTCGGCTCGGCCGGGTTGTTTCCGCCCTTCTTCTTCAACTGCTCGTCGGCCCGCTCCTTCGCTTGCCGCTCCAGCTCTTCGGCCCGTTGCTGTTTGCGCTTCTCGAACTCCTCCTTGTTCAGCTGGATGGCGGCGTCCCGCTTCTGCCTGGCGTGCTCCTTCTCCTTCTCGATCCGCTCGTACTCCGCCAGCACGGCCTTCTTGGCCGCTTCGAGCTGGTTGTCCGCGACGCCGTGGGCCGGCTTCTGCCACTTCACCTCGTAACCCGGGTTGGGATGCACGCCCTGCCAGTCGATGTCCTGGTCGCCCGGATAGAAGATGAACTTGATGACCTTGCCGCGGCGCTTGTCGGGCAGGTCGTAAACCTGCTGGCCGACACCCTTGCCGTAGGTCGATTCACCAACCACCACTGCGCGTTTGTAGAATTGCAGCGTGCGGCTGGTGAGTTCGGAAGCAGAGGCGCTGCGGTGATTGATCAGGATCACCAGCGGCACATCTTCCGGCAGGAGCAGAGTCCGCTTCTGCGGGCTGATTGCCAGCATGTTGCGGGGATTGACCGGAGCCGGATAGCTGTAGATCAACGCATCGCGGGTCGCCGTCCAGCGGGTAATCTGAATATCGTCGCCTTTCCGCTCCTTGAGGGTGACGATGTTACCTTCCGGAAGCATGTAAGAAACGATGTTCACCGCGAAGTCCAGGCGGCCGCCAGGATTATCGCGCAGGTCCAGAATCAGCTTGACCGGCTTCTTCTTCTCGAGCTTCAGTTGGGCCACCCGCCTCAAAGCTGCTTCCATCTCAGCTTGAGTCTGCTCGGCGGAGAAGTGGTCGAGCTTGATCAGCACGATGTCGTTGTCGAGGTCGGTCTCGTGGACGACCGGATGCGTGAACGGCTGCCGGCGGATGAAGAGCTTTACTGTCGCCGGCTTGCTATCCGGGCCCGTTCGTTCCACTTCGAGCTCGATCTGGGTGCCGGCCCGCCCCTTGATCAGCTTCAACGCCGAGCGCAGAGTCTTGCCGTTGACGTCTTCGCCGTCGACCTTCTTCAAAATGTCGCCGGCCTTCAAACCAGCGGACTCCGAGGGGGATCCTTTGATCGGCGTCAGCACGATGCGATGCTTCGGGCTGACGATCAGGGCCTTTTCGGCATCCTCTTCGGTGGCGTTTTTCGCCAGTGCATTGAGGAGCTCCTCCATGTTCTCCATCTGGAAGCGAGCCCCGATGCCGACCGCGGTCGGGTCGGTCTGTTTGTTTTCGGATTCCACGTCGTCGGGCGTGAGGTAGTAATTGAAGCGCTCGCCCAGATCGTCCAGCGCCATCAGGATGAGCAGGTCGGCGGTGGCGAAGTCCTTTTCGTCCTTGATTTCGGCCGAGCGTTTCTCCCACTTCTCGTACCACGAGTTGCTGCGGCTCCAGTCGAGGTTGCCGGCCTTCAGGTCCATGAAGACGAGCGCGTTCTCCTTCCACAGCGTCAGCGTCTTCTTGTAGAGCGCGTGCGCTCCCTTGAGGTTGCTGTCGACGGTCACGTTGGCCGGCTGCGGGAAGAGGAATTTCCGCAGCTGCTCGAAGCCAGGCACTGCGGGCGGCGCCGGTTGGGCGGCAGCACCGCCCTGGGACTGTGACACCGGCTGCGGTGCCGGAATTTGCTCCGGTTGCTGAGCGAGAGCGACGGTGGCGACCGTGGCCAACAGCAAGAAGGCAGCGGTCGAACGCCAGTACTTTGCCATGACAGGTTCCTTTCAAATGGGCCGGAGATCGGCAAGGCGCCAGTTGCCTGGCAGCTTGCCGATCTCCGGCTGATGAAGGGGGCGGCTGGATTGCCGCCCCGTGTTGAGGAAGTCAGTAGAACCGTGGCTGCGCTGCTGTGAAACACTGACAGGCAGTCCGCTGTGAACTGACACTACTTAGACCTCGGGGCAAACCTGGCGAATCTGAGCGATGATCCGCCCGTAGGCCTCCGGAGTCAGTCGCTTGCCGAGCTGGACGACCCGGCGTTTGAGCGGCTTGAGCAGGGCGTACCACTGTTCGCCGTCGGCGATCTCGTCCTGCCGCTCGAGCAGCTCTTCGACCGTCCAGGCATTGATTGGGACTCCGTCCGTGCGGAAGACGTAGACACCGATGGCGGTGACAATCGCGGCCACGTCCTGGTTGCTGATTCTGTACAGCCGCGGGTTGTTGTCCACGATAGAGCGGGACAGGATCGGCTTGAGCGTGCGCCAGAGCTGCTCGGCCGGATCGAGCGCCTGCACGCTTGCCAGGTTGCGACGGGCAAACCTCGTCACCCAGTAAATCAGCGGTGTGAGCGCAAAGAGTGCTCCCACGCCGATCAGCACGAAGGCCGGCATGACCGGGCGAAGTTGTTCGACTTCATCCGTGTTGCCGGTGGACAGCTGCGGGCCGGGGTCTGCCACGCTCGACAGGTCGACCCAGAAATCCGGAGTTTCGAGCGGGCGCCAATCCGGACCGCCGCCGGGCAGGCGGCTCATGGCGTAGGTAAACTCGAGCCAGAGGTTGAGCCGGAAGCGAGGGTCCTTGAAGGTTTGCACCAGGGCGGTCACCTGGATCATCTGCGAGCACTGGTACTCCTTGCCGCCCCAGTCCAGCACCACATTCGGTACCGACACGATTGACACCGGCTGCTCGCCGGCTGGCAGCACCGCTTGGTTGGCCACATGCCAGTCCTGGTTGGGCACCGGCAGGAGCGTCAAGCGGGGCGGGTTGGCGGACAGGGCGGCGAACTGGACGGTCGTCTCCTCACCGCCGGCTGGCGGTTTGACCAGAAAGATGCGGAACCGGACCGGAATCAGGTTGCCGACCTTGTTGCCGAAGCGCTCGCCGTACCGGAAGTTCTGCCCGGTCAGGCGGTCGTACTGGTCGTGGGCGGTCGACTCGGTCAGAATCTCGACTTCCACGTAGATGCGCCGGTCTTTCAAAGGCGCTTCCTTGGGGAACCAGTCGAAGACCTTGTCGGCCACCGGCACGGCTCCCGGCTGGCGCGGCTGCTGCGCGAATGCGGAGGCACCACTCAAGGTCAGGGCGGCCAGAGCGGCGCAGGCGCAGAAAGCAAGTTTCATCGTTGCCATACAAATCATCTCCTTTCTGGGTGTCAGGGCATCCAGATCAGTTGTTGAACTTTGAGCACCTGCTCCATGCGATGCTCGGTGATCGCCTTTTCCAGCTCGGCCTGGGTGTTGTAGTCGCGGACCTCCACCTCGTGTTCGGTGTGGACGATCGCGTGTCTGACGCCGACCTGGTCGAAGAAGCGCACGAGCTCTTCGGTGTGGCGCTGGAACTCCTGCGTGTACAGGTCCCGGTTTCGCTTGTTGCAGTAGAAGCTGTAGCGCCGGTGGGTGGTCAAGTCGAACACCTTCAGCCGGTAGGGGAACGGCCACCACCAGCGGGGCTCCGGCAGCTTCCATTCGCGCAAGTCTTGCGGAACCACTGCCAGCAGGCGATGCCGCCCGGCCGCTTCGGCCACCAGGTCCTTTTGCTTGTCCGTCAGATTGAGGCAGTCGGTGATCCAGACGACGCTCGTGCGCTGGCGGGGCAGCTTGGAGAACGCATCCTCGAGCCCGCTGGCGACATCTCCGGAAGCGTAGGGCGGCTCGATGATGTTGCCGATGATATCCCTAAGGATGCGTCGCGGCGACCGCGGCTGGATGTGGCGGACGATCTCGTTGTCGGCGTAGGCGACGAAGCCGAGCAGGTCGCCGGCAGCCTCCGTGGACAACGCTGCGGTGGCGCCGGCGCGAGCGCAGAGCCAGAGCTTGGACTCGCGCAGGTTGCCGAAGTCGTGGGTGGGTGCGACGTCCATCAGCAGGTAGTCGATGCTGATCACTTCCGGACGGTTTTCGCGCACCACCCAGTCTCCATGCTCGCCGCCGCGCTTGGCGGTCTGGCGGGCGTGGAGCATCTTGATCTCGTCCTGCCCCTGGACGAAGGAGCGCAGCTGGCGAAACTCGATGCCGGAGCCGCCGGTCTGCAAAAGCTTTTCGCCGGCGCGCAAAGAGCGCAGCACGTCCCAGCGCACGTTGTGCATCCCTTCGGCGACCTCATCGAGGACGCGGTCGACGTCCTGCTCGAGCTTCTGCTCGGCGGACAGGGCCGGTGCTCTTCCAAAGAATTGCATGATTGTTCTCCTCATGGCTAAGACCGGCGCGGCTGCGCAGGTCGGAGAGAAAGGCGGTCAAGCGCTGCCGGCGATACCGAATCGACGGCAGACCTGACCGCATCCGTCTGCGCGTCGCAGCGGCGTCGTGCTCCGTTCAGTCGGTGGTTTCGACCTTCTCGAGCAGCTTCTTGATGATCACCCGGCCGATGTGTCGCGGGTACTTGTGGGACTTCTGGTCGTTGAGCGTCAGCCGGTGGGCAAGCACGCTCACCGCCACGTCTTTGACGTCCTGATCGGTCACCACCGTCCGCCCGGCCAGCACCGCATTCGCGCGCGCCAGCGAGGACAGCCAGATGATGCCGCGGTTGGAGTCGCCGACATAGATCAGATTGTCCTTCTTGTACTCCTCCGGCATGTACTTCTCGTACAGGCTGAAGTCCACCTCGTCGTCGCCGACCTCCTTGTCCTCGGGCGGCCGGGTGGCGTAGACCAGGCGCACGATGTAACGGGCGATCGCCAGCGGCACCTCCACCGTGTCGCGCACGAAGTCCTGGTAGGCGTGCACTTCGCCGGCCTTCAGCACCTCGCACACCTTGGCCGCTTCGATCGGGTCCTGCTGGATGACGTTGCGGTCGGCCGCCAGCTTGACCGCCTCCTCGAACGGCGGGTAGTTGAGCGTCGCGGAGGCCGCCAGACGGTCGAGCACCGCTTCCGGGGTGGCGTAGGTGCCGCTCTGCTAGATCGGGTTGCGGACCAGCACGAAGAACGGCCGCTTCATCGCGATGCGCTGCCGGCCGATGTGCAGGATGCCGTCTTGCATCACTTCGATCGCGGCGTTGACGGTCTTGGGCGGAGCCCGGTTGTACTCGTCGCCGACGATGATCTGCGACTCCGGGTCGATCTTGCCGGGCAGCGGCTCCATCTGCCGGTTGGCCGGATTGAAGATCTCCGTGCCGACGATGTCGCCCGGCATCATGTCGGGCAGGAAGGTGAAGACCGAGGCCTTCATCCCGAGCGACTTGGCCATCGCCTTGGCCAGCAAGCTCTTGCCGGTGCCGGGCACGCCGACCAGCTCGGCGTGGCCACCGGCCAGCAGAGCGCGGACGACCACCTCCAGCGCGCCGTTGCAGCCGCGGAGCACCTTGCCGATCTCGTGCTTCAACATGCCCATGCGCTTGGCGATCAGGGCGGGGGTCACTTGCGTAGACATTGTTCACCTCTTTCCAGAGTTCTTGTTCAGGTAAGAAGAAGCGCTCGACAGATGAGCGCTTCGCACCAGTGAATCTCCGCAGCAAGCCATGAGCTGCTGCGGCGTGCCGAATGCGCTTTACCAATGGCGGTACGCACTCGGCCCTGCCACGTCAGTTGCTCGGAAGCATGCGCCTCCGCGCGATCGCGTCGCTGCTGCGGAACAGCCCGCGGGCGAACAGCAGGAGGATCAGAGCCATCGCGGCGTAGAGCGGGTAGGCTGTCAGATAGCGTTTGCCGACCGCGCTCTTCTGCCCGCCGATCACGTCCTTCACCCAGCTCAACTGCTCGTTCTCCTGCCAGTTCTGGCTGACGCGCAGGTACTGGCAGTCGACGACCGCACCGATTCGGTCTTTGAGCATGACGATGTTGGCTTCGACCAGCTTGGTCTTCTCCTTCTTGTCTGCCGGCGCTCCGAACGGGAAGAAGTCGGGCTCCCCTTTCTCGTTGCGAACGCGCTCGCCGTCGGTGTAGTACAGCGGCACCATCACCTCTTGGTCGCCGCCCACTCCGATCAGCACCACCTTCGGTGGCTTCACGCCGGATCGAAGCGCCTGCTCCTTGAGGGCCGCCAGCTCTTTCAGGGTGCGCTGAAAGTCACGCTCCCAGACGTCCTTGTCGTCCTGCGAGGTCTTCTCCTCCAGATCGCTAACGCCTCCGTCCGTGAAGACGAAGATCATCTGCTGCTTGCTTTCGTCGTACTGCTTCCGGAGGATTTGAATCGCCGCTCGCAAAGCGTCGCTGGGATCCGAGCCGCCGCCTGGGGCAGTCAGTGCCTCGTCGTTGTTGAGCAGGTCGTTGATGACTTGGTCGTCGTCGCGCAGGAGCGAAACGACTCGGGCATCGGCGGTATAAGCGACGATGCCCTTCTTGTTGCCAGGCATCGCTTTCATGATCTTGTTGAAAGCCAGCCAACGAGCCACTTGCAGCCGACTGCCCCAGGGTCCGATCGGTTGATTGGCAGACCCATCCGGAAGGCGAGGGGGAGGCAGGCTGTCTCGATAGTCCTCGGCTTCAGCGCTCGGGCTGACGTCGAAGGCCATCACGTAGCTGATCGTGCCCGCTGGCACCACAATCGGCTGGTTGGGCTCGAACGGCTCGGCGGCAGCGACTGCCAGGAGCGTAGCTGCTACCGACCACAAGCAGGTGGAAACCGCGACGCCGGTCCACTTCAGTGCGCGGGTGGTCCGCTCCAGGTTCTGCCGCTTGCTGTAGTCTTCGCGCAGGCTCTTGAGAGCGAAGTAGCCAAGCACGCGGCAGGCGACCACGAACAGGACGCCCACCCAGAAGTAACGGAGGTACACCTCGTAGTCGAACTCGATCAGGTGCTCGCCAATTTGAATCTGCATGCTTGCTGCCCTCCTTTCTAGAGAGTGTTGCGCGGCATACGGCCGGAACCGGGGTTCGGCTCCCGACCGGGATCGCGCGGTTCGCCTGGTTGCTGACCCTGACCTTGACCTTGTTTGCCGTTCGGCATGCCGGCACCGCCTGCTTGTCCGGAGCGAATCAGCTTCTCCAGATTGCGTTGCGCCCGCCGAGCGTCAAGCTCGTAGACGTCCTGCTGCTCGACTGTGAGACCGAAGTAGCGATTGCCCGAGTTGAACATGAGCGACCGGCAGATCTCTTCGTAAGCCTGCTTCCCCTTGCCCGGCGTCTGAGCGAAGAGATTGCTTCTGTGGAAGAAGGTTCTGGCGGTCAGGAAGGAGGGCGCGTCGGGGAAGACGAGCCGGCTCAGCTGTGAGCGCTGCTGATTGCTCAGATAGTTCTGGAGCGACTGCTCCAGCAGCTTCTGCTCGACGGCCAGCTCGCGCTTTTCGCTCTTGTGCGTCTGCATCGCTTGATTGTAAGAGTCGATCTGCGCGGACTTCGCCGTCAGCAAGAGCGCCCCCGCCGCCATCAGGACGACACCGACCGCCAGCGAGATGATGCCCGCCCAGCGGTGTTGCACCAGCTGCACGACCGCGCCGGCCGCCAGGACTGTCAGCGAAGCTGCCGTCAGGTAGAGGTGCCAGTTGGCGGCCTCGCCGAGCGAAAGCTTGTACAGTCCGAAGGCGGAGCCGCTGACGGCGAGCGCCAGCAGCAGCCACCAGACGTGCTCGGGCACGTACAGCATCCGAAACTCCAGACCCCCGGCCATCGCCGCTCCCAGGCGCCGGCCGACCGCCAGGAGCGGTTGCCGCGTCAGGTAGACCAGGCCGGTGGCCAGAACAGCCAGCGAGCTGCCCAGGATCAGCCGGTCGAAGGCGTCGCCGTCGGCGGTGAAAACTTTCATTCCGTAGAACACCGATTCGCCGGCTGCCACCACCGCTGCGACCGCGGCCAGGGCCGTGGTCAGCCAGGACGGCGGCGAGCGAAACCGGTCGAGCATCGCGTTGACGCGAACGTTCATGGTTGGTCCTCCAGTTAGAATTCTTCTCGGAATACGCTGCAGGCGCCCATGAAGAGAGCGAGCAGTACGCAGCCGGCCAGAATGAACTCGTGACGCACATCACGGTCCTTCGGAACCGGGTTGGACTCGACGGACGAGGTCTCGAGCCGGTTGATCAGCTCGAACGCCTCCTCCATCGCCTTGCCGTCTCCCGCCCAGATCACCGTCTTTGCCAGCTCCGGGCGGTTCGGGTCGTTCGGGTTGACTTCCTTGACCAGGCGCCGGAGCGACTCGGTCACCGAGTTGGTCATGTTGGCCTTCGGTCCGGCTACCAGGGCATAGATGTGAATCTCCTGCCCCGGCTTCTTCATCTGCTCGACCAGTTGCTGGTGCCGCTCAGGGGAGATGCCGGCGTCACCGTCGCTGATCAGAATCATGCAGCGCACTTTGGCCTTGCCGTACCGGTTGAGGTGGTCGATCGACTTTTGGACGGCGCCTACCTGCGGCGAACCCGGGTGGGGACCGTCGAAGTTGGTGCCGCCGCCGCTCTTGCGGCTGATCTCGCGCAGCGCCTCCAGCAGGAGCTTGCGGTCTCGGCCGAGCGGCTCGACCATGTAGCAGGAGTCGTCGAACGTGAACATCGCGAAGCGGTCGTCGTCGGGCCGGCTTTTCAGGAACTTCTCGGCCACATAAAGCGCGGCCTGAAAGCGCTGAATCATCGCGGCGGAAGTCCTCTCCGGGCGCTTCACCAGCTCCCGGGGCGGGTTCGGGTAAAGCAACGGATACTGCCGGCGCTCCGCTTCGTAGGCCTCGAGCTGCTCCTTCTCCCACCGGTCCACCAGCGGCGCCAGCTCGGGCGCCTCGATGTCCCAGCTGAACATGGAGCCCGAGCGATCCTCCATCAGGATGAACTCGCGCGCCATGTAAGACTCGGTGCTGACGATTTCGGTCGATTTCGGGTCCGCCTGGGCCATGGCGAACATCGACCAGCTGCCGACGAGCAAGAGCGAACAGATCAAGCCGAACAAGGCGAATGACCGCGCTTTGTGCTTGTGCACGGCGGTGTGTGCCACCGCGTGCTGAAGACCCTTCCACAACCACACCAGCAAGAGTGCCACCACAGCCAGGGCGCAACCCACCTTCCAGTCGGTGAAATGCACGCTGGAGGCGAACTCCCACAGATCGGTAATCCACTGTGGCATCGTTGATTCCTCCTTTTGGGGTTGAAAGTGCTGCCGGTCGGAGCGGTCCGCCGAATGGCGTCCGCTTGATTCGGCGGGCAGAAGATGGCAACGCCCGAAGGGACCGGCAGGTCGCTTCGGGTTGCCGGTTGACCGAGCGCACTCAGCCGCTCAGTCGTCTTGCAGGTACCAGCGGAGCGGATCGTTGGCGATGCGCATCCCGCAGTAATCTAGCTTTTCGTTGCGAAACTGCTGCTTGTACTGTTCGAAGGCGCTCAAATCGAGCTCTCTGACTCGCCAGATGTCGATAGCGTCCAGCCGCGGCGGCCGGCTGAGAGGAGTCTGGCTACCTTTCGGCAGCGTCACTGATGCGATCGGACCGAACGGCATGAGCAGGCGCTGCTTCAGCTCGCCTTTGCCGTCTCGCCAGCTCAGCAGCTCAACGCTCTGCCCGCTGCGATTGTCGTCGGAAAACTGCATGATCATCCAGCCATCGTCGCAGGGCAGCTGGCAGGCTTTCGGTGAGATGCGCCCCTCGAAGTCGGTAAAGACTATGCAGCGAGCGATCTTGCCTTCGGTGTCGTATTCGTCCAAACCGTGCAGATGGTTGTAGCCACCGATCAGCTGGTCGTGGGAGTATTTCCAGTACGAGACGTGGTCGAGCTTCTCTCCGCAGCCGCGATAAACACTCACTCGTTTGAAACCGTCCACCTCATCGAGCCGATATTGCCTGGTTTGGTCATCGCGGAACAGCTCGCAGCTGTGCTCTCTCCACCAGTGGCTCTTGACGGAGTCGATCTTGGCCCAGGTGTTGCCGTTGTCGCGCAGCAGGTACTCTTGCCGTGTACTGCCGGCGGCGCTGGTCAGCTGTCGCATGAACAGCCGATTGCTTTCGGGCCAGTAGTATTGGCGCACGCGACTGCCGTCCGGCAAAAGCTCGGTGCTTAAGCGAGTAGTGCCATCCGGGCGCCGCAGGAACCCTTTCAACACCTTGCCGGCGGGCGTGAAGCTGGCCTCGCTCTTTGGTTTGCGAACTCCGGTGCTATCCGGTTCGTAAGTCTCACTGGTCGAAAGCAACTTGCCGTCGTCTCGGTAGTGAAACTTGCCCAGCGCTCCGTCCAGATAAGGGACGGTTTTGTCGATCAGCACCTTGCCCTCGATGCCGCCGTACTTGTGGTTTTCGGCGCCGAACGGCGTGACATAGAGTGTGTCCGGAAGTGAACCGGCCTTGTGTACTTTCTCGCTTTGCCAACATCCGTTCGCGCTCAACAGCAAGGTTACCGTTGCTAGCTGCACGAAGGGCGTCGGGTAACGCTCACGCATAGGAGATCGCCTTTCTGTAATAAGTCCGACCTGGACCGGCTAAGAGAACTTAGAAGAAATACGCCTTGACTGCTTCGCTGGTTGTTCCTTTCAGTCTGCTGTGGTTGAACCTGTTTGAGAAAATGAAATGTACTGAGATTGACTACCACCATAGTTCTAAGTGGTTGGGTTAATCAAACATTTATTATTAAAAGAGCCAGGCCGGTTTAACCGCACCCTGCAACGAGTGATCGCAGGAAGAGCATCAATGTTGGCTAATTTCAGGTAAGTTGAGCCGGCTGTGCTCGAGAATTGGGAGTCAAATCTCGCCGAGGCTGATTTCGTAGATCTCCCAATCGCCGCGTTGGTGGCAGATGGCGCGGCTAGCGCTGGTAATCTCTTGCTGAATGGGATTGGATGCCGGTGTCATTTTTTATCTGAGCGATGATACTGCTACTAGTTAAAGCTGCTGTTCTGTCTATCTTAAACTGATCTGACAGCTTCGCTAAGCGATCGGGTGGGGGCTAATACGAAGGTTCGGCCGAATTTTAATCAGGGTTGGCAACGACCGAATTCAACATCTGCAGGTCGATCTGCCAGTTGTTTACGGGCATTTGCTCGATTTTTCTTGCCAATATTTTGTAACTGTTCCTTGTAAGTAGCAGCATCATGACGCTAGTAACAAGCGTATTTCCGATGAGTTCAAAATTACCCGAGCAAAAGTACTGAAAAGCAAAGACGACCGAGTCACCCGAAGTAACGTTACTGGCAAAGTACTGCTCGGAGCTAACTTACGTATAAACTGTAGGCTGCTGTCGCGCTTGCGGAGATCCAATTCCCAAGAGAGAAGGAGGACAAATGTCCGTATCTCAGAATCAAATGGTCAGCGGCATCCCGGTGACGGCCGAAGCCGGCATCGACATCGCTGTCGCCGTCAAGGCCAAGCCTTTCACCGACTGGCTGGCGCAGGTGGACCGCACGCGTTTCAATCTGCGCTCGGTTTGTTTCCAGTCGGTCGACATGTTCGGGCCGCGCGTCGGCTTCATCAAGTTCAAATGCGACGTCGTCGACTCGACCGGCCGCTTCATCCCCGGCGTCATCTTCGCGCGCGGAGGAGCGGTGGCGATTCTGGCGGTGGTGCGCTGCGAGGGCAAGGAGTACGCAGTGATGACCGTTCAGCCGCGGCTGGCTACCGGCAGCTTCGAGTTCTGCGAAGTGATGGCCGGCATGCTCGACGGCTCCGGTCACTTCGCCGGCGTTGCGGCCAAGGAGCTCAAGGAAGAGGCCGAGATCGAGCTTTCCGCCGACGATCTCACCGACCTTGGTGCACTGGCAGGATTCAAGGACGGCATCTACCTATCGCCGGGCGCCTGCGAAGAGACTATCCGGATCTTCGCTTTCTTCCGGGAAATGTCGCGCGAGCAACTCGACCAGCTGCAGGGACGCTGCACCGGTGCGTTGGAAGAGGGAGAGCAGATTATCTTGCGGGTCGTTCCGCTCGAACAGCTTCTCTCGGTCAACGACGCCAAGACGATCGTCGCCTACGCGCTGTTCATGCGATTCCGGGACCACGTTCCGGGTGCCGCAGCGGCTCCTGGCGTCTAAACGGAAGCATTCGACTGAAGGTGTTGCGGCAGGCGATCGAAGAGCTCTGGAAGCGGGCCTGCATGACGAAGGATGACCCCAAGCGCATCGGGCTGCCCGAACGCTGCGACAAGGACTGGTTCTGCAAAGCGTTCTGCGCCGGTCAGGGAGCCGAGCGCTCGCTGGCCAACAGACAGTGGAAAGCTGGCCGTCTCACAGACTGGCAGTGGGGAGCTCAATTCGTCGAGCTCCCCAGCTTTTTTGCTTGAAGCTATTGTCATCTGTAGTAAGAAATGCTTCCTTTGACATCGACCGGGTGTAGGCAACAGCTCCCAAAGGACAGTTATTCTCACCGACAAGTAACCAATCTCGCCGCCTGCATTTGGAGAGAGATTGCGCGTGGACAACTCGTCCATGAGCCTTAGCACCCTTGTAACACTTGCTGGCTAAATTGAGCCGGTTGGTTGATCGTATGTGCATTACGGAGATTACTTGAAATGGTGAATCATTGGGACAGCCGCTGGGAGACGACGTGTGACCAATTGGCTGGCGGTGCCGGCGAATTGTCGGCTGAGTCGCCTTTGTGCTGGTTGGACATTGAAAGTGAGACGGTCCAAATGAGCGATGCCAGCAAGTCTACTGCGAAGGTGTCGAAGGATCTTCTGGAAGAAACACGCCCGCTTGAATCCACCGACCAACGAGAGAAGGCTTTGGAGAACCTTGTCCGTACGCTGGAAGACGGTGATGACAAGGCAGCTAGCGAGAAGCTGTTGCAACTCCAACGGCAAGATAAGACGCTGGCGCTCGCCGTGGCTGATTATCTTTCCGATCCGCGCGCAGCAAAGAAATTCCTCGAACTGTCCGGCCAGCCAGGCAATAAGACAGCGGTTGAATTTATGTCCGCAGTATTGAAGGCTGGCTGCCAGCCCGATTCCCGGGAGTCAAGTGTCAACATGTACTTTGTCCAGCGCATCTTAAGTATGCTTGGCGATCCGGGACAACAACATAAAGATGCTGCTGTCTTGCTTGAAATGGTCAATAAGCGGGATTCTCAAGCCGACGCCGCAGCGATGTTAAATGCATTCGGTAGCGATCCAGAGCTTTTACATTCAGTGCTGGAACTTCGCAAGGATTCCTCTCGCCAACCGGAATTCCAAGCTGTCCGGAGCCTCATCGCAAGCGAGGATGGACAGGAAAGGCGGTCCGGCACTCAACTGTTCGCATTGATGGCGAGCTCAGAGGGGATCGCAAAAGCCGTTGCTAGGGACTTACTGCAAATGGTGGCGAGCTCGCAAAGGGCAGATGCGTGTGCGCTGTTGGACAGTTCGCTTGAGCCCCAGTACATTGCCGAGATGCTCAAAATCAAGCGTAATCCGGCCCTTCCCAATCTTTATGATCAGCTCGTAACTGCTGCCGACAGCCCGCGCGGCAGGAGTAACGTTCGAGAGCTGCTGGACTTGAAAAAAAGCCCCGACCTGCAAGACAAAGCCGATGCGAAGGAGTTGATGGACTTGCTCAATGACAATGATCCTGCTGTAAGAGCGACCGCTGGCAAGATGCTGGACACGGCCGATCGTGAACACACTCATCAACTTCTTCTTCGCTGGCGCAACGGGGATGAAGGGAAAAGGCAGGTAGAAAAGATTCTCGATCTGTTGTCTTCACCGGCACGCTCATCCGAAGTCAAGTCGGGACGGGCTTTATTAGCCATGCTTGCCAGTTCCGACGGGAGCGAAAATAAAACTGCCGAGAAGGTGCTTAGCTTGATTTGCGGTGACGAACAATCACAGGCTAAAGGGTGGATGATATTTGCTTGCGGGCAAGACCAGTCCGAACGCAAAGCCGTTATTCAGCTGATCACCATTATGGATTCGATCGTGCCGAAGGACGGGGAGGATGCCGACAAACTGTTGAAGATGATTGCAGCATCAGGACAGGACAGAGTGGTGGCAGTAAACCTTCTTACACTGAAGGGCGAGAGCGTAAGCGTCTATGAAATGATGCTGAAGCTGCTTGGCACCAACAAAGAGTTGGCGTCTGGGCTGCTGAAGGCGCTTCCGGACTCAGAAGACTTAAAAGCATTTATGAAGATCGCAGAGGATCCAAAACAAAAAGTGGCAGCAAAAGAGCTCGAGAAAATGCTGCTGGCGGGAGACCGAAGCAATGTCGAGCAGTTCGTGGAAGTCATAAAATCTTCGCAAGATACCGCTCTGACAGCGGAAGGCAGATTCCGGAATATTCGCTCGTATCAGGAAAGGAGAGTAGCCGAACAGATTGTTGGTTTGCTCAATCAGCCAGAAACACAGACTCTGGCAAAGCAGGTGATGAAATCCTTCGACAATATCAATGACGCCGAACGCCTGCTTGAAATGTATAAAAATTATCCCCAGCGAGCCGATGGCAAGCTACGAGTTCCGGAGCTGGTCGATCATCTGTACAAGCAGTATCCTGACTTGGCGAAGCCGCTATTAACGAAAATGGTCGAACCGCATCTGATCGAAAGGTTTTTGAAACTCTCAGTCGAGCTCAACTCAGAAAACACGGATGACAGAGCGGCTCGCAAAGTACTCTTGAAGATGGTCGAAACTGGCGCTGCCACACAATTGATGCGGTTGCTTGACGCGCCCGAAGGATCCCAAAGACGAAATGAAGGTGAAGAGCTTCTCGCTACATTGCGAGCTCGTCCTTACGGTTCATTCGTGCCTGCCATTCTTGAAAGTAAGCTTTCGCCGGCTGCTTATGCTACTTTGCAGCAGGCTCTAACAAAGGCCGATCCAGCATCGCAGGAAGCAAGGCAAGGCAAGGCTCTAGTTACGATGCTGAGTTCGCACTCTCAAAGCGATCGAGTTTGTGCAACAAACTTGCTTGAAATGATGGGCTACGACTCCAACAAGCCGGCTGCGGGCCTTCTGCTTGGTATGCTGTTCGGTTCTTCCGCTGCCGATAAGGAAGCTGCATACACGCTACTTTCCACTGCACGGTCGGACTATCAAGCTGCAAAGACCGCCCGGCTGCTGGCAAGCTCAAATCCAGCTGAAGTAGCTGGTACGCGCGAATTGCTCAAGCTGCTGGCAACTCCGCGCGACGATCAAAATGACTTGAGAGCCATATCCGGCTTGGCGTCAGATATTCTGGAAGAGGCTGCTGGAGCTGATGGCCAGCCTCGAGCTGGATCCGATGCGGCGGTTGCTCGTGAACTCATTAAGATGCTTGGCAATGACAAAACAAGACTTGCTGCAGGCGCTATTTTGACTTCGGTCGATGATAAGTACAACGCTCTGCTAATGGCAAAAGAGCTAGTGCTGAAGCCGGACGAGACCGACAAGGGAAAAGTCACGCGGGCAGGTCAGCTTGCTCGATTGCTCTCTTCGACTGATCCGGCCGATGCAACTGCCAAGAAGACGATGATTAGCCTTCTTACGCACAGGCGTAATTCAATCCAGAAAGAGAATTTAAAGGAGATGGGCGAAAAGTTGCTCGATATGCTAAAAACTCCGGAGCATGATACCGCCGAGAAGATCTTGCGGGGCTGCCGCTCAGTACCGGCGCTGGTTGGTCTCATGCTGCTTAGAGAGCAAGGAAAGTATCCCGAAGCCACTCGGCAGCTGATGGATATTCTTTCGTCCGATCCCGAACGGCGCGAAGGTGCAAATATGTTGCTGGAGTCCTTCTCTCTGAATCGGCACGGATCTTTCTCTGCGGAAGAAGATATTTTGCGCAGAAACTTTCGGGTAGAAGATCTCTTGTCTTTGTTGAACAAGCCGGAGACGCTGGATGTTGGACGAGGGATCCTGGCAATAACACGCACGGGACAGGAGCAGAACGGGTTAACAGGTCTGGCAACCGACCCTGATGGTCAAAAACACTTTGAGCAACTCCTGAAGATGCTTGCAGAAGATAAGGCAGGCACCAAACAGTTGATCGCAGCGGAGCTTACTGGCGATCAGCTCAGAGGCGTGTTGGATCTGGCTGCCAATTCGCAGAAGGCTTCCGAATCCAGGGAGTTGATGAGCCTGGTGACATCATCGGATATTAAAAGGCAATTTGCCGGAGGAGCGGTGGCCAGCGCACTGAGGTCGTCCGACGAACGTGAACGGTCTTCAGCGCTGACACTATTGGCAATGCTCTCAAGTGAGAGCACCGAACGGCGTTCTACGGCTGAGATAATCTTGTTCAATTTCAATGCTTCGCGGCATGCTAGCCGGCTACTGGCAATCACAGAAAATAAAGATTTGGGCGCTGCCGGCGACAACCTGCTCGAGCTATTCAGCTCGGAGGATTTCCGTTCTGTCAGTGCTGCTAACAACCTGATGACGCTGCTTGCCAGCACCGATGCAAAAGAAAGATCGATTGGAAATCGTCTACTGCAAATGCTGAAAGACGATCGCAACAAAGCTGCAGCGGTAAGAATTTTAAATACTAGACGCTAACGTAGGATGCCGGCAAAAAATTTGTTTTGGGGGGCACCCTACGAAGTCCAGTTGTCTGGCTGGGCTCCGTAGGGCGTCGGGAGTTGGTTTACTGGCACTTGTCGGCGACCATCATGCGAAGCTCCTCTTCGCGAACGCGGGCGGCGCCCAGATGAAGTCGTTGTTGCTGCTGCTCGGTCAGGCGAAGGAACATTGCTTGCGCCTGCTGAAGAGCGTGTTCTGTCCCGTCGAAATCGCCGGCTTTATGTAGGCTCCACCCGTCCTCGATCCAGGCCTCGAAGGCTTTGAACGGGGGGGCGGGGCTTACTTCGCTGTCTTGACGGCCGGCGATGGCGTACCAGTTCATGTCCTGCAGCCGCCGCCAGAGGCGAAGGTATCGGTAGAACCTTTTGGCGGCAGCCAGGAGCTGCGCCGGTCCACCGTCCATCACCCACCAGACCAGCCCGAAAAAGGCTAGAGTTGCGGCGACAAGCAAGAGAATTGACTCGAGTTCAGGATTCATCATGACTCCTTTTTGAAAATCTGGGTGATACTGCCGGTGGAGCCAGAGCGGGTGGGCGAGTACCCGCTCCGTTTGATTGAGACGACGTCGATCCGTCTTGTCACAGCTTGATGGTGCGCGGCATCATGAGCAGGTCTCGCAAGTCGAAGCTGTCGAAATCCTTCTGAGTCCAGGTCGCAAACAGCGCGCGGTCGGTCTGGTTGGCCGCGCCGATGAAGATCGCCGGCGGGTTGATGCTGCCGTCCTGGCCGGCCCGTTGCTTGAGCGCGACGATGTCCTGATCGGCCAGAACGGAGCTGGAGATCTCGAACGGAGCCGAGTCCTTGTGGGTATCAGCGATCGCTGGGATTACCGCCTGGAAGTTCAAACTGCCGTTGTTCTCCACTAGCCGGTCGACAAGCACCTCGACTGTCATACGCGATGGGCCGAAGCACCCGAGCCCGTCCAGCTCCGCAAGAGCCTGGTCGAGCTCCTCGTCGGTCGGAATCTCGCCGTCCTCGTCCCTGGCGGTCAGAGCGTGCAAGAACAGCGGACTCTCTTTCATCTCGCCTTCCCAGACAGCCAGCTGCTCCGGCGACATTCTGGTGACGTAGCTCATCACGAAGGCTTGCATCGCCGCGTCGAGATCTTCGTCGCTGGCGTCGGCCGGCAGCTCCAGTTTGGTAAGCAGCCGGGCGCGGCGCTCTTCCGGAGTGAGTTTGGAAAGTTCTGCATCGATTGAGTCGAGCATTTGCTGAACTTCCGGGTCGATCGGTCGGTCTTTTTCTGACATTGGTCGTACTCCTGAGATCTATCGCGAAGCTCCGTTGCGAGTGCTCAACGGCAGCTGGTCGTGCTGCTGCTTGCTTGAGCGCTCGCAATGGAACAGAAGAGTTGCTCTTGTTTAAATGTGGTACTCGGCTCCGACAAAAGGTGGGCTGCCTTCGGGCAGCCTGAAGGGGGAGAGAGAACCCGTCATTTTGATGGCGGGTTCTCTCTGTCGAATGCTTTATTGGAGCTGCTGGATTCTCCGAGCAGGCAACCGTCTCGTTCTTAGTGACCGGAGGCGATTAGCTGGCGCAGCTGTTCCAGTCGACTTTCCGGCGCACCGTAGTGCGCGCGGTAGTCGTTGATGCTGCAGCCGATGATCGCTTCGGCTTCCTCGCGTCCGTAGACGTGAGTGATCTCCACCTGCCGCTTCTCTTCGCCGGGCAGCTGCTTGTAAGAGAGGAAGTAGTGCCGAAGCCGGTCGAGTAGGGTCTTTTTCAGCTCGGACAGTTCCTTGATGTCGCCGTACTCGAGATCATCTTCCAGGACGGCGATGATCTTGTCGTCTGCCTTGTTGCCGTCGATCATGCGCAGACCGCCGATTGGCCTGGCCCGCACGAGAATGCCGCCGTGCGAGATGTTCTTTTCGGTCAGCACGCAGATGTCGATCGGATCGCCGTCGCCATAGATGCCCTGGAGTCCGGTGCGGGCTTCACAGGCCTTGCCGACCTCTTCGGCGCAAAGCGTGCGCGGAATGAAGCCGTAAAGCGTTGGGCAAATAGACGAGTAGCGTTGCGGACGGTCGATACAGAGCAGTCCGGAATGTTTGTCGAGCTCGTACTTGACCGTATCGGTCGGCACGATCTCGATTACGGCGTTTACCGTCTTCGGCGCCTTTTCGCCGGGTGGAATGCCGTGCCAGGCGTGAACAGGGAAGAGAAGTTCGACCAGCTTGCGAGCGCGTGCCGCTTCTTCACTTGGCGTGGCGACTGCTGGTACATGTGCAGCGCAAGCGGCAGCGTCCTTCCCTTCGACAGCCGGCTTTTCGGCCGGTTTGATGGAGGCCGCCAGCCGGCGCAGGCGCAGCTCTTGATAAGCGAAAGCACAACCAAGCAGCACCACTGCTGCAATCAGAATCGGGATCATTTCATTCACTCCTGAGCCTTGAAATGTTTTGTTTGCCTCAGCAACGATGATACCGCCAGTTCGGCGCCGGTTAAGCAGGTTTTGAAAAACCCGGCTTAAATCCGGCGCCGCTGGAGGCTCCTCACAAAGGGAGGATTTGTCAGGTGCCCAGCTTTTCCCGGGCGATCTTTTCGATCTCTTTCAGGTCGAGCTTTTGCGTGGTGCCGACCGGCAGTTCATCTACCTGCACGAAGTCGCGGACATCGGGCAGCCAGAGAGCCGGCATGCCTGACTGCTTGAGCAGCTCGCAGACCTGCTCCGGCGTCACAGGCTGCGCCGGGTCCTTTGTGAAGCTGGTGTAGACGACCACCGGCTTTTCACCGCGCTTGGCATCGGGCAGCCGCGTGACGGCGACGGCCAGCTCGTTGACACCGGTCAGCTGCCTGATGGCAGTTTCGATGTTGCCGAGCGGCACCATCTCGCCGCCGACCTTGGCGAAGCGGCTCAGCCGGTCGGTAATCCACAGGAAACCGTCCGCGTCGACATAGCCGACGTCTTCGGTGTTGAACCAGCCGTCGAAGAGCACCTTGGCTGTGGCCTCGGGATTGCCCAGGTACTCTTTCATGACCTGCGGTCCGTTGACCCAGATCACGCCTTCGCGGTACTTGCCGTCGGCAGCGATCGAACCCGGCTCGATGATCTCGTCGGTGTCGATCGCGCGGATGACGACCGTGGTGCCGGGAATCGGTTGACCGACCGAACCCAGCTTGTTGCCGTAGACTTCGCGTCCGTCCGGCGATTTGACCGAAAACGGTACGTTGGCAGCCACCACCGGCGATAGCTGCGTGCAGCCGAAGCCTTCGACCGGCTCGATCCCGAGCACTGACTTGATGTCCTTGCAGAGCTCGGGTTTCAGCTTTTCGGACCCGAGCAGGAGCCAGCGCACGCTCTTGAACTGCTCCGGGCTGCAGCGGCTCAGAAAGAAGCGCATCAGCGTTGGCGTGCTGGCCATGATAGTGACGCCGAGCTTCTGCATCAACGGTCCGATCGTTCGGGAGTCGACAGGATTGGGGTGGTAGACGGCCGACTGACCGAGGCTGAGTACGCACCAGACGGTGATCGTGAAGCCGAGCGCGTGATAGAGCGGCAGTTTGCCCAGGATGACGTCGAGCGGCTGATTGTCCGGTTTCAAGTTGGCATGCTCGCTGACGCCGAAGATGTTGGAAAGCACGTTCTTCTGCGTGAGAACGACCCCCTTCGGCTCGCCGGTCGACCCGGAGGTGAACATTACGGTGGCCGTGTCCTCGGGGGCGGCGTTGACGCCGGGCAGGTACTGTCCGATCGATTCTTCCGGCGTGTTGATGGCTGTCACTGCCCAGGCCAGGTCGTCGGCGGTGATCTCGCTCTTGAGCGCTTCGGCCAAGACGAGCTCAGCAGCCGGCTGGACCTTGCCTTTGGCGATCGGACCGACCGTGATCACCTGTTTGATTCCACAGCGCCGGACCGCCGAGTTGACGACCTCGGTGTTGCTCTGGAAGTTCAAGTTGACCGGAATCTTGCCGAGCAGAGTGAGTGCGATGTTGGCGAGAACAGCCGGCACCGTCGGCGGCATCATGAGACCGACGTAAGGAGCGTCGGAGAGCTTGCGGGACAGCACGCGCGCCAGTACCGTCGCTTGCAGCAGCGTCTCGCCGTAGGAAAGCGACTGGCCGGAGCTGTCGGAGATCGCTTGCCGGTCGGGATAGCGCTTGGCGTTGTGGACGAAGACACGCCCAAGGGAGGTCCAGTGCGCCGGGAGCGATGGCAAAATGCGGTCCGGCAGGCGATCTTTGAGATCGCTGGCGACACCGGCGTCGGTCAATCTGAGTTGCGTCATTCTTTGGTACCTCGCACAGTTACGGTTTGAAGCGCCTGGAGCCTCAAGCCACAAACAGTTTCAACAGCACTTCTGCGTGAAGTGTTGTCCTTTCAAAATTTCGTAGCCAGGCTAACTTATTTGAGTCTTGCGACCAGTCCTACGAGAGAGTACTTGCGTATGCAACGAGAAACCTAAGTGAAAGCCGCATGGGTTATCAATAACTGTGAACAGTTAAGAGCTACTGAAAACATTTCTAAGGCTCACGGCGCTAGCGAAGCGGCCTGATGCCGGCGAAGCGGCGGCAATCTCTGCCGGTTCCACCCGAGCCGAGTCAGCTTAAGCTACAGTCCGGTGCAGTTATAGGCTCCAAGCTTAAAGAGCTGTAACACTTCTTTTGTTGCAAAAAATGGTGACACTTAGTTAGTTTCTTAGCCTGTTTACATCACATTCCTTAGAAATTCCCCCACACCGTTCAAACGCGTAGTAACTAATCTCTCTCAGGTTTCCGAAGAGCTGCCCCAGAATTCTCAGCTGAGGTTTTGGCCGGGCTCTCGGACGTAACCAAATGGAACCCCGGAGAATGCGATGATCTGGTTCATCCTCTGCGCGGCGACCATCCTGCTTCTGGATGTCGCTGCGGTGTACGTCTTTCGCAAAGCCTGTTACTGGCAAAACGAAGGCGCCAAGCTCCTCAATATTGGCTATGTGCCGCCGCCGGTAACAGCCAAGGCTCGCCTGCTCCGAAGGTGTTTCGGACGCTATTCGACCTTTCGTCATGTCGGCCCGGTGTTGGTGGTGAACGGTGAATATCTCAGCCGTCCGGGCCGGTACCTGATTGTGTTGAACCACCAGATTGAAAAGGACGCGCTGTTAGTGATGCATGTGCTTGGACTGCACAACTATCGCTATCTGATCGCCTCCAATCAGGTGCTCGGCACGCGCATTCCGCTGGCCGCGATGACCGGCGCTCTTGTCGTCGACCACGCCAACAACCCGGGCGCGTCCGTTCGCTCGGCCATCCGCGCGCTCGCTTCCGAGCCTGACAGTTCGCTGGTTGTCTTTCCGCAAGGCACGCTGGTTCGCAGAAATGTCTTGACTCGCAAGGAGTTTGCTGCGGGCGTGCTGATGATCGGCAAACATGCTCACAAGAAGAGCGAGTTGCCTTTTTTCGTGCTACCGGCGGCGATCGATTATGACCGCAATCCGGCGCACGCCTCGCTCCTGCACAAGGCGCTGCATGCCATCGGTTGGCAGGCGTTCCGCCGCTGGTGGAATGAGCAGACTTACCGGGCGACGGTCGTGCTCGGCGAGCCGATTCCGATGGAGAAACTGCCCGCCAATCTGGACCTGGGCATGGACATCGTCTTCGGCAAGATTTGCCAGCTTGCCGCTCAAGCCAAAGATCTAAACGACAACGGCTGGTCCAAAAGCAAGCTGACCGGCTCGAAGGCGACTACTTAATCGCGGCTTGCTGGCCGGGGACGTTTCAGCGCTTCTGCATCTCGTCAGCAGCCGCAACGCGTTCGACTGAGCTGGTCGAGCGCCTTGCGGCTGTTCCTCTGCGTTCATTACAAGGAGTACTTACCATGAACAATGATTCAGCCAAGGCACCGCATGTGGTGATTGTCGGCGGCGGCTTTGGCGGTATTCGCGCTGCCACGCAGCTCAGCAAAGCTCCCGTTAACATCACTTTGATCGACCGGCGAAATCATCACCTCTTTCAGCCGTTGCTGTATCAGGTGGCGATGGCCGGTCTGTCGCCTTCGGACATCGCGTATCCGATTCGCTCCATCCTGCGTCACCAGCAGAACGCCAAGGTCCTGCTCGACGAGGTGCGCTCTGTCGACGTGAAAAATCGGACGATTCAGCTGATCGACAGCACACTGTCATATGATTACCTGATCCTGGCCACCGGCTCGCAGAACAGCTACTTCGGTCACGACGAGTGGATGAAATTCGCCATCGGTCTGAAAGATCTCGATGACGCGGTCGAGATTCGCCGGCGAGTGCTGCTGGCTTTCGAGGCGGCCGAGCGGGAGACTTGTCCCAACGAGCGCAAGCGTCTGCTCACCTTTCTGCTGATCGGCGGCGGGCCGACCGGAGTCGAACTCGCCGGCTCTCTGGCGGAGCTGGCCCGAAGCGTGCTGGCTTGCGACTTTCGCAACATCAAGTCGTCCTCTGCCGAGATTATCTTGCTTGACGGCGGTAAACGGATCCTCAGCGCCTATGACGACAGTCAGGCCGGCAAGGCTCAAAAGCAGCTCGAGAAGCTGGGTGTGCAAGTGCGCAGCCAGACCAGGGTGACAAAGATCACCGCCGATGGTGTCGTGCTCGGCTCCGAGTTCATCCCGTCGGCCACCGTGATCTGGTGCGGCGGTGTCAAGGCCACGCCGCTGACCGAGACGCTGGGCGCCAAGGTCGATCGCGCCGGTCGGGTGGAAGTCGACAAGGACTTGTCGCTGCCCGGACACCGGGAGGTCTTCGTGATCGGCGACGCCTGCGTCTTCCTGCACCAGGACGGCAAGCCGCTGCCCGGGCTGGCTCCGGTCGCCAAGCAACAGGGTCAGGCAGCGGCCCGGTCCATCGCCGACGATCTGTCCGGGCGCCAGCGCAAGACGTTTTGCTACCGGCATCAAGGGTCGCTGGCTACTATTGGCCGGCGCGCCGCGATCGCCGATTTCGGAAGGATTCGCTTGAGCGGCTCGGTAGCCTGGCTGACCTGGTTGTTCGTGCACGTCTTTTTCTTGATCGGCTTCCGCAACCGGTTTGTGGTGCTGTTCAACTGGTTCTGGTCTTACGTCAGCTTCCAGCGTGGCGCCCGGCTGATTACCGGTCAGCGACTGAATGCTGGCATCCCCGAGCCGTCGGCACCAACCGCCGGCCAGCCAGCGCAGGCGGCCGATTGCGCCGTCAGTCCGTCGGCGCAATCAACGCCCGGTCAAGTCAGCCAAGCGGCGGAAACACCGCCTCCAAAAGCTTCTTCCTAGCAGCTGCCCTGGCTGAGTTCATTCAAGGTTGCCGTTCGCACGACTGCGAATGGCAACTCTTGCTGTGGCTTCCCTCCAAGAAAGGTACCGACCTATGTTCGCAAACGCACGTGCCTATTGGCAGAGCGGCAAGGACAAGTTTCTTGCCGATCTCATGAAATTCCTCCAGATTCCCAGCATCAGCGCCAACCGCGAGCTCGACGACATCTCGGTGATGCAGGCGGCCCAGTTCGTGGTCAAGCAGCTCAACGAGATCGGTATGCAAAACGTCAAACTGCATACCGCCAGCCTGCTCGAGCATCCGCTCGTCACCGCCGACTGGCTGCATGCAGGCAGCGACAAGCCCACCGTCTTGCTGTACGCTCACTTCGACGTGCAGCCTGTCGATCCGGTCCATCTGTGGAAGTCAGGACCCTTCCGACCGGAAGTCCGCGACGGCAAGCTCTTCGCGCGCGGCGCCGCCGACGACAAGGGCCAGCTGTTCATCCTGCTCAAAGCGCTGGAAGGGTTTCTCAAGACCAGCGGCAAATTGCCGGTCAACATCAAGGTACTCTTCGAAGGCGAAGAGGAATCAGGTGGCGAGCATATCGCGCGCTACCTGAAGGCCAACAGCGCGGCGCTCAAGGCTGATGCCGTACTCGTACTTGATTCCGGTATGTACGCGCCCGGCATGCCGACAATCGCCACCGGTCTGCGCGGGTTGATCTGCGCCAAAGTCAATGTGCAGGGCGCTGCCGGCGATCTGCACTCGGGCGAGCACGGTGGTGCCGCTCCCAATGCCGCCCAAGGGTTGGCTGAGATCTTGACCGCCTTGAAGACTCCCACCGGACGCGTGCGCATTCCGGGGTTCTACAAACAGGTGATCGCGCCGACGAAGCTTGAGCTGGCCTCCTGGGCCAAGCTCCCGTTCGATGAGGAGCAGTACTGCCGGCAGGAGCTCGGCGCTCCCGCCCTGATCGGCGACAAGCGCTATTCGGTGGCGCGGAGACGATGGGCGCTTCCCACGCTCGAGGTCAATGGCATCGCTGGCGGCTATGCCGGCGAGGGATTCAAAACGGTGATTCCCGCGTCGGCCAGCGCCAATGTCAGCATGCGTCTCGTGCCCGGAATGGACCCGGAAAAGGTCGCTGCCGACTTCGTCGCTTTCGTCAAGAGGGTGACGCCACCGCATGTTCGTTCGGAGGTGGAGATCATCTCCCAGGCACCGGCAATGGTGGTGGATACCGCCAATCCTTACATCCAGGCCGCAGCTGATGCATTCAAGCAGATCTTCAACGCCGAGACCGTCTACGTGCGCGTCGGCGGCTCCATTCCGATCGCCGCCGACTTTCAAGCGGTGCTCGGTGCGCCGGTGTTGATCACCGGCTTCACCCTGCCTGATTGCAACCTGCACGCGCCGAACGAAAACCTCGATCTGGCGAACTTTTACGCCGGCATCGAAACAATCGGAGCGTATTTCGCCAACGTCGGCAAGATGCGCTCCTGATGCCACTGTCCCTTACTGCCAATGGAGTCGAACATGACCGTTGCTCTTGGATTGATGGTTGTCTGCCTGGCGCTCTACCCGATTGTGCGCCTGGTTCTAGCGGCGAGCGCTGTCTCCCGCGCGCGCAGCGCGATCGCCAAGTTGACCGAGGAGCTCGCCGCTGCTCACAGCCGGTCGGCGGAGCGCTATCGGGTGCCTTTGCCGGGGCGAAAGGACTATGAAGACGAGCTGTCCGTCAGCGACGCGATGCTGGCGCACTTGCAAGGGAAGCTCGCCAATCTGGTTGCCCGGCCGCTGTCTGAGAAGCTGACTTCGTCTTTCGTGACGGAGTGCAATCAGGTGACATTCGGTGCGATCAAGAAAGTAAACGACTTGCAGGATGAAGTTTTCTGGGCGCAGTTTCCGCTCAATAGCGACGCCCGAAAGGCGCGCTACCGCGACAACACCGAAGATTGAACGAAGGAGTAACAGATGTCTGAAGACAGATCTGAAAAACAGACCTTGCAGTCCAGAAATCCTGCCAGTAAGGAGCTTCTGGGCGAGGTCGAAATTCCCCATCGCCCGGCGATTCTGGCCACGGTTGATCTGGCCCGCCGGTCGTTTGGTCACTGGAGCAAATTGACGCTTGCCACCCGGTTGGCGTACGTCGAGCGCATTCGGGAGACCGTCTACCGCCGCCGCGATGAGATCGCCCGGCTGATCACGCTCGAGACCGGCAAACCGCAGATCGAGTGCTATTCGGCCGAGCTGTTCGGAGTGCTTGAGACTTGCCGCTGGCTTTGCAACAATCTGCCGGCGCTCTGGGTGCCGCAGCCGGTGCCGCTCAATCCGGTGCTCTTCCACGGCAAGAAAGCCTACAACGTCTTCGAGCCGGTCGGCGTAATCGCCGTCATCTCCCCCTGGAACTTTCCGTTCGCCATTCCTTTCTCGTCCATCCTGATGGCTGTCGCCAACGGCAACACGGTGGTGCTCAAGCCGTCTCCGAAAACGCCGCTGGTCGGCAAGCTCATCGCCGACATCTGCAAGGAGTCAGGATTGCCGGACGGAGTGGTTAACCTGGTGCAGGGTGACAAAGTGGAAGCGGAGGCGATCATCACCGCCGAGATCAACAAAGTGATCTTCACCGGTAGTGTCGGTGGTGGCAAGGCGATCATGGGACTGGCCGCCAGGAAGCTGCATGCCGTCACGCTCGAGCTCGGCGGCAAGCATCCGGCGATCGTTTTGGCCGACGCCGACGTCGACAAGCTGGCTCGGTCGATCGTCTGGGCGGCTTTTACCAATGCCGGCCAGGCCTGTGTGTCGATCGAGCGGCTTTACGTCGTCAAACCGGTGGCCGCCAAGCTGTTGGCCAAGGTCAAGGAGTTGACCGCCACTTTGCGTCTGGGCAACGGGTTGGATCCGCAGACGGATGTCGGCCCGATGATCGACAAAGACCAGCTCAAGCGGGTGATCGAGCAAGTGGCCGATGCGCTGACGCGCGGAGCCAAGCTGGTCTGCGGCGGCCGCGCTCGCCCTGAGCTCGGCGGCTATTTCTACGAGCCGACCGTGTTGACCGATGTCACCGACGAGATGAAAGTGATCTCCGAGGAGACGTTTGGACCGGTGTTGCCGGTGGTGGTGGTCGCCGATGAAGCGGAGGCGATTCGCCGAGCCAACCAGTCCAACGTTGGTCTGGGCGCTTCGATCTGGACCGCCGATCTGCAGCATGGGCAAGCGCTGGCCGGAGAGCTCCAAGCCGGATTGGTGTGGATCAATGACTCGATCTACTCGCACTCCTGTCCTAACGTGCCCTGGGGCGGCGTCAAGGAAAGCGGCTTCGGCCGCAGTCATTCGGCTCACGCCTTTCTCGACTTTGTCAACATCAAGCATGTCAGCGTCGATCCCCAGCGCAGCCAGGACTGGCAGTATCCGTACGGGCCAGAGCGCCTCGAGCTGATCAAGGAATCGATGAATCTCTGCCACGGCTCCGGCCTGGTGGCAAAGGTCAGGACGCTGGCCAAGATCGTCCCCAACTGGCTGAAACTGCGCTTCCGCTAAGGCGAAAAGCGCGGGCCCGTAGCGGTGTTCTCTAGCAACCGCTACGGGCTCAGCCGGCTTTCAACCACCGACAAGCGCCCGAGCAGGACTGGCTAACAGCCCTTGCTCGGGTGCTTGCTTGGCAAATTTTGAAGTGGAGATGTTTATGACATGATTGAAACTCCGGTGATTAGAAACTTCCGAAATTGCTAAAAAAATTTTTTTGACTGTTAATACTAGTACGTGTAGCAAAAAGTGCAAAATTGAGAATGCAAGAAATTTGTCATGTCTATGCATTCTCCACAATTTGCTGTTCTGTCAGCGAAAGGCAGCGATCGGTAGTTTCGATCGATCGCTGCCTTTCGGCTTACTCTACTTCGGGCGCTAAGTTTTGGCTCCGTTGCTACCCGTCTGCTACCTCAACATCAATGATTGCCGCTACTGCCGGCTGCTTGGATTCGATGCGGAGGTAAGACAGAAGGGTGTAGACATCGAACAGCCGGCACCAATCGTGTCTCAAGCAGAGGGACTCGACCCATGGCCGCGCATCTACCACCTCTTGCAGCGGACATGGTTCGTGCTCAGCCTTCGGAACTGTTGCTCCAGTTCTGTCAAATTTGTCATTGAAGTAGAAAGTTTGGTTCACCACTTTGAATTTACGAGTTGGCTCGACCGCGCAGCAAGGACGTGTGCAATGCTCGCTGGTACGGGTGTGAATGCTGCGCTCCTTCAGCTCAATGACAGCTCCGACGGAAGGTAGCTCCGCTCTCTGCAGAAGCCTCGCTTCCATCATGTCAGCGCCGATCGCATAGAAGACTGCCACTTCATCGCTTTTCTTCGTTGTCATAGTCGCTTCGTTTCCCTTCTCTAGATAAGGTCAAGGAGAGCTGCGCCCGTTAGCTTCGGCTAGCGGGCCAAAACACGGAGAGGTTGTGCCTGCCGCTGTACGTTTTCCCGGCTGGACAGCCAGAAGCAGAGCAGGGTCTTAACTTGCTGCAACGCCTGCAGGCAGTCCAAGGAAAACAACGATCGATCGCTAAGCTTAGTTAGACTCTGGTGACCGCTTCTCAGTCGTGGTGGTTAGTCGAATACTCCGGTATTCTGCTCGATCGTGATTACAAAGAGAAAGCGTCGCTGCCCATCCCAACTCACATTCGTTTTATTAGTTTAGTTGCCAGGTAGCGCCGCAATTGTGCATGCTCTCAATCGACAAGAGGGAGACTTCTTTAAGTGCTTAGTGGTGATACAGCCAGAACGGTCGGAGAGGGGGAATCACCAAATCTATGATGGTGCAGTTAATGTAACAGGAGTATCCGCACTCTTGCGAATCTGTCGATCCACTTTTGGGTCCGATCATTTGAAAGGGTCTCGCTGACCGAGTCTTGATTGAGAATATGGCAGTACTAGTGGTTGTAGTGAGGAGCGAACCAAAAAAACAGGGATTGAGCCACGTTGGTACGTCCGCCCAATCCCTGTTCTCGGAGCCGCAATCTAATCTATAGTCTGCGGCTGTTAACATCGCCGGGAACGCTGTTCCAAGGTCTTATCCGGTGATCGAACCGGAGGATTCCTTTTCGAGACGTTCCTGCGCGCAAGCCAGGACGAAGCGGGCCATGGCGGCGTTGCTGGCGTGCCCGTGCACTGGTGCGCGCATGATGCCTTCGTATTCGTCGGCCAGTGCGTAGTTGGCCTGAAACTCAGCTTTCGACAGAGTCTCCTTGCCGCAGCCGTAGAGGGCAAGTTTGCGGACGGCCGCAATGTAGCTGTTATCGCGCTTCGGATTGACGCGCGGCTTGAACAGCTGCTCGACAGCCATCAGCAGTTCGGTCTTGGCGCCACCGGGAAACCCTGGTGGGGGGTCGATCGGACCAAAACCGCGGCCGCGGTCGGTCAGGTCGACATAATCGGGATCGTACGTTGTGATCACGCAGGTTCCTTTCTTGAACGGTATCGGCTACCGATCAACACTTGGACAGGTAAGGGCTGCGCCGGAACGGCGCAGCCTTTGGTGCGGCAGATGGCCATCCGGATAACCAGATTTCTACTTGCTCATCGCAACCAGAAAGCCGATGCCGGCAGCCAGCCAGAGCTGACCGCTCAGGAGAGCGGCGATGCTTAAGAAGGCCAGAGCGAGAGGCATGATTGTTCTCCTTGTGTTTGTGCAGGCGGTAGATGAGCGTCGAGGCCCGTCTACCGCCTGCGCGTAGGGTGATTCGAGGATCAGCCTGGCAGCTGGTTCGCTTAGAGACCGAGGCTGGTCAGCACGTGAACGAGCGCCTGCGGCTGCAGGAGCAGGAAGAGCAGCAGACCGCCCAGGGCGAGGTAGGCTACTCCGTAGCCGATGCGCGTGCCGAAGCTCACGTTGAAGTACGACTCGGGCAGCATCTTGCGATACTGCTGGTCCTGCATGAACCCCATGACGATCATGATCAAGATGATCATGTTGAACATGCTCGTCAGCCCACCGGACATGAACAGCCAGAGCAGCATCGGGACGCCCAGGACCCAGGCGTGGCGATGAACCGCCATGGTAATCCCGCCGCCGTCGAGCGGCTTCATCGGAATCATGTTCAGCAGGTTTAGGAAGAAGGCGTAGGTGGCGAGCGTCAGCAGTTGCTGGACGCCGAGCACCAGCCCGAGCGCCAGGCAGATGATGCCGCCGATGGTGCCAAACAGCGGGCCGGCATAAGAGACGAAAGCCTCGTCGGCGGCCGAGTCCGGCTGTGAGTGGGCGACATAGGCGCCCATCGGGGTGAAGACCGGAGGCATGACCCCCAGCCCCAGGTGTTTGGCGGCCAGGTAGTGGCCCATCTCGTGCACGAAGATCAGCACGAGAAAGCCGAGAGCCATCTCGACCGAGCCGAGCAGCATCCACCAGACGAGAATGCTGAGAGCAAACGAAATGATGGTGGTATTTGACTTGTTCATAGTCGAGTTTCCTTCCAGGAAGTTCGAGCTGAGCAGCCGCTTTGTTGCAAGCGGCTGTACATAGGGAGACGGATTGAGAAGCGCCGACCTTCGGCGCTTCTCAGGAGCCGTTCACAAAACTGAGCTTGATTGCGGAAAAGCTGCTGTCTTACTTGGTCAGCTGCTCTTCGTGGCGCAAGCTGGCATCCATGCCGGCAAAGGAGAGGAGCACCATCGCCTGCGCCCAAGCCAGCGGCTTGTTTTTGTCGGCCACCCACTGGCGAGTGAGCCGGTCGATGATGTAAGCCTCCGGCACATCCCAGTCAGCGTCGACTGCAGCCAGACCGCGGTTGAAGTGGTGAGTCTGGTGCACCAGGAAATTCTGGTTTCTGGTGCGCCGATACATGAAGCCAAGGATCACCGAGATCATCGGTGAAACATGGCACCACTTCGCCTCCTGTCCAGCTGGAAAGTCATGCCGGTTGTCGCGCCCGTCCCACATGTCCTTCGGGTAGCGGCTGATGCCATGCGGACCCATCAGGTCGCGCTCGATGTTGGCGATGATCAGCAAAGTCATGGCATCGTTAACCACCGGGCAGCCGGATAGCTGCGCCAGCATCAGACCATTGACGAGTGCCGCATCCACCGAGCGCTGGTCGCCGTTGTCGGACTGCACGAATTCGTTGGGCAGAATTTCAGCGAGCTTGGCCGCGCAGCGCTCGTACAGCTCCTTGACGCCGTTTTCGTGTACGTCGTATTTCTTGCCGCCGAAGTGGTAAGTCATCGGTCCATGCGTCTTCATGAACTGGAGCTGTTCCCACAGGCTGACGGCAGCGACGATCAACGAGGAAGCATGCAGCGCCTTTTTGTCCTCCCAGGCGCCGAGTTCCTGGTCCTCCCAGACGTGGACGGTCCACCAGAAGGCGTGCAGCAGGCAGGTGTAGACGTGCGCCGGCTGCTGAAACTCCTGGTCGTCCCAGGACAGCCAACCGCGGTTGATGGCGTAGAACAACAGCCACTGGTTGAAGCCGAGCGCGTCGTTCTGGCGGTGCCCCCACTTCTTGCCCTGGATGTCCGCCTTGGAGACCGGATTCCAGCGGATGTTTGGGCCCTTGCCCATGTCCATGCCGGAGTCGTCGCCCTTGATCACGCGCAGGAAGTCTTCTTGGTGCTGAAAGTGGTGCTGAAGCACGCATTTCAGCACGTGCTTCCAGGTGCCGGCGGTCAGGCTGAGCCCGGCCGACAGAGCCGGGTCGAGCTCGGCTTGCAGCAGAGCAAGTCCAATCAAAATGGCATCGCGATCCCACTCGAGATTCAGCTCGCCGTCGATGCCGGACTCGAGCGAGCGATTGATTCGCTGATGGAGTTCAGCCAGATAAGCGGCAATGGCCGCCTGGTCGCCTTTGAATTTGGCGAGTGCCTTGGCGGTTGACTCCAGCTTGAGCAGCGACACAAGTGGGGTAACGGCAGACACGCCACCGTCCTGGTAGGTGTGCAGCGACATGGTGCCATGATCGACGAGCGCCTGGCGAACCGACTCGAGGCCGGTTCGCGTGTATCGCTCGAAAGAAAGCTTGGATACCTCCGGGTTGTGGAACACCGGTGCCGGCCACCCGGATCCAGAGTTTGGTTGGAACATGGGTTAACTCCCCCTTTTCCAATTCCGGCCGCTGTGGCTGGAAAGTTGGAATGGGACGAGCGGACATGGCCGCTTCAGCCAAAGTGGCCGAGCCTTGCCTGTCTTACGTCCAGGTGTAAGGCAGAGTCGGTGCGGCGGCACTCTTAGCGGGAAAAACCGGGCATGTCAACAGATCGTACCGGCGCAGCCCTGGTGGCTATGCGTGGGTGGTACGATCTATGACTTGTGCCCTTGTTTAACCGGCTCAGGAGTGCAGCGCAGATGTCCGACCTGCCCAATAACAGAACAGACAGACCCTGGGGCAGCTTCTTCATTCTCGAAGACGCTTCCAACACCAAGGTCAAAAGGCTGGTAGTCAATCCAGGTCACAGGTTGAGCCTGCAGAGCCATGAACACCGGGACGAGCACTGGGTGATCGTCGCCGGTGTGGCTCGCGTGACGCTGGATGAAGTAACTACCGAGTATCGCTACGGCGACCACGTCTTTGTCAGGCGCGGAACGCGTCACCGTATCGCCTGTACCGGCTCCGAGCCGGTGGAGATCATCGAAATCCAAACAGGCGACTCATTTACGGAAGAAGACATCGTTCGTTACTCCGATGACTACAGCCGCGTGTAGAAGCGCTCCGCTTAGTGGCCGAGCGTCTGCATGTAGAGAGCGATGAAGGCCAGCGAGTTCATCAGGAAGTGCAGCAGCATCGACGGGATCAGGCTGCCGGTCTTGCGGTAGAGCGCCGCAAACACCACGCCGGCCGCAAACAGCTGCGGAAACCCGGTGAGCGTGCCGTGTGCGCCCGCGAAGATGGCCGCGCTGATGGCGATTGCCGCGTAGTCGGCGAACTTCCCGCTGCCGCCGAACAGCTTGACCCAGAAGCCGCCCCGGAAGCCGATTCTAAGCGCGTTGAGCAGATAGCCCCGGAAGAGGATCTCCTCGAAGATCGGCGCCGCGATGATGCCGGAGAGCGCGAAGATCAGGAATGACAGTCCGCTGAACTGGACGGCGATGTCACCGGCCGGGCTTTCCGGCGCCGGCAGCGGCAGAAGCGAGATCAGGATGTTCAGTCCGAAGACCGCGAACAGCCCGAGTCCAGCCTGACCGAAGGCCCGCCCGAGGCTTCCTGCTTGGGCCTTGAGATTGATCGCCATCTCATCGCCCATCGACAGCCCGCGCTTGCGGAACTGGCTGGACAGGAACAGCGCGGCGCCGCCGAAGCCGCCGACCCATGACACCAGCAGGATGCCGGACATGAGGATCTGCTTGGTTCCGAGCGACAGCGACATCGACTGCGTGAGGGCGCCGACGCCGAGCATGAGACCGACTTGGAGCACGGCCATGCCGATATTGGCGATCAAAAACGCTAAGACCCACTGTCCGATCGTGGAGGCGAAGCTCCAGGGGAAGCGTGCGGTGACGTTGTGTTCGCCACCGTCTTGCATCGGATGTTCTGACATGATGTGGTCCTTTACTTAAAGGCAGAGAGCCGGCGGACTACCCGTCCGCCTTGCTGGCTTCTCTTGCGTTGAATTGGTGATGGGCGGCCGGCTGGCGTTCTGCCAGAGTCGCCCGCTCAGTCTTCCGGGAGTAAGCGCGAGCGCCTGCCGGTTTGCCGGCTGGGCGCTCGCTGTCGATCGAGAATGCGAGCTGCCGGTTCGCACTCAGGCGAACTGACCGGCTAGTGCGCCTGGCTGAGAACGATCAGGAGCACTCCCATGCCGTTGTTGATGCCATGAGCCAGCATCGGGCAGACCAGGCTGCCGGAGCGCCGGTAGAGCTCGGCCATCAGTACGCCGAAGATGAACAGTGCCGGCATGGCGGACGGCTCCATGTGCGCCACGGCGAAGATGGCTCCGCTGACGACAGACGCCGTCCAATCCGCGGCGTTCTGGCTGCCCAGAAAGCTTCCCAGACGACCGCGGGTGAACTGCGCGCGCAACATGCTGAACAGGAAGCCCCGAAAGACCACCTCCTCCAGCACCGGAGCGGCGACAGCCGCCAGCAAGCCCATCGCCAACAAGCTGGGCCCGTTCAAGGAGCCCATGAACTTGGCAATCGACTGGTTGGGTGCCGGCAGAAACGGCAGCAGCTGGATCAACTGACCGCAGGCCACACCGAGCGCCACCGTCAGCGCTGCTCGCCAGGTAGCAGCCCACCAGCTGCCCTGCAATGCGTCGAGGTTGAGCGCCAGCATCTGCCGGAAGGAGATGCCGTCGGCCCGCAACACTTTGGCGATGTACCAGACTTGCAGCCCGAAGCCGCAGAGGAAGGTGATCACGGTCATGCCGACGGTAATCGCCGTCATGTTTTCCATCTGCGGACCCATGAGCTCGACGAGCACGTGCGGAGCTGCGAAGGACAGCCCGATCATGATTGCCAGGAAGAGCAGCATCGGCACGAAGGTTCCGGCCAGGTAGAGGGCGAAGGTGACTGCGTAATGCTTCGCCATCTTCGTGAACGTCCAAGGGAAGTCGGCCTTCAGGCGCACGGTCGGGTTGATGACTGCGGCGACGGCTTTCGAGCAGAAACGCCCAATGGTATTGAACATCTGCTGTTCCTCCTGCAAAAAAGTCGGACTGAGCCGAATCAGCTCCGCTGGAGCTGAAGTTCGGACGTCCTGTGACACTGGAGATTGGCTTGGTGGACGCTTATCCGATAGACACAGGCTGTGCCTGCAGTCGGAGAAGCGGCTGCCAAGCCGCGATGTTTCTCAGCTGTTGCCAGTTGCGAACAGCCGTTTCGTCTTACGAAGACAAAACTCCCCGGCCAGACCTGAGTCTGGTAGTGAATTTCTTGTGTTTAGCCTGCTGCTGGCTTTTAGAGCTTGGGATAGCTTGGCTTTGATTTGGGGGAGAAAGTACTTAGCCGTACATTAACCAAATTCATCGTTCCTTAACAATGTTGCCAAGCTGTGATTTTAAAAATGAAAAAGGCTGTATGAATCTACCGGCTACAATGCCTGACACGCTCGAACCCGCTCAGACAGCCCAAAATTAGTCAGGCGATCTAGGCTGGAACCGAACCTTTCAGCTCCGATTTTCAGCCGGTAGGCCCTTGCTTCTTAGCTTTCACAGTTAGCGCAGTACTGGCCTCGATGAGCGCCCTCTCAAAATCACGACACGGTAGCGCAGCGGTGCAACGTGTCAATCGCCCGCTTGCATTATCAACTGGTAATTCAACGGCTAAATACGTTGCTATAGAACCTGTCTGCTTCATACGTTTAAGGCATGTTTCTAACTGTTTCTCTTTGAGAAAAACCGCTCACGAACAGCTTACTTCCCGAAGCCTGAGTACTAGTTGCCTTGCTGCCTTCTGACTCGATTCTTCAATCGAGCCGTTGTGGCTCGCGCGTAACGACCAGCTCAAGCGAAATCCACTAGGCAACGACGCCATGACGGCGCGCTCTTTTGCGCGAACGTTCTTGACGTTGACTGCCGCTCATCACACACACCAAGGAGTCAAGCATGAAAGGTCATCTTTCCGAACATGCGACATGTTGCTGCCACCAGCAGTGGTGGTATGGCTCTCTTCTGACTGAACGCAAGCCATTTGCTCTGCCGGGCACCAAGAAGCATTACGCCCCGGATCTGCTGGTTCGCCCGCATCACATGAAACTTGTTCTCTCCGTGGAACCAGAGCGGCGCCTGCTCTCGGGCGTTTGCCACACCACCTTCGAGCCGGTCAGGCGCGAACTGACCGAGGTTTTCTTCCAGGCCGAAGGCCTGATCGTCGAGAGCGCATCGGTCGCAGGTGCGGCAGACCAACTGCAGTTTGAGCGCTCCGAGCAAGGCGTCACGGTCAAGTTGCCCAAGCCGCTCAAGCGCGGCAAAACGCTCGAGGTCGCGCTCAAGTACCGGGTCGATAATGCCAGAGCCGGCGTCTACTTCACCGGTCCGAGCGTCTTCGAGCCGGGCAGCCCGTATCAGGTCTGGACTCAGGGTCAGGACGAAGATGCCCATTTCTGGTATCCGGTGCTGGCTGCCGACTATCCCAACCACAAGCTGACCACTGAGGTCGTCGCCACTGTGCCCAGCGGTTATGTCGCGCTGTCCAATGGCAAACTCGTCTCGGAGAGGCTGGCTGCCGAAGACGGCACGAGCACTTTCCACTGGCTCCTCGACAAGCCGCACGTCACCTATCTCGTCGCGCTCGTTGTGGGCAAGTTCGACAAGCTCACCGAGTCGTACAAGGACCTGCCGGTGGAGATGTACTTCGACAAGAAGTTCAGCAAAGAGGCCAAGCTGTACTTTAAAGGCACGGCCGATCTGGTTGCGCTTTACTCGCGCCTTTATGGCTACGAGTACCCCTGGCCGGGCAAGTATGCCCAGGCCATGGTGCAGAAATTCATCTTCGGCGGCATGGAAAACACCGGCATGACCATCATGACCGACCAGATCCTCTCGGACTCCGAGTCTTTCGATGAGTTTCGGCTGGCTGCGCTCCGTCTCAACGCTCACGAGCTGAACCACCAGTGGAACGGCGACCTGATCACCTGCCGCGACTGGTCCCACGCCTGGCTCAACGAGGGAGCGGCCACTTACGGCGAAGTGGAGGCGGTCGAGCACGTCTTCGGTCTGAAAGAACGGGCTTATTACCTCAAAGGTCTGGCTGATCTCTACTTTGCCGAGGACGCCCGCTATCGACGCCCGATCGTCACCAACCAGTACAAGGAGCCGATCGACCTGTTCGACCGCCACCTGTACCAGAAGGGTGGCCTCGTTCGGCATATGATCCGCTACCTGCTCGGCGACGACGGCTACTACGAGTCGGTGCGCACCTTCTTGACCGACAACGCCTACCAGTGTGTCGAGACGCTGGACTTGATCAAAGCGATCGAGAAGGCGACCGGACAGAACCTGCGAGAATTCTTCGATCAGTGGGTGTTCGGTGCCGGCTTTCCGGAGTACAAAGTGACGGTTGCCTGGGACGAGCGCAACAAGGTGGCGACCGTCAAAGTGGCGCAGACTCAAAAGCTGGAAGAAGGCACCGGTCTTTTCACGATGCCGATTCAATTCAGCTTCACGCTCACCAACGGGCAGAAGGTCGACCGCACTGTCGTGGTCTCCGACAAAGAGACCACCATCCCGTTTCCGCTCGACTGCAAGCCGGCGATGTTCCGTTTCGACCCGGACAACTGGGTGCTGAAGAAGCTTGACCTGACCGGCGTGCCGAAGAGCATGCTCGTTCACCAGCTTCACAATGACACTAGCGTGATGGGACGCGTCTATGCTGCCCAGACGCTGGCGGCCCTCGGTGGGCTGGATGCGGTCGAAGCGCTGGAGAAGGAGCTCAACAACCAGTTCTTCTGGGGCGTGCAGGCCGAAGCAGCCAGGGCGCTCGGCACGCTCGGCACTCCGGCTGCGCTGGCGGCTCTCAAGCGAGCCGTGACGGTCAGTCACCCGAAGATTCGGCGCGCTGTCGTCACCTCTTTGGGCTCGTTCAAGGACGAGTCGGTCTCCGACCTGCTCGCCGGCATTCTCGCCGGCGACAGCGAAAAGAGCCGCTTCGTGCGGGCCGATGCCGCTGTTGCACTCGGCAAGACCGGCACAGACAAGGCGTTCGCCGCGCTTCAGGATGCGCTCAAGTTTGACTCCTGGCAGGAAAGCGTGCGCATTGGCGTCTTGAACGGGCTGGCCGAGCTGGGAGACGAGCGCGGTGCAGCGCTGGCCGTCGAGTACGCTTCTGCCGGCAAACCCTGGCAGTCCCGTCCGGCGGCGATCCTGACGGCCGGCAAGCTGGCCGCCAAGGCTCCGCATGCGCTCAAGGCGCTGCACGACCTGGCTGACTCGCAGGAGTCCGAGCAGTTCCATCTCTGCATGTCTGTGATCGGCGCGCTGGGCGAGGCGAAGAGTCCGGAATCGAAGCCGTATCTAGCTCGCATCGAGCGGACCGCGACCGACGGGCGGATCAAGCGAGCGGCTGCCGAGACGATGGCCAAGCTCAATTCGAACGGCGATGGCAACTCTTCCTCGGCGGACGAGCTGAAGTCGCAGGTGCAGTCGCTCGAGGGCAAGGTCAAGGACCTGACCGAGAGGCTGGAGCGCCAGGAGTTGAGCAAGGCGCGCAAACGCCGGGCTCGCTGAGGCGCTGGCGTGGTCTGAACTTAAGAACGTAAGACGTTTTGAACACGCGGCAGTGGAAGGGCGTTCCTGCCGACGGCAGGAGCGCTCCTTCACTTGCAAATGGAGAAGAGGAGGTTTCTCTATGTCCAGAGTTCTAGTTCTGGACGCATCCAGAAAGCCCATACAGGTTTGCGGTATGCGTCGCGCAATCTCTCTTTTGATGCGCGGCAAGGCGCAGATGGTGGAGCACAACGGCAAGATGCTGGCGAAGGACTTTCCTTTGCCGCTCGTAATCCGCCTCAGGCGGTATGTGGACTTGAGGCGAGAGCGTCCTTTGGCGCCCACTCGTCGCAACATTTTGCTCAGGGACCGCTTCACCTGCCAGTACTGTGGTACCCGCCACTGCAAGCTGACGCTCGATCATGTTCTGCCTCGTTGCCGCGGCGGCGGGTCGACCTGGGAAAACCTGGTTGCCGCGTGCCCCGAGTGCAACTCCGCCAAGGGCAGCTGCACCCCATCCGAGGCTGGCATGGAGCTTCGCTCGACGCCGCTCAGACCGGTCGATTGGGTCAGCTTCGAACTCAGTCGAGCCAGCTGCATGGATGGAGTTTCTGCTTGTTGGTCGCGTTACCTCTAGTTGTCTCGAGCTGGGATTCAACCTGGCTCTCTCCGCTGGTCTGCTTTCACTGAGCGGCCGGCAGATCCCACAAACAACACTCACTCCGAAGGGAGAGAACAAATGAATTTCATCGCTATCCTCCTGATCGCCCTGGTCGTTTTCAATGCCTTGTTTCTCATCTGGGTCTGGAGCATGGGACGCGGAGCCCGTAAGGCGCTTCCGTCCGCACCGCCTCCGGCCCCCAGCCCGCCCAGCTCCGGCGCCGCAGCCGGCAAGGATTTTGCCGGTCAGGTGGCGATCATCACCGGTGGTGGCAGTGGGCTCGGCAGGGAGATCGCCAAGAATCTCGCTGCTCGCGGCGCTTCTGTCGTGATCACCAGTCGCGATCTCGAAAAGCTGAAGAAGGTCGTCACCGAGATCGAAGCGGCCGGCGGCACCGCTCTTGCCATCTCGACCGATGTTCGTGATACCGCCCAGGTCGACGCGATGGTGCGTCAGGCGGTCGAACGCTTCGGGCGCATCGATATCCTGGTCAACAACGCAGCCGGCAACTTCTTTGTTCCGGCGGAAAAGTTGACCCCCAATGGCTGGAATGCCGTTGTCGGTATCGTGCTCAACGGCACTTTCTACTGCACCAGGGCTGTCGCTGCCGAGATGATCAAGCAGCGGCGCGGCAGTGTGGTCAACATCGTCGCCAACTATGCCGAAAGCGGCGCACCGGGAGTGGTGCACTCCGCTTCCGCCAAGGCGGGCGTGTTGGTGATGACCAAGACCCTGGCTGGCGAGTGGGGACGCTATGGCATCCGGGTCAATGCAATGGCTCCGGGCGCCATGGTCACCGAGAACGCCTCCAAGAACCTGATGTACAACACGCCCGAAATGCAGGAGAAAATCCGCTCGCGCGTGCCGCTCGGGCGCCTGACCTCGCCTGAGGAGATGGCCCAGCTGGTCGTCTTCCTCTGTTCGAAGGATGCCGAATACATCCAGGGACATTGCCTCACCGCCGATGGTGGCGCTGGGCTGTCCAGGGGATTGATGGAGCTTCAGGACTGAAAGTAGCTGGCCGTAACGCTGCCTGACCGGGGGCGAACAGCTCTCGCGAATGCAGCGTTACGGTTGGCTTGTCAGGCCAGGTGTTTTTTTTGTCAGAAGCGTAAGTCAATCAGAACTGAACTGTTTCAGAGGAGTGAGCCATGAGTTGGTTCGCAAATCCAGAGGTGTGGGCGGCGCTCCTAACGCTGACTGCGTTGGAGATCGTGTTGGGAATCGACAACATCATCTTCATTTCGATTCTCGCCGGTAAGCTGCCAGCCAAGCATCAAGGGAAGGTCAGGCTGTTAGGTTTGGCGGCCGCGATGGTCAGCCGGATCGCACTGCTTTTCTCGCTCTCCTGGCTGATGGGGTTGACTACACCGCTTTTCAGCCTGCTCGGATTTCACATTACCGGCAGAGATTTGATTCTCATCACTGGTGGACTTTTCCTGCTCGGAAAGGCTACCCATGAGATTCATGAGAAGATGGAGCCGGCTGAAAGTAGTGCTACCGAGAGCAAGGTCTATCCGTCAGTGGCGAGCACGATTGTCCAGATCATGCTGCTGGACATCGTCTTCTCGCTCGACTCGGTGATCACGGCGGTAGGCATGGCCAGCCAGTTGTGGGTCATGGTGACGGCGGTGGTAATCTCGGTCGGCTTCATGATGATGTCTGCTGGTCGAGTCTCATCCTTCATCGAGCAGCATCCTTCCGTCAAACTGCTGGCGCTTAGCTTTCTTCTGCTAATCGGCTTCGTGCTGGTCGCTGAGGGGCTGGGGCAGCATATCGCCAAGGGCTACATCTACTTCGCCATGGCCTTCTCTTTCTTCGTCGAGATGCTCAACATTCGTGTCCGCCGCAAGGGCAAGACGCGCAAGGATTAAGCTGATTGGTGCAGGCGGTGTGTGCGATCCCCGACCGGATCGCCGCGCCGCCTGCGCTGTTTTTTCTATCTCGCCACAACAGGTCTCCATTTCTTGTAGAAAAAAAAAAGAACTATAGAACGCAGTAGTAGTTTGCGTGAAAAAAGGAAGGCTGGAAAGGCCTCCCTGGGACCAGTTGACTAAAAGCGCTGCGAACTTACTGCATACGCCGGTTCGCCAGTTAAGAATTCGAGTTCGCGGCGGCTGGTCAAAGCTGGGCAGGGAGCCAGTTATTGCTGGCGAACTCGCTCCCTGCCCGCCTGATCTGGCAGCCTACCTGCCGGCGTCGCTGTTGTGCCGTGCCGGAGTATCTGTTTGGTTGTCGATTTCAATCAGACCGGCGGATGGCTCGACGCTCTCCATCGGCTGGTTCTTGCCGACTTCTATTACTTCTGGCCGATTGGCGATCTCAACGTTAATGATCAGCGGCATGAGCACAATAATCGGAGTGTTACTTCGCCGTACGGTCTCATCCAGATCAGGGACGGCCGGATCGGTTGGGTCGAAAGTCGTCTCCCAGTGAGCGACTACCACGCAGTTTTTGAGCTCGGCCGAGTTGCGGTGTGGGCGAAGCTCGACGGATGGATTGAGCCCAGCCAGTTGGAGCCACCGATAGACCATCGCTGCCGCGTCCTTGAGTACGACATCCCCACTTTCGGTAAGCTCGTAGCTGCACCACTTCAGGGCGGCGAGTTTACCAAATCCATGATCGGCTGCCTGGGGAAGCAGCCTCAAAAATTCCGTTAGCGTTCTTGCGGCCGTGTGCCAGGCTTGCTGCCGGCGCACCTCGTTAATACGATCTCGAGCTGACAGCATGCGTTCATGCATTTGTATTCCGAGATCTTCGGTGGGCAAGTTAATCTCTTGTACTGTCGGTGGACAAAAGCTTGCTGGAACAGGCGCGTATTGCTTTCGACCGGGTGGAAGTAAGCAGAGCATCTTCTGCATGAAGGTATTGAGCATATCTCAGGTACTCCTGCTAATGAGCGATGGCCAGCGGTTGGTGTGGTTAGTGTTGGGCGAATTATGCTCAGGTTAAAAACCAGAGTGTGCCTGCTACCGTGGCCATAAAAGTCAGTCCGGTGGCCAGTGGCACTGATTTGTACATTAGGATTGTCCAGAGTAGGATTAAGGCGTCGTTGCGGCAGCACACATCACGCTCGTACTGGTGATTGAGCAGAAAACGGTCTCGATAGGTTAGGCTGCTTCTCCTGTGCACTTGCTCGAGCCCGGTCAGTCCAGGCAATGTTTGGGGAATCAAGCCCGGATAAAGAGCGGGCATTCCGCTTTCTAGAATCTGATGTGTCTCGTCCAGTGAAAGCGGTCGTGGGCCGATCAACGACATCTCGCCGCGAATGACATTCCAGAGCTGGGGAAGCTCGTCTATCTTTGTGCGGCGAAGGATTCTTCCAATCGTCGTGACGCGCGGATCGCCTTCCGTGGATGTGCAGCCTAGATGGTCTACTCTATTTCGCATCGTGCGAAACTTGAAAATCGTAAAGAGCTTTCCTCTGCGCCCGACGCGCGTTTGCGTGTAAAAGATTGGTCCCGGTCCGCTCAGTCGAACCAGGAGGATAACGACAGCCATTACCGGCAGTAAGAGCGCGAGCGCGCCCGTTGAGAATAGTAGATCGAACCAGCGTTTGGCGGAAAAGGCCCAGATCAGAGCTTGCTTAGTCGGCAGCGGTTCGGGAATGAGGTGGAACAGTTCGAGCACTTGGAGGTTCGGCTGGCTCGATGCAGTCGAGTCCGTTACAGGCAGGCAGTGGTGCATGATGCACCTCCTTTTCTACTCCTTCGGTTGTGTTTGATCTGGCCGGATTTGAAGAGCTGGTCGAGCGAGAGCAGTTGGGTCCGATCGGCGCGTCCAGGACCGGTGGTGATCATCTTGAAAATTGAGAGTGTCGCCCCGGGCGGTGAATTCAATACCACCGCGCAGGCTGTCGCGAGGGCTGATTGACTCTGGCTGGATGGTTACTGTTAAGGCGGCGCTAGATCGGGATTGGGTTTCCTGGGATTCGCATTTTCTTGACTTGTGTGATCGGAGGCTAAATCATAGTGGTCTGCTAATTCAATAAAAATTGTAGAAATATGGCAGACCGAATAATGATCGAAGCGGTGATTTCGATGGTGGGAGATTACACAGCAAAGGGTTGGATTGTTTCGACTAATCGACTCGCCGCAGAGAGTCGAGAATTTCGGCAAGAACCTAAGTAAGTTAAGCGAGTTACACCAGTTAGACAAGCCAGCAGCGGTATTGCTCAAGCAGCTACTGGCCGGACGTTGTGCATAACGTGATGCAGTTGATTAGACGGTGGGTCAGCTGCGCTAACCCAAAGCGCTCAAATTTAGGAAGGATTTCGATTTGTAATTGCTGGCCAAGCACGCTCTTCCCGCCGAGTTTTGCTGCTTCCATAGTGCTGTTGCAAGGCAACCGGCAAACCGTCTTTAGATTGGAGGAGCGTCGCCGAAGCGACCGTAAAGAGGTCTGAAACAATAGGATTCGTTTCATTGAACGGGCACGGCAACGATCGTTAGGTTGTCTGTATATCTGTTTCACTCGCATTTACTAGGAAGAAACGCTCTCTCTAAGCTCTGGTATCAACCCACACTCCATCTCCCTTTCCGGCTGGCATCGGTGCAACTGTGCGCTGCTTCTAGACGAACAGGACAAGTGTGCTGGTTTCCCAAGCTTGCGCGAGCGAATCTACTTAGTCGAGGCAGCGTGCTGAAACAGATTAACAACGGCAGGACAACCTGTCGTCTTGCCAGTCCGCGTCCCTCCGCCCGTGGCAATTGTGTCACCGCCGGCGGAGGCAAACTCCCAGTAGGAGAGGTAGAATCATGCCGAACAAGTCTCGTTCCGCCAAGCCGTCCGCCAAGTCTTCCGCCAAGAAGCTCGTGGGCCAGCCGAGTCGCACCAGCCCGAGGCTGGACGACCGCCCGTACCTGTCCAACGTCACGCTCGTCATCCACAACGGCGGTTGGGCCGAAGTGCTCGGCGACGCCAAGCTCAACCTGCCCGCCGGCGCCAAGGAGATCGAGATCCTCGGGCTCCCGGACGAGAACAACTTCGTGGCCGGCAGCCTGCGCCTCGACGGCATCAACGGCGGTCCCGGCGACGTGACCGAAGTCGAGGTCAACTACGAGCCGCCCACCTGCCAGTCGGGCGGGATGTCGCACCACTTGCAGAATCTGGAGGTCGAGGTCGAGTACCGCGCCGGCAACAACAAGCTGGCCACCGCTCGCGGGCGGCTGCTGGCTGACAATGGCTCGACCGTCGAGCTGCAGGTCGGCAACAACGACAACGCCAAGCCGGAGAAGATCAACGACGTCGTGCGCATCAAGTACCCGTGCATGCCGAGCAACTTCCGGACCAGTCCGGCGGTGCTGCTGACGGCCGCGGCCGACAAGGCGGGCGAGTACCTGGCCGATCTGCGCCTGTCGACGCGCGGGCTCAGCTGGAACCGCGCCTACGAGGTCGAGCTCGACCGGCAGACCGGCATGGCCAGCATCAAGGGCGTCGTCAACCTGCCCAACAACTCGAGTGTCGACTGGTGGGGCGCCCGCATCATCCTGGTCCAGGGCCAGACCGGTTCGCCGCAGGACGACATTGGTGAGGCCGGCGGCGGCTACGAGAGCCTGGGGCTGGCCGCTGCTCCGATGCCGAAGCGGGCTCGCTCCGTCAACGCCGCCCAGGTCAACGCCGGTGACGTCAAGCTGTACGTGCTGCCCGGCGAGTACAACCTGAAGGACAAGAGCCAGAAGACCGTCACCTTCTTCCGGGCCGACGACGTGCCGGTGGAGCAGGAGTACCGGCTCAACCTGCGCAATCGGTGGTGGTACAACGCCGGTCAGGCCAATGGCAAGCGCGCCGTCGCCGCCTACCTGAAGTTCAAGAACGAAGAGGGCGGTCCGATCAACCAGACGCTGCCGGCGGCCGTGCTGTCGGTGCGGGAGAAGGGGGACAACGCCAGCCGCTCGCTGCAGACCGGTCAGGGCAGCCTCGGCGACCTGCCGGTCGGCGAGGAGGCTTCGGTCTACTTCACCAACGCCATCGACGTGCTGGCCGAGGTCACCGTCACCAAGGTCGAGAAGGTGACCGAGAAGGGCAAGGGGGGCAAGGCCAGGGCGAAGCCCGGCAACCCCGGCTACAGCGAGGAGGAGGAGCAGAAGTTCGAGCTGCGCACCTGCGAAGTGAAGCTGACCAACCGCTCCCGGCGGGACGCCAAGCTGATCGTCGAGGAGATGTTCGACCAGTACGGCGAGCTCCAGAAGGGCTCGAAGTTCCAGCTCGTCTCGGGCGCTGCGCACGAGACCACGGTCGCGCTGGCGGCCGGTGCCGAAGAGACGGTCACCTACGTCGTGAAGGTGCCGGTCAACTAAGCGGTCCGCAGGCGCCACCGGTGGGCGTGCGCGATCGCTAACTGCAAGTCGAGCCGTTGGGAGCTCGGAGCGATTCGAGCTCCCAACGGTGTTTTTCGCATTGGCGATCCAACGAACCCATTTGAAAGGAGCTTACCGATGGCTGTCTGGAAACCGTTCTACATTTACTGTCATTGCGGTCACCGCAATCGCCCGCACAACTCCCCGCGCGAGGGAGTCAGGCTGGCGCTCCTGCAACAGCTCAAGCCCTGCACCAGCTGCGGGCAAGCGCTGCCGACCGCCCTGCCCGACCGGCCGCTGGTGACTCAGGTCAAAGCGGAGCTCGTGGCCAAAGGCCTTTTGCCGGCAACCTAGTCCGGCCGAAACCGGCGCCGCGCGAGCAGCCGCGTAACAGCGTGCTGCTCGCGTCGGCCTTTCCTCTCTCTCAAGGCATGCGTCCAACACCATGGGCGGTGCTACCCAGCCCCGAGTTATTTAGCCGGCCTCTATTTAGAGCCGGCTAATAGCGAACGTGTCCACCCACGAAAGGAAGAACCTATCATGAGCAACAAGAACAACTCCGCTCCGACGGCCCAGTTCGGCTTCAATGTCCTCAAGAAGGAAGTCGCCGCGCACCCGGGCGAAAACGTGCTCGTTTCGCCGATTTCGCTTTCGGTGGCCCTGGCCATGACCGCCAACGGCGCCCGTGGCCAGACGCTGGCCGGCATGCTGTCGTCGCTCGGTCTGAGCGACGGCGGCGACAAGAACGCGGCCAACAATCAGGCCTACGCCAACCTGCTGGCCGAGCTCAAGGGCAGCAAGCTCGGCGTGAAGCTGGCGATCGCCAACGCGCTCTGGGCGAAGGAAGGCTTCGAGTTCGAGCCGGACTTCCTGACCACCAACTGGAAGTACTTCAAGTCGGCCGTCAATGTCTCCGACTTCGCCGCGCCCGAGACGCTCGAAGAGATCAACAAGTGGTGCAGCGACAACACCAACGGCAAGATCGACAAGATCCTGGACGAGATCGACCCGCTGGCGGTGATGTTCCTGCTCAACGCCGTCTACTTCAAGGGTGAATGGACCAACAAGTTCGACAAGGACCAGACCTCCGACCAGCCGTTCGCGGCGGCCGGCGGCAGCAAGAGCCACCCGCTCATGTACCGCAACGCCGACATGCGCTACACCGTCGATCGCGAGGCCGGCTTCCAGATGGTCGCCCTGCCGTTCGGCCAGGCCAAGCGGATCAGCCTCTACGTCATCCTGCCGGAGGAGGGCAAGACCGTCAACGACGTGCTGTCCAAGCTCGACGGCGCCAAGTTCCTGTCCGCCTGCGGCCGGCTCCGCGAATCGGAAGGCCACCTGTGGCTGCCCCGCTTCGAGCTCGACTACGACGCGAGTCTCAACGAGACGCTGAAGTCCCTCGGCATGAGCGACGCGTTCGACAGCGGCGCCGCGGACTTCACTGGCATGAGCAACGCGGACAAGTCGCTCCACATCGGCGAGGTGAAGCACAAGACCTTCGCCAAGTTCGACGAGGAAGGCGGCGAAGCCGCAGCGGTGACCGCCGTCACGATGGTACTGGAATGCCTGTCGATGAGCTGGACGATGCGGGTGGACAAGCCGTTCGTGGCCGTCCTGGCCGACGAAACGACCGGCGCCGTCCTGTTCAACGGCGTCGTCGTCAATCCCTAAGCGGCTGCTCTCTAGCCGCTCGGTGTCGTCTGCGTATCGCTGACAAAGACCGCTCTGCTTCGATGAAATGCTTCCTGGCAGGGGCTTTCGTTTAAGCAGAGGCGGTCCGGTCTGAAGCTGCAGTCTGCAGTTTCAAGTTGGCGGAGCCGTGTGGTCTTCTGACCCCGGCTCCGCCAACGACCGGTTTTCAAAGAGTCCAACTAACAATGTTTTTGTTTTCAAAATGCTCTTAATGCATATAGTATAAGTAAGTTGCCCGGATTATTCACGGAAGTGATACCAAAGTAATTTTCGAAACAGTACAAAAGCCCTGCCAGTTGGCTCAGAATCTGTGTTTACCAAGACAACAGACTG
>JAGVKB010000045.1 GCA_020050835.1 Candidatus Obscuribacterales bacterium | reverse complement strand
GTTGGCCTAACCCTGCTATAGAAATATGCCTTTCAAGGCTTGCGCATTATGTATCCGACTCCGAACTGAGTTTCAATCACAGTTGGCTCGCCTTCTGTATCAACCTTCTTGCGCAAACGCTCAATGCATTTACGGACTGCACTGGGCAGTGCGTCCGAGTCGTTGGACCAAACCCTCTCCTGAAGGGCTTCGATGCTGAACACTTCGTTGGGGTGTTTCATAAAGAAGTGCAGCAAAGCAAATTCACGTGGTATGAGCTTCACCGATTGCCCGTTGACGGTAACGCTCTGTCCGGCGAAATCAAGGACGATGTTGCGATGAGTGATAGTGTCACCGACAAACGTACTTGGTCGCCTCAACAGTGCTCGCACCCGGGCGTGCAATTCGCGTGGCTCAAACGGCTTGGTCAGATAGTCGTCGGCGCCGGAGTCCAGTCCTTGCTCCTTGTCTTGAATCTGAGTCTTGGCAGTCAGCATGATCACCGGTGTCTTGCCACCGGTGCCTCTATACTGCTTACAAAGCTCCACCCCGCTCATGAGGGGAAGATTCCAGTCCAGGATAATCAGGTCATACTTGTAATGCCTGAGCATCGTCCAGCCCGCTTCACCGGTACCGGCCAGATCAACTTCATACCTTTGAGCTGTGAGCGAATCAAACATTATCTGAGCCATCGGCGCATCGTCTTCGACTATTAGAATCTTCGACACCTTCCAGCTCCTTTGATTGCGCTCACGGCACTCTCCAGATTATCAACTGCTGACCTTCGATGCCGGTCAGGCACGCTCTCTTTCTTCCTCGAATCAGCCAACTTTATGCACGGGCCAACAAAATCGGTCTTGCACCGAAACAGTAAGGTCGGCTCGGTTTCGAATGGTCGCACCGCTGTCGCACCTGTTGCTTAGTCTCTGAAGCGTAAGGGAGCTGGACGCAAGCAAGAGCAGTTCATTCGACTCCCGATTGAGTTAGGGCAATAGGCGAGGAACAGCACATGACTAACAAGCGAAACGAAAGCAAGCAAAGAAAACTGAGCCGGACGCAAGCCGGTCAAGGTCTGCTCGAAGGTGTCTGTGCACTCATGCTAATAGTGCCGACAGCAGTGGCGCTGGTAATGTTTTTTATCAATATCTACGCCATCATGACGATCGACACCAAGCTCACTTTCATCGCCAATGAAGCGGTGAAATGGCGAACAGACAACATCTACTGGCTCGGCATGGAGCGTCAAAATGTCGACAAAGAACAGGCCGACCGGAAAGCGCAGGCTCTGGCCGTCGCAATCGCTAATGCCTCGGGCATCCCAGTTAACAGCAAAGATGTAGTGCTGGAGCCAATCACCTTAACCTCAGATGGCGAGCCAATCATGGGCGAAAAGTGCACGATCACCGTGACAAGCTTTCGCCTGCCATTTGGAGGCGGCGCAATCTTCCCTCTGTCGATTCCCCGTAAGGTAACTGCCGTGTCAGCTTCCGCTCCAGTGCCGCCGCCAGCGATTGCCCTGCTCGACACACACCACACTCCCTTCGGTTCGGATGCCCAACAGATGCAAAGCAAGTCGGATGCAGGCATTCTCATTCCCAGCTACGGTGGCTCCTGGAAGACGGATAGCTTCTCTCAAGCCGTTCCGATTCCCGATCTGCCCAACGTCCCGGTGCCGAATCCCAGCTTCAACTCGACCGGTAAAATCCCACTGATGGCAGTAATGGAAGCAGGAGCGATGCGTTCGCGAACATATTAACGACCCACAACAACGGCAGTTGAAGCTCCTTGCCTACCGGCAGGGAGCTTCTGCATTGACACAGGCGCGGTAGGCATTTAACTAGTCAGTGAGAGGGTAAGTGTACGGATTTCTCAGCGCGCCTGTTGCGAAAGGACTCCTTCAAACTTTCCACCTCATCAGCTCGACCGGCACATTTGAGCAAACAGACATAAGTATCCAGCCAGTTAGTTTCCAGACCTTCACCGGTTAAGCTGTCCAGCTCTATGCGGGCGAGTTTCAGATATTTTTCTGACTGGGCAAATTGCTTCTTATTCATATACACGAAAGCGAGCGATGTCAGATCCGAACCGATCAGCTTGACTCCGGCTTGCCGCTTCAGGCTTATGCAATGCTGGAGAGTTTTATCAGCCAGGTTCCATTGCTTGCTCATGATTCGACCGAAGCCAATCAATTCCCAAAGTTCGATCGCCTGGTCCATTTTGAGCGCCGGGAAAGCCTTCAAGGCTCGATTGCAGCAGAGATCAAGCTCCGCCCAGCTGGTTTGGTCGCGCAGGCCGGTCGCTCGTTCGATCACGAAATCGTACATCCTGCCGCGAGCTGCTGCATCTTCATTGCCCAGGACCAAGAGCTCTTCATACAGCGGTTCGGCTAAGTCGAACCGGCACTTGCCGTCGTAGGAGCGCAGTAAAATTTGTTTAGCCTGCCTGGCTGATAAAGAGCCTTCATCGCTGCCGCTCTTTTGTAAAATAGTCAGCGCCTCGAGCGCACTGGACTGACCGAGGTCGTAGTCTTTACGCAAAATAGAGACGGTGCCAAGCAATAATAGCGGCTGGATCAATCTTTCGCTGGAATTTCCGTAAGCCTGTTTGCAAATTTTGAGAACTTTCGAGGCGAGCGCTTCGCTATCGGCATACTTGCGCTGGCTCAGGCAGAGGTGAGACAACATGGACAAATCCTGACACAAAGCTGGATTGTCGCTGCCCAGAAAGCGTTGCCTGAGGTCAATCGATTGACGATAGAGCTGTTCAGCCTCAGAGTCTCGGCCCATCCGCCATAAGCTGTTTGCAAGTTTGACCAGCGGAAGCGACATAACTCGGTCGCCGGGTCCGAACCTCTGTTTTAATATCTCAATTTCACTGCGATAACATTTCTCGGCCAGAGAAAAATTCATCCGCTGGCAGCTCACATCGCCTAGATGCTGCAAAGAGACTGCAATCAGACCGTCGCTTCGCTCCAGACATTCAACTCTCCTGGCTAGGCTTTCTTTGTAAATCTCTTCGCAGCGCTTAAACTCCCTTCTGGCAGCAAAGACCGCCGCCAAACCATCCAGCGTTTCCGGAATCCGTGAGTCGCATCGGGGAAAGCCTTCTGCTTGGCCGAGCGCACGCTCAAACAGATGCTGAGCAGCGGAATTATTTCCACTCAAAGTCGCCAGACGAGCAAGCTTTATGGTAGAAGACCATTGCTCTCGCTCCGTCGCTGCATAACAAGCGGCACCGGCAGAAAGACAAGCCAAAACCAGCAAAACTTTGCTAGAAAATGGGTTGGTCAATCGATGCATTCGGGTATAGATATGCGCAATCTGCTACTTAGCTTCAAACCATACCGACATGGGCTTCAAGGCAAGTTGTACCCAAGTTTGCCCGGCACATCTATATCAAGCTCGCCGCCGCACACTGGGCAGATAGACCAGGCATGGTCGACTTTGGCATTCCACTGTTAACGTAATTCGCCTCATGAAGCATAGCGATGTCAAGCTCGCTGTCAGGCGACGGGCGGCTAGACTAGGGCAGGTGGGCTTTCTCATGCGAACTCCAAACGAGTGGCTTCAAAATCTGAGCATTTGGCACAAAGAGATTCTCCTTGTGGGAATTCCGCTTATCTTCGAACTGTCTTTTTTAATCGTTCTAGCAATGTTGTTGGGAGACGCCGAGCGACAAGTAGTCCAAGAATCACAATCGAAGAGCTTGATTGCAGATGTAAAAAAACTCAATTATCTCTTCGGAGAATCGGGAGTTTCCACTGCCGCTTATACCGCAACCCGCAATGCGGAGCAGGCCAAACACCTGGATGTTCTCCGCAGCCAGATGAATGAGACTTTGAACTCATTGAAGGAAAAGACGGCAAACAATCGGGACGAACACGAACTGCTCTTGCGCGTCGAAAAGCTAATGGCCAGGCAATATGAGTTTCAAGCAGAACTCAAAAAGATGTTTGAAAAAGGGGGCGGAGAATTTGACCTGCTTCGCAATGAAGATCTTTATCAAGAGGCAGTTTACTTGGCAGATCAGACCAATTCAGAGTTGAACAGATTGGCCAACATTGAAGAGGAAACCCACAAGGACAGGCCATACACTGCCAGGCGCGCTCGTGACAGCGTGCTTATCTGGCTGGGAGCCGGTGTTGCGCTGAATATTTTGATCGCGTTGTTGCTGACTCAGTATTTCACCAAAGAAACCGTCAGTCGCCTGCAGTTGTTGATGGCAAACATGGAGTTACTGACCGCAAGGCAGCCCTTAAAGCCCCCATTAGCGGGAAAGGACGAGATAGCCCAGGTCGACAGCTTCTTCCATAAGATGGCCGACCAGCTCGAAGAGCTCGACCGGGTCAAGCGGGACTTTTTCGCGATGGCAAGCCATGATCTTCGTTCACCACTGTCATCGGTGCGGTTATTCCTGATTTCATTACGCGAAGGCGTATACGGTCCTATTTCGGACAAAGCAGAGTCAAGAGCGTCGGCTATGGAGCGCACTACCATGAGAGTAGTCGGTCTGGTAAACGATTTACTGGACCTGGAGAAGCTCGAGCAGGGCAAACTAGACGTAGACCCAAAGCCGGCTCAACTCAAAGAGATAATCGAGCAATCAGTCGAATCAGTTCGGGATCTCGCAGATGTGCGGCTGATCGATATCGCAGTGCTTGACTGCAATCTCGTGGTGCTCGCTGACAGCGAACGTCTGATTCAGGTAGCGATCAACTTATTGTCCAATGCGATCAAGTTTTCACCGGAAGGAAGCACCATTACGATCGCAACCGTTGAGGAAGATGAATTCGCCCGGGTTGGAATCGCAGATGAAGGACCCGGCATCCCGGAAGATCTCCAAGAGCTGGTCTTCGAGAGATTTAAGCAGCTGCATGTTCCAGGCGAAAGCAGAAAGTCCGGCACAGGGCTGGGACTGCCTATCTGCAAGGAGATAATCAAACTCCATCGAGGCGCAATCGGGGTCGAACGCAATCCGGTGAGAGGATCGACCTTTTGGTTCAAAGTGCCAATAGCCTGATTGCATACAAGCTGAAATGGGAAGATTCCCAATCGAGACGACGGACAAACGGGCTTTCCCCTTGCCCTCCGGGCGGCGGCTACTATAATTGTACGTCCAAGTAACAAGAGGACAGTACGAATGGCGACCGCAGTTAAATCAGCTCCTCAGCCAGAGCCGACATTGGACGACGATGTTTCACAGATTCAGTGGGAGCTGTCACGCCTCAAGGCCCAGTTAGCTTGGATTGAAGACTATAAGAAGGACATCGAAACGCAAATGGCGGCATGCCAACTGAAACTACGTACCAACACGAGCGCCGCAAACTCAGTGGAAAGACTCATTAAGTCCTGGCTGCCAATCAAGCGCAAATAAGTCACCGGCCGATCTAAATGCCTGCATACTAATCAGACTGCGAAAACTGAGAATCGACAGCTGCAAACTCATTAGTGCGCCTGGTATCACCTTCGTGGAACAGGTACTGTTCCAGTTGCCGATCATTATCTCTGATATGTTGTACCAGCGGGCCGTCTGAATGTACTCTATCAATGATGTCACGATGCTGCACATCGCTCCGCCAGTGCGCTTCATGCTCAAGTCGAATCTGTTGCAGCTTTTCTCTTTCCTGTTTGGCAGCCACATTTCGTGGGAAAAGGTGTTCGGCTAACCACCCCAAAAGATCTACTATTCCTTTCTTAACCATATAGCCTCCTTCTCTCGACCAGCTAAGTCGCTTCCAGCTCAGACTTGATGAAAGCGCACAATTTCTCTATCTTTTCGTTTGTTGTGACAGCCAGGTCCGGATCTAATCGAAGCGCCGACTGATAGTCCTTAAAGGCCAACTCGTATAGATGCAACGCCTCGAAGGCTGCGGCTCTCCCACAGTAGGTGCTGGCATTCGCCGGATTGAGCAGTAATGACTGGCTGAAATCTTCGGCGGCCTGCTTATCTTCACCGCGTTGAGCGTGAAGTAAACCGCGCAAATGGTAGGCGTCAGCACCGGGCGTTTCAACTTGAATGGCGGTGTCCAACTCCTTCATAGCGCTCATGTTCGATCCGAGCCGAAAGTACTCTAACGCTCTGCTGTAATGGGCTCTGCAATCATCACCGGCAATTCTGCGTGCACCATCAAGCGGTGTCTCGCCGGCAGTGATTCTGTCCCCGAATCGCAAGTCATGATGATTTGCGATCTTCGCAGGCGAAAGGATCGGCAACGCCTGCTCGGCAGAGTTCAGCCTCAGGTTCTGTTCAGACCGACGAATCGCCTGACCCAAGTCGTAATGGACTTCAGCATTCAATGGTTCGATTTGAAGCGCCGTTTCAAAATCTGCAATCGCCCTCGCCTGGTCATTGAGCCTATAATATGCCAATCCCCTGTTTAGAAAGAAATATGCTCGATTAGAATTGAGCCTGATCGCCTCGTCAAAATTGCGAATAGCACTCTTCTCGTGTCCAAGTCTAAGATGTACTACACCTCGCGCGTTGTATGCCCAAGCATTGTCAGGGTCAAGCTCCAGAGCAACGGAGAGATTTCTCAAAGCGCTAATGCAATCTCCTCGTCCGTCACATACTAATGCTTTACAAAGAAAGGCCTCGGCATGGCGAGGATTGATCTGAATCGCCCGATCAACATCGTTCAACGCGCTGGGCAGGTCGCCAATCTGCATAAAAGCATGGGCTCTACAAACCAGACAATCCAGACACTCACCACCTCTGCGCTCCAGACAAGCGGAAAAGTCTTTGATCGCTTGTCGAAATTGTCCGATATCCGACCAATCCAATCCGCGCACGCTCAATGCTAAATCGGCATTCGAATCCCTTTCGATTACGAGATTCATCTCGCTGATTGAATCTTGGAGTCGGCCTAATCGTCTGAGAACTATGCCACGCTGCAAGTGAGCGATCAATGAAGTTGGCTCCAACCGAAGCACTTGATCCAGGTCATCGAGCGCCTCCTTATCTCGACCCAATCTATGAAGTAGCAAGCCACGAGAAAGACTCGCAAGCTGAAAGGTCGGGTCGAGCGTAAGAGCGGTGTTGAAATCAGTCAGACCTCGTCTGGGCTCGCCACTCTCCGAAAAGGCAAGCCCGCGACCGTGGTAGTAGTCAGCATGCGGACCGCCGAATTCAATCGCCTTGGTAAAGCTTTCGATTGCCTTGCGGTACTGGCCCTTCTTCAAAAAAATCAGACCTAGCCCGTCATGACCTTCAGCAAATCCTACATCAATGCGCACTGAACTTTCAAAACTACCGAAGGCAGCATCCAGCTGTCCGAGCTGTGACAGCGAAAGCCCTCGAGCGTAGTAGGCTGGTAGACACTCCGAATTCTGCTCAATCGCCTGGTCAAAATCTCTAATGGCGCGCAAGTACCTTGCCTCGAAGAGATAACACAGACCCCGGTTGTAGTAAGCGGAGTCAGCATGCACAGGGCGGAGGCGAATGGCAGTAGAGAGATCTCTGCGCGCGACCCGGTGATTGTGCAGAGCGCTGTAGGAGACACCTCTGCCTTCATAAGCATCAGCATTATGGCTGTCGAGCAAGATAACAGCATTGTAATTCTCGATCGCTGCCGAGTAGTCTGCCCGCATGAATTTCGTGTGGGCGCAAGCCAGCAATATCTCTACCGAATCAGGGTGAAGTTCGAGCGCCTTTGCGTAGGCGGCGATCGCTTCCTCGTACCGCCCTTCCTGCTTGCAAGTCGTCGCCAAACTCAGTTGATACTCTAAGGAGTCAAGAGCAGGTTCAACCACTTGCTCCTGTTGAATCGCTTCCGGCATGCCTGCCAGCGCCGACCCACTATCGTTAGACTGAAAACGGCAGGACAGCGCGACCGCTCCAGATTCGCGCTTGACTGAACCTGGAGCAGACAACAGTTGCCCTTCTCCAAGCGGCAAGTCACCGGCTTTAGCGCAAACACTTCTGGGCTTCTTAGCTTTCAATGCTGCCACCTGAATGAGAAGGAAAACTTAGCGATAGCTACCGGTCGATCAGAGCTGGCTCTCATCAGTCGGCAGGACGTTGGCCACCAACGATTCCGACTTTCGCATCAGCTGCTACCAAGCCTACCGGTCTCGTTTGCCAGCGCCATCAACTGATCTGGTGATCCCGGCAGCCCGAAAGGATGATCTCGCATAAAGCAGCCTGTGACCGAACAAAATGGCTGGTGGCAGGATTACACCGATGGTTGGCAATCAAGCTCAGGACTGAAACGCAAATACAAGCAACCAGCCAACTCTGAGTTGTGCACATCCAACCGGCAGGGGTAATCAGTTCGGGTACCTAAATCGTCCCTTACGTGGATGTTTAAGTTCCCACTGGCGGAATACGATTGAATTGCACAAGCCGCCCGTGACCAGGAGCTGCCATAATGAAAAGATTGGCGCGAGGATCTGCACTAGTCGATGTCCCGCTCTCACTGTGGGTTTTAATGCTAGGTCTGGCTCTACCACTGGTCGATCTCGCCACCACAACCTTACGTGCTGTGCTCCTTCAGTCGATTGCCAGGGATGCGGCCCTCGTAGCAAGTCGATGCAAAACCTTCTCGAAGAGCAGCTCTGGGCAGTCCCAGTCAGCTATCCAGGCTGCTTCCGACATCGCAACCGCAAAGGCTGCCAACTTAAGCGGTGTAACCCTATCGAGCGTCAACACATACATCGTGGTAACAAATTTAATCGATCGCACAAGCGTTCAGCAATCGACACCGCTAAGCCAGCCTGCTGATACTGATCTAAACGTTTACAGCATACGAACCGTCGTAGTCGGCAAGGTCAGTCCGCTGATCAGTTTCGACGGTTGTCTGTTTGGTACGGTCCCAGGGCTGACTGGACCTGTGAAACTTTCGGTGTCAACCCAGACCTTTTGTGAATTCCCACAAGGACTTACTCAATAGCCAGGAAGTAATTGGCATGCACTTAGAACAAGAACCACGAAATTGTAGCGCGCAGGCAGTAATCACGCTTGGTCTGCTACTGGCGATACTGGTAATAGCACCGATCGGGTTTCTGGCATTCGAAGCAGCACGCATGTACCTGGCAAGCCAGCAGCTCCAATCCGCATGCGACTCCGCCGCACTGGCCGGTGCAGCGACGCTGGCAAGCAGCGACAGTATGGATCCAAACGAAACGCACGAATCAGCCGTTCACACCGCACTAAACACCTTCAGGCACAACATGATTCTGGGACTTCCAATGGATACGGCATCCCTTTCCGCCGACAGCGATGCAATTCCAATCACTGGCCAATCATATCTATACATAGAATTCCTGGATCCCAAGAATAACAATCAACCGGTCTCGCTGGGCGATCCCAACGGCAAGATTTTACGTCTGACCACAACCTTCAATGCGCCGACGGCACTCGCTCCCTACCTTGGACTGGGACCAGTCCCACTGCGTACGATCAGTCATGGTGGCGTACCCGATCTGGATCTCGTGCTCTGTTTCGATCTCTCCGGCTCAATGGACGATCAAAGCTTAGTAACATTCGTTAGACGACAATGGAATACCACTCAAAACAGGATAGAGTACATCATCCCACCAACTAGCGGTGGTCCCAGAAGCTCGGCCCAGGGCAAGCTTTACGACCTAATCGGGCCTCCGCCGACCGGTACTCGCGTGAATGGACTTTATCCCCAGTATCTCTCCACTTCCAATCAAAGTGACGTCAGATGGCCGCTCAACTTCAGCGAAAAATGGCCCGCGAGCGGAAGCGCTCGCGGGCTTCGCGGTTCATCCAATACCGGCTCGCCGCCTGGTAATTGCCCGCCACTTCACTCAGGCACGGGTAATCAATATACATATACAGATCTGGTCTTAAACATCGACGGCAAACAGTCCTTCGGCGGAATTACTATCGATGGCTACTCATTTCCAAATGTTGCATCGCTTGTGGAAGCGTCGCGCGGAAATTTAGAGAACTACTCTGCTTTCAGCGCCAGCAAAGCCGAGACCGCACTACCAGGACTGGTACCGCGGGCAGGGTACAAAGCACAATATCTAGCCCAATGCAGATCGCAACTCCACCCTATAAGTGATGCGCAAGTAGCAGCACATGAATTTCTGACCGTCATGAACACTAATACTAACGCACATTTCGGACTGGTTACCTTTTCTGACAACGCCGGTCGCTCGGCTACCGACACTTACACAGCATACAACGTCGACAGTAACTATTCGCAGGCCGGTCAGTCACAGTTTGCCATCCCCCAAATTATCCTCGACAAAGCGCTAGATGCCGACACCAATTTAGATGACATTTCCAACGCCTTACCGGCGACCGTTGCAACCACCAGCACCAATATCGGAGATGCAGTCCTTCAAGCGGTACGTCAATTGCAAAACAACACGCGTTCAGGCGCAAAGAAAGCGATCATTCTCTTTACAGATGGCGAGCCGACGGCCGGCAATCCACTCTCGTCGGATCCATGGACCAATGCTCGTAAAGCCGCTGTTGAAGCGAAGAAATCCGGTATTCCGATCTATACAATCGGACTTGCTCAGAATCAAGAGATCATCCCGTCAGAAATCAACTTGCTCAATGACACCAATCCCTCCACTACCAATGGTGGCATGGCAGCAATCGCAGGCAACGGTGGTCGATTCTTTCTGGTCACTGACGTAAACAATTTACGTGCTACTTTCGAAAACATTGCAAGACAATTGGTTCAATTAGTTCCATGACATTAACTCAATCACTAGAAGAAAAACCGATGTCTAGAATCCTCAAAATTCTCACAATTCGTTCTGCGGCCAACTTGAGACATAAATCAAAAACGCCTCGTGCGTCCTCAAATGACGAACACCGCATAAATCAGCACCGAATCGGTCAGAGTATCATCGAGCTGGCATCCATTATTGTTTGTATGGTGCCCTTAATACTGCTGGCACTAAACCTCTCACTTCTTACGTTAGCAGCAGCAGTCAACGATCACGCCTGCCGGGATGCAGCCCGCGCGGCCGCGCAAACAAAGGACTACACTAACGGCTTGTCAGCAGCCAGAGCGATCGTCAGCTCATATCCATCCAATAGTTTCATCCTGACCAAGCCGGCTGTCGTTACAAGCGGCTTCATCTACGAAGACTACGGCGGCAATCCACCCGATAACGAATCACCGTATGTATCAGTGACCACCGAGACGACAGTTAAAGTTCCAGCACCGATTTTCTTTTTCGGAGCTCAATTTAACAAGAATGGCTACCTTAAGCTCAATAGAACTTACCTCTTCCCAATCGTAAAATCGGAGCTCTATTTGCCTTAACTTCTACTTTCGATTCAAGATTGCGTAAACATTTGAGTAGTTGTCTGTCCAGACCCCGACCAGCTGATTGCCTCTGGCCTGTTCGATGGTTAACTCAGGGAAAAACTTTTGATCTTCAGCCGGAAGCTCGACCGGATGCATTCTTGAAATGGCAACATACCTGCCATTTGGACTACGAATGTACTGGGCGGTCAGTCCTAGTTGCTCCGCAATATTTGCTAGCACCGGTTCGAGATTGACGTACTTGTTGGATATGTGCACCAGCAAAATACCATCGGCTGCAAGATGCTTCAGATAGATGTTGACCGCTTCCTTCGTAAGCAGATGAACCGGAACGGCATCGCCATTGAAAGCGTCGACCAGCAGATAGTCAAAGTTCTGCGGTGCCTGAGTCGACAAAGTTACGCGGGCATCACCATTCAAAATGGTGACTGACCCGCGGCAATTGCTTAAGTAAGAGAAGTACCTTTGAGCTGCCTCCTTCACTTTCGGATCGATTTCGTAGAAAACAACAGTATCACCGGGATTTGCATAAGCGGCCATCGTGCCCGCACCAAGCCCGATCAACCCATATTTCAACCGGCGACCTGGATGCCTACTTCGCCAGCAATCATCGATCAATCCGGCTCCAGAGCTACGTGCATAATACTGAGTCGGAATGAATTGAAATGCTTTGTCTTTGTACTGAGACCCATGAATGATGTCTCCATTGACAAGTGTAATTCTGTCTCCATCGCTATTGACAGACAAACAACCGTAAAAGTTTCTTTTTTGCCAGACTGTCACCTTCCCAGGTTTCAACAGGAAAGTTAAGTTCAGCAATGCCAGCAGATAGACGAGAGTGATAATTGCAGCAGCATCCAACCAGCGATGAGAAAAGAAACGCAGATCATCCTTCCAAAAGGACTTGACAGTTAGAGCGATTATGCACCACCCGATTATTCCCCGCTCCACATATGAGTCGAAAATCGATGGAGCAACTAAATTGACTAAGATACCGCCCAGCGCACCGCCGAGCGCAACGGCCAGGTAAAAGAGCGGCAAGTAGCGATAACCGGGCTTACGCAGGACCAGCTCACCATGACAGATCATGCAAATCAGAAAGATGATCGACAGTACAGCTAGTACATTTGCCGCAGGAAGCGAACGCAAACAGGGCTCAAAGATAAGAAGTGCCGGAGCAAGCAGCAATAAAATCTTGCGCTCATAAAACTGAGAAGCGGCGAAGCACAAAATGAAGGTAACCAGATAAATCGAGAGCGGAACAACCCACAGTAACGGTACAGGAGCAATATCTTGCGTCAGATAAGTCGTGTACACGAGCAACGTAACTGAGCCCAACGCGGACAGACAAAGCCAGACCAGGAAACTCGTTGACGATGGAGCAGCCTCATCCACCCCAAGTTCTACCGCTGCTGGTTCTGGCTTCACAATCAGCCAAACAATAACCGCGGACAAGACCACCAGTCCGATTACTGCCACGTAGAACCATCTCCAAATGTCTATCGTTTGAGCTAGCCCGACGTGCGGTTCAACAAGAATAGGATAAGCGAGCAATGCGCCCAATGAACCAGTGTTCGAGATGCTATAGAGCGGATATGGATTACCCAGCTTAAGTTGCGCGAACCACTTCTGCAGCATGCCGCTGACGCTTGAAAGGAAGATGCATGGTACAGCAAGATTTCCGATTAGGAGCGAAAGCAGAGAATAGACCGGCTCCAGCTCCGGCGGTGGCATCCAAAGCTCTGGCGGCGGTAGCTTCAGTAAGCCAAGCGATGCAACCGCCAGGGTTGCATACAAAGTCGCCTGCAGTTTTGGCTTGAGCTTGCACAACAGATATGTAAGAACGTAGCCAGCCAAAACGACCAGCTGGAAAAACAGCACGCAAACACTCCAGATACCGGCAGAGCCTCCTAATCTTGCAGTGACTATCTTGCCAGACAACGGCTCGATTTGAAAAATCAAGTAGGCTGAAAGGAAGATCGTTACACCGAGAAGGATTTTGATACACATTGCGAACAACCTTACAACATCCACTCGTTAGGGACAAATAGTAGGCTCGACAGTTTAACTCAATCGGCCGGTGGAGCCAGACCAAATCACTTTAACTAATTCGGACGATGCAGTTAACTCGAAGATGCACCAGAATTAAGATGTTGGAGCAGATGATTCGGGCAGCGTGGAAATCCGAACAAGCGGTGCCACCGGACTCGAGAGAGGAGATTTACCATGAAAGTTCTGATCGCACTCGACGGCTCAGAATGCAGCAACGCAGCACTGCGCTCTGTCACCGAGCGAACCTGGGACAAGGACACAGAGTTCTTGTTGCTCAGCGTCGTTGACTCACCTTACCTGGATTATGGTTTTTATCCACCACCCGATGGACTTCTAGATTCAATTCGCCAGCACCTCGAACGGCTGGTCTCTTCTAATACCGCAATTCTCCAAGCCCGGTTTCCCAATCTTCGAGTTATGGGATCCGTAATTGACGGTAACGTCAAATACGCCATCGCCGAAAAGGCAGAGGAATGGAAAGCCGATCTGATCGTAATGGGTTCTCACGGCCGGCGCGGTCTGAGCAAATTAATGCTCGGCAGCATTGCCGAGAGCGTTCTTAAGATCGCCCCTTGTTCGGTAGAAATAGTTAAGGAGAAACAGACGGCAGAATCCAGATTGGTCTCAGAACAGAACACCGCTTCAGACCAGCAGTCGCCCAGCGACACCAGCTCTGATCATCAAACCATCAAATCTTGCGACAGAGTAATCTGAATAGCTCGTTGGTGACCATTGCAATCAACCCGTCAAATAGTCGCTTGGATTTAGACCGAAAGGTAGCTAAGTAAACCTAGTCGCCAGCCGCCACGATAGTCACTTTCTCCTGCTGCAAAGCTCCAGTTGCAGAATACTCCTCGGGCCAGAACAAGATTGCAGGACAGGGCGAGTAGCGGAGCACTAAGTCAGGAGCAGTACTGAATGGCGTTTCACGCACCATACTGGATGCGGCTGTCGGCACAATCACGAGCGAATCGGACGCCGACTCGATCGGTGGCATAAACCACGCTCCGTCGCCTCGCACAATCTTGACATCAACCGGAAACTCGTCAGCGACGCCGGCACTTTGCCTCATTCGGTTCACAACGCTGGGTATACGATCCACTTCGTCGCCCGGCTGCACTCCGAATGTGACTCTGAGCGGTACAGACAATTTCTTGGCAAGTTGGATCGCTCCGGCAAAGGCATTTACGTACAGTCGATCAGCAGACACAGCCAGTGTCAAAAAGGCCCAATCAGTCAGTGCGCTCTGCATGACTAGAAGCGGCCGATTGACGTAGTGCACCAGCTTCTCGGCCGCAGAATAGCGCGGAAACTTCCGGCGTTCTTCAGCTGTCGATCGCACACCGCACATTCGATGTCCGATCGCAATCATGTCGAAGTCTTGGCACCGCCGGTAGACCTCTCTGACGGTGCTTCCCTCATCCAAAATCAAGTCTCCTTCAATACCGCTGGAATCAGCATGAATCTTATATACATCCGTCAATGTTTCACCAATCGACTGCAGCGCTCGTTTCATCTGCTCATGAGCCATTAGAAACGGGCCACTGCCGAGTAGCCCCTCCGAATCGTGACAGAGGAAATCCCACAGTCCAACAGAGTCGATAACATGTAGGGCAGTTACCCGTACCGGCATTTTAGTGGCTAACTTATGGCAAGCAGCAAATGCTGCCTTGCATTCCAGCGATCCATCCAGCGCAAGAAGTAGCGACAATTCTTTCATATCATTTGGTGCCTTAAGTATTGAGACAGCGAGGATAAATCAATTATCTACCGCTCCCTCCACACTTGGACATCCTCCGCTGTGAGTATCTTTTCGCCCAGCCGAACAGATGGCGATAAGCAGTCAATCTTTCCTGGCGCCACCTTCAAAACCCCATCGATCCAGCATATATACGAGTATCGGCAGGACCGCCAAGACTCCTAGACCTAAAACAGCCAATAAATCGAGCACACAAACTCCCTATTTGCACTTTCCGCCTGTAAGTCAACCTCAATCACCGATTGCTTTCGACTCACTCAAGCTTCCAATCACAGCTATGATCTCTTATCCGAACGTAGTTCAGCATTGGTATTCGGACTGATCTGCTAATCATCCGATCGGATGATTTCAGCCTTGCCGTAGCAAGTTTGCAGCGCAACCAGAACACTTCAGCCTTTACGAAATCGACCGTCGAGCCTGGCGCGTCGACCTTTCGACCCAACCGAAAGGTCGATGCGCAATACCTCAGTAAGCGACGAACATTAAGGCAGCGTATCCGTCGCTCATCTTGTGCGGGAGAGATTATGACCAACTACACACGCTGGCTCGAAAATGTAGGACTTGAAGACATCGGGATAGCTGGTGGAAAGAACGCCTCGCTTGGAGAGTTGTTGCGTTCGCTGACTAGCCAAGGTATACGAGTCCCTGGTGGGTTCATAGTGACAGCCGATGCCTATGCTGCGCTTCTTAGAGATGGCAAGATCGAAGGACAAATAAAGGAGCTGCTCGACGGGCTTGACAAAAACGACACGGAAGAGCTATCCAAGCGCGCTCTCTCCTTGAGAAGCTTGATCAAGCAGACCGGATTACCGGCAGCAGTGAAAGAAGAGATTCTCAGCGCCTACAAAGAGATGGAGCGCCGCTACGGGTCCGGCGTAGATGTAGCAGTACGATCGAGCGCCACCGCTGAGGATCTGCCAGAAGCATCATTTGCCGGACAACAAGAGTCATTCCTCAATGTGCGTGGAGAACAGGCGCTGCTTGATTCCTGCTTAAACTGCTTTGCTTCGCTCTTTACGGACCGCGCGATCGCATATCGCATAGACCAGGGATTCGACCACGTTACAGTCCGCCTGTCGGTCGGAGTGCAAAAGATGGTGAGATCTGACTTGGCTGCAGCCGGCGTGATATTTACGCTTGACCCGGAAAGCGGATTCAGAGACGTCGTTCTTGTCTCCTCCTCATATGGACTGGGCGAAAATGTGGTCGCCGGTCGAGTTGATCCCGACGAGTTTCTCGTGTTTAAACCGACCTTGCTGACTGGACATAGCTCGATTATTCGCCGCAAGGTAGGCTCCAAACAGTTTCGCATGGTTTATGACACACATGGAACGCGAACCACGCGCAACCTAAATACTCGAGTAGAAGAACGCGAGCGACTCAGCCTGACGGATCAAGAAGTGCTGCTCCTGGCCAACTGGGCATGCGCCATTGAGCACCATTACAGCGCAAAGTACCAGCGAAATGTCGGAATGGACATCGAGTGGGCAAAAGACGGCAAGGACGGCTTGCTCTACATTGTACAAGCAAGACCTGAGACGGTTCATTCCGTGCGGGACGTCCGTATACTCGATTCCTATCGACTTGAATCCGATGGACAGGTGATATTGACTGGCCGAGCGATCGGCGAAAAGATTGGCGCCGGACCAGCCAAGCTCATCAACAATCTCAACGAGCTAAAGTCATTTCAAGACGGTGATGTCCTGGTTACCGACATGACCGATCCTGACTGGGAGCCTGTAATGAAGCGCGCGGCGGCAATCGTTACGAATCGCGGCGGTCGAACCTGCCATGCAGCGATCGTCAGCCGGGAGATCGGAGTGCCATGCGTGGTTGGCACCGGCAGGGCAACGGAAATCCTCGAAAACGCTCGTCAGATTACGGTAAGCTGCGCCGGTGGTGAGGAAGGACGAGTGTATGCCGGACGGCTTCCATTCGTCCGCTCAACCGTCCATTTAGATGACATCCCCAAAACCAATACGCGCATAATGCTCAATCTCGGCAACCCGGAGCAGGCACTTTCGCTTGCCTCTCTACCGGTCGACGGTATTGGGTTGGCGCGCGAGGAATTCATTATCGCCAATGAAGTGAAGGTTCATCCGTTAGCACTCACCAGGTTCGACTCTATTTCAGACCCTCAAACAAGAATGGCGATCGAGCATCTCACTCGTAATTATCAGAGGCGAGAAGACTATTTCGTTCAGAAGCTCGCCGAAGGAATAGCGACAATTGCCGCGGCGTTCTACCCGCGCGAAGTGATCGTGCGGCTGTCCGACTTCAAAACCAATGAATACGCCAATCTTTTAGGGGGAGCCCAGTTCGAGCCGAAAGAGGAAAACCCGATGATCGGGTTCAGAGGAGCTGCTCGCTATTACCACGAAGACTATAAAGACGGATTTGCTCTTGAATGCCAGGCTCTCAAGCACGTCCGTGAGGCCCTTGGACTGAACAACGTAAAAGTAATGGTGCCATTTTGCAGAACTGTTTCTGAAGGTCAAAGCGTCCTGGCTGAGATGGAAAAGAATGGTCTCAAACGCGGGCAAGACGGACTGGAAGTATACGTAATGTGCGAGCTTCCAGCTAATGTGATTGCAGCTGATCTCTTTGCCGAAATCTTCGACGGCTTCTCAATCGGCTCGAATGATCTCACCCAGCTGACACTGGGCCTTGACCGAGATTCGGCGATAGTGGCCCATCTTTTCGACGAACGAAATGAGGCCGTCAAACGCATGATAGCCCAAGCGATTAGATCCGCCAAGAAAGCCGGCAGGAAAATCGGAATTTGCGGGCAGGCGCCGAGCGACTATCCTGATTTCGCCCTTTTCTTGATTGAAGAGCAAATAGACAGCATATCCCTAAATGAAGATGCGGTGATCAAGACACTGCTAATAATCGCTCAATCCGAACAGGCGTTAAACAACAAAGAGACCAAGCCAGAGGACTTTCAAAGGCAGTTAGCAAACCGGATACTCTAGCCGGCACTCCAGCCGGCGCCAGCAACCGAGGTCCAGCCCGGAATCAAACCGAATGCGGGCCTCTAACGAGGGTCGTTAGCCCGATCAGACTGACGTTAGCCTGGTCTGATACCTAATTAAAACACTGTATCAATTAGTTAAAAGGAAAAGAAAGGGAAGGAGACCGATCATGAAAGTTTTACTCGCAATCGCCGATCAAGAGTTCGGCGCAGCTATAACCAAGTTTGCCTGTCAGCATAAGTGGCCGGAAGATACGGAATTTAGGGTGTTGCACATTATTGAATGGACACCGCCGGAACGTGAACTGACGGCATCGCAGACGCTGGCTCAATATCTAGAAGACCGCCACCACTATGCCTGTAAAGTCAGCAGCGAGGCAGCGGCAGAGCTCAAAAAGGCAATGCCTAAAGCTTCGGTCGAAGAGATAGTCATGGAAGGAAGCCCGGTGCAAAGAATTATCGCCTCCGCCAGCGCTTGGAAGGCAGACATGATAGTGCTTGGATCGCACGGAAGAAAGGGGATTAGTCTCTTTATTCTAGGCAGTGTATCACTGGGAGTAGTCTCAAACGCAAGTTGCTCAGTTGTAGTAATTCGTAAAGACGACGAAACAGAACAGCAGTCCAATGCCGATAAGTTGCTCAGAGAGAAAGCTCAAGCAACCTGTTAGTGATCGGTCGCGTCTTGAGAGAAAGCCACTAACGAACTGCCTGCTTGGAGAGAGCTGCCTGCATTGCCTCTCTTCCTTGCCACTATTTTTGGTGCTACACGACTTAAGAACGCACACTGTGTCCAAGCGTGCGACTCCGCACCGGAAGAACTTCCTGCTCCGAAAAGATCATCTTGTTGAATCATACTTTAGAAGGATGATACCGATCCGTCAAACAGTCATACTCAAATAAGTAAGCTAAATTGGCAACAGGAATCGAACAAAGCTGATTGCATTTGCGCGTGAAGGGACAGTCAAGTTCATTCCAATCAATACTCCAATTCTATTCGAAGGCACCCCGGCATCCCTGGTATGCAGAACGGTCCAAGCCACTCCGAAGACAGCGTTCCGTGAGAGCTTCGGGTTTGGCTGGCACGCAAGACCGAGAGGGATTGACATGAACACCAGACAGCTTACGCCCACATCGGCGTATAGCAATGAAAGCTCAAACAAGATTTTGCAGCAGGATATAGGCACAATCGTTAAAGACAATCCACTGCGAGCCCGCGTCATAGAAGCTTCCGGACTGGGCTTCTCTTGCGGTCTTAGAGACTCACTAGTGAAGGTCTGCAACCAAAATGACATAAATCCCATCGAGATTGTCAATTCCATCCAAGCCTGCGATGGCTGTAAGGTCAGTACGAAATTTGATAGCTGGACGCTCGAGTCAATCGTGCGACATACAATTCAGCACATACGACAGAAGCATCATGCTCGCCTGAAGAAGGAATTGCCGCTCTTGCACAAGCAGATTGACGCGTTTACAAAGAAGCTCGGGAAAGAGCATGCCGAGATTATTCAAATTCGTGAGATCTTCCAAACTTACACGGAAGAAGTGATGTTGCATCTGCTGAATGAGGAGAGCTTTCTCTTCCCACGATTAGAAAGCAATGATCTGTTTGAGAGTTGGAACAGACCGCTTTCCTGCGAGCTCAATGATGTAGAGAGTATCGTAGACGCGGAAGACGAAGAGATATTACACGAATACAAGGAAATTAGAGAGGCTGCTGCAAGCATTCATTTTACCGGGCACGAAGCGCTCGATTATCGTATCTGGCTGGAAGCACTAATCGATCTAGAGCTTGACCTGGAAGCACACATCCGGGAAGAGACTCATCTCCTTTGGCCCCTGGCTAATCTGTTAAACGCAAACAACCAGAGCATGAACGACCAGCAAGACCACTGTCACGAGGACCCAGACAAAACTCCACTCCTGCCGGCTGGCCGCCTCAGCCACGCGTTCGAGCCAAAAGCCAAATCAAAGCTAAAATCGATAGCCATCACAGCGGCTGTCGCAGTCATCCTTTCGTTAATGATCGGCGCGGAGCTATACCCCCAATCGAGCAGTTATCAGCCGGTGATTCAAAAAAATCCTATGACCTATCTGCTCGCCGAAGTACAAGCAAGAACCTGGCACCGCAATCGCGAATATCGTCCATTCAACTTCGCGCTCAAACAATAGGCACAGTAAACAGTATTGCCAGATTGCTAGCCAGTTCAATTCTGATTGAGACCGCTTCATGATTTCCTGGTTAGCAACCTGGTCGATCCCGGTAATGATGCTTGCATCCGGTTGATTTCAAACCTAAAATCATGCTGAGGCAGATATTTTTTGGCTATGATGGTAATTTAGTTTGGTTCGAACAAGCGGAGCAAGAGATATCAGAACTTTCATCCCCGCGGGCTTGTTACTGCTTTTCACTGCCTTTCTGTCATTGCTTCCTTTGGCGACGAAAGATAGCGCTCCGAACGGCAATGCCCTGGTCGCATCGGCTAAGACGCTCGAGTTGGAGGATGACGGCTATTTGAGAATTTTTCCACTAAGTGAATCGGAAAGAGAGCAGCTGATCGAGCACCACCAACTACCGCCTTACTTCTTTCCACCGACCGGCTACACTCCGGCGGCTGCTACAGCACAAAGTCGGCAGGGTCAACAACTATTCGAGCAACGACATTGCGCTCAGTGCCACTCGGTAGGCGGACGCGGAGATAACGTTGGGCCTCCGTTAGACGGAGTAGGAGGCCACCGAGGAGAGCAATGGCTCATCGCTCACCTGACCGATCCTGAAAGGAATGTCAAGGATTTTTCCGAAGCCTTTGGCGACAGGCCTAACCTGATGCCGCACCCGCAGGCGTCCCCGGCGGAAGTAAAGGCGCTAGTCAGCTATTTGTTAACACTACCGGAGCCAACCGGGGGATTCATCGTGAAAGCACACCGGCCGGCTGGTACAGAATCAGTGATACCGGAATTAGTACCGCATAAATCGGCGCCATCATCTAAAGAGCTCCAGGAAGGTCGCCGGCTTTTTTCGGCTGAGGGATGCGCTGCTTGCCATGCAGTTGGCGGAGTAGGCGGTTCCTTCGGGCCAAGCCTCGATGGAGTGGGTATACGTCTAGGCCGCGCCTTAGTTGCCGCGCATGTTTCACCGCATGGTACCAAGAACAAGATGCCTCAACAGCCTAAACTGACCGCACAGGATATTACGCTCATCTCCGACTTTCTAATGACGCTACCACCCCAGAAGTAACCTCAACTCAACTTCATTCCTTGCGTCGAAGCAAAGGCATTTAGCAATGCGCCTTTTCCGGTCCGACAAACCTTGAAGTAGCCGGAGAGAGTACATCGAGCAGCTGCGCACGCCAGCCACTGGCCAATTGCCAAGTCCGGCTTATTGCCTGCCAGCCGTTCAAAATCAGCCTAATGGATATGTGTAACTCGGCAGGACGGATGACGCGATTCTTGCTGCAATGTTGAAAAATTGAGACAGTAGGGATTACTGCAGTATAAGCAGCAATGAATGAAAGTCATCTCGAAAGGTGGATCGCCGACCCTTTCATTGCGGGTTTTACAAAGTATCAGTAACCCAGGCTACCGGCTCAGTTATCGCAATTCATCTAGCAAATCCCAGCGCCGAAGTGGCAAAAGCATAGTCCGTTTCAAGGAGTTAGGAAAGTGAAAGTAATAATTGCCTTAGATGATTCACCTTACTCAACTGAAGTTATAAACGAAGTATGTAGACGTAAGTGGCCTGCTGACACGCAGTTTAAGCTCCTTCAGATACTCGAGCCGGTCAATTGGCTGGAAAGGAGCGACCGAAATTGGGACACTGTGATTGAGAACGCCCATTCAAGGCGGTTGAATTATGCTCAGTCCCTCTGTGCAAAAGCCCGCAAGCAGCTGGAAGACAGCATTGCAAATTGCATCGTCCATTACGACATCAAAGAGGGAAATGTCAAAACACAGATTATTGACTCAGCAATAGGCTGGTCAGCCGATAAGCTCATCCTGGGCGCTCACGGAACAAACATCTGTCCCCGTTTCATCTTAGGTAGCGTTTCCAGAGCGGTGGCAGCTCATGCACCTTGTTCGGTCGAGATCATCCGGCCGGGTAAAAAAGATGCACGCCCACATGCCGTATCAAGTAAGGGCAAGAGCAAAGCCGATGGTGCAGGACAGGACAGTGTTGCCGCCACATAAGATGCGACCAGCCAAAAGCCGCGGCAAATTGAAAGTCGAACAGTCAAGAGGCTCAGTCAAATCATGAAGAAGAATAGTTTTCTGTTAGGTCTTAGCGCATCGGAACGGTCTAGATTCGCCGCCGAACTCGGGTGGTCTCTTGCCAAGAAAGCTGATGCGACACTCAATGCCCTCCACGTGGTAGATACGCGGGCAGCATGGGAACTGCTAGGATACGATCGAACTGGATTTATCGGAAGCGGGCTGTTCATTAGCGAGCGAGAAAAGTTACTCTTATCGCTCAATTCGATTGGCAGGAAACTGGTCGAAGTCTTTGAAATGCACGAAGATGGTGCAGGCCTAAGCGGTACAGCCTTGATCGAGGAAGGTGATCCAATTGAAAGAATCTGTAGCCATGCCCCGAAACATGACTTAGTGATCATCGGTCATCGCCCCGGCTTGGTCGAGCCGATTGAAGACGAACGCAGAAGATCTTTCAGATACTCCGTAGCGGAGAGTCTAGCCCATGAGTGCCCGAGTCCGCTGCTTGTCGTTCAAGACCGGTGCGACTTTCTGTCGGAAATGCGCATTATTACTTCGATCAAACATATAAACGAAGGGTACCTCAATTCTTGCCTGGCCACCGCAGCCAGTCTTTCCCTCAAGCCGCATATAGCAGTTTTATCTTCCGGAGTTCACGAGGAAGGGGCGAAACAATTCGTCGACGATCTGCGAACTGCCAATCCGAAAACCGAAAACGTTCCAATATACGTTAAGCGAATCAACAACAACATATTGACCGAAGACAAAACGGCCTGGTGGTGCACGGAAGAAGACCTTGAATGGAACGCCCTCGGGAATACATTGATGGTGATTCCCTCCCGACAGCTGTCCGGACAAAGAATCACTGTCTTTGGAAGTTCGCCAGCTTTCTTCATAAGGCATTTGACACTACCATGTATCATGCTTTGCCCAGAGGAGCAGCCTCTCACTCTATCTACAACCGACCTGAGCGCTGTGAAGAACCGCAACCGGTAGCCGGCTACTTATACGAGAGATCTCATCAGCGGCCACAAGCAGCCATCGCTACAGAGTCGGGCAAGTCTGGCGCGTCGCCGTGCCTGCCGCCCCTAAGAACTGCTCGTGATAGCTTCCCATCAAGCAGCTGCCGACGTGGCAATTTCGGCTGTCAACCGCACATACCTTTAATCTATGACGCATTGTCACCGGGGTGTCACCGACAGGAAGTTAGCATCAGCATATTCCCTTTCGACTCTTTGTAAATCCAAGCTCGCTCGCAGCGCCGCCTTGCCCCTGGAGTAAATTCATGGCACCACCAAAAGACAGCACATTTCCGGGAATTGAATCAAGCTTTGATCACTCGCGCGACTCAAATGCAATCAATTCCGCCGACGCGAAACTCTTCGATTCAGCTTATCCGGTGGTCGCCGCCTCTGCGAACCAGAATGCTTTGGTCAAACCTTTCGGTCAACCAAGGACAACCAACGATCAGCAAGTAGCTGTTAATGAATCGATCATTACCAGGGGATACATCTCGCAAGATTTAAACCAGATACTGAACACTCGCCCTGCCATTGCAGAACCGCCCGCGCTCGCTGCGCCGCTCGACTCTCCCCAAGGTAGCCGTCCTTACCTGAATTTCACCGGCTTGAGACCGGCCGGTGTTGATGCCACAGTTACCAGAAGTCTTACAGAGTCGGACCGGCTTACCTTGTCCAAACTGGAAGGAGCCTTCTTGCACGGAGATATCCAAGCTTTGGTGAGTCTAGTGAACAGTGTCAGCCCGCATCGGGAAGGTCATCACGCCGAAAAGACATACTTTGCTCATGCTTTCGAACCATTCAGGCAGGAGCTGGCACTGCTCGGTTTCGATGCAAGTTATGATCGGCGGACGGGTGCGCTCTCATTCCATAACAGAGAGAGTAAAACCACCGGCGATTCCTACTTAAAGACACTTGTAATTGATCCCGGCAAACAGACTGTGTTCGCAGAACGTATGAGGCCGGCAAACCTCTCTCGCGATCGAATCTCTTTCAACTGGGCAACCAACGAGGTAGAGGAACACCGTACCCAATTTCTACCCGAGCTAAAACAGGAGAGCAGCAAGGTCTCCCGCGAGCACCTGGAAAGGAGATACCTGGACTTGATGCGAGATCAGATTGACGTGCACATTGAAGAGATAAGACACGAACAGCTTGATGCGCAACGAGCGAGATTTGAGAAGTTTATGCAAGAGCAAGCGGAAGAAAAACGGCGACTGCAAGAACAGAACGAGCAATTAGAAAGAGAACGCCGCCTGAGAGGACTCACCGGCCCGAAGTTCTAAGTTTGCTTATCCGCTCGATTTGAGAATTGCCACTGCGCATGGTGCGTTTCGAAGCACGAAGTTAATCGAGTGTCCCAGGAATTAACTTTTGCCGTGCTTAGGTTCAGCTCCCATCACAATCAGATCGACTGCGCTTCTTTTAGCCTCCAAAATGATCGCCTGAGCCGGATGCGAACTAGACCGGCTACTTCGACTGGTTGGTGACAGGAACCGCTCTCGCTACCGTGTCATATGAAATCTTGCCGATCGTCCTTAAAAGCTTAACCTGTGCCGAATCGAACTTTGCGATAGCGCTGGCCTTGTCGACCAGAGCAGACGTGTAGTCCCGCTGCGCATTGATTACGTCGACGTCAATGCCGACACCTTCTTCCATCCGGGTAACAGCGACGTTGAGCTGCTCTTTCGTGGACTCCACCATGTCTGTGGTTTCCTTGATCAGATTTTCCGCCTCCAGACTTTCCAGATAAGCATCGCGCACCTCTTCATAAACTCGCGCCAGCTTGTAATTGAATTCTAACTGAGCTTTACGAGCCACCCATTTAGCCGACTGCACATTAGCGGCCGCAATCGAGCCCAGACCAGGAAGTGTCCATTCGACCGCAACTCCGATCACGAAGATTTCAGTCTGCGCATACTTTGGTTGAGAGCTGCCACCACCAGAGGAGGGAGTCGCCGAAGCACCCGATACACTGAAACCTCCGGCCGCGAAACCGGAAGTTGATGCCGCACTCTGCGAGCCAGAGCCGGAGCTGGTAACGCGGGCACCGGTCGAAGCTGCTACAGCGGTGCCCTGAACAGTCGGCAGCAAGGCTGAGACAGCCACTTTCACGGCATCTTTAGCCGCCAAACGCAACTGCTCGTAATGCTTTAACTCCGGACGATTATCAATTGCTATGCTTAAAAGATCACCGGCGCTCAACGCCGAATCCACCAACCGAACCTTAGACAACAGCCTGTTTTCCACGGTTAGATCTTCGGAAGTATCCAGATTCAAGGCGGTCGACAGATGAATCGCCGCCTGCCTCCTGGCTATCTGCTGTGAAATCAGAGCTTGCCTATCCTTGGACAGCTGAGTGCGTGCCTGCAACACTTCAAGCTTGGTAGCAGCCCCGTTGTCATAACGGATCATCGCGCGAGCCAGAAGCGCTTGCGATGTTTCAACAGCTTTCACCTTGATTTGCAATAGGACATCATTCAACACAAGGTCGTAATAGAGCTTTGCCGCCTCGTACAGGATGTCGTTGGTAGTGCCTTTCAAGGCAAACTGCGAAGCCTTGTATCTGTGCTTGCTCTGAAGCGCGCCATACAGAACCTTGCCGCCTTGGAAGAAGTAGTAGCTGCCGCTATTAGGCATCACCAGATTGATGTTATCTACCGAGGCGAGCAATCCAAATGGACTGGCATACTTGCCGGTTAATGCTTGATAGCTGATGCTGTTGGACATGCTGGGCAAGAATCCCCCGAGCGCTCCGCGATACTGCCAATGATAGTTTTCCTGATCGGTATGAGAGATTTTGACGACCAAGTTATTGTCCAGCGCTATCTTCTCTACTTCCGCCAGCGTAATCGGTCTGCTTGGTTTGGTATTGGCATCTAACCCGTAGGGAGAGAGCTTATTGTCCAATTGAATCAGCGCTTTCAATAGCGGCGGTTTTACCAGTACTTGATCCGGCTGTTCGAAAATCGCACCGCTGCTCTCTTCGGCGTCAAGCCTGATATTGTCCAATGTATGCTTGTCCGGTTCAGGCAGCGGAGAACCCAATCCTCTGAGCGGAATCGGCTCGGCTGGAGCCGGCGCTGGAAGCTCTGCCCAGGCCGGCAGCACCAAGAGCGACACTATGCACGACAGCACAAGCAAGATCGACGCTGCCGCTCGCAAAATCGCGGTTGGAGATGATGTGCCCTCGGCAAAGGAATTTCTTGCTCTGTCAGCAGCCGTTAATGTCAACTCAGATTCCTGCGCTTTCCTGTTCATCAATAGACGCCTTACTCGGAAGCAAGAGCCACTGGCTTGACGGATTCTCCCTCTTTGAGATCAATCGGCGGGCTTACTGCCACCTCATCGCCAGCATGCAGCCCGTACTTAATTTCGACCTGATCGCCAAAATCGCGACCGATGTCCACCTTGCGATAACTGGCTTTGTTATCCTTCACCACTACTACATACATACCGTTGCCTCTGGGCACAAGCGTCGTGCCAGCGACTTTCACCCAGGGATCGTCCTGCCTGACTTTGATCTTTACTTGCGCATACATGCCCGGCAACAAAATGTGGTCCTGATTGTTTACGCGCACCTCGGTCTGCCTGGTTCTAGTATTGGGGTCGAGCGCTCCAGAGACGCAGGCTATTGTTCCGGCAAAAACACGTCCGGGAAACTCAGCCAGCAGAAGATCCGCCGTTTGGCCGGGACGCACCAGACTGGCTACCGATTGTGGAACGTTGATGTAAGTTCTGACAACATCCAATTTCGCCATTTGAAAAAGCTCAAGACTTGATGATTGGCTTCCCGCCGTAATCAGAGCACCAGGGTCTACCTTGCGCAAAGTAATGACACCATCGAACGGAGCCAGGACCCGCTTGAAGGACTGTTGCACCAGCCAGTAACGCACGTTGGCTTGCTTAGCTGAAACTTGCGCCTCCGCCACCTGCACCTGCGACTGAGCAGTCGACACCGCAGACTCGGAAGCAGTCTCTTGCGCAACTGAGGCCTTTAAACTGGCAGTCTGCACCGCATAGGTGCTTACCTTCTCATCTCTGCTCTGGAGAGTAACCGCACCTTTGTCAGCCATATTCTTCCAGCGAGTAGCCGTAATCGCCGCCAAGTTCTCTTCGGACTGCGTTCTCTCAACGACTGCTTTGGCCGACAAGAGCTGAGCTTGAGCCTCTTTTAGTTGTGAATTAGCGCTCTTGAGTTGGGCCTTTGCCTGGGCCAGGTCCGCCTGAGATTGCTTGAGGTTCTCGTCAATCGTTGGCGTGTCGATCTCGGCCAACAGCTCACCTGTTTTTACTACGCTGCCGATATCGACGAAGCGGCTCTTCAAGTAGCCATCCACCCGCGCATAAATGTTGGCATACTGCATCGCTCCGATGCTGCCGGGTAAGATACCGGATTCTTCATATGGTGCAGCCTCAGCCTTAATCGTATGCACTACCGGTACTGCACCAGAAGTAGTGGCTTCCATACGCTTTAGCTCTTTGCCATTTTCCATCCGCGGAATGACGCCAACAATTAACAAACCGACCAATATGATTGCCACCACAACGGCAGCGACCAGAAGCACGTTTCCGGACGGATTTCGGTACCGGATAGATCTAATTGTTTTGACCGAAGAGTTTGTCTGTTTCATTATTGTTGAGAATCCATCGATACCGGCTTCGAAGAGCGGCTCATCCCGCGCAAAATACTGTACATAACTGGAACAAAGATCAACGTGGAGAATGTAGCGACTGATAGCCCGCCAATCACTGCGCGCCCGATCGGTGCGTTCATACCAGTGCTCAAAGACATCGGTATCATCCCGAGAATCATCGCCATCGCCGTCATGCAAACCGGACGGAAGCGTTGAAATCCACCCGTCGATGCTGCTTCAGTGGCCGTCTTTCCCTCGCGCAGTTGCTCGTTACAAAAGGTCACCATCAAGATGCTATTGGCGGACGCGACACCGATAGTCATAATGGTGCCCATCAAAGCCGGTACGCTGAAAGTTGTCTGACTGATGAATAGACTCCACATTATCCCCGACAGCGCTCCAGGCACAGCCATCAGGATAATTAGTGGATCTACCCAGGACTGATAGTTCACCACTAACAGCAGATAAACCAGCACCAGAGCACCGACCAACCCGATCAGCAAGCCGGCAAATGCAGTTAACATACTGAGCACCTGCCCGGCTACGACGATGAAAGTCCCTTTGGCTGGGAGCTTCTTCTTCATCTCCTTGACTATATGCTGCACTTCGAGCGCTACTCCACCGAGATCTCGATTCTGGCAGGCGGCATAAACATCGTAGGCATTTTGAACGTTGAAGTGATTCACGACGTAAGGCGTAAATGATCTAACCGGGCTGGCAACGTTTGACAACAGCTGCATCGGCGACGGACCGGCAGTCGTCTGCGTGCTAGTAAGACCGGAAATGGTTGTTGTTTGCTGTGTCTCGCCAGTAGCAATCGAGATATTCCCGAGATCGTTAATCGAATTTATTCGGTACTGCGGAGCGAGCGTTTCCAGGTAATACTGTACTCCGCTCTGCGGATTAACCCAGAAATTGGGCGATACTTGAAAGCTCGAGCTTAAGGTAATTAGAACCGAGTTCGAAATGTCCTTTTGAGTCAGCCCAAGCTGATTCGCTCGCGTGCGATCGACATTAAACATGTACTGCGGAGCGTTCGTTACCTGGTGCAAACAAACATCAACCGCGCCGGGAATCTTCTCGACCGCACGTTTGATATCCAGAGCAGCTTGAAAGTTTGCCTGGCGATCGAAGCCGAGTATCTTGATATCGATTGGAGCCGGCAGTCCGGCATTGAGGATTTGAGTGATGATATCGGCAGGTTGAAAGTAATAGGAACATTCCGGAAAGTCGGCGGTGATCATCTCTCTAATTTTCTTTTGATAGTACCAAGTAGACTTCTTCCGGTGCTCTTTCAAAGTAACGAGGATCTCGCCATCGGCTTCACCAATTGTCTGGCAATCGGAAAAGGCATAGTTGACTCCACTAACCGGCATGCCAATATTGTCCACCAAGAGCTCGAGGTCTGCCGGGTCGATAATCTTACGAACAGCATGTTCTACCTTTCGAAATACTCGCTCAGTCTCTTCGACACGTGTTCCGGCAGGAGCATTCAGATGCAAACGCAGCTGGCCGGCATCAATCGGAGGAAAGAAATCTTCTCCGATAAACGGCAACAAACAAAAGCTCGCCGCATAAACAGTCAGGAAAAGGGCAACAGTCGCTTTGCGATACTTCAGCGCTTGAGTCAAGATGCCGTGATAAGCATCTCTCAGTCCGTTGAAATGCGCATCGATAAAGAGATGAATGCGAGAAAAAATATTGGGATTAGCCACCGGAGCACCATGCTCTCCGCCACCGGCACCTTCCTCCTCAGCGCCAAATAGATGCTTGGACATGAGCGGGACTATCGTCCGAGACAACCCATAGGAGGCTAACATTGCAAAGGAAACAGCAAGACCAAGCGGAATGAACAACGATTTCGCCGGCTCCGAAAGCAAGAACACCGGCAAGAAAACGATGCAAATGGAGATTGTCGAAACGAACGCCGGCAGCGCCACCTCTTCGGCACCGTCGAGAATTGCCTGCTCGATGTGCTTGCCAAGACTCATCTGACGGTGCACATTTTCCACTTCAACGGTCGCATCATCAACCAGCATGCCGACAGCTAGAGCCAGTCCACCTAATGTCATGGAGTTAATGGTGTTACCGGTAATATACAACCCGATCACCGACGCCATCATCGCCAGCGGAATCGATGTAACGACAATCAAAGTACTGCGCCAGCTGCCCAGAATTGCCAGCATGAAAATCGCCGTTAGGCCGGCCGCCGTAATCACTTCTTGAAATACTTCGTCAACGCATTCATTCACGAACTTGGACTGATCGGTCAAGATATCGACAGACACTGGATGAACTGGCAACGAGTCTCGAATGCGGGGCAAGAGCGCTTTGACTTGATTCACGACCGAAAGCGTAGAAGCAGTGCCATTTTTCAAAATACTCATAATAACGGCGCGTTGATTCTCACGATTGACAATGTTCAGCTGCGGTTGAAACCCGTCATGAACGAACGCCACATCACGCACAAAAACGGTAGCACCGCCGAGGTGCTTGACCGGAACATCGTTAAGCTTCTTGATTTCATCAGGCATGTTGTTAAGGGTAATGACATACTCAGATCCCCCCATTTTGGCTGTGCCGCTAGGTGCGATTACACTTTCAGCGTTGATAGCATCCACAATGTCCTTAGGAGACAGCCCGTAGCCGAGCAACGCATTGGGATTGAGATCTACGCAAACTTGTCTATATTTGCCGCCATTTGGAAATGGAATGGTAGCTCCCTGAACCACAGCCAATTGAATACGAATGAAGTTGTTGGCGACATCAAACAATTGAGCCTCGCCCAGCGTCGGACTACCGACGATCAGCTGAATTACCGGAACATCGGTCGCCGATGACTGGGTGACGAAAGGCGGGTTGATACCGGACGGCAGCTGCTGCTTAACCGCGTTGGCCGTAGACGATACCTGGGCGATCGCTTGCCCGATATCGGCTCCTTTATGAAGGTAGACCTTGATCACGCTCATGCCGCTGAGCGACATGGATTCCATGTGGTCTATGCCATTTACCGTCGATGTAAACGCTCGCTCTGTCGGCGTTGTAACCAGATTCTCGACATTGCCGGCTGACATTCCGGTGTAAGTCCAGACGCAGCTGACAATCGGCACGTCGATCGCCGGAAAGATATCGACTGCCATCTGCTTCAGTGAAACGAAGCCGAACAAGGCAATTAAAATGGACATGACTATGAATGTGTGGGGCTGCCGCAGCGCCAGCTTGACAATCCACAAAGTCGGGCCCCCTTGACAAAAAACCGGTCAGAGCCACGCTGCCCGGAGATCCGCATTGTCGCAGAGACATTAGAAAGTTTCCAGCAGAATCTACCAGCTACCAGATAATTAAGATTGTCCGAAAAGCCTTCTCTATTCGGCAGATGCAGACTCACCGACAACTCCAAGTATTCACACCACTCTCGGTCGCGAGATTTCGAAACGCTCGCTTACCGGACAGTATTGATTGCCACCAAGCCTGCCGACAGGTTGCAGGATATCAAGATCCACTTTCCCATTCTTGTACACTGACTCGTCCAGGTGAATGCACAGAATTCTGCCGAGCACGAGATTGCCGGCACCGGGATGGTGTCCGAATTCGAGAATCTGATAAAGCCGGCACTCGATGTTAATCAAAGACTCTCCGACACGCGGCGCGGAAACCATTCGGCTCGCCAGCGGCGTTAAGCCGACTGCATCAAACTCGCTTACAGCAGACGGATACTCCCCGCTCGATTGAACCATTTTTTCGGCCAGCTGGCGGCTAACTATATTTACAACAAATTCTTCGGTCTGACGAATGTTAGAGAGAGTATCTTTCGGCACCGCCACTACCTCGCCGTCAATTGACGCCTCTTTGTTTGCGGGCGAAAAACAGAGAATCGGCGGGTCGGCACTGGCGACCGTAAAGAAGGAAAATGGAGCGAGATTGGAGACTCGCTCCTTGCTGACGGTTGAGACCCAGGCGATCGGTCTCGGCAAAATACTACCGATCAATATTTTGTACAGGGACTCGGAATCAATCTGACCGACATCGACAATCATCATGGCACCTTTCAATCATGCCAGCCGATTATACAGATAAGCCCAGGTCAACAGACAATCGCTCGGCGGGTCAATTCACAGGTCGGTGAAGAACCAGCAGATTATCCAGAAATTTGAAAACATCGTCGGGCGACTCCATTAACCCGAGAGCCGCAGTTGAATCCCGGCAGCCGACGCTAAAGCTCAAACCTTGCCGTCTATTAACCCAAGAGAACATCGGCTCATCCATCTCTGAATCACCAAAGGCGATATAGAGCGGATCTTCCACTTCGAGACTCAAGTGAGTAGCAATGTGGTCTAGAGCGCTGGATTTATCCCAGTTGACGGAAGGCACCACTTCATAACTGGTATTCAACCGGCGAAACTCGAGCGTCGAATAGCCTAGCTCAAGCTGATGAATGAAGGTGTGGAGGTCTGAAAGTCTGTCGTCCGGTAAACGATGGAAATGAAGGCACAGCGAGTAGCCATGATTGTCCAGGATCAACGACGGCAGATTCAAGATCAGCTGAGCCATCTCAGCGGCCAGCTCAATCATTAGCAAGCGAGCATGCACGGCTTTCGGATGCACGAATTTCTGTCCGGACGGATAGCTGATCTCCAGCCCGTAATTGCCAGCCAGTGTAAACACCTGCGGATCAAACTCATGTGTCAACCGGCTCAACCCGCGAGCGCTCACGATCGCCACTCGTCCAACCAGATGCCGTCCGACATCATTGAGGAGATTCAGTTGCGACGGGTGCAACACCGCCTCTTCCAGAGTCTCGCAAATCGGGACCAACGTGCCATCGCAATCCAGAATCAAGAAAGGCAGCCGGTTCGACAGGATTGGCAGCAAATCACCGAACTGAGCCGGCTCAATGCTCCCATTGAGCTTGTACTTCAGCATAAAGGCGGTCTCCGATTGGAATCGGCGATTTGCGTACTCGATGCCTGAACTCGGAACCTACAAGCGCTGAGCCGCGAAATTTCTTGACTGCAACAGTGAATAGACCTTTTCATATTGGTCCGTCATTCGCTCCTTGCTAAACAGCCGAATTGCTCTTTCTCTACAAACAGATCTTTTCATTTTCTCAATTTCCGGAAAT
>JAGVKB010000103.1 GCA_020050835.1 Candidatus Obscuribacterales bacterium | reverse complement strand
GGCGAAAGATGTATAGGATTCGCAAACTGACGCGCGAGAAACGCGATCAGCTCGGCAGTTTGACGCAAGAGACGCTGTCCATCTCCGGCATCTTGTTAATCAAATCGTTTGTGCGAGAGACGTTCGAACGGCAACGCTTTCATGAAATCGGAACCGGCTTGATGGATCTCGAAGTACGGCTGGCAATGGTCGGTCGCTGGTTCATGATGATAGTCAGCGCCATGATCGTGATTGGACCGGCGCTAATCTGGCTATTGGGTGGCTGGCTAGTCATCCAGCACAAAGTCACAATCGGGACCGTCGTGACCTTTGTTTCCTTACTGACTCGTCTGTATACTCCTGCTTCCATGCTGGCCGGCGTTCAGGTGCAGTTCGTAAGCGCCCTGGCAGTATTCGAGCGGATTTTCGACTATCTGGATCTGACCACCGAAACAGAGGACAAGCCAGACGCAAAGGATTTGCCGGAAGTAAAAGGAGCGGTGGAATTCGAGCACGTATCGTTCGCGTACAACGCCGAACGACAGACTTTAGCCGAAATAGACCTGGCGATCGAGCCAGGCAAAACCGCGGCATTCGTGGGACCTTCCGGAGCCGGCAAGACCACACTCTGCAATCTGTTGCCGCGCTTCTATGATGTCGCCGACGGCCGAATTCTGCTTGATGGTACCGATATTCGAGACTTGAAGCTTTCCGCCCTGCGGAAACACATCGGCATCGTCACACAGGAGACCTACCTCTTTCACGATACGATCGCCAACAATTTGCGATATGCCCGTCCGAACGCAACCGACGAAGAGCTACAAGCAGCCTGTCAGACTGCAAATATACACAATGTGATCGCTGCTCTGTCTGATGGCTACCAGACAACCGTCGGTGAGCGTGGTTACAAACTGAGCGGCGGAGAAAGGCAGCGACTGGCTATTGCTCGTGTCCTGCTCAAGGACCCTAGAATACTAATTCTTGACGAAGCTACCAGCTCTTTAGATACCGAAAACGAAGCGCTTATACAGGCAGCGCTCATTCCACTGATGCAAGGACGAACCTGCCTGGTCATTGCCCATCGCTTGACGACAGTCCTGGCCGCTAATATAGTCTTCGTCATGGATCATGGCAGGCTAGTGGAACAGGGTACCCACGAGGAGCTCCTCGCTCAGGGCGGGCTGTACCATCGGTTGTACAAACAGCAGTTTCGCAGCACGCAATCGGAATCCAGCGTAATATTGTCTCAGGAGGGGTAGCTCCCGGACGTACCTCGCTCGGTTGAAAGTTTCTTTTTTGGTCCCGTCTTCCCTGATTGAGTGGCAGTCAGATGCAGCGAATTTCTCGGTTTTCGATAGGATTGTTAGCGGCACTGCTTGCTGCAGCGGCCGGCGGGATTCAGCCTACCTTTGCCCAGCAGCAACAGAGAACTGTTCGTGTGACTACCGGGTCCGTTCAGGTTTCTGGCTGGGAAAAGGGCATAATTCAAGCCAACCCGAATCTTTCGCATTTTACCTGGATGCCGATGTCACAGAATCTACAAGGCGTGCGCGTGATTCCGGGAACCAGCATTCCGCGCGGCGAGCTAGTACCAAAGAAGACCGGGCAGCCTTATCTGCATGCTCCGACCCAGACTTCAAGCGGCTCCCACTATGTCAAACCGATTCATATCGACACCGAAGTAAATAGAACACCGTATATCAAACCAAATCACATCGATACGGAAGTCTCCGGACGGCCTCTGTATCCAAAGCCGATGCACATCGATACGGAAGTGTCTGGCCGTCCGTTCTATTCAAAACCTACGCAGATCGAGACGCAAGTGTCTGGCCGCCCGATTTACACCAAGCCGGTTCATGTGACGGAGGCGGGAAGCGAAAGATCCTACGTCAGCGGTCAGCTCAGACAGCCAACCCGCGAAGACGGCCAAGGTACGCAAAGACAAGCGCGAGGGGATGTTTTTGGGCGTCTGAGGAGCACTTCGCCGGCAACCGAGCAGCACAGCAGCGGTTCGCCAGCCGGCAATCCCGCCGTAGCCAGATATGCTCCTCTAACCAATCAACAAGGGAGCAGCCGCGGTCAGTTGCTCGAGACAAAGGAAGTGTACGGAAAGCTCAAGGGAAGCGGGCAAAAGTAAAGTCTCTCCAATCCACTTCCCTATTATCGGCTAGCCATTCGATTTAATCTTCCAGCTGGTCTAATTTGACTTGCTCCCTTCGTCGAGGAGGAGTCAGACAGAAACGGAGGCGCATCGATGTTGGTCAGTGGTCAATTCAATCTTCTCAGTTCCGGTACGTCTGAGTTAATAGATCAACTCTTGGCCCAGGCAATTCTAGAAAGGATGCGTTGGACCCTAAAACCGATTACCGTTCCCGAAAAGCTTCGCGTTCCTGCCATTGCGGCTAGGAAAACGATTGAGCGCTCCTTGTTTAGCAAGTAACTTTTGACTCGGCGGGCGAGACTGCACCTGATCTCTGCGCACCGCCAATGCTACCGCCCCATGCCGCACAATCTGGGGCGGTATGCATTTTGGTAGCATTGATAGGCTGGCTGAAACCTGATTAACTAGACAAGAGCTTCCAGGAAAGTACGTGCGGCACCAAGGATGGTGTCACATTCACGATTTGAAGAATACTCCGACCGCTCCGGTCACTCTTCTGACTACGCGGACGGTCTCGCATTCAATCTCTTGCCCATAATCGAGTTCGTCTTCTGCGCGCTTCTTGAGCAGTGCCACGAGCTGAAGGCGCTCGTCGTCCGTCAAGGAGACTTTCTGCGAATTGTAGTCCGCGGCAATTCTCAGTAACTGAGCAGTTGTCAGGTCGTCAGTGATTGTTGACATGCCTGGCTCCTCGTGGCTTGAAAGCTGTCCACTAATCAATATATCTTCTGACGCCGCACTTTGATTAATCACTTTGACCACCTGAGCTGAATCGATGCCAAGATATTACTGTGTTTCACTTAGATTGGCGATGTTGTTTCACGCCCATCCGTGGGAAATTCCGCACTGAAAACTGGCGTCTTATTTCTTATGCTCAGCTAATGACTTCTGCTTGGCAGCATGCCCGCCGCCGCGCAATACATGGAAAGAATGCAAGAGCGACGGAATCAGCGCATCTAGCGAATCTGCAACGCCTCCTCTGGAGCCCGGCAGATTCACAATCACGGTTTGACCTCTCACCCCTGAAACTCCACGCGACAGCATCGAGTACGGTGTGCGCTCCTGTCCGTAAGACCGAGCTGCTTCTGCAATCCCTGGAATTTCGCGCTCAATCAGGCGCTTCATCGCCTCAGGCGTGCAATCCCGAGGGCTCAAGCCGGTACCGCCGGTGGTCATGATTAGATCGACTTTTGCAACATCGGCGTAATCACGCAAAGTCGTTTCTATCGTGTCGAGATCGTCTGCGATAACCTTATAGTCGGCAATTTCCACGCCTTCGGCTGTGAGTCTATCCAAAATAAGCTTGCCGGAGTAATCATCTTTCTTACCGGCGGCGATTGAATCAGACATCACTACTACAGCGGCTCTCAGCGGCTTACCATAGTCTTGCTTGAAATCTGACTTGCCACCCATCTTTTCCAGCAATCTGACGCCGGAGATCTCCATCTCCTCGTCCAACATTTTCATCATGTCGTATAGGGTAAGAGCAGCGACTGAGGCAGCTGTCAGCGCCTCCATCTCAACTCCCGTCTTATAGATAGCTTTGACCGTTACAGTGGTAACGACAGTGTTAGCGCCAAGCTCAAATTCGACCCCGACATACTCAATTGGCAATGGATGGCAATATGGAATGATCTGGCTTGTGTTCTTAGCAGCCTGAATAGCGGCAACTTTCGCCACCGGCAGAGGGTCGCCTTTCGGAATCTCACCTCTGTTGATCAGTGCGATCGTCTCCGGGCTCGTCTTTAGCGTAGCCTGAGCGATCGCTGTTCGCAAAGTCTTGATCTTCTTAGATACATCACGCACAAAGCATCCCTCCGGTCATTGAGAATGTCGCGTGAGCATAAGTGTATCAGCCGAGCAACCCCGAACCTTCACGGCTGCCGATTGCAATGTGAGCGTCTATCGATTCTGGATTGACTCCCGAACCGTACTCTTGATGGATGACATTTCCCAGCGAGTCTTCTTCATATCCGACTTCAGTGGTGATGTCCCCCATCTCATCGCGAAACCTCGGCTGGTTGAGCCAACGCCAGATCCCCAGCAGACTGACGATCAAGATTCCGCAAAATAAATACCAGGCAACAAGCCACATCAAGATTCGTTTTCCTTCACCAACAAGCAAGCATGCGCCTGCCAGCACCGGCATTGTTTCACTGCCGCGAGCCGGGAGCCCCGTTCGTAATCAAACTGTAAGCGTTATATAAACTGCTTGCAATACGGTTCTCACGATTGGAGCACCGCAATTGCTATTTCTTAGCGCCCGGTTTGAGGCAATTCCGGCAAGTTCCAAAGACTTCCAGCACATGCGAGCTTACGACAAAACCGTACTTAGTCTTAATCGATCGTTCCAAATCTTCCAGGACACATTGGTCCAGGTGAATGCTGGAGTTGCATGACTGACAGATCAGGTGATGATGGTGCTCGCCGGGCGTCACTACCTCGTAGCGCTTTTCACCATCACCGACGTCTACTGATTGAACCAGCCCAAGGCTGACGAGTGATTCAAGCGATCTGTAAACAGTAGTCAAGCCCGGAGCTGACGGCTCTTCCTGTCGCATAATGCTGAAAATATCTTGAGCGCTCGTCAAGTTCTCGCTTCTTTGCAGTACCTCGAGAACGCTTCGGCAGCCCTTCGTCAGTTTTTGGACAACCGTGCTATCTTCCGCCGGTTTTCTAGATTGAGTCATGGGAGCGCAACCTTTGCAGTGCTTAGACCGCTTAGATTACAAACTTCGACCCGGAAAGCTGCGACCATTTTCATAACGAAAATGGTCGCAGCTACCTAATGGCAGTGTCAAGTCACCGCGTGAATATTCCTGGGGACTCTTGAGTACCTACTTCCAGCGAATTGACTTCATCGCGTCAATTGCTGCCTGCAGATTTTGGGCGTACTGCGCTCTGGGAGCCTGATAGTAGATTTCCTGGACAGCCGAACCTGAGCCATCGGAATCTACAAATAGAGCACGGCTCTCTAGTTCGGTGTTTAGATACTTGCCTTCCACTACCAATACTCGCTTACCATTCAAATCCTCCGTCCTGGCGGCGGTGATATTGAATTGCTGCGGATTTCCCTTCTCCCGGAGCACTTCGCGCAGGGATTCCAGCTCATTGGCCTTAAGTGTATGAGCGGGCTGCTCGAGTGCCGAGTGGAAGGCTTTGGCGGATTGATCGCTGACTCGTCGACCGCGGTAGAAAAAGCAGAGTTTGACTTCTGGGTCCTCGCTGGGATGAAACTCTCTAAACAGGCTCGAGCCGCCGACCGGTTTAACAGATTGACCTTCCATCCATCCTGACGGAATCTTCATCTCATGAACCTGACCGATGCTCACATTGTCAGATGGACGGCCGGCAGCAGGTTGTTTCGGCTTAATCCACTCATCAAGAAATTTCGAAACCTCTGGGCTCGTGTTTTCGTGCCCGACTTCCGGCTGTTTGGGCGGTTCTTTGGGCATGTCGCTCATAACTTTCTCCTTTTACTTCCTGTCATCAGGTCGTCCAAATTACCGAGAATTGTCCATAATCGCTTGGCGCCTGTCGGCTGGCAACGCATTCAACATATCTTGCAAAGCAGCACGAGCCCGCCGCCTTTCAGCCGGATTACCGGTGGAAGGAGTATTTGCATCTTCAGCCGCCCATTGTGAGCGCGAAGAGACGATTGACTTGGTGATCTCCGTATCGTACTGCGCATCGGTCAGCAAACCTTGCTTATGCATGTGCTCGATCCAACCCAACTGCCTGTCCGGTGGCTGTGAATGCACCATATCCATTAGTTTTTCCATGCCATTTCTCTGCTCAGCCTCGTTTAGCGTACCGTCGGCTTTCTGTTGTTTCCAACGATCGGCGGCAGCGGTCATCTGCTCCTTCATCAAGCGATCGAAATCGGCATCACTGATGGCGTTTGGATTGGGACTCTTCAAGTTGTGCTCCAGGCGGAGCAACTCGAACTCTTTACGGGTGTCAATCGTTCCATGTTCTCTATCCCATTTCACATCCTTCTGGAGATCGGCGATCGTATCGGGATGGGTCGGACCACGCATAGCGCCGTAAAGGTCGTGGACAGACATGCTCTTGTTGCCCTGATAATCGACTCCTTCACCCCACTGGTTGTCCACATGGACTTTCGCCGGTGGTCCAGCTTCGTAGCCGGTGACAGTGACGACGTGGTCCCCGCCGGAGCCGCCGGCCGAGCCGCCGCCTGAATCGTGCAAGAACGGCTCATTGCCGGTATGGACGTGGATGATGATCGGCATTCTGCCTTCCGCTTGCGCTTTGGCGAGTTGCTCGTTGAACTCCTTTTCGTTGTTGACGGTGGTGACACCGGTCTTGTCGCCGTATACCCATTTGGCGTGATCAATCATCGCGCCTGTGCCGGTGTCTCCAGTGATCAGATTGTTGACGCGGACAATGCCATCATCAGTGAGAGCGGGCGACCTTCCTACGAGCGTGGGTGGATTGGTCGTTGTGTCATAGAGACGCTCACCAGTATCCGGCGAGACCGGATTAGGGATCTGCTCGTAACGCATTCCGCCGGCCGGAACATTATGAACTGTGCCGGCGCTATCTGTGTATGTATACGGAGTAGTTTGATGGTGCAGATTAACAGCGGTGACCTGGAAGACCTGGCTGGCATACGAACGCTCGCCATAGGCGGGCGGATTGCCTTGAGCTTCGTTGTCCCTCGTTAAACTACCGGGTGGAACGGTAACCACCGTACCATCGCGAGCGGTGTACTGGCCGGTGGTGGCCACATCGGTCACCATTTTAGCGGCTTCGGATGGATTGCGCGTGTATACACGCGATTCGACCGTCGTGACATTGCAGGAATTGTGATAGCCCTGATCGACTTGAGTCGGATGGGCCGCCTGATCCATCAGTTGCTCGGCGAGCACGGTTCTGTCTTTCTGAGATACAGGTTGATCGCCTTTGCTTTCCAGCAACCGGCTTGTCTCGCTGTAAAACTTGGCGACTTCTTCCGGCGGCAGTCCTTGCTTGTGGGCTCGCTGCTCGAATTCCGCCATGTTAGCCCGGAATTTTGCCAGCTCCTCTGGATTGGTTATGTTGGACTCGGCTTGCTCCATGACCCGTTCGCGTTCTGTGCGAACTTTCTCCTGATCGTACAACTCCTTGGGCTGGTCTCCTTGTTTGTCGGCAAACAAGAACTTCCCGTCTGCGGTCTTAGTCAGCTCGAAATTGTTCTCGGGCTGCGGACCCCAGTGATGCTCGGTGTAGGCACCGCTACCATCTTCGGCCGGCTTGCGGACAAATCCAGTCTTGTCTTTGTTCTCCACACGCTCAGTGCCATCTTGCCAGCGCGTCAAAGTCGAACCAGCGTTGTCTTTGGTGACAAAGCCACCGTCGGCAGTATGTCCTGGCAGAACGAGCTCTTGGCCGTCTCTGATTAGATCTGGGTTCGGAATGTGATTGACGCGGGCGATCTCTTTGACATGAGCGCGAATCTCTTCCGGAGTAGCCCCAGGCCCGAGATGCTCCTTGGCGATCTTGGTCAAAGTGTCGCCGCGTTCGACCGTATGAGTTCCCGGCGGAACATCTCGGTTGATTACTTCTCCCTTGTAAGCAATGTCTGGTGAGGCAGTAATAGTAACGGCGTCCATTTGAACTGCACCGCGATCGCCGGCGGGTTTGCTGGCTTCTTGCGGGCCGTCCGCCGCTGTTTTCCTGGAGTCTGTTGGTTGAGAAGATTGTGCGTCCGTGGCTTGGGATGTCGATGTATCTCGCGATTGCGCCGCCTGCAAGACATCCTTGAACTGAGAGGCAATCGGAGCAACTACATTCTCGTTGTACATCCTTGCCTGACCGAAGACATCCGGAATCTTGATTTCACCGGTAATGAATGATTTGACGGCCTTTATCTCACCAGTAACGAACCGCTTCGAAGTTTGCAAGTCATTCGATTGTTTGGACTGTTTATCAATCATCTCATCGATAATCAGGGGCTTACCGAACTCATTAGTAATTCCGCTTCGTCCACCGTTCTTCAGTAGATCGATTGCCTTTTTGATGCCGGATACCAGGTCTTCCTTACCTGCTGATGCTTCCTTTACTGCTGATTCCGGAGTCTTTGTTGTTGAGTCGCTCCGGCTGTCACTTTTTTGCTCGACATTCTGTTCTTGTGCACTCATTGCGGTTCCTCGACACTAACTAAAAGGGATTGGGAGGGAAGATTCCGAGACTTGTGATTTCTTTATCTAAGACTCCTGGCTGAAGATCCGAGCTGCGAATCTGGGGTAAAAATCTGGGCTCCAGATCTGGAAAGGTGGTCAGGGTTGCCATTCGGTCTAAAAGGGGTTCCGACCGGTCCTAAAGCGTAGGGGCGATGCCATGCATCGCCCGAATTATCTCTACTTCCAGCGAATTGACTTCAATGCTGCAATCGCCACCGGAAGGTGTTGCGCATAATCAGATTTTGGAGCCTGATAGAAAATTTCCTGAACGGCTGTTCCGCTACCATCCGAATCTACCAAGATCGTTCTAGACTCCGTATCAGTCTTAGAGTAACTGCCTTCAATCACCAGCACGCGCTTGCCATCGATGTCTTCTGTCTTCGCCACAAGCGTTTTAAACTCCTGCGGATTGGCCTTTTCTCGCAAAGTCTCACGCAACGATTCCACCTCGGACGAGCTGAGAATGTGCGGCGGCTGTTCGATGATCTTGTGGAAATCCTTCCCGCCAGCTTCGCTGATCCTGGTACCACGGTAGAAGAAGCAAAGTTTGACGTCCTTGTTGTCGGTCGGATGAAACTCACGAAGCAGGCTAGCTCCTCCGGTCGGTTTGAGAGATTGTCCTTCCTTCCACCCGGGTGGAAGTTTCAGTGTATCGACCTGACCAATGCTGACGATCGCGCTAGTCTTGTGCGGATCCGGTTTGACCCACTGGTCAAGAAACTTGCTCACGTCTGAGCTGGTCTGCGCCGGGCGCACTTCCGATTGTTTCGGTGGTTCTTTGGGCATATCGCTAGGTCCCATGCCATTCTCCTTCATTGAAATAATGTCTTAATCGGGTTGCCGGCGTTATTGTGAGTTATCCAAAATAGCTTGACGGCGATCCTCCGGAATCGCATTGAGAATTCGTTCCAGAGCAACGCGAGCGCGCTGCCTTTCGGCTGCATTGCCAGTAGGCGGTGTGTTGGCATCTTCCTGAGCCCATTGATCTTTGGCACTAAGGATTGACCGAGTTAACTCTCTGTCGTATTGCTCATCGGTCAGCAGCCCTTCGCTATGCATATGCTCGATCCAGCCAAGACGGCGATCTGGCGGTTGCGCCCGCTCTACGTCTCTCAATTTTTGCATTGCGTTGTCATGTTCAGCTTCGTTGAATGTGCCATCGGCTCGCTGTTGCTCCCAACGATCACCGGCAGCGGTTATCTGCTCACGCATGAGCCGATCGTAATCAGCGTCGCTCAAGCGATTTGGATTGCCGGCTGGAAGATCGTGCCTAAGTCTCAAGAGCTCAAACTCCTTGCGAGTGTCGATTGTGCCGTGCGTTCTGTCCCAATCGACATCGCGTTGTAAATCGGCGATCTGACCGGCATTGTCTGGCGGTCGCATGGTGAGATAGAGGTCGTGCACAGACATCGAGCGATTACCTTGATAATCAACACGCTCGCCCCATTGATTGTCGATTTGAACCCGAGCTGGCGGTCCTGCCTCGTAGCCGGTGACTGTTATGACATGCCCGCCACCCGAGCCACCAGCTTCGCCGCCACCCGAATCATGGAGCAGCGGCTCATTGCCTGTGTGCACACCGATGATGATCGGCAGGTTGCCGTCACGAGCTGCTTGCGCAATCTTATCGTTCAACTGTTGCTCACTGGAGACGGTATCTACACCGGAAGCATTACCGTAGACGTATTCGCTGTGATCGATCATGACACTGGTACCGGTGTCGCCGGTCAATCGATTATTGACTCGCACAATGCCATCATCGGTCAAATCGGGCTCATTCTTGACCAGCGTGGGCGGAGTGGTGGTGGTGTCGTAAAGCCGCTCTCCAGTATCCGGTGGAACCGGATTAGGAACCTGCTCGTAACGCATGCCACCAGCCGGCACGTTGTGAACGACTCCGGCACTGTCTGTGTATTGAAACGGAGTTGTCGCGTGGTGCAGATTGACGGCGGTCACCTGGAAAATCTGGCTGGCGTGAGAACGATCGCCGTAGCCGGGTGGATTGCCCTGTGCTTCGCTGTCTCTGCCAAGACTGCCTGGCGGAACATTTACCACTGTGCCATCCTGAGCGGTGAATTGTCCGGTGGTGGCCACATCGGTTACCAGCCTTGCAGCCTCAGACGGATTTCTCGTGTAAAGGCGTGCTTCAACCGTGGTGACGTTGCAGGTGTTGTGCTGTCCCTGGTCGATTGAGGTTGGATGCGCGGCCTGTTGCATGATCTGCTCGGCCAGAACGACGCGCTCACTTTGTGAAACCGGCTGGTCGCCCCGACTTTCAAGCAGTCGATTGACCTCGTGATAATACTTAGCAACTTCTTCCTGAGAAAGACCCTGCTCGTGCGCCCGATGCTCGAATTCCGCCATGTGAGCCCGGAATTGAGCCAGTTCCTGTGGATTTGTGATTCGGGATTCAGCCTGTTCTTGCAGGCGCTCGCGCTCTTGTTGTACCTGCGGTGAATCATAAAGCTCTCTAGGCTGTTCGCCCGGTCTGTCGGCGAATAGAAGGCGTCCATCTTGAGTGCGTGTCACCTCAAAGTTGTCTTGCGGCTGCGGTCCCCAGTGATGCTCGGTGTAAGCACCGCTATGATCCGGATTGGGGTTGCGCACAAAGCCGGTATGGTCACTGTTTTCGATGCGCTCCGTACCATCTTGCCAGCGTGTGAGAACTGCTCCCGATGAATCGCGCGACACAAAGCCACCATCGGCGGTATGACCAGGCAAGACCAGTTGTTGTCCGACTTCGATCCGGTTCGGGTTCTCTATATGATTGACTCTGGCGATTTCCGTAACATGTTTTCTAATCTCCTCGGGCGTGGCGCCCGGTCCAAGGTGATCGCGAGCGATCACCGTCAACGTATCTCCCGGTTCTACGACGCGCTGTGACGGATCTACGTCACGATTGATTACTTCGCCGCGATAGGCAACATCCGGAGATACGGTGATCGTTTCCGCCTCCATTTGAACGACCGGTTGGTCGCCGCGCGCTGTCGTGGCATCAGTCGGCGCATCTCGCTTGGGACCGGGAATGGAGGTATCCTCGTTGATGCGACCGCCGACATCGTTACCGGTTTCGGGTATCTTGGCCGTTCCTTCATCAATGCGACCCCCGACATCGTTACCGGTTTCGGGTATCTTGGCCGTTCCTTCATCAATGCGACCGCCGACATCGTTACCGGTTTCGGGTATCTTGGCTGTTCCTTCATTGATGCGACCGCCGACATCGTTACCGGTTTCGGGTATCTTGGCTGTTCCTTCATCAATGCGACCGACGATATCGGTTATAGCCTCTGGAATGCGTGACAGTCCTTCAGCGACCGCCCCACCGATCTGATTGATTGCTTCGCTGATAGTCTGTTTCTGAATAGCAGCCGCGATCTCACCAATTGTGCCGGCGACATCTTGCACAGACTCGGGAATTTTGAATTCCCGGTCGCCGATACTCTTGGCAATCTCTTTGATTGCTTCTGGAATCTGAAAGTCTGCTGCGTTGTTGGTTGTACCCCCGACAAGGTTGTCGATTATCTCCCTGTCCGGCAGAGTAAGGCTTCTTGGGTCGACCGGTGTGTCAGCCATACTCTTGTCAGGCAAAGTAAGACTGCGAGGATCAACTTTGTCTCCAATGCCCAAATCCGGCAATGCAGCTGCCGGATTCTGCCAGGTACCTGATTCGCCTGCCCTTTGCACTGAAGAAGGAATCTTGATCTCGCCGGTTATCTGCGATTTAACCGCCTTGATTTCACCGCTGAGATACGTCTTGCCTTGCTGAGCATCGCCAGGTCCAGTTCGTTTAACCGCTGCTTCCGGACCTTCGTCAAACAATAGCGGTTTTCCGAATTCGTTGGTAATTCCGCTGCGCCCGCCATTTTTGAGTATTTCAATCGCCTTCTTGATACCTGAGACGAGATCGACCTTGCCAGCTTCCGACTCTTTGACCATCGCTTCGGAGGTCTTAGTTGTCGAGTCGCTCCGACTCTCGGTACTCTGCTCAACCTTGTTCTCTTGTGCAGTCATTACCATTCCTCAGTTATTGTGTTGGGTGCTGTCTGGATTCTCACCTAAAGCTCCCCCGAAGGCTAATGGGGCAAAGTTTTACCCCATGCCTGACTCATTCACCAGCCCGGCGGAGAAATTAGGCCGGTGACATTGATTTTTAATGTCATGAGTCGGTCTATCGCTCCACCTAATATTCTAGGCGGGTCTCAGACGGCTAGGTGAAAATTGTTGCTAATCAAGAACTGCCGGTCTACTCCCGGGAATTGGCGATCACTGCCCGCCTCCTGTCTGCCGGCAGAGCATTGAGCATTCTTTCAATCGCCGCCCTGGCCCGGCGCCTTTCTCCGCTGTCTCCTGTGCCCCGTCTGTCTTCCTCAGCCCATTTACTCCGAGAGTCTCGAATGGCATTCGTGAGAGAGCCGTCGTACTCCACATCATTAATAGCGCCAGCCGTATGACAGCGCTCAATAATCTCCAGCCGGCGGTCGAATGATTGACTGCGGGCGATATCACCGATTTCGCGCCGGCCGTTGTCAAACTCCGACTGGTTCAACTTACCGTCAGCGCGTTGCTGGGTCCATCTGTGCCCAGCCTGGTCGATCTGTTCGTTGACCAGCCGGTTGTAGTCTGCATCATTGAGATGATTTGGATCATCGGCAGGCAGGCTATGTCGCAGTCGTAATACCTCGAACTCTTTACGAGTATCGATTGAATTGTGGGCTCTGTCGTAATCGACATCGCGTTGGAGCTGGGCGAGCTGGTCGGTATTGTCCGGCACTCGCATCGATTGATAGAGGTCATGGACGGACATGCTTCTTTTACCCAGGTGGTCAGCCTGCTCTCCCCATTGGTTATCAATCTGAACCCGCGCCGGTGGACCTGCCTCATAACCGGTTACGCAAACGACGTGCGCTCCATCCGACCCACCGGCCGAGCCGCCGCCGGAATCATGAAACCAGGGTTGATTGCCTGATTCCACCCGGACGATGACCGGCAGCTTTCCTTCCCGGGAAGCCCGTTCGAGCCGATCGTTTAACTCCTGTTCGCTTGTGATTGCGGTCGATCCATTTACATCGCCCGATAATGTGTCCCTGTGTCCGATCACCATGTCGTGGCCGCTTTCACCAGTCAGTCTGTTGTTGACCAAAGCGATCTGATCTTCGCTCAATTCCGGACTGCGCTCTATTGTGCGCGGAGGATGTCTGGTCGTATCGATCAAGCGCTCACCTGTATCGGGCGGCGCTACATGATGGCTCTGCTCGTAACGCATTCCTCCGGGCGGAACTGTATGTTCGTGCCCGCGCGAATCGGTATAGACATAAGGATTGGTCTGGTAGTGCATGTTGACCGCTGTTACTTGAAAGATCTGACTCGCATATGACCGGCTGTTGTAGCCTGGTGGATGCGCGCTGCCCTCACTGTCGGGACGCACGCTGTTTGCAGGCGGAGTTACGACGGTGCCATCACGAGCTGTAAACTGTCCGGTGGTGGCAACTTCGGTTACGAGTCGGGCAGCTTCTGAGGGATTCCTCGTATATAGCCGTGATTCGACGGCGGCCACATTGCATGTGCTGTGATAGCCCTGGTCGATCGAAGTAGGATCTGCAGCTTGCTCCATCACTTGTTGGGCTAGCTCGATCCGCCTGTTCTCGGGTACCTGACTTCGTCCGCTATGCTCCAACAGCCTTTCAATCTGCTGATATGTTCGGGACACCTCTTCTGGTGGTAGGTGCTGATCGTGAGCACGCTGCTCGAATTGAGCCATGTTTCTACGAAAGCGTGCGAGGTCGTCGGGATTGCTAATTCTCGATTCAGCCAGATCGCTCAAGCGTGCGTGCTCAACGCGCGGATCGTTAGGATTAGTAGATTCTCTCGGAACATCACCAGGACGGTCGGCGACGAGATAGTGCCCATCTGCGGTTCGCGTAATGTCGTAGTTATTTTCCGGAAGTCGTCCCCAGTTATGTTGAGTGTAACCGCCATCGGCTGCAGGATGCCGCACGTATCCGGTGCCATTAATCCCTTCGACGCGCTCGCTTCCTTCCTGCCAACGCGTATGCAATGCGCCGGTCGCATCCTTGGTTACATAACCACCGTCCAGAGTATGCCCGGGCATCGTCAGAACTTGTCCTTCTCTCAACTGATCGGAAGTGCGCAGATGATTCACCCGCTCGATCTCGCGAGCGTGGCTCTGCACTTGTTCGTCAGTAGCGCCAGTTCCGAGGTGCGCTCGGGCAACTGATTGAACCGTATCGCCACTATGAACTGTATGCTCAGATGGATTTACATCGCGGGTAATGTATTCTCCGCGATAGGCAGTATCAGTGGAAACTCGTACCGGCTCTTCGGGCATACTGATCACCCGAGGTGGGTCGCCCGGTCTTTCACGTTCGTGTGGCGAATCATTACCGTTGTGCCGATTCCGATGAGGAGATGCCGGTCCGTCACCGCCGCTATGCTGTGACTCGACACCGCCCCTTTCTGGATGATTGCCGGTTGTCTGCAGAGTCTCCGCAGGAACTTCGCCATGACGCTGGCTGGGTGCTTGCAACGTCTCTGCAAGCACCGCACCATGTCGTTGATTAGGTGCCTGCATGGACTCAGCCGGCGCTGTGTCCTGCTGATTGTGGTTCGTCGCCTGTGTTTCAGTAGCACGCGCAGTGGTTCGATCGGAGTCGAAAAGCTGTGGCTTTCCAAACTCGTCTGTGATGCTGCTTCGCCCGCCCGCCTTCAGATCGGCGATTGCCCTTTGGATTCCGGTTACAAGATCTTGCTTTCCTGCTGAGACTTCTGAAATGACCGCTTCGGTAATTTTCTTGGTGTTATCATTCCGGGTCTCGGACCATTGGTCCGCATGTTGATCGTGTGAGCTCATTACAGCTCCCCCTGTGATGTAAGTAAAAACGGAACAGCTGCTCCGCGTTTGCCTCACCACCGGGGAGTTGCCTAATGAAGGAACCTTTGGGTCCCGACAGAAGGAATTACTTTACTGCCGGAAATTTTAGGCAAGTCCGATTTAGATTTCTCAAGATTCAAGAAACAAATGTATTGCAGCAACAATTTGTGCCGGCTTGACGAACGAGAGGAAATCTACGCCTCGACTGGTACCACCAGACTTCCTTGCACTGATTGACGGCAAGTCGATCTATTTAACAGTTAGGTTCTTGAACGTATCCTTACATATAGAAGGAATCCGAACCGGCTTCCCGCTGGCAAGGTCGACAAACACTCCGACATGCCTCGCGTAAGTGGACAACTCTCCATTGACCTTGATCTCACACTCAATCGTCAGACTAGCGTTTCCAATATGACTTACCCACATATACGCCTTCGGTTTATCGAACAATTTCACCGGTCGCTTGTATTCGATATGAGTTGATGCGATTACCGGTCCCTGTCCGTTCGCCATAAACCGTTCGAGCGGAAAGTACTTTTCAAACAACATATTTCGCATGTCTTCCAACCAATAAAGATAGCGAATATTACTCACATGATTTGCGTAATCGATGTCATAAGTGCGAACGGTGATTTCATGCTCGAGTGACAGCGTATGCGTATAATCCGTAGTCGGTGCTTTTGTAGTCAATTTCTCGTCTCCATCAAAATCGTAGGCTTCCGGCGCTATCTGTTCCTGTTGATTCACAAAGGAGCAGCAGGCTGGGAAGGCAGACATTGCTAGCGTGCAATTCTACGGCAATGCCCAATCTACAGCAATGGACCATAAGTGAATCGAGGTACCTCTGGAACGTACCGATTTAACAGCGCTTGCCTATCCAATCGACGGGTATAACCTGAACGAACGGCGGAGACACGGGCATGAAATGGAATTTGACTGAATCTCTGGCAGCCACCCGAGCAAGGCGCCGTCCCTCTCCGCCCGGACCACTTACAATCATTCTCTTGTTGTCCCTCTTACTTGTGCTACTGGCAACCGGCGCTCCCGAGCAAGTGAGCGGTCAGAGTCGGCCGACTGCTCCTCCTTATGCGTTTCGCCCCTGCAGTTCGTCAGATCTAAGGATTTATTTCGCAACTACGAGACTTAATGAAGGAACTACTCGCAGCCCAAATTATGGCAGTAAACGTCATCTCGACATTGGATCGGGTTCAACCGATTACGGATACGCCTGCCTGGCGCGTCCGAATACGCTCGGCCGCACATTCAATGCGCGTTCGGCAACGGAATTAAAATCATCCATCAAGGCGAACAGTGATGTTTGGTATCAAGCACCGCTGGTCGATGTAGAGAGTATTCCCGAAGGGGACTTTGTAAGAAAGTACCGCGAGCAATGCGGCAACATACTAATTTATGTTCACGGATACGATATCAGTTTCGAGGAGGCGCTCAAAGATTTTGCACTGATCGTTGATGAATTTCAAAGACGCAATTCTAAATCAAACAGCCAGCTGTTTCCGGTGATGTTCTCCTGGCCATCAGCGGGATCTACTGCGGAGTACTCCGCCGACGTTACGAATCTCGATTGGAGCGAGAGTTACTTCCGTACATTCTTGGTCAAAATGCTGCAAGAAAAGAATCCAGCCGCGACGCTGGATGTGATTGGACACAGCATGGGTAATCGCTATCTGGTTTCATTTTTCGGCCGCTATCCAGATGCAAGTGTCGCCGGTCGTGTTCGCAATCTCTTCGTTGCCTCCGCCGATGTCGACTTCCATACGGCCGAGCAATTTACCTCCAATATGGAGAATCAAATCTCCGGCTCCATGTACGTAATTGTTTCAGATAAGGACGGGCCGCTGATGGCATCGCAAATGCTCAACGGACAACCGAGATTGGGTCGGCCACTCGACCCGCCAGCAAACAGACCAGCCAGTAAGACCGGCTTCAGCGACATGATTTCTGGCTCTTTCTGGATGAATGTTGCACTAAATACTTCCGGCATCTTACTCAAAAATGGCATGAATGACTTTGACGCAGTTCGAGGTTGGAGCGCACAATATCCCGGTCTCGAACGAGAATTCGGAAACAAGTCGAGACTGATTGACGTAACGGACATTGTGACCGAGGACCTCGGACATGGGATTGCATGGCCAGTTATAGCCGGACTGCTGTCAGATTCGACTAATCTTGCTCCCTTCTACACGTATGTCGTGCACAAGAAACCGGATCGCATTATTCTTGAACAGAATGGTGGTAAGCCGCTCGTGCTCTACAACTTCCTCAAGGTTGATACGGAGCCCCGACAGTAATTCCGAGCTCCGACTGATAAATTCCGGCTGTCCGCTTACTGAGAACGGGCTGTTTGCTGGACGTTGGCGGTTGCCGGCCCTATGCCTCGAGTAATCTTCTTGTTTGTCTCGAACTGCCGAAGAGTGGCTTCCAGTGTGGGATGGCTGTCCGGGGTCGAGGGAGCATTCAGTCGGTCCTTGAAGTAGACATACATGAGACGAACGAAGATATTCCTGTACTCATCCTTCGATTTCCCGCAAATACACTTGCAGCCCCAGTTGGTAGGGTTTTCCGGGTCACAGTGCTTGGCGCCGTTTACCTTAAAGTCCTGGTAAGAGAACGGGAGCTTTTCCAATAACCCCAAAACGCTGGCGTGTTGATTGCAGACAGCTGGTTCGGACCGGACGCTAAATACATCTAAAGGCTGGAGCTGACTCAGGCGTTCCATTGTCCTTGGCCAGACAATCCCGTCAGGAAGCATCATTGAATCGATTGCTATCCCTTGCTTCTGCAGATCGACAATTACCTCGATGCAGATCGGACCGCCCGAGCTGTGTCCCCACATGCCGACTCGATTAGCATCGAAGGCACCATACAACACATCCTTAGGATCTGAAGCGCGAGGAAGAAACCACTTTATGAGATCGGTGACTTCGTCCATATTCTTGCCGCGCTTATCGTAACCCCAGAGCATTTGATCCATTTCCGGAACGAGAACGAAGATACCCCGTGCTGCCAGGTATTCGGCGTTGTGCCGCATGTGCTTTGGCTTGCGCATGAACCCGTGCACAAGAACGACTAGTGGGAATGATGCCGACTGGGTGCTCGCGTCTCGCTTTGGGATATACATCTCAAAGCGGCGAACTCGGCCTCGGCACGCCATCCGATCTTCTCTTACTTTGTCGAAGGCGAAAAATCTCTCCGGTGAAGCGCTTACTGTTAGCGAGCTTGAGAACATGCAAGCGACAAAGAGCAACATTGAAATGAGCGCAACACTCGCCCTTTGAAGAGGCTGCAAAAGTCGGATTGAAACCGGGGACACCATAACTCCTTCCGTGGACGGGGCCTGCCTGTAAGGCATATTTGTCACTACAATTGTTCCCAGAAATCAGAAAATGTCACTGAGCAACAATTTATTTTTCAAAAAAGCTCGAATCGGGCAGCCCCCGGCTGAAACCGAACTTTCGAGCTTCCGGAAGGGATGGTAGAGTTTACCGTTTTCTATAGCCGGCTGTAAAGAGTCGGGCGTGGCACCCCAACCACCGATTCTTACCAATTGTTTCGCCTTAGACCTGGTCCCTAGCCACTCCTCAGCTCTTTTACTCCGGTCATGTTAAACTGTCCTCTACGCATTTTGCGGGCGGTTAGCTCAATGGTGGAGCACTTCGTTTACACCGAAGGGGTTAGGAGTTCGAGTCTCTTACCGCCCAAGGCTTTTCGGGGATCGGATATAGGGTGTGTTCAACCTATGTTCAACCATTTCGATAAAACATGGGCAATGTTCATGGTCGAGAGTGTGATGGCACATCGCATTGCTTCGCACCGAGTGGTCGCCCAGGGCACTCGGATAAAGTGAGCACGAAGACTGTTACGCCTCACTGCGCACCATGAGTCAGTCCGCCAAAACACGCCTGCATCATTCCGAATTTCAATCCGAGGAAAGATCCACGATAGGCGCACGCGCGAAATGATGCAGGCGGATAAACTCTTTGTGTCACCGCCCGTAGTATCATTCTCGGAGGTCTTATGGTCCCCCGTGCTGGATACCGATTTTGAACTGGGATCGGTTCCGGTGCTTATGTCCTCCGGTTAAACCTCGATACTCGGTATATTGCCTGGATATCTGTCGCCGGCGTTTTGCTACGCTTCTCCTTAAGAAAATCAGAGGCAGTTGGTAGTGTTCCCCGCCTCGACCATTAAGCTGAAGATGCCGCGCGGCCCATACCGTGACTTGTTACCGCGAGGTTCGTTCGCTGCTTAGGTGAAGATGTGCCCGACAATCTGAAGCTCCACGAACTCAAACAGCGGCTGCAGGCACATCTCAGTGATGGACTGTTGCTTGTCGTTGGCTCAGGATTATCAGTGGCCGAAGGGCTGCCGAGTATGGGACGCCTTGAGGAAATTCTCAAATCTGAGATTCCCAAGTCGATAGACGCTAAAGATCAGGCTAACTGGGAGCAAGTCATCAAACAATTTGATGCAGGCCGAGGACTGGAAGGCGCGCTTCAAGATGTAAAAGTAAGTGAGGAATTGGAAACGCTTATAAGGGCGGTCGTGGCGCAGCACATAGAACAGTCCGAACGCCAGACAATTCAGGAATGTTTTTCAAAGAGCCGCTCGCTACGTATGGCACAATTGCTACCACACCTAAATCCCGAGCCAAACAAGCCGCTTCCGATCGTGACTACCAACTACGACAGGCTTATTGAAGTCGCCGCCGAAATTGCCGGCTATGGAGTCGACACAATGTTTTGCGGCAATTTCGCTGCGAATCTAGACGCAGAGTTATCGAGAAAATCATTCGTTAAGTCGGTTGCGCGCGGCAAGAAGCTCAAGATTGAGTATCGCAAACGAATTTCCCTGTTCAAGCCACATGGCAGCTTAGGTTGGTATGCCTTAAACGGCTCGCCAATCCAGTGTCATATTCCGCTGGAGTTGCCGCCTTATATCATCACGCCTGGACTGGCAAAGTACAGACGCGGATACGACGCTCCATTCGATGCACAACGAGAAGGTGCTAATCAAGCGATTGACTCTGCAGCACGATTCTTTGTCGTCGGATATGGCTTTAATGACGATCATTTGGAAACACATCTAAGCCCGCAGATCAAAAAGGGAAAGCCGTGCCTAATCTTGACACACGGATTGACACCAAACGCGCAAGCTATCGTGGAACAATCGCCGAATACTTTGGCAGTTGTGGCAGACACAGGTGGGTTCAAGACAATTTCGCCAACCGGGCACGACCATTTTTCCGGTCTTGAGTTATGGGACATAGCAACATTCGTACGTGAGGTTTTGGAACCGTGACGGAAGTAGCCCTTTTATTCGAAGAAACTGACAAACTCGGGCGAGTATCCATGGTTGATACAGGCCGAGTATTTGTCGATGTAGAAGACCACAGCTTGCTTACACGCTTGGCCGTCGGGAACCTTGTGGCGCTGCGGGGACAAACCCAGCAGGAATACTTAGTTGCCATAGTGGAACGCATCACTCGGAACACGCAAGAGGAGCTATTGGAAGAGGAGGAGGATAAGGAAGGTAACATTCCCTTAGGACAAGCGCTAGAGGATACGGTTAGAGCAGTAGTGGTCGGCACATATAGAACGGTGGACGGCGATGACAACAATGTTTTCAAGCGAGGTGCGGACTCATTTCCGCAGATAGATAGAGACTGTTATGTAATCGCAGGCAAGAATCTGCAGAACTTGATGAATCTGCTTTCCAGAGACGTTAAGGAATCCGAGCGGCTTCAACTCGGACGTTTTGTAGCCGACAGAAGCGCCTTAGCCATAGCGAGTGGCGATCGATTCTTCCAGCGACATGCTTCGGTGTTGGGCAGTACAGGTTCTGGCAAGAGTTGGGCAGTGGCCTTAATATTGGAGCGTGCAAGCCGCTTGCCACACGTCAACATCATTGTGTTGGACATGCATGGAGAATATTCTCCACTCTGCACAGAAAGCGGTGCCTTTGCACAACGATTTAAGATTGCAGGACCAGGAGATTTGGACCAACCGGAAGCAGGAGCGATATTTCTTCCTTATTGGCTGCTGAATCGAGAAGAGATGATCTCAATGTTTGTTGACCGAACCGATCAAAATGCTCCTAACCAAAGTTCTCGATTCACATTCCACGTTCAACAGTTGAAAGAATCATACTTGCAATCTCAGAAGAAGACTGATGTTCTGTCCACCTTCACAGTTGATTCACCGATTCCATATGAGCTGCCTGAACTCATATCCCGGCTGAAGGACGATAACACTCAAATGGTGCCTGGCAAAACAACCGAGAAACAGGGAGAGTGGCATGGCAAGTTAACCAGATTTATCTCTCGACTTGAAGCAAAAATGGCAGATCGACGATACGGGTTTCTATTTCAACCGCCTGGTGAATCGATGGATTACGACTGGTTGTCTAATTTCATACGAGCACTGATGCTCTCAACCCAGACAGATTCCCGTGGAATCAAGGTCGTCGACTTTTCTGAAGTGCCACCGGATGTCCTGCCTATAGTTGCAGGCGTGTTTGCTCGCCTCCTCTATGATGTGCAATTCTGGATGGAGCCCACTCAGCGAACTCCACTGGCGATCGTATGTGACGAAGCGCACATTTATCTACCAGTAAGGGAAGACGCGGATGCAGTAGAGAAACGTGCCCTCGCCGTGTTTGAAACAATTGCGAAGGAGGGCGCAAGTATGGAGTCTCTTTGCTCGTAGTTAGCCAGCGTCCAAGTGATGTTAGCCGGACGATTCTGAGCCAATGCAACAATTTCCTGGTATTGCGACTGACCAACGGAGATGATCAAAGCGTTGTGAGACATTTGGTGCCGGAATCCATGGTCGGGATGACGGATGTCTTGCCGTTGCTCGATACAGGTGAGGCAATCTTACTCGGAGATGCAATTCTCATTCCGTCGCGCATAAAGCTTGATATCCCGACTATAAAGCCAGACAGCGCCACGCGAGACTTTTGGACTGAATGGGCGACGAGGAAATCTGATGTTCTGGCACTTTCACGCGCCGTGGAATCTCTTCGCAAACAAAGTAGAACCCGTGGTGCGCGGACTGACCAGCAGCCAAATTGCGATTGAATCTTTGTACACCCTCAAAACCGCCGAGCTGGACAACAATTCCATGAACCTTTGCAAATGGAATTGCGCCAATGCGCGTCAGGCATACATCAGTATGGCTTTCCGGACATCGGTATGCGGGTATAAGCGATATGTAAACGTCATCCATAGCATAGGTAGGCGAGATCAACCAGGTGGGTGTCCGCGGTGCAAAGATTCGAGCGTTTGCATACTATGGCTGAAATGATCAATAAGGGACGCTGTCCGAGCGTCGAAGAGTTTTGCCGCATTTTCGAAGTCGGAAAGCGAACGGTATACGATGATTTGCGGCTTCTTCGAGAGCGCACAGGCCAGGATATTTTCTACGACCACTTCAGGTCCGGTTATATCAATCGGAATCCGAAGAAACAGCTGCTCGAATTCGAGCTTGATACTGGCGAGCTTTTCGCTATCACCCTCGGCAAAGACATGCTTGCAGAGTATACCGGGACGACTTTCGAGCCCATCCTGAGAAGGGCAATTGAGAAAATTTGCGATCGGCTCCCTGACCGGATCAAAATTGACATGAATGAGTTACGCTCAATCGTGAAATTTAAGCCTGCTGGCATCGTCACAATACCCAGGCAAACCTTTCTCGACTTCAATCGGGCGTGTCAAACCAATAGGCCGGCAGATATAGAGTATTTTGCGGCGCATAACGGCACGACCACGAGGCGACAGATTGATCCCTACCGGCTGGTAGAAAGTCGAGGTGCCTGGTATGTGGTGGCATACTGCCACCTACGGACCGACATGCGCATGTTTGCCCTGCACCGAATGATGTCGTACAAACTGCGAGAAGGTCAATACGAATTGAGATTCAGTCCAGAGCAAATCGACGGTTGGGTTTCATCAGCCTTCTTGCTGGAACACGGTGATCCCGAACAAGAAGTCACCATAAGATTCAATGCCATCGCAGCTCGCTATGTCTGCGAGCGTAAATGGCATGTCTCCCAAAAGCTCACACAACATCAGGATGGCGGTTGTACTCTGTCGTTTAAGACCCACAGACTAGATGAGGTCAAACGCTGGGTATTGGAGCATGGAGCCAATGCAGAGGTACTGGAGCCCCCGGAGCTGCGCGACATGCTAGCCCAGGAATTCGCCAAAGGATCGCGCCTCTATAAACGCCCCAAGACTCGATTATCGGACTCTACGTCTCTAACCGCTTAGTAAACTCTACCCGGCCAATCCGGGCAGTGAATATATTTTGCAGCCGCGGCCACTATGCTGGAATTAGCAGTCGCCAATTTCCACGCAGGCACAACTTGCCATCACGCTTAGAACGATTAGTATTGATAGATAGGCGTATCCGCGCGGGCACATATCCCGGCGTCAGCGATCTCTGTGCCATGTTTGAAATTAAGCGCAGAACCCTCTATCAGGATATCCGAGAACTCAAAGACAAGCTAGGAATGGACATTCGCTTTCACAAAGGACGTAATGGCTACTACAATGCCAGCCCGCGACAAGAGCTTCCAGCCTTCCAATTAACAACCGAGGAATATCTCCTCCTGCTGACTGGACAACAGATGCTCGTGCATTACGGTGGTCCGTCATTTGATCCTCTGTCCTTCAGTGCACTTCAAAAGCTTGCCCCTGAGTGCTTCACCTTATCTGCAGCCATTTCTTTTCAAGACAAGCCACCACCGATCAGCCTAAAGCTTTTTCTAAACTTACTCAAGGCCTGTCATGCAAAGAAATCTCTGGAAATAGCTACCCACCCTAATAATGAGGAGCGTTGTCGTAAGCTGTCGCCGCAGTTTCTCAGCTTTCAGAACTGCCAATGGTATCTTTGTGGCCATGCGGAAGACGAATCCAGTGTATCAATCTCCTTGACGTCGATCACTGAATGCACCGGAGTGCGCGACGAGTAAACGATTACTGAAGCAACGCGGGTCGTAATCATGTATCTCCATTATTAGACGCTAGCGGCCGCCTTCTCCGCAAGGCGAATTGCATCCAACGCTTCCTTAATCGACGCCATTTTTTCGGATGCTTTCTTTGCCAATCCTTTGTTGTGTTTGTAATGCTCCGGTGCCCATACCCGTTGCCAGACTTGGACAGCCTCATGAATCTGCTTCTCGGAAGCCGAGGCCTGCAGCCCAAGTTTCTTGAAGTGTTCTTCAAGAGTCTGGTCTATGTGCACGCCAGTTATTGCAATCTCATCGATTGGTGGAATTTCTTCAGGCGACATTCTAAGCAAGCGGTCAAGGGTATCTGGAATAGTCCTCAACTGCGCAGAGCTATGCGTGGACAAGCGTTCCAGTAGTTCCGAACCTGGTGGATTTAGGAGATCTTCCTCCCGAAACAGAAAATGTTCTCGCTGTAAAGTTTGTCCATCCCAAAGAGACGGATCGATGGCCAAACAAACCAGAGAAGCGTGAATCAACCAAGCGGAGAAGTTATCTAGATAGGGACCAAAATGTCTAGAAGTTCGCTTCGGGTGCTGGTAACATCCGAGTCCGTTCTCATTCGCCTCAAGATCGTTCAGCGCCGGAACATACATTCCATCATAGTCAACCAACTTCAAACTATCGCCGGCAACGAGTATGTTGCCATGCTGTAGGTCACCATGCGCAATACCGGCATAGCTGAGCCTTTTAAGCATTTGCTTGAACTGTGACGATAACGCCAAAAGTTTCGGTTTGTCGTTGACGTGCTTATCTACGTATGAAAGAAACGTATCTCCCTCAATCCATACCATCTTGAGCACCGGATACCATGCCAGGTCTATCTGAATTCCCCTCTCGATATATTCAAATTGCACGGTATAGGGAAGCTTCGACGATGTAAGATGGTGCGCAACTTCTTTGTACCTATGGCGAAGGTCTGGACGATTTTGCAGAAAGCATTTCACAGCTACCCGCTTACCCGCACAGTCCAGAGAGAATACGCTGGCGAAATGTCCTGAGCTAACGGCGGGCATCCCGAACTTATCCACCTGTGTAATACCGCCGCGCAACTCGGGATCTTCGAAACTAAATTCCGGATACTGCAAAGCTTCCAAATATTCAGCTGCTGATGGCCATCCCATAATCCACCTCTAGGCGTTATTCGCCCTTGACCTACCCGAGTACCGCAATAGTCCTCGCACATATTCCTTGAAGCTCGCAGGAGCAGACGATTCGAGCATCCCTTCCAGGGTCTGTACTTTGGAAACACAGTCTCTCTTCCCATCCTCGATCTCTGCTCTTATCTTGCTGAGCCGTGCACGCTCAACAGCGATGTGTTGTTCCAATCTCTTGCTCTCTGTAACAGCGCAGTCTAGACTGCTCTGCCAGCTTTCAATCTCTGCATCCCTCCGTGCCTGAGCGTCGGCTTGCCCGCGTAACCGTTCTAGCTGGAGTGACGCGATTCGATGTAGCTCTTCGATTTCCTCCCTTTGTTGGTCATAATGCTCCTCTAGTCGCTTCCGTTCCTGCAGAAGCTGATTCCGAGTTCTATTCAACTCTTTGGTCGCACTTGCCTTTTCTGCGGCATTGAGAAACACGGGCTTCGTAAGCTCTGCCTGCTTCTCGTGGTATCGACGCCAATGAACAAGCGATTTATGAGCAGACTGCTTTAAACCGTTCACGGTGGACAAACGACTATCGTCCACATCCCATGCGCTCTTTACTCCTGAGACCGACAAGAGACCGGCAGTGTTCTCGTCAATCGCCATCACCGATGAACTTACAATTGTGCAATTTCGTAGTTCACGTTCTAGGTATTGTCGCTGCGCACTTTCTAATGCTACGTTGAGCTCCATTGCTTCCTTGACTGCGATTTCGCTCAGATCTTCCTTTATTTCTCCCAATCGTTTACCAACGCTTGATTCCAGGTCCGAAACGTCGCCCCGCCGTGTCTCCGAAAGCAACGCTATTCTTGCCTGGTGCGCAGTGGCTAGCGCCGCCAGCTTTTGTGAAACAGCACCTCGTATCGTAGCCAGCTGCGAACTTGCGGAAATGCAAATTGTCTTTTGCCTTTTTAACTCCTCGACTACCTCGGTATCAAGCACGCGTCCGTCGTAATCGATTTGTGAGGCAAGCTCGGAAAGGTATTCTTGAATTGAATGAAGCCTTGTAAGGCTGCTGGTCAGCGACTCCTGGCTTGCCCTCATTGCGTGAATCTCAGGATCGATGCTGTACAAGTGGTACCATAGACCCACGTTTGCCAAGATCATGGACAAATCGAACAAAACACTCAGCCAAAAGTAGTGGGCCATCGCAACTAGACTACACAGCATGAGAATGATCGATACGGGAGCAATTATCCTCGCCACCGCAGGTGTAAGCCCAAGCACATTGACCTGTCCGGGCTGCGACGAGGGTTTTATGGACGATAAGACCTCCTGCAGTTCGGTCCTATAATCTCTCAAGGTCGTCACTTCGTTCTGCCGCTGATCTTGCCCGTGATCCAACGCAGTAGTCTCGCCTTGCGAGCCAATGTCAGACTTAAGCCATTTCGGAACCGCAATCAGTGGTATGTCAGTGCTCACAGCGCCCGGCTCTACACCGGGCACATCATCTGGGGGCATAGTCAGAACTTCAGCAAGGCGCTGACAAGTCTCTCTTACTTTTCCATGCGGATGTTGCAGGAGATGTGCAAACAGTTGGGACCCTTCGCGATCTTTGAAGTCCTCTTGCTGAAATACAAGCCCGTCGGACTGCCGTAGGCGCTGCGGTTCAAAGGCCAATACGATTAGCGTCGTGCACAGGACATGGAAAGCGAAATTGTCGTTCAAACTTGATCCATCCTTGCACTGGGGGTGCAGGAACAAGCTTTCTGCCGGCCGATAGAGTGGCATCTGAATTCCGGCGCCGAATGAGAAATCATAATCAACTAACTTCAGTACGTCCTTGGTAACAAGAACGTTGTCGGGATTCACGGTCCCATGGACAAAGTTATAGTCCCTGAGTACAGCTGCGGCCTGTGCTAGTTTATGAGCTGTTTCCAGCAGCACGTTCGGCTTGTTGATGTTCTCTGAGACGTATTGCCTGAGTGTTTTTCCCTCAACCCAATCCATTTTCAAGATCGGAAAGCGTTGCTTGCTGATCTGAATCCCCTTCGGAATAATTTCTGGTGACACAAACAGCTGATTACGCCTGCTATAAAAGAACATTTGTAATTGCTGGTAATGCTCAATTAGTGATGGAATGTCAGTCGTATAGCACTTGATAGCAAAGGATTGTTTCTTCGTTATTAGTTGGTAAACAACGGCGGAATCGCCCGTAACACAGTACGGCTGCCCAGACCACCAATCCAGACTGAGTTCGGCGGCACGCAACTCTTTATCGTCGAGACACTTTCTCGACTCCATGAGTGCGCTGCTGTATCGGGCTGCTGATGGCCATTGCATTGAGGTCACCTAACAAGGCTTGGTAAAATTGCACGCAGGATAGTTTGTGCACACATAAAAACTCTGCGCACCGTTCACTACCTGTAGCTTGCTTCCACAAATGTCACATTCGTCAATAGCGAGAGTCACCAATGGCGTGGACCGCTTCCGCGTCCGTGTCTTTGTTGTTGACGTCGAAGGTTTTCGTCCTCGCTTCTTAGGAGACTGCGATACACCAGACGTGGGCGTTGCTACCGGAGTTGATGAAATGATCGGATTTGGTGTACTGGTTGTCCCAACATTTGTTGCCGATTGCGGCCCCGGGAATAGCGTTCCGGATGCCGGAAGTGGCTGACTTACTGTCGGCTGCACGCCGTCGGAGTCAGCGCGCCTGTAAGGGCAAGCAGGTGCATTAGAACACTCCCAAAACTGCATTTGAAGTTGTCGGTGAGTCTTCTTAACCAGGTTACCTTTACAGCGAGGACACAAATTGCTTGCAGGAGCTCCGGCGGTTTTGTAAGCATATAACCAAGCAGGGAGTGCCCCGACCTTAGCTGGCATAGTGCCGACGGTCGTGGGTGTCAGCTCCGGTACTTTCTCCACTGGGACTGACAGCATATCCACGAGTTTTGCTGACAGTGATTTGATTCGTGCATCACTGTGCGAACGCAGATGAATCAGTGCTTGTGAATGCCCAGGATTATGATAATCCGTAGATCCAACTAGCAAACTCTCGTCATCTGTTCGCTTAGTCCATAGCATGGGTTCGACCGACAGCGCGACCATCGACATATAGACGACCCACGCCGAGAAGTTGTCCAGGTACAAGTCGAAGTGTTTTTGATTTCTTGAAGGGTGCTGATAATTGCGGTGGCCGACTTCGTTCGCCGGTTTACCCCGAAGACTCGGCACATACATACCATCGTAGTCCACTAGACGTAATCGCCCATTGTGTACCAACACATTTCCATGCTGCAAGTCGCCATGCGCAATACCAGCGGCTTTCAAATCCGCAGCCATCTTCAGCCATGCATGGGACATGTCAACGAGCTTGTCAGGTTGATTAAGATGAGTGCAGATAAACGAGTCTAGTCGCTGGCCCTCAGCCCACTCCATCTTTAGTATCGGATGCCACTTCCCATTGACCAAGATGCCCTTTCTGAGATAGTCAAAGCTCACCGTGTACGGAAGCTTGCAGCTTTTGATGTGGGCATTAATGGCAGCGTATCTTTGTTCCTGATCTCCAGCCGCACGCGTAAAACAGCGTACTGCCCAATCCCTTCCGGTACCTTTGAATTTAAAGACAATTGCGAAGCCGCCCGCGGAACTAATCGGCATATTGAACTTATTTACATACGGCACGCACAACTTCAGCTCGGGATCGTCGAACACGAATCGCGGATTCTGCACTGCTTCTTGGTATTGCTGCGCGTTTGGTAGGAACATGTCAACCCATCATGAAACTTCTATTCGCATCAGAGTAACGTCGTCATTCTTTAGAATCGGCACTCCCTCCAAATCCCTGGCCTTACGTAACTCGTCGATCAAGTGTTGAAAATCCTCCTTTGTGCCTGCATGACGCTCAAGGAGATCAACTCCTTCCTTATGGTTTGACAGTAGCCAGGAAGAGATAGCGTCTGTCATAAGCAAAAAGATATCGCCGGGTAACCAGTCTCCTTCCCGCTCCAGCAAGTCACTCTTAACCCTACTTGGTGGATGGATGCTTGAGATAAGCACCGGCGAATTATCAAATCCTTTAGCATCCAAGATAGGAAAGGATTCCAGCAAGTTTCCATTCCGCACGTGAAATAGGCACGCGTCACCCACAGCAAGAGCGCGCCACTTTCCTGCCAAGTCGGAGTCAGCTTCTTTGTCGAAGAGCGTCAATCCTACGAGAGTTGCGTGTGCACCCCCAAGGATTTTCTCTTTAACGAACCAGCTCCTTGCACGGCCGGTCGCGTGCTCATGCCATTGCCTCTGAAGTTCAGACACACAATCCTCGATCTTGTCGCCGAGGAAATCACCTACGCTGTATGCACTGACCAGCAAGGTTGCCCAATATCTAGAAAACGCCGAAGTCGTCGCACCATCGGCAACAGCAAAATGCTGAATTAATTGACCGTCCGGCATGGGATCCGAACAGGCGTCTTCACATTCAGATTCGCTGTTTCCCTCCTTTGGCACTACGTACTGACGCACCAACAATTGCATGCGCTAGTCACCTCGCAGCCACCCTTGTACCGATATCGAGAAAATTGATAATGTCTACTAGGTCACCGTTGTAAACAAACCCTCGCGAATTCTCTGGTAATTGAAATTCTGGCTTGGCAAGGTCGCGCATCTTTTGTGGTAGCACGCTACTTAGCTTGTACAGAAGCTTCGCATTAGGATTTGGGAGCCCGGCATCGCTTTCCGGGTACTTGATAGGGGCACCACCTTCCGATGAAACGTGTGCATTGAAGACCAGCACCTCACCATCATTGCTGCTCAGGCGTTTTAGTCGATCGGCCTCACTGGTAGGATCAGCATCTGGTTCTCCGTCGGAAATGTTTAGGACGATGGGTGGGAAACAACCGGGATGCGCTGAGAGCCAGCCCGAAACGACCGCAGCCGCTTGATCAAATGCCTGTCCCATTGGAGTAGATCCATTGGCTATTGGATCAAACCAAACGGGAAAAGTGACCTGCTGTTCGAAGACTCCCCCGGCACCATCAGACATCTTCTTCATTCTACTTTCCATGCGCGGATGCTCAGCTATAACACTAAGCGGGACGATGCCCTCTCCTTTAAGAGCGCCTCCAAATGCTGGTCCGACTGTGGTGCCGTATCCAATTACGGATATATGAAACCTATCATACACAACCTCAGTTGCAGTGTTTCTAACAATGAAGTTTTGAAGCAGCTTGTTGATTGCATCTGCAACAGCGTTCGCCTTCTGTCCCGAGCCATCAGGTAAAGCATCAGCCATTGAACCAGATTGATCAATCATGAAAACTAAACAGGTCGGATTGTTTCTGCTAATTTCTGCTGTATAGGCCATTTTTTTCTCCTCTTAAAGTAATGGTGCTCTACCAGCTGGCGCTGGCATTGGTCTTGCCGATCCCGGCACGACCTTCGCACCTTCTCCTGATTTGCTCTCCTCATTGAGCAGACTTCTAGCGTCGGCATGCTGCTCAAATGACTTCAGTCTTATGACAAATTCAACCCTGCGGCTGCGAGTCTTATTCTCAAAGCCCGGCCTAGCGCCGAGAGGTAACAGTCCCCGTTTGCCTCTTCCGCTGATAGATGTTAGGTATAGAAAGTGCTCACGGTTCCGTGGATTTAAACCGCAGCCGTTGAGTCCGAACTTCAACACTGCAAACGATCTGTCCTGGCTAAGCTTTAAATTGTGCTCGTCATCGCCATCCGAATCAGTGTGCCCTTCTATGAGAATTGACTCCACATTCGTTAAGAACTTCTTCTCCCCAATAACATCGACTAGTCTCGGAATGAAGTCTCTGAGAAAGGTCTGTCCTGCCTCTTTCATATCTGCTTTATCCACATCGAATTGCAGCTTCTCGCTCTGGGCATGGTAGACGATCGCAAGTACGTCCCTAGGGTCATCTTCTGCCTTATAACCCTTTTTTTCAAGTTCCGACTTCAGTTCATCCTTCACGCTCTGAACCCGTTGTATTTGTTCCTTTAGAACTGCAATCTGCCGGGAGTAATGTGCAATCAAAAGAACTAGCAAGAGAATGAAAATCACTGCAAGTGAAGTCATCAGGTCCGTGATGGATGCGAGGAATGGTGATTCGTGTGAGCTGGTACGCATCTCTCAACCTCTACCGCTCCGTGGTACTGCCGTCTCCGCCCGAGCTAGCTACGACTGCTGTTGCCACGCTCTCATCAGAGCGCTCGGATCCGTTCGAGACTGTGATTGCCAGCCCCAGCCGTTCATAAGCTCCTACAGCCTTTTCGATGAATTGCTCCTGTGCAGCCATCAGATCTCTATGTTGTTTGTAGCAGTCACCTAGTTCGAGAACAAAGGATTCAGCCTGGCTGAAATTCTTATTGACGGTAACGTTCGCTTCTGCAACAGACTTGAGAATGTCCTGTAGTGCACCAATCACAGCAGTCCCATCCGAGGATATCTTCGAATTGGACTGAGCAAGGTTTTCTAGTGCAGCAATGTTTTGTGCAACTTTCGTTATACTCTCTTCTGCACGCAGAGACTCTTCACCAATATGTTTTACGAGCCTCTGTAAGTCTTCCGTCGCGCTAGCGATCCATGTCTCCAGATTATTGACCATGTACTCATGAGAATTCTGCATTAGCTGCAGTTGCTTCGAAGAATTTGACTCCATCTGGGAGATGAACTTCGCTATATGCTCGTTCAGTTTACTGAGTAGCGCATCTGATACACGTTCATTTGACTTCACCATCTGATTCGATGCGGTTTGAATCGACTGCAATAGTGTCTCAATTTCAGTTGACTGTGCCTTCAGCAGTGATTCGCAATGATCTTTCAATGTGTCCATCAACTGAATCTGAGCATCACGAGTTCCCTTGACGAACGCATCCGTTTGATCTTTCTGCGCTTTGATCAAAGATTCTTGTTGTCCAATCGACTGCGACAGTTTTTCGTTAAGGCTGTCGACTATTCCTGACGTTTTACTTAGTGCGGTAGCTAGCAAGTCGAATTCTTTGTTTGTTGCATCGAATAGTGCCTGCTTGAAAGCTTGGACTACTGTGGTGACGAGCCGTGTTATTGACTCTTCCCGTTTTTTTGCTTGCTCGTCCACGATATTGGCGAGTTCGTCTACACGCGAAACAATTTGTGCAATGGGACCCGACACAGAAGTCTCAAGACCTTCATTGATGTATCGCGGAAGCTCTGCTTTTAATCCAGCAACAGCCTGACAGGCTTCCTGGATCTTTGCAGAAACATCATGCAGAAGCACCTCTTGCGACCCGTATGTACAGCGCTTGTTTAGCTCAGTCTGGAGTGCAGCACAGCCCTTGTGTATACCCCCCATACTCCACTTCTCAGCCATCACAAATACGATGGCGAAGCCAATCCCACAGATCGACGATACAAACTTACCCGCAAGATTGTTGATGAATGCCGATAGATGCGCATCGAGAATCATTCCAGAGCCCACATCAATTTGCAGCGATGAGAGTGCGAGGTACAACGAAACGAACGTCCCTGTCAGTCCAAGGGCCGTAAGCATCCCCGGAACGGCCCCATACCATCCGAAATCTAAGTGCTCTCCCGCAATCGTAGCTTCGTTCAAAAGCTCGTTGGACTGACGCACATTCAGAACCTTTCCATCCGGTTCCGACATCGGATCTGGGTAAATTAGTGTCTCATAAAATTCAGTCCAGGCTTCTCCCAAAATCTTGCTGGGGGAAAGACCCTTATGTAATTCCTGCAATCCCTTCGAAGTCAACGGACACGGAGACTTTCTTACCTGCGCAAGAGCACTCTCAAGCGCAAAACTCACTAGCGACGTTTCGATTGCCAGAGAAATTAAGTTCCAGGCAAACAAGGCAAACGAAAGGACTGCAAAAACTACCGCTGCCCACGGCATGCCCAAAATGGACGATGAACTCGCTAACCACGGAAGTAAATTTTCAAACCATGCTAACACCTGGTCCTTTACCTCCCCGCGGTCCAAATAGCCCAACCAGGCCAGTTGTTCCCGGAACTCAACCAGAGCTATCAACTTACAACCTGGCTTGGCTGCCTCTATTCCAATCGTAGCGGGTCACACTGCAGAATATGTGCACCGCTTGGCAACGACCCGTTCCAATTAGTTACTATATGTCCTCGCACCTGTGCTCACACCCCACCTCACCTAAACGAAGCAGCAGGCTTATACGGCTATAAGGCTGCCCGCTTCTATTTTCACCATCGGTGTATCAGACTTCCCATCCAGCAAGAGCTTGACGGTTGCGGGATGACATGTAAAAAACAAAACTTGATGGGATTCTGCCAACTTACATATTGTCTGAGCTGCAGCCATCGCACGATTGGCATCAAAGTTGACCAAAACATCATCCATAATGATCGGCAATGGTTCGCATGTAGTGGCCCTATGATTGACAAATGCAAAGCGCAGACAAAGATATAGCTGTTCTTGAGTTCCAGTGCTGAGCACATCAACGCTCAATCGCTCGTTGTTCCTGCTAAGAACCTCAATCTTTCCTGACCGACCTTCCGGGCTGGCAATAACGCGCGTGTAGGATCCGCCGGTAATGTGCTCAAAGTATTGAGATGCCAGGTCCACCACATGTGGCTGACCTTCTTTCTCGAACCTCTCTCTTGCCTTGTCCAATAGACAGCTTGCAAGCATCAGTCGAATCCATTCGTTGGCGAGATTACCTGCTTCGGCAATCAATCTCTGCTCATTCAACCTTAGTTTCCGCAGGTCTTCTGACTTCTTTAGATTCTCACGCTGCGTGATCAGAGAAGAAAGCTGATGCCGTAAGCCTGGGTCTCCACTAGCGTCACCATCTGCAATGCCATTGATCTTTTCCTTGAGAGAGTTCACGCTGCGTTCCAAACCTTGCACTGTTCCCGCCGCTTCATCTGCATCAAACTTTGAATATTTATCTTCAAGTCCCTGTACGTCTTGCACACCAAGAAGCTTGAACAAGGTTTCCTCACTGTTGCGCTCGTTTCGAACGAGTTCTTCTACGCGTTTGTAAGACTCATATCGCGAGCGGAAATCATCCGTCGATGCACATCCGAATTCAGTCAATTGCCGGTCCATTTCCTGTTGAGTCTGCGATAGTTCCTCCCGTGCCTTATCCACGGCTGCCTTCTGTGCTGCAGCCACTTCCGCTGCACTCTCAAACTTGGCTTTCTTTTGGTTCTCTTCCTGCAGCTCCTTGTATATCCTCATGGACTCCCCTGAGAAATCCTTATTCGCAGGTTCTTGTCTGTCGAGAATGTCCACCAACCGTCGAACATCATCATTGAATTTGCGAACAAACTCTTCGCATGTCCTCAAGGTTGCTTGCTTGGTTTCAATTTGAGAATCCGTACTAGCGGCATCTTGGACCTTTTTCAGTAGGCTATCGGCGGATGACGGATCCATCGAAGAGTCTAGTTCCTGAGCAATCAACCATCCTTTCCATTCATTACTAATTCTTTGCCTGCCATCAAGCACGCGGCCAACCTCCTCTTCCGCATTTCGAAGAGACTTTTCGAAATCTTCCTTGGCGTTGGTAGCACCTTCGACCTCCTTCAGCAGCAACGCTTGCTTCTTGCTCAGTTCCTCTTGAACATCGCACGAATCCAAGAAAGTCCTTATCGGTCCTTCCATCAGTCGAGTGTCGTCTTGACCACACGCCTCGCGAAGCGCGGGTACTTCTTGTACCATCGCCTTATACTCACTGATATCCGCAAGGAGCAGCCCGAGCTCCTCCACGATCACAATTAGTCTTTCGAGCGTCGGCGTTACAGCTGCCAATTCATCCGCGAACCGCAGTACACCGTCATAAGAACAGCTCCCTGGAATTTCCAATTCCTGTAACCAGCGCGCCCACTCGGCTTGTTGATCACGGCAGTGTTTGTCACATTCAGATAGCCGAGTTTTCAGGTCGTCAAGTTCCCTTCTTTTCTCAGCCAGGCGTATTGACAGTTGCTGCGAACGATCGCAGATAATTTCTCTTTCTTGCACATTCTTCCGTAGTACTTCCGCCTCTTGTATCCACCGATTTGCTGCTGCGATAAGCTGTACCTGATCTAGAGCTTCATCAATGCATAACTTTTGGCACACCAGTCGCACAACCGATGAAAAATTATTCGAAGCTTGAATATCCCGTGCCTTGCTGGCTTGCAATAGCTCTAATGACGCTTGTAGCTTCTCAATATTCTGAATATCTTTCGAGGGATCCTCGCCCAAAGGAACCTGAGCCTGTGCGAAGTGAGTTTGCAATTGCTCCAGTTCCGCGCTGAGTTCTGCCTGTAGCAGCGCCAGCGCTTCTTGAGTTTCGTTTAGCAGCCTATCCTTTTCCGTAATCGCCTCTAAAAGTCCAGCTGTCTCGGACAGTAATTGGGTACGCTCCTCTGATGCGCGCTTGTAAGCCCGGACCTCCCCGACATATTCATCCACTTTTTCGAGCGAAACACTGGGATCTGTATTGAGTGCGGACGCAGCGGCAACTACCTCCTCATGTATTTCCTTCCTGCTTTTCTGATCCTCACTGTAAGTACGTTCTAGGGTATTGATTTGTTCATCAATCTCTCCGACGGCACTTAGCGTGTCAGTGCCTTTTCTTGCTGAACGGACAATTACTATTGCTCCTACGACGACCAAGGCAAGAGCTATCGCTCCGACCGGCCAATTCACATAAATCCCGAGAACTGTGGCTAGCCCAATTCCCAGCAGCAGCGCAGCGGCAACCGCTATTTGTGCCTGTCGCTGATTCTTTGCTTGAACCGATTCCATGAGTTTGCTTCGCGAAACTTTCATGTCATCCAGACGTTGCCGCGTATACTCAAGCCTCAAGTCGACATCCTTAAGTCTCGACAGCCGCTCCTTAAGACGTTCTAGTTCCCTCAGTCTCTCATCTGGCTCCATTGAGTCCGTCACTTCTGGCGGGAGTTCGGTGAGTTTCAGTTGTACGCGATCATAGTTCGTTTGCAGTGATTCCTTCGCTTGGTCAAGTATTCGTTGTGTGGTCTTTCCCTCGGAAATCTGTTTCTCCAGATTCTTGCAGTTGTCCTTATGTGCTGCGGTCGCCGACCGTAATGAAACCAGGTCAATGGATCGAAGAATCTGATCTTCAATATCCATGCCCAGGTCCTTCTTTTGCGTGACATAATTAGCTTGCTGGGTATCCATATCCTGGCGACATTCCGCCCTCGTACCGGCAGCTTGCTCAAGCCTGATCAATTGCTCTCGAATATCCTGAATGAGTTCTGCGGAAGGAATTTCGTCTGGAGAAGGCAAGCCACCTTGTTGAACTCCAAGGTCTTGCTCGTCTACAAGTAGTTTAGCGAGTTCTGCTTCACACGCAGCTACTTGCTTATCAGTAGAGACACGATCGTGACTTGCTTTGGACATGACCTCCTTGTGATTCGCCACCACTTCCGCTTTGATCGTTTTTGTGCTCTCCACATCGCTCAAGCATGGAGTCGCGCCCGCAACGACATTCGTCATAAATGACAACCATGAGGGCAAGGTTGTTGCCTGCAGCGATTCCAGCATTTGCTTGCATGACTGCTCCACGGTCGCCCGTAGAGTTGCTTCCTCCTGTCGTTTCGGAATTAGTCGAGAAGCACAACTGACGAATTTGTCCAATCCTGCTCGAATCGATTTTTCGATCCGCTTATCGTACTGAGTCTCATCCAGAACGATATTGGCAAGTTCTTTTCTCTTTTGTTCGAGTATCTGTATTCGCTCAGCGAGCTGCGCCTTTGTCTGTTCTGTAGCTGATTCCGAAGATTTCTGTCGGCTCTCCAGATCCGAAAACTTACTTTGATAATCTAGAATGACGGACGTGTCAATCTCCAGGGCCCGAATTTTCCGAATACGAGCGCTATCCCATCCTGCTCCAAGAATCTGAATATGCGCCGACATCTTATCCGCAAGCCCGACTAGTTCTCTGTTGAGAGTATCAGCGTTGTCTAACGACAGTGAAGCTTGCTGTTGTACTCGGAAGAGTCTTGTGATCTCTTGTTGATTTGCAAGAATCGATTCGTTCGGTCTAAGGGATTCCATCTCTACCGCGGACTTATCATAGGTGCCTTGAGCCTCTAATAGTTTCTCCTCGTATACATTCACCAATGACATGTTTTTCTCAAACGCTTGCGCGATGTCGTCTGACATTGCGCGCACCTCTTTCGGAATTTGTAGCAGTTCCGCTCTCGTTGACTGCAAGACTAGCCAGTCCGGATAGTGCTTGAGTAAGAGTCGAAGATTTGCAAGTTCCTCATCCTTCGTTTCCAGTTGGACTTCTTCTTTTCTGATTTGCCTGTCCAATTCGGTGATTTGGATTTGAAGATCCTCATACGCCTTCACGCTGTCCGAAACTTGCTCTATAGTTTCTTTGAGATCACTCAATTCAGCCAGCTTCTTGTTTAGTAATGGATCGGTACCTCGAGTCTTAAACAACTCATCTATACGCTTGTCAATCTTTTGTTGGGCCCGCGGCAAGGCCGAAATGCTAGACCCAAGAGAAGCGCCATAGAGCGCGGCTTTCACCTGCTCGGACTCCAGCATTTCTATCTCATGCAACTCGTAGAGGCTAAACCCATAAATGTTTGTGAAAAGCTCCCTTGTTGCACCGGATAACAGATCATCCAGCTTACTTGCATCGATGTTTCTACCAAGCTTGTCGAACAGCTGCAAATCTGTTTGACGTCCGGTAAGGCGCCTATTAATTGTTAGTCTCTCAGCTTCCCTGGTTTCAACAATTAGGCTGCCACCATGCGTGCCACCGCGCACGGGTGGCCACTTCTTATCGGATCGTTTAGGTGATGGTCCGAAGAACATAGTTCTCACGAAGTTGAGCAATGTTGACTTCCCAGCTTCATTGTCGCCACATATAACCACGAGCCCTGGCGAGATCTTACTCATGGTGAAATTCGCAAATATGCCGAATCCGGTGATGTTAATCTCGCTGATGTGCATTATCCGTTCTCCAGCAGATCAATACACGCCAATTCCGCCTCTTCTAACAGCTTCTTAAGTTCCGTATCGCTAGGCATACTCAGCATTGACCGGCCCAATGCATTGGTTTGGAACAGTGGCTTTAAGAGTTCACTGACCTCGGCTGATAAGTTTGAGCACTGCGCAATCGTACTGCCTTCCTTGAGTACGAATCCGAGCAAATCTTCGCGCTCCCGAGCTTGCTCAATATCAATCTGTGGTCGACAGTCAAAATCAATTGACTCTACCCAGACGAATGGCTTCAAATGCTGTAGCTTGGCCCGCACAGAATGCGTAAGATCCTGAAGCCGTTGTGGATCATTCATTTCGTGATACAACGACGACCGCCCGACCAGCCCCAACCGACAAATGATCGGTCGTCCTTGTGAGTCCTTGGCCAGCTCCTCCGCCTTTGCGCAAAGCGATTGTTCAAGCTGGTTCAGAGCACCGATGCTACTAACATCAACCTCACCTAGCATCCAACGGACGCAATCAGTAGACATAAATTCTAAACGCAGCGATCGTTTGCCAGAAACTTCAACCAGGTAACATCCGCGAGCACCTGTTTCGCGGACGCTGCGACCCTGCGAATTCCCTGGATACACAACCCACGGTTCTTGACACATTACCTTACGCTCGTGCACGTGTCCCAATGCCCAGTAATCAAACTGATGCCCGATCAATTCATCCAGCGAGCACGGTGCGTAATTTGCATGCGCCTTGTCTCCGCCCACATTGCAGTGAAGGACGGCGATCTGGAAGAGATCACTCCTACGCGCAGAGTCTGATGCAGCGAGTAATCTGGCCAGATTACGATCCTCACGTGAATTCTGGTAGCTGATGCCCGCCAGCGTTGCGACTTCGTGTCCGCCTTTTTCAAAGGTATAGGACTCAACACGACTAGCAAAAATTGTGACCGCATCCGGCCAATCCAATGACGCTGCCCAACCGCCTAGTGGATCGTGATTGCCATGAATGACGAAGGACCGGATACCTTTATCCGCTAGACGCTTAAGCCCGTCATAAAAGGCAAGTTGCGGCTGAATATTTCTATCGGCGCCGTCATAAACATCGCCGGCAACGATTAGAAAGTCTGCTTCGCTGTCGATGCACAGGTCTACGATGTTATCAAATGCTTGTAGCGTAGCGTTCTGCAAAGCTTCTGCTACCGTTTTCGATTGCGCAGTGACTCCTTTGAAGGGACTATCAATGTGGAGATCTGCTGCGTGAACAAATCGAAAATCATTCATCCATCAGTCCCTCGCCCAGCCAGATCGTCTTTCTCACCGTTAGCCTAGAGGTTGATACTGCAAGATATATTCGGTTTGTCGTCAGAATAGATTCCACTGGATCTCGACTCCGATAGAAGGGCTACCTGACTAATCCGCCTAGGTACTGCAGCACTGAGAGCAAAACAGCCAACAGAACTGCGATTATCAGCCACCCATGCCGGGAGCTGTTCAGTCCCCCTTGGGCTACCTGCCTGCTATTTGACGAAGCAGAATTCCCATTGGTCCCACTAGCGGCATTGGACGAGTTTTGTTTGATGGTTTCGGTGTAGTACAAACCTGAGCCGGGGATGCCCACTGATATCTGCGTCTTGCCGTCGGCTCTCTTTGTGTACCGGAACCCCTTGCCTCCGACGCTTGACGAAATACCACTATTACTCATAGTGAATCGAAACGGTCCGAGTTTTTTTGATTTGCGGAACCGGAATCCCATACAGCACCTTTATTCTCTTCGAATTACCCGAACTTCGCTCATTCCTTTGATACCCAGATCTATGATGTCGATAATCTCCCCTGGCAACCCCAGGAATCGTTTGACTGTGCCTCTCTGCAACCCATCACAGTGCTTCCCGACGGGATTTCAAGCCCCTCGTAAGACACCTGCTCTTGTAAATTTGGGGTGCAAAATAGCCGCACTCCCGTTACACGAGGCTGGTAAACCGATTGGCCTGCTTGGCAACCGGGAAAGTCAAGGACTAAAGGATCCCAAGACAGTCCGGGATGAAGCCAATGAAGCTGGCCCGCATAAGAAAAATACTTCTCTCGCTCGTAGCGTGCATGTTTTTTGCAAATGCGCCGTGCTTTGCCGAACAGTTCACTGGCAAGTGCGTGCGTGTTTTAGACGGTGACACCATTGAGGTGTTGCACGATGGCAGTCCAGAGCGTATACGCTTGACCGGCATAGATTGCCCGGAGAAGTCGCAAGCTTTCGGCATGCGCGCCAAACAATTTACTTCAACATTGGTCTGGGGACAGAACGTGACTGTGTCCTCTGATGCCACTGACAGATATGGACGAACCATAGGTGAGGTTCTTTTACCTGACGGGCGTGACGTCAATGCAGAGCTTGTTCGGGCGGGCTACGCTTGGTGGTACCGAAAATATTCGTCGGACCAACGCCTCGCTCAGTTAGAGAGAACTGCTCGCGCCGAGCGAGTAGGAATTTGGAGTGCCGAAGATCCACTGCCACCGTGGGAGTACAGACACCAAATACGCTCAAGAACGCTCGCTCACCAATAGCAAGATAATTTCCCGAATAATCGCAGCGCCATCGACGCAATTTCGAAATCTAGGGTTTACCCCATTATCGATTTCCAGGAGCTGGCGCTAAGCTGAAAATAGAGTGCTGGAATGGCACCACTTTTCGCCGAGCACGCAAAGAACACTTCCCGAATCGAACCCTTGCCGGCGAAACACAATCCACTCGATTCATCTCTCAATCTTCATTCTCTTTCGAGGAGCAAGCATAAACAGCTGCTCCTCTTTTTGATTGGCCACTTTGGTGGCAACAGGAGTACATAATGGACAACGCAATACCCTTTTCTGCCTCGCACAAGGCTGATGCGAAGGCAGGTTTCTCTCTCGTCAACAATGAGCTTCTTTCACGCAAAGAAGCTGCTGCTTATCTCGGAATCGCTGAAAATACCCTGGCAATATGGAAGTGTACAGGCAGATATGGACTGCCTTTTGTGAAGATGGGCAGATTGGTGAAGTACCGCAAGGTTGATCTAGACGCCTTTATCGCCAACCGCCTTTTCAGCGGAAGATAATAACAACATTCTACACGGGCGGGGGCTATAGTGGCTCCCGCTCTAATCATAATTGGAGGTCGCATGTCACAAGCGAAGAGCAATCTTCAGCTCTTCACCGTGCGCGATGCCGCCAAGCTCCTCGATATGTCCGAGCACACAATCCGACGGCTCATCAAGCAGCGGAAGTTGCCTGTTGTTCGTATCGAGCAACGCATCATGCTAACGGCAAGCGGAATCGCGCAGTTGATCAAGAAGAGCACATTTCCTGCTTTGCAGGAAAAACGTCCTGAATCAGGGATCTGTTTCAAGTACTGAACATCAATCTCAATATCTTTCCGACAAGGAGGGTGTTCGATATGGACTCTCTCCTTGTTCCGTAAAGGAGAAGTATCATGGAAACAATCAATCTAAAAGATTCAACAGCTTACGGCCCCCAAATGCCGGCTCACGCCAATGTGCGTCACGCCGGTCTTTTACTGGGCTGATTTTCTCAAACGACCCGTCTTGACTTGCCCCGCTATTTTGGCTGCGAGCCAAGGCGGGCAATAGACGGCAGCAGTAAAACTTGCGCGCCTTCGGCCGCTCACTTTTTGCAGTGCGGTCAAGACAAACGGGACGACCGCGAAGGAGTGCACTGTGCCGCTGCACAGCCATCTTTAACGTTTTTCGCCTTTTTAGTATAAGGGGGATGCGCCACCGCGCATCAAGCAAACCGCTTTTTCTTGTGCCTTCCAGTCTCACTTTGCGCTTGACGCGCAGAGCCTCCCCCTTGCCCCCGTTAGGGCGAAATCCGCTCGGAAAGGAGGCACAAATGGTAGCTGCACACACACACGACTACGGTCTTGAGCTGACCCAAAATTCTAAAGTAGGGCCGGCGTTCACACTCTCTCGCAGAGAATCCTGCATACATGCAACCGGTGTTTGCATAAGACTCTGCTACGGCAATGGCGTCAGATACCGGTCTGATGCTCAAAGACACAAGCGCGAGCGCAACTTCAGGACGATAGAATTCCTGCTCGACAAAGGCGGTCCGGAGCTGCTTGCTCAGAATCTCCTCGCACTCATCGACCAGGCGCGACCAGTTGACTGGCTTGCAGCACAAATAACTGGTGAGCCGACAAACCTCCCGTTCACCTTGCGTATCCACGATCTGGGGGACTTCCACCGCGTTTCCTATGCCCGTGCATGGCTACTTGCTGCTCGTGAACGGCCAAAATGTGCCCTGTGGTTCTATACTCGCAGCTTCCTTGAAGCTGGGCTCCTGGAGGCTCTGTCGGAGCTTGCATCACTGCCAAATTGCCAGGGATTTCTCAGTATCGACAACGATAACTTCGAGCGAGGCTTGCATGCGTTCGCCGCTTATCCAGGCGTCTGGAAGCTAGCTTTGCTGCAGCAAGCGGAAGACGAACTCTCTGACGAGCTGCTGCCTGCGATTCAAGAACAGGTGCAGCCGGGCCAGATCATCAGCTTCCCTTATCACCGCGGCGGTCATCATGTGGCACCGCTCAAAGCTGACCCGCTGACGTTGTGCCCGCAGATCACAACTTCTGCTTTTCCACTGCAGTCAAGCCGATCTCTTCCGAGGCCATGTCAGTCATGCAGTCTTTGCTTGCCTGGCTAATTTCTTTCCTGCAAGGGCAAATTGAGCTCATTAGAGTTTCCTTGCAGCAGTTTGAAGAAACCAATCTGTTTCCGGTTCTGCCACCATAGATCACCAGCTCACCTTCAGATAATCGAAGAAGGTTGAGACTTCCTGCCTTTCTTCTCTATCGCTTTGAAATACTCTTCAATATCCTCTGTCAACATTTCGAGCAGCACGTCGCGCAACGGCGTGTATGAAAAGATTTGGGTAGGAGCCATCCGATGCTGCATACTGTGCACCGCAACCTTCTTGCCCTCAATAGTTACTTCCTTGGTCAAGAACATGTCCTTTGCGTCGACGCTGCTTTCACTAACTATACGAATTCTTGGCCCGTCGCCGTCATAATCAACGAAGTAATAGTCGTAGGTGACTCTGCCCTCGGGGCGTGGCTTAATTACGAAGACTACCGCCAGTGATTGATCGAACCATTGCTCTCCCAAGAAACTGAGCCCATTCGATTTTAAGAAGCGCTGATATTCGGGAAGCAGCTGTTTTAGAACAGTCTCCAAATTCTTCAGAAGATTGGTTTGCGTTTGTCCTTCATACATAGCAATTGGGCACTCATTTCCAACGTATAGATTTTTGACGTTGTCTTTTCCCAATGCTAAAAGACGTTGACACGCTACAATCCCGTTATCACAGGCTATTTGCGCATCATGGAAGTAGTATTCGGGAATCCCGAGCTCGTTAAGATCTAAAGTCGACAATTCCTCAAGCAAAAGCTCTATTTGCAGCGTTTCCTTTTTGACGGATTTCTCTAACGTCGGAAAGGCTCTGTATGCGGCCCACGCATGTTCAGTCTGACAGGCTTCGCTATCAGGCTCAAAAAGATGAGCTTTCACAGCTTCTGAGACTATCGAATGAACAAACCCGGCTGCGTCTTTTACGGGGTTGAACATGCGAGTGAAGCAAGTTGAAAAAGCATTACGTCCAAATGCATCAGCGGCCGTTTCTCTTGGGTCAAGTTCTGGTCCAGCCATCACCAGGGGAGCATTACCGCCCTTCCGCACTGAGTAAACTTGAAACACCCAGGCATTGAACTCGGCGTGCCGTTGGATAAGTAGCACGCCGAACTTCCACAAAGCTGGAAAAAACTGTTCTTTGATTTGAGCCCAGTGCAGGTCAAACTCTGAATTGATTAAGCCAATGAATTCTTGCAATGCCTGTCGATCAGGCTCATCCACATCTTTTAGAAGTGCTATCTTCAGGTCATTCATTTCATTTGGCAGATTCCCCTTCAATTTTTCCAGATGCTCACGCACCAATTGAAGCCAACTATCGGTATACGACAGCCCATCGCCAATTTCGTCTTCGGCGACAAATTCCACAGTTTTAGTCTGTTGATCCGGCTTGGCACCATCAAAAAGTGCTTCCATGATGTGCTTCCAATATGCTTTGTCGGATTCCCTGTCGTAGCAAACCAGAATGAAAGGCAAGCCCGCAACCAAGCTGTGTCCAATGAGAGACGCGTCAAGTTGATAGCACAAACGGTTTTGTTTCTTCCGCTCGCTATCGACCGGCCTCACTTGGATCTCTAGTTTGCCTATCACATGCTTCTCAGCGCGCAGCTCGATAAACCCATCCCGGTTGGGGGTCTTATCATTTCCACCAAGACGTAATTTTACTTTTGGGTTCCGTCGAACCAGATTTTGAAGAATTACATTGCCCTCGTCTTCCTGATCGTCAGAAGGCGAGAATCCTTTTGGCACAAATCTGTCTTCATTAGTCATGGTCTACGTTTCGGGGAACTCCTGCATCAGTGTCTCTGATAATTCGTTGTCCTTGTCCGCACTAACGAAGTCATTTTCGATAAATGCGTTTGGCGGGTATCCTTGCTGACAGACTTCCCGTCGAATCTTTTACCTGTATGTAAGATGGTAGTGCGAGCCGTTCTTCCCAAATGATCAAGTTGCAATATTCCGCACCACGAGCAGATGGATAGCGCAATGCCTGAATTGCCCCGTGTGCAAAGACAGCCGTAGCCAGCACTTGCGTTGGGCAAAACAACTTCTTGATCATCTGCTTGCGCCAGGGTCCGGTAAGCTCCGCCACGGTGGTCCCGAGAGCGGCTTGGATATCTGGATCTGCTATGTTCAAAACACGCTCTAAATTTACTTGAATGGTTAACTGAACAGTCGGATTAGCCAGCAAGTGATAGCTTGCATCTGCTGCCAAAACGATACGGTCGATCCGAAAATACTCTGCGTGAGCGGTAACTATGTCTTCGGCAGCGTAAAGAGCATTCGGCCCGCCTTTCGGTGTATAGCGTTGTCCCTTCTGTCCAGGACCCAACGTGTACAGAGGTATCATCGGGTCGTAACCAGTCAGTACGGCAAAATCGACAAGCCGGTAACAAGTTCCGTTATACGGTTGCACCGGCAACCCTGCGATGATTGCCGGCAAGTTAGCCTCTGGATGCATTAACTCGGGTGTCCTAACAACGCATCCTCAACCATAGCTGCAACATCCTCGACATGACCCTCCTTGATGTAATCTATCGGCAGCTCTTTATCAAGCTCTGGATTTGGAGCGTTTAGCCAGATCCTAAGCCCTTTTACAGACCCTGTAAGTTTAAGCAGACCCCAGGCAATTCGCTCAAAGTCCACTAGCTTGGATTGCACTGATTTGGCGTCCGGTGTTTTGTATAGAGCCTGCTCACCAGCTCCAATGACACGCGCCAAAACAGGTACAGATATGTCGAACATGTCTGCCACCAATTTGGCGTCGATCCGCCCACTGTCGCTTCTCAATTCATCAACGACAAGATTCGGCAGGCGATACCGGTGACTGCTGTCTTCTTGCGACACGCCGTGCACAAGTCGCAAAATTCGATGGATTACTTCATTTGGATCGCAGGGACTCTTAACCATTTCTATCAATGGATCGCGCTCCAGAGCCGACCAATCGGGATTTGCCGACAGGAACAATATGGGTATCCCAGGACTGACCTCACGCAAGCGCTTTATCAGTTCCCAGCCAGAAAGCCCAGGCATCTCTAAATCAAGCAGCACAACGTCAGGTTCATCCACGACAACCGAATTGATCAATTCTTCTGCTGACGCTGCCGGCGTTAAGGTTAGCTGGGCAGCACCAGCGGCCTGCCTCAGATTGTCGAGACAAGCATCCGGGTCCAGGATAGCGGCATTGTAACGCTCAATCATTGTTAGACCTCCTGCGTTTCTACCATTATTATACCACATTTATACCGAGTTGCAAGCAGGTATAAATTGATTCCAAGAACCTTGCTGCTACTGCCTCACAGCAATACCTGAGCCCACTTTCTTTAAGCATCCCTGATAAAGACGCTAGACACCGCTTTACCGTCGCTTAGCGCCCTGCCAGATGCCGCTCTTTCGTCTCGCCATCTTCAAGCCAGCGGCATACAAATGGTTGCCCTTTGTCTAAATAATGATCCTTGATCTCATATACAAACTGGCTGATCGCTTGATCAGCAGTTCCCGTCCCTATTTCGATAATGACTATGCGCCCATCGTGCAACGGTGGATGCCCGGACTTCCACTTCTCGGCGAAAATGTGCACCTCATCCTCGCGCAAGCCAACCGCTAATTGCGATTGCCAGAACCGCATCTCTCCTACCGTTTTAAAGAAAGCGCTCTGCACCAGAACGTTTTCCGTCAGATTCTCATCGTCAGGCGCTATATTGAATTCCCTCAGGGCCTGCGATAATTTGACGGTGCCGTATCGAGCGGATTCGCGAAAGAATTCAATGTTGTGTTTCTTGCACAGATAAATGAAAACTGCTTGCAACAAGTTCGCCGTATCAACAAAGCTACCCGCATATCTCGATTTACTGGTGTTGTTTCGACGCCTGATTATTTCAGCCAACATTGCTTCGGCATCTTCCCGCTCAGTTAGATCGGGCGACAAATAGGCTTTTACAAGGTTATTCAAAGTGGCGCTCCTCGTGTTCGGGGGCAAATTTTTCAACAGCTCCTGAACCTCTTCATCGGGATAAAAATCAATTTTACTGGTTCCTGGACGTGCCATGGGTGCTTTCCTTTGCTCAATGTACCGGTAGATGTACCGACATCGTACCCGAACCCGTACCGGTACGTCAAGAGGCCTCGTCAACCAATTTTCCGTGCGCCACAGTATCCTCTGCATTTGCAAACAAGCGACGTGCTGCCCAGCGCTCTTCTGCCCTGGGGGGAAGGCCATTGCAACCATTTACTGAGAAGCGATTGGTCGCAGTGCCCGGAAGATGGCATTGCTGATTTGCTCGCAGATATCAGGCATCTCTGCGATTTACTTGGGCTCGATTTCGATGATCTTGACTCACGAGCTTACCGAAATTACTCAAATGAAACTGTGCTTCCAGAGTAATTCATCCTTGCTGCTGTCCTGCTGCACAGCCATTCTTAGCGTTGTTCGCCTTTTAAGTATAAGGGGGATGCGCCACCGCGCGTCAAGCAGATCGCGCTGTTTTGTGTGCTCCTGAGCCGCTTTGCGCTTGACGCGCAGAGCCTCCCCCTTTCCCCCGCAGGAGGCGAAAACGCCGTACTTACAGGGAGAAATGCCATGAAGAGAAAAATCCTAATCGGAATACCGGAGCGTCTTCTCGACCAGATCGATCTACTTGCTGATTATCGATCGCAGACAAGATCCGAGCTTATCCGCGAGGCGCTGAGGACTCATTTAGAGCGTGCTCAGAGCATCGGTGCGCCAGTTACAGCGCCGCCGCTTTCGCTGATCGCCGGTCAGCGCAAAGACGAAACGGCTCTTGTCGCTGCCATCAACTAGGCAAGTCATCACTAACCCCCAGCCGGGATGAGCTTCTGAGCCGTCCCGGCTGTTCTTTTTGAAGGAGAAATTATGAACACGCGGACCCTGAAGAAACATCTCAAGTACAAGATCCCGCAGATAAAGCTCGCTATTTTACGAGAGCCATCGCAGGACCCGCTACCTGGTATTCGCACTCCTGAAGACCTCACCCAGTACCTGGAACCGATGAAGCATCTGAGAAGAACATTTCGTTGCTCTGCACCTCGATGCCAGGAATCAATTGACGGGCTATCACGTAGTTTCTCATGGAACCCTGTCGGCAAGCCTGGTTCACCCAAGAGAGGTGTTTAAGGCCGCCTTGCTCAGCAATGCGTACTGCATCGTTGTTGCGCACAATCACCCGGCTGGATCGCCCGACCCAAGCCCCGAAGACCTTCAGACAACCAGACAGCTTGTCGGTGCCGGCAAATTGCTTGGGGTGGAAATTCTCGACCACCTGATTGTCTCTTACAGGCAGGTATCAAGCATCCGTGAGTCTTATCCTGACTTGTTCTAGTGGAGGCGCTATGAAACTTTCGCATTTGTGCAGATTGACCGAAGCGGCTGAGCTCGGCTTGCCTCATCTCGAAGGCGCGTATGCCAGGGATCTGGCACAAAAGGCAATCGAGGCTGCTTATCTTGAAGCCCGCAAGCGCTTCAATGCCCGTGACTTGAACAGAGCCAACCGTCCGTCGCAGACGGTAAGGCGCAAGGCCATCAGAAAAGAGCTGCTCGGTCGTCATCACAGAGCCCGGCTTACACGTGCCGGGCAATGGCTTGTCCAGGAAGCGCCAGGCTCTGTCTGGCTGCTCTATGCCAGGTCGGATTCGGAAGCAGAGAACCTACTTACAGCAAATGGAGAATGCACATGAGTACTCGTCCAACAACCAAGAAGACAACTTCCACAACAAAGACCAAAACCAGCAATGCCTTGATACTCAAGGATTTGCCGCTTGAGCTTCTCACTCCGGAGCAGTTTGAGGCTGTGACCAGGGCCAACTACTACCACCCCGAATCACGGCTCATCTTGCAACTGTTTCTGAAGGCAAACTACATCTGGCAGCTCGCCCGAAAGATACAGCACAAGCCTTCTGCAATCGACACCATCGACTGGTCATTGATCGAGAAGAACACTGCCAAACTGATCAATGAGACTCTGAGCAAGCTTCTTACCGGCGTCAACGTCCAGGTGTCGGCACCCCCAGTCTCAACACCCACGAAGAGGAAACCGGTGCTGAAGCAAGCTTGCGGCTGCCGCCACAAACACTCTGATGCCGCCGGTGTGTTTGAGGCATGTCTGCGTGGACAAGCTGAAGGACAGGACGAATCCTGGACCGGTTATTGATCGCGGACGAATGAAGCTTTGCTAAAAGGAAGGACGCTGCAGCGTCCTTCCTGGCTTCTAACTCCCCGTCTATTTACCCTTCCCGTGCCGTCTAAACGGCTGCTTGCCTTTCGTGATGTCTGACCCGGGTGCAGCCGCTTTAGACCACCAGGGACTGGATGGTGTTAAAGTCTGCGTGGCTGCGTCCGCATCTGGCAACACGCTTGAAACTAACAATGATGACGCGCTCATTGTCGTCGTCAGATTCATCGGAAATTCCAATTTCAAATCTGCTATCGTTTTCTCAAGATCCCCATGCGTAACAACGCCTTTTCGTAGCCCTGAACGCGCATACATTTTGAACTTACTTAGGACATCTTGTCCTTTTAGCTTTTCCAGTTCCTTCTCAAGCCTGACCGCTTTAAGCTCTGCCTTTTGTAGGTAGATTTGAGTCAGTCCAGAGTGGATTTCAGATGCAAAAAGATCGCTCTTTAGGTTGTTGCACGTATAATGCGCTGACACCAAGTTACGGTACAGGTCAACAGCAAAATCGCTCGGCAACCCGTACAATTTCTTTGCCTTTTCCAGTTTGTCGGCGCTGATCTTCTCAGGAATCAGATGATCAATATTCATCTGGTCTATGTCCGCTATTGCCTTTTTGCAATAAAGGCATTTGTTGTCATAGACTTCCCAAAACGCCAACCTCTCGTAATCAGAGAACTTCTGATCAGACACTCCGTTGTCCCTATCACCAAAGACAAAACAGTAATCAACATTCCCTGTGTTGTCAAATCCTCATGATTCCCACCTGGCAGGTTGCACACCGCCCCCGCCCCTGTAGCTCCTCGAAAGACAGAAGTTATTTGTACTTTCACTCCCATCTCTGTCTTTGTTGATGACTTGCCAGTCCAGGCTCTTGGGCTGCCAATGCCATCGTCTTTGCTTATGCGTCTGTCGGTCCGCAACAGGAGAAGAAGCTCGTGAGCAACCGGTTTGTGTACTTCGACTCCTAACTTCCAGGTGTATCTTCTTGTGCAAGTTCCCGGTGCCGGACTGCACGTCCTGTAGGTCTTCATCACACTTCTTTTGATTTCCAGGCATCAACATTTGAGGAGTGGATTCTTGTTTTTGCTTATTCCCTCACTCCGACATTTGAATAGCAACTTACTTGTATGTCTGGAAACTTAATGGCTAAGGCCCTTGCCTGCTTCCGTCTTTCCTGTTACTTATTCCTTCTCTATCACCTCCGCGCTTTTTTTAACGGCGCCGAGAAAAGCACAACTTTCTTCCGACCGCAAGGTGGACCTCTACGAGGCGCTTACGCGACCTTGCAATCTCCAGAAAGCGCAGGGCGGCTACGCTTGTGCTGAGACATTGGCACCTAAAACGCACTGGAGGTGCCGAAAATGAACAACCAACTAACCATCATCGGATACGCAGGACAAAAGCCCAAGACTGTCTCGTTCCCAGACACAGGTAACAAAGTGGTCAAATTCAGCCTCGGAGTGAGGGAGTTCTCCAACAACGAAGAATCCACTCTCTGGATAGATGTTGACGCCTGGAACGGTCTTGGCGAACGTGTGATGCAGACCATCACCAAGGGACGTGAGGTCCTCTTAACCGGCCGACTTGCAATAAACGTCTTCACCAAGGAAGTTGACGGAGTCAAGGTTGAAGTACACAAACCGATTCTCAAACTCACGAGCTTCCACCTCTGCGGACCCAAGCCAGTCGCTGAATCTGCGACCGATGGCAGTACAGAACAGCCCAAGAGCCGGTCTCGCAAGTCCGCGTAGATCACAAAGACAGAGACAGGAGCCGCAAGCTTCTGTTTCTGTCTTTTTTCTTTTTCTTCTCGTCGCCACTGTTGTCCTTGGTCCGCTCAAGTCCTGCCCCGGAGTCATCCATTGGAGGGCTGCCCTTCGCTACCTGCCTGGCAACAAGCCTACCCCGCGCACCCGCCGTCAATCCATCTATGCACAGCTACGCTTTGCCTTATTTGACGGCGAGGCCCCTGCTTGCGGGGTTTTCTGGCAGTGCTGCAGGTGCTGGCGGGCAGCCCGTCTGTCAATGTTCTTTATGGCGGCTGCCCGACGCTGGCGGACCTGCGGAGCAGATGTCCCTGTCACTCGCCGCGGCTGCGCCTGGGGAACTTTTGCCACTGTGGCTTGATGCCCAGCAGTTGCTGGTTTCGAGCGCCCTGGCGCTGCGCGATGGGCAAAATGGTGGCATCGGAGATCGCGAAATGTGGTGATACTGTCTGTGGTGCTCGCTCGGCAGGCCCCAGGAGGCTGCTGGCGAAACTCCGATAGAAGGGCCAAAGCCAGCCCTCACCCCCGCCCGCCACCCTCTTGTTGCGCGGCGGTGCCGCCGCCGCGCTGGAGACTGGCAAGAATTCCCTGAAACGAGCTAGCTAATCCTCTTGTACGCTGCCAAGAACACTTTGCTGCATGGCAATAGAAAGGGCATGCCCCACTTATCAGTGGAGCATGCCGGAAGTGATCTGGATTGGTAAATGGTGGCACCCGCAGAAGTCGGCACGACGAATAGTTAGATGATGGCGGCTATTGCCGCGCAGTTAGTGAAGCTAGACAGGCACCGCTCGCGATGCCTTGCGTCTTGCAGAATTGAAGCGTATCACTCTTGGATCGCTTCTCTCTTCAACTGCTTCAGGTTCGGCGGCGTTCCGCTTACAGCTTGAGCAGAGATGAATCGTCTCGTCTGTCATCTTCGACAGAATGGTGAAGAGGTGATCTGTCTTCGTCTTTGCCGTTAGGCAATCGTAAACCCAGTCCATCCGAGTTACGGGAACCAGAGCGACCAGGTTATTATCGGCGTCAATAATTGCGCCGACGGTAGAATCAAACCCTTTTACTGTTTTCGGGTTTCGCCTTGTGACGAGCGTCAGTTTAATTTCCACGAACATTCCTCCAGAGAACAGGTCTCTTTAAAAGCCGCTGGCGCATAACAAAGCGCTCAACGGCCGGAAAGCGTGCTCGACTTCTGGGGCGTCACTGTTGGGCGACCGGTATTCCGGTCCAACCACCAAAACCAGTCTCTCAGACAGATGCCCAAACTAGAATGGTGAAAACCCTGGGAACTTTATTGCGCAGTTTCCGTCTCGGCGCAGCCTAAACTCTGGCAGGTTATCTTTTCCGTGCATTTCGTGCCTTTCCGGGGCACGTTTTGCACCAAGAACATAACCCACCTATCCTTTTCACTAGGTCGGGCTCAGCAGCAACCCCATGGTCAGAAACTCGAAACCGGGCGGTACAATAGTAGTATCGACCGTGATTGATGGTGCATGAGCCGCGTTGCCCGCCCATCAAAATAAATACATGTTTTCTCCGCTCAAATCAATTTGCTGATTTGGGCTTTTTTCTTTATTCACTTTTCAATCTTCAATTCTCAGTGAGCTTGCGAGCACGAATCACTGTTCATCATGTGGTGCCGCCAGTTCGCTGAACCAGTTTTCTGAGGTATTAAAATATGAAACCAACGGATGATCTTCCGTCAGGAGCGAACATGTCTCGCTCCCAGCTTCTCACGCGTAGAGAGGCCGCCACTTATCTTGGAGTGTCTGAGCAGACTCTCGCCGCCTGGAAATGCACGGGAAGACGTCAAGTCCCCTGCATAAAAATCGGCCGAATGGTGCGCTACAGAAAAGCCGATCTCGACTCTTTCATTGCCAAGCATGCGGAGGGGTACTATGAGCCGCTCCAATAACAACATGTCATTCACAGGCAACCGTTCATTTCAAAGGAACCGATTATGGAACACGTAAATTCACCGCTCGGCTTCATCGAGCAGATTCTTCTCATTATCTTCATGCTCATGGTCTTTGTTGGAATTGCTGGAGGAAATCCGAGCATGGTTTTGAAGCCAATGTTCGACATTGTCGGTCAGATCGTAATGGCTGTTATAAGCCTCCTCTGTGCCCTTATAACTACTCTGTTCCGCGTGGTACTGAGTGTGCTCGTCTCCGGAGTCCAAGCTTTCGCTGCCGGGCTGCAATCGGGCTCTAATCGACAGATCAAGTGATATCAACAACCACGCAACTACATGCATCTGCATCGCAGAATTGACACTTCCATCTAATCTGGAGTAACCGCCTGTGGTGCTGCCGCGCGGAGTAGGAAACGACGCGCAAGCGACCCCGAGCGAAGCGAGCATTACCGGGAGGCTTGACCGTACGGTAATGCAAGATACAGAGCGTAGGCACGCTCATCGAAAATGCCCGCCAGTTCAGCGTTTTGCTCCAGGCACACTTTTCGGATGCTCGCTTATAGCCAGGCACACGCGCGTCGATGCCTTGTCCCACAAGCCTTTTGCCCCAGGCAAGGAGACTTTATGTCAAGAAAGAAACCAGATCCCAAAATTGAAACCCGACTTTCACCGTCCGATATGGATCGCTTAAACGCCTTCGCAGGTACAGCTCAGAAAAGCAGATCCGATTTCGCCCGCGAAGCACTCCGATGGTATCTGAACCATTACGAAGAGATCAAAGGAGACTCCAGTCAAACCGAGTTAGCTAAGGCTATGAAGTACACAACTGACCAGACCGTCAAAGCAATCAATGCCGGCGTCGATCGAATCTGCAAGATGCTGGCAAGACAAGGCAGAGCAATCGGCACACTTTATGAGCTTAGCTGGATGTCTCTGCCCGATGATGAAAACGCTCGCAAGGCTTTTGAAGAAGCGGCAGTTAGAGCCAAGCAAAGAATGGCTCGACATGTTGAGAATGACGAGCGCGAACTTGCGGAACGCATGAAAGCGGTGGTGAATGGATAATGGCAGTCGTTATTCATGGTTATATCTCGGCAAGAGATAAGAAGAGTCGTGTAGGCGGCCGCTCTCCGAAGCGAGTGGCCGTCGAGCGCGCTCTTGCTCACGTGAAGTACATTCAGCATCGACCAGGAGATGACCGGGAGGAAGGCGGCAGAAAGTTCTTCGATGAGCTGGAAGACAACCTGGATGGGCGCAGTCTCAGAAAGGCGATCAAAGAACTTGAGGACAGCAAGGTGGTGGTGCACAAGCTGACGCTTGCGCCGGAGATAGATCCGATTGACAAAATGCAGTACACGCGTGAGGTCATGCAGCATCTTGCTGCCGAGAAAGGCCTTGCTCTGACGTGGATGGCGGTGGAACACAAGAATACTGCTCACCATCACATCCACGTCGTCGTTCTCGGTGAGGATAAGAATGGCAGAACCGTCCGAATCGAGAAGTCCGACTATACAAAGCTCCGCGAATGGGGTGACCGGTACCTCGAACGCTGGCAGCCATATGAAATGGAGAGAGCGCGAGAGGAACGGAAGCGCAAAGAGGGAGACCGTCTCGAAGCTCTCAAGAAGGAACGGGAGTCCAGACGGCAAGAGCGAATCAAGGAAGGCTTGGAGCTGCCTTGGATGCACGGCAAGGTAATCAGGGAGCAGTACGAACCGTACAGCAAATGGAGCAGGAAGAAAGAGGAGCAAGAAAGGAATCGCAATCTTGAGAAAGCCAGAGACGGAAAATCTGACAAACAAGATTTCTACGACACGATAAACGCCGCCGGCAAAGAGTGGTCCAGGCAGAACACGCTGTCTGAACTCAGAGAATTGAACACACATCTCTGGGACAACCATGATGAGCGCATACCGTTGCCGGAATACAAGAAGCTTGTCGCCTGGATAAAAGAGAAGGAGCGCTTGAGGGAGCCAGAACGCAACGGAGGCGATGCCGCTCCGACGAAAGAAGCACCCGAGAAGCAACGAGATTACTTCGAGTATCAAGGCCAGCGATACAGCAAGAGTGCCTCGTACAAGAAACTGACCGGATTGGCCAACAAGCTACGGGAGGAGAACGCAGAGCGTCTGCCAATCAACGATTATCAGAAGCTCAGAGGCTGGATCGAGAATGCCGACCGGGCGCGATGGGCAGGGGTTACTGAACGGCAATTGGAGCTATCCAAAAAGAAGTTTGAGAGAGACGGAGCAGCCAAGACATCGCCGAATGCAAACCGCTACGTAGATTCTCTCCAGCAGCAGATGATGTCCAATCCTGTCGTGGGCCTCTTTATGCAAGGCGCCTCAATCGCCAATGAGCTCGTTAGATGGATCGACCTACGACACAATCGCGACCGACTGGCAGAAGCGAGAGACGGACTTGAGACCGCCAAGAAGGACAGGCATCAAGAGTACGTGAAACCTGATCGCACCCACGATGAAAAGGCGCGGGATCAGGAGTCCATCGACAACATAGACAAGGCCATCGACGAAAACAAAGAGACGCGCAAGAAACGGCGCAAGGACAAACAGCAAGAACGCGAGAAACGAGACCGCGGCCTTGATTTCATGAGGTAACAACACATGCAAGTAAACGATTCAGGAATTGTACAAACAGGCATTTCCGATTTTCCGGTACTGGCAGTCAATGTGCTTGACCGGCTTGGCTACCAGGTATCACGGGCTAGCAGACAACTCGATCAAATACTGGCTGTCGAGCACCTGAATGAGCAGGTCGGCCGCGATTGGTGGCGTCATGAGTATCGCGTGGTTCTGCGCTGGAACCCGACCGAACGTGGCGACATCCTAGTGATGGTCAACATCGAGGAAAGGAAGGGGTCTGGCACTCAATCTGAATGCCAGCAACGTTGCGACCAGATACTTCTGGAACTGCAGAAAGATGCCGACCGAGCGACAGCCGCCAAGAAGCATAAACAAACGAGCACAGTATATGGAGCAGCTCAATGGGGAACTGTGGCGGAATTGACGGCAAGCGGATACGTCCAGCGCCGCGTCGATCCAAAGAGGCTGATTATCGGAAGAACCCCCGATAGCCAATATCTGCAAGTCCCTGAGTTATGGACACATGCCCACGCTCTTGTATGCGGCCGTACTGGCGTAGGCAAATCGCGCGGCTTCTTTATTCCGCAACTTGTCGAACGTCTGGGCACAAGCATGATTGTGACCGAGGCAACTCCTGGATATGAAGCTGGCGAGTTATACAAGCTCACGTCTGGATGGCGAAAGATGGCTGGGCACCAGATCTACTGCTTCAATCCCTCCGATATGACCTCGCACAGAATCAATCCGATTGATCGCGTGCGACGCGCACCGGAAGAACTGAAGGCGCAACTCGCCGAAAAACTGGCGGACCTGATCATACTCAACGGAGAACCATCAGAAGGAAAGTATGAGCAAACATGGAATCGATCAGAGAAATTGCTCCTGATTCCGCTGATACTTCATGCCGCAGCAAGCGAGCAGCAGTACGGTCACTTCGGTGCCTTGCGCTGGCTCCTACTCACAGGACCGGATCGGCTGGCGAAGGTGTTGCGTAACAGTCCGTCCAAAGTAGCGCAGATGGAATTTGAAGGGTGGATGAGACTGAGCGGCGAGACCGACTTTCGATATGGCGTCTTCTCGGGGCTCATCACCAAACTCAATCCGTGGATGACCGATCAAATGGTGACGTTGACGGAGACCACAGATATAGACCTGGACTCGCTCAAAGACCATCTGTTTACCTTCTATATCGCAGTGCCGAGCCGCAGCAGAGATAGCAAGTTGATTGGTTCGTTGATGGTGAATTTCTTGCTCGATCACATCCTGGAAATTAGAGATGAGATGAACCATCCGATGACGATGCTGCTCGATGAGTTCACCAACTTCGGCAAAATAGCGAGCATAAGCGACACCCTCTCGATCATTCGGAAGAACAAAATCGGGTTGGTTCTCGGGTTTCAAAATTACTTCCAACTTGAGCAGGTGTATAGCCGAAGGGAAGCACAGATCATTATCGACATGCCGGCAACGCAAGTCTACTTCAAGCAGAAGACATTTGTGGAGGCGCGGCAATTAAGTGAGGCGATTGGCCGAACCACAGTCGAGGAGGCGACTGTAAACGATAGCGGCCGAGTACACGAGCTTGTCCAGGGGCGTGCTCTCATCACGCCAGATGAGTTGATAAATCTCAAGAATGAGGTAATCGTCTTCACGGCGGATACCAAGCCACTCAAATTGCCACTCACCTCGCCGACTGCATACGAGCAAGCTCTTGCCTACGATGCGCCGGAACGACAGCGACATGCCGTGAGTGACTTTGTCCGGCGACGTGGAGATATCTCCCGCGCAGAAACCGAGGAAAGTGAGCAACATACAGACTACCGACGCAAATCTGGAAACCGCAACCAATCAGAAAAACGGGCGCGGCGCGAACGCAGTAATGAAAAGCAAACATCGAATGGCGAACGCAACGGTCCGAAAGACCGAGAAGCAAATCGCCAATTCAAGAAACCAGCATCTAGCGGTCCCGATTATGGCGACTGATGCAAACGAGCCGAAAGGCTTCTGAGGAGCTACGAACAATTATGCAAACCGAAACTTACATACTGTTGCACCGAATGATCGATGCAGCAACCACCGAACATGATGTAAAAATCGTTCTTCGTCGTTTTCACGAAATCGTCGATACAAAAAGAGACGGCACAACTAAAGAAGACTTGTTTGATGCCGCCTGGGCCTTCTGCTGTTTAGGCGGTTTATATACAAGCCTCGGCGAGCCGCTGCTCGCAGAGTGGTCATATCTTGAGTCGATCAGACTGTTCGACAAAAACGACATGGCTACAAATGCCGCCACGTTATCCGTATCACTGGCAAAGTTGCTTGCTGCTCAAGGAAGACTCGTTGACGCCGAGACCCAATTGAAGCAGAACGTTGAATACCTCATGAAACAGTGGGGTATCAACAGCAACCAAGTTTATTCAGCGGAAGAAGAGCTGAAGCACTTTCAACGGACCGGAGAAATCATCAACGCCTGCCAACACGTGTGGTGCAGAGCTTGTGATGTTGACGATTATGGCGTCGGGTTTGACGCCGAGGGCAGGTGAACAATGATGGCACTAGGAATAGGGCTGGGAATATTTGTATTCCTTTTCAGCGGAGCATTCATCAGCGAAGTCATTCTGCATAACAAAGATGCAGGCGCGTTTCCTGGGTTGGTGCTCGGTATTTGGGCCGCATGGCCCTTCTTTCATCAGGCACGCGTGCAGCGATACAACTTCCTGCACCCCGTACCGAAGCAATACAAGGTTCCGGCGAGGATCGCATTCGCAATGATTCGCGACTTCCTAGCGGAGGTCTCTTATAACTTCGGTGACAAATGGCACGTGGTGACAGCCGACACGCAGTCTGGCCGGGTTACCGCCAATCTCCGGTTCACCGATGAACATACGCACTTCGAGGCTGATGCCCGCGGCCACATTCATACCCGCAAGGAACGCCTCCAGAGATTTATCGGGCTGGAGGTTCAAGTCAAGGCAATCAGCAATGATAGCGTGATCGTGCAATTCGACTTCTGCCCAAAGGTAGAGGGCGCAAACTTCGCCGCATGCGACTCGATAGTTTCCGGTGTCGCTAACGCTGTCGAGTCAGCGCTGGGACCTGGAGTGCAAACCGGCAATCCTGCTGATACCACATTATCGGCACCCCCCTGGTGGCTGATCGGTCTCAGCGCCCTCGCTCTTATCGGACTCTTGGGCGATGTAATAAAGGCGGTGTTCTCATGAATCCCCTACACAAGGCTTATCAGGTGCTCGGTCTGGAGCCGGGCACCTCGTTCGAGACGGTCAAGCGTCGCTATAAACGGCTGGTCATGGTCTGGCACCCAGACCGCATGCAAAACGAAGCCGGGCGTCGCGAGGCCGAAGAGGAACTAAAACGCATTAACCATGCTTACGACATACTCAAGAGCCACTTCGAAAACGGACACACGGCAACTGCTTCTTGCACCTGCCGGCCGACAGCAACGTCCGGGCAACATACGGACTACCAAGGCGCTAGCGGTTCAGGTACCAGCTCAGGAAACCATGGTACCAACAGCAAAGATAAGACCAGCGAAGAGGAGGCGCGACGCCGACACGAAGAACGATGCCGCAAGGCGGAAGAAGAAGCGCGCCGGTCGGCCCCCGAAGCAGCTCGCAAAGCAGACGAACAATGGCACGCTGCTGAAGCCTCCAACCGAGCAGCACAGGACGCCCTCAAACAGGCCCAAGCCCTGAAAGAAGAGAAACTCCGCTGGAAAGTAGCAATGGCTGCCGGTGCAGCTCTCGCCTTGCTTCTGGGCTTTGCATTTCTCGGTGTTGCTGCAAGAAACCTTGTTGGTGACATCCAGCGCCAGTGGAACAATCAGAGTCCTCAAACTGAAAGCGTTCCTAATCCACAACCGCCACCACCTGTAAGCTCGGGCAATCCGCCTGCGGCTGACGATCCTGATAATCCCTACATTCCCTGGCAGTACCGATTCCCAGGCGGAAATCCGACATCCTGGCGAAAGTTCATGGACCAGGAGGAACGCAAGCAACATCAACGAGAAGATGAGCAACGCAAACAAGACATATATTTCACCCGACTTGCCATCGACCGAAATCAGAAGATCATAGACCACTGCACAAACACGATTGCCCAGCTTGAAGCGAAGATTGCCGACCCATACGTCAGCGAATTCGAGAAGAACAAGCTCCGCGATTACAGCGACTTTCAGCAGCGCAATCTGGAAAATGCGCAGCGTGAGTTGGCGGTAGCACAAGACAAGCTGGATCAGTTACAGCGATAGGATGGTGTCGGCAATTTGCCATCAAGCGACTCATGCGGCACTTCAATTGTCAACGACACTTATTGACTTGGTAATGTGGCAATCGGGATTGAGTTGGCAGTCTGGTTCGCTGACATCAGATCTTCAAGCAAATCGTGTCCCTGTCGCGTAATGATATTAAGGCGATCTGTTGCTCTTGTCATGCCGACGTAGGCCAGCTTACGATTTTCCTCGGCTTCTGCTTTGTCTTTCCAAACGCCGCAAATAATTACATGTGGATACTCTAGTCCCTTGCAACTGTGGATTGTAGAAAGAATCACTCGTTCAGTTGCAGTGGCCATGCCAGCTTTCGCTCCCTTATTCTTTTTATCAGTGGCCCAATACACATCTACTCCTGCTGCTCTGAGGTCTCTCGCGAGCAAGTAACCTCTATCTTTCCGATCCGTTCCAGGATAGAGGACAGCGATCTTCTCATACGGTCCAATGTTGCCCAGCCATTCGCGAGTTAATTCAACCGTTCGTCTTATCTCAGTCTCAACATCAGCCACAATTTCCAGCTGTGGAGTCGGCCCTGAACGCTTAGCCGACTCAGGCGGTATTACAGTATTCTCGTCTTCGTAATCAGGAGTGTCATCTGCCCGAAGCTGTTTGCTATTCAGCAAGAACAGCGATGCGAATTCGAGTATCTCTTTCGTATTTCTGTAATTGATTCGAAGCAGACGGGTTCGCCCTTGAGCCCTAACGCCGGCCCGCTTCCAACTGAACTTTCTTTTGAAAATATTCTGAGCTGCGTCAGCCACGATGACTAAGTCCTCGCAACCGTCCTTCAACAGTCTGGTAATGAACTGCAGTTCGTCGGTCTCTAAGTCCTGAGCTTCATCGACTAATACCGCATCATACCTTGGGCCAGCGCCCCTGTCCAAAGCCTTGAGCGCGACAGGAGCCATTTCGGAAAAATTTCCATCACTGAGATTCGGCTTAGGCAGACGAGCCGCCGTAATTACCTCGTACATGAGTGCATGTAGATTGATGACGTCCACGTTCGGGCAGCGGTTTAGCAGCGTCTTTAGCTGTGACGCCAAAGTTTTCGTATAACAGGTAAGCAGGAACTTCTTGTTAGGAAAGTTCTCCGCAAGTAGCCTTGCACGAAAGACTAATACCAGCGTTTTTCCACTACCTGCAACTCCTCGAATTACTCTATGTCCATCGCCAAGGCTTTTCGCTAAGGACTCCTGCTGTAAGTCCATAACGCGAAGAATCTCAGTTTCGGAGCACGGCGGCCGGAAAATCTGTAGCTGATTTACGCCCCCGCCGAATACCGAACCTATAACAGTGTCTGGTTGGATCAAACCGCGCAAAGTCTTGTCGAGTTCTGAAGTAATCAAATCAATCACTGACGGCCCGAGTAATCGAGTGAAGGCTCGCATAAGCGCCGCCTCTCCCGTACCGGCGATGGCTGCATCGATTTCTTCTTTAAAAACACAAAACTCCGCCGGAATGACAGCAGTGATTCCCTTCTCCGCAGCCTCATGTGATGTTAGATTGGCGAAGCAAACACCGGCAGCAACCCGCATATTAAGGTGCGCAACTCGCGGTTCAGACTGTAACCTCTTAGCAAGCAACTGCCCTAGCTTATGAGCGCGATCCACCGGATTTGGTAGTTCTTGTCCATCGCGAATGAATTGTGGCTTGCCCTTAAAAATCCCCATAAATTTAGCGATTTTCGCATCTACGACTTCCAGCACTGCGATGCCCCTATCCGGAAGCATGACAACCAGGTGCGGTTTCTCACCGGAACGGTCGTACAACGGTTCATACCAAACTACTGCGGAATCATCTAATCCGACTTGAAACGCACTCACAGTCCGTCGAATCATAGCGGGCACATCGTTTCTGCTTTTCAGATTATCGGGAATTAGGAACGCCATTTGGTACTTGCCTCCGACCTCTAAATCGCGGTGTGGCATCTAAACCGTCGCCGATTATGGCACGTTCAACTGCCTCTCGAACCGTTCCCGTCACGATGGCAATTGGACTGTCCTCATGCCTTCCGCCAAGCATCATCGTTTGGTTTGAATGAATCAAGAAGAATGGTTCGCTTCGTCCCGGCGGTTGACCGTCGGTCCTGGGGCGCGGACGCAATTCGGACAGTTTAGCCGCTAGCTGCCTGCTAGGCGTTAGCCCCCGCGGCATGCTTACATCCGCTTCAGTCATTCGTTGAAGTTCGATGTACAAGGGAACCTGAGCTGAAAACCAATTTTCGCACCAATTGATACTTGGATGCTCCAGTGCTCCGTAGGGTGGTTTTATGGAAGCGTAATCACGCACCAGTTGCAGAAGCTTGGCCGCAGGCGACCGCCCCGTATGATATGCCTGGATAAAGGAAAGGTCAGCAACAATTACCAGCTTTCCTTTGGCTCTGGAGATCGCAACATTCAGGAGGCGTGTGGCCGTTTCTGGATCGGTGCCGGTCAGCCTGCTTGCTCGCTCTTGGGGTAACGCATCCACAAGATCAAGGACGACGCAATCCATTTCCGCGCCTTGGAAGCGATGGATAGTAGCAGCGGTAATATAAGCATCCAAATCGAATGCCTTTGTGAGATGAGAAAGCAGCTTTGCTTGCGCTCGATAGGGCGTGATAACGGCGATCTTCTGAGCGCCGCTCGATAGCATCGACTTACATGTGTCGAGAACTACAAGCGCATGAATGAAATTTACTCTAGAAAACGAGCCCTTCTTGCGCTCTTGAACGCAGGCTGCCTGAGCAAAGGAGGTATCAACGATCACAATTGGGCTATCTGGAACTGGCTCAAGACTGCATGCCTTTAGGGTTGCCTTGTGAGTTGCATCGTCTGTCTTGAGCATGCCACCATAACTGAACCTGCTTACGACTGCTCCAATTTCACGATGCATGCGATATTGTGTATCAAGTAGGCTTACGCGGACATCGGCTCGTCCCTGATCTACATTTTTTTGAATGCCGACTATATCAAAGGCATCCCGCCCCAACCATTCGCGCACTTCTGGCTCGTCGGACACGCAAACCGGCGGCAGCTGACGGAAATCGCCGAACAACAATAATCGTTTCGTACTTTGCCTTGCACCAGCGTAAACGAATGGAAAACCAAGCATGCTCGTTTCATCGACAATGATATTATGCGGCCTCCAATCCCAAATGCGATCGTCTATTGCAAACTTCGATGCCGTCGCAATGATCACATTGGCTCGTTTGATCAGCGCGCCTTCCGCGTCTTTTACCTGCTGACGAATTGTACCAATTTGACTTCGAACTGCGTCCAGCCGCTGCCGTAATTCTTCGTTCTGCGGTTGCTCTTGAAGCAATCTTCCCAGATTCCGCCGTTCTTGCTCTGCTCGCTCAAGTGCTTCAATTAGCTCTGGGTTCAGTCGCCTAAGCGTACCCAGCGCACTAATGTGGTGGCAGTCTCGCACCTCCTGCATTTGCGGAATTCCTATCCTGAGGATGCCACCGGTACGCAGTATCTCTAAATCCTCAACAGCTTTGGCGATCCGTAATGCTGCTACATCGACGGCACCATTAGCATGCGACATGACCAACACTCTTTCACCCTGATCAACGAGTGCCCGACAAGTCTGAGCGAGATTTGCGGTTTTGCCTGTTCCCGGAGGTCCCCAGACAAAGTGTACACTTTGTTCTAGGCAATCTCGTATCGCTTGGTCCTGACTGCTATTCCTCGGAAGTCTCAAATTATCAAGGCAGGTGCGCGACCTATTCAAGTTCTCCGGATTAAATGCCACATGTCTAGGAGTGCTCGAGAAAAGCTCAGGGCGCACATCGCTATTATCAGGAGTGTTTAGCCTGTCATGCAAAGCTCTGAGTATGAAAGTAAGGTCGATTGATATTTTGGCGCGTTCAAGCCGATCTCCGATTGATTCCTTAACTGATAGAAGAACATCGAAGTCATCTTGGCTGATCCAGGTGCCGGCAATGGGCTTCTGTCCCACAGTGTGGACGTAGATGGGAGACTCAGGAGGAACCGTGGAACGAAGTTCTGCTTTGAACGAATAGACAAACTCACCTTCGGATCGGGCAATTTGCGCACCATTGTGCACGGTCACGAGTCTGTTTTGATCGTAAAGTATGCAATCAATTTCGCGGGTTATTGAATTCTGGAGGATCGGAACAAGGCTGTCCACGCTAACACGCACCTCCTTTTCTTGCAGGCAATATACCCCATTAAACCGGCCAATCCACAAGAATCAGCCTGACGCCTGTGGCTGCAAAATAGCCGCACTTTGACCTCACAAACCCCAAAACTCAACGCCTACTTATCGTCATCGTAGAAAAATGCTTATGGTCCCGGTAAGCAACCCAACCGGTGCCCGCAGCTAGTCATTTAACGCGCTTCAAAGGACTTGTGCTGGGTTTGGACTTGCCTTTTCCCTTGGCCTTCGGTTTCGGCTTCGGCTTTGCCTTAGCAGGCAGTAGTCCAGCCATGGCCATCATTTGCGACTGGGTGCTCTCCATGGCCTGGCGAACAGGATCGTTTGCAAACCGCGAATATATCTGAGTTGAAGCTGCCGAACTGTGTCCCAGGACTCGTCCGATCATGTGCAAGCTTTGGTTGTTCATCGCCATGTAGCTTCCTAGCGTGCGACGCAAATCGTGCATCCGTAAATCGCTGAGTCCTGTTCGTTTCAGGAGGCTTCTCCAGCCATTCTTTGGTTCGACCACGTGACCAGAAGCACTCTTGCTAGGAAACACCCAATCACTCTTGGTCGATTCGCGCCGTTCGACAAGTACGTCCAGAGCCTGACTCGTGAGGGGGACGATCTGCGATTTCCCGGTTTTTGTCTTCGGTATGCGCCAGGTCCCGAGATCAAAATCGATCTCATCCCAGCGCATCGCAAGCACGTTGGCTTGCCGGGCGCCGGTAAAGAGGCTCAAATATACATAGTCTCGGAAGGAAATGTTTTCCTCCTTCTTCAGTGCCTGAAAGAACTTTGACATTTCCTCCGGTTTGAGGAAGCGCTCTCTTGATTGCGTCTTGAACTTAGCGATCTCGGAAGCTGCGTTCTCACCCTTGACGTAACCGTATTTGCGCCCCCAGCCCAGGGCTGCTCTCAAATCATCGAGGCTGCGGTTGGCGGTGTGCTGCCCGCGCTCACGTCCCAATTCATTCACTCGGCTCTGAATATCGGCCTTCTTAATTGTCGAAACCTTCTTGTCGCGCCATATCCCGTAATAGCGATTGAAATTTGCCACCATGTCCTTCCAGGTTGCACAATGGTGCCTGGCATATTCCTTTATGTACAGGTCGAACAGCTCGCCCAAAGTGACTTCGCCTTTCAGCGCACGATAGCTTTCATCCGGATCACTTCCCTGAGCGATCTCAGAGAGCATCTTCATGGCAAGCTTTCTTGCTGTGTCCACATCGATCTCGCCAAACTTCCCAAGCTTTGGCTTTATCGTTTTGTTAGACCGCTTCAGCTTCTTGATAAGATGGAAGGTCTTTGTACCCGATGGATAGACAATCAATGCCAAGCCATCGACGCCTACATCGCTGTAGGTGGCGCGTCCAGCACTGGGCACCGGAAGTTCCTCGATCCTAGCCTTTGTGAAATTGAAGGTTTTCGGGCTTTCCATCGAAAAATCGCCTCCATGTTCAACCGTTTTGATGCTTTCAGAATATAATTATGGAATATATGGCGCTTCCAAGTCAAATCGTGTTCAACCTATGTTCAACTTTCGCGACAAATGGTCGGATGACATGAGGAATGCCAGAAAGCCAAATATGCCCGACTAGTACATTATCTTAGGGTATGACGGATAGTAAAGAGATGAATTGGTAAAAAGTCCGGAAACCCCTAGAAATACGTGAAGCACTTCGTTTACACCGAAGGGGTTAGGAGTTCGAGTCTCTTACCGCCCAAGGCTTT
>JAGVKB010000023.1 GCA_020050835.1 Candidatus Obscuribacterales bacterium | reverse complement strand
GTATCTTGCCTTGTTCGTCTAAAGAAAGGACGATTCGCATCGCTTAGCACCATTACAACCAGATTTCCAATCGCTCATAGGAGTATACCCTCTGACCGCGATCGTCCTGACTCAACCTAAAGGCACAAGGCCAGGCGGTAATCGTAAGCCTGAACCGATCTTCACTATATACTTTAGTTACTACCGAGAAACAGAAAAATTGTCAAGCAAAGAGCGCCGTCGCCAGGGAGCCGCGAGCGCTCCCTGGTGTTTGAACAGCTCCTGCCCTTCGGACTCAATCGCGCCGCCGCAGCCGCGCATCCTGCCGGCGAACGAAGTCACGCAGGACGGCGACGTACAGGAAGATCAGCCCACCGGCAGCCAGCGGACCGAGCGCGATCGCCTGCAAGGACCAGCCGTTGGCCAGACCGAAGACGAACCCGATCAGGTACGCGGCCAGAAAGATTACCAGAGCCAGACGCGAAATCTTCATCACAGATCTCCAAAGAAGGGTTGCGGCAAACAGCGCACGCTGCCTGCTCGAGCCTGTCACGACAGGGTAAGGCAATCAGTCGATCGGGAAAGTCCCAAAAGCTGAACTTACCTGCCGGCATCATCCGCCAATCGCGCGAACGCCACCCACCTTACATTGTTCGACCGCTCACGGGTTTGGCCATGAGGAGCAGCTGTCCCAGTCAAGGACCACGTACTGCGCTGAATTCGGTCGGAGCTTAGATTTTCGGTTGTGGTGTTTGCTTTGAGAGGCGGAAGGATACATAGATGTTTCAACCATAGTGATTTGCGCTGTCCGTTTCAATTCCGGACTCTCCAGACGCTCCCACTCAACTAGGCTTCAAACGTAATCTTCCCAACCTTAATGCTACAAATTCGATCGGCGAGCTCGCGCTAACCCGGACTGTTCAGCTGTTCTATTTTTACTAGAGCGATCATACCAGTGACACCATTTCCACTAGTATGCAAACGCGACCCCAGCACCGACGGAAGGAAACGGAAAGTCGGCGGAACAATCTTCCTGATCGGATTCCCGATTGAAAAACAGCTCAGCCTGCCGGCACTTCTCTTCGATCGATAAAGCCGAACCAACGGACATCATCGCTTCTCGTAGCTGCGAGCAGCCTTCTGGCATCGTTCTATTCAACATCTCCTGCGCTCGCTTGTACATGCGAGCACAATACGGACCACGTCCTCGACTGGCGTAGACGAATGCCAGATCGCATATGAGCCCGGCAAGAAAAGGGTGCTCGAGACCGAGTAAACGCTCATACAAAGAGATAACCTGTCGCAGGAGCGCCGTAGCTTCCTTATACTTCTGCTGCTTGCAGTAAACCACCGAAAGGTCACTGGCGATTGCGCCCATGCGAAGCTCGCTGTTATCACTTTGACGCACATGTTTCAACGCGGCTCTAAATAGCTTGACCGCCAGGTCCAACTGCCCCATCTCAAAGGCCGTGTTGCCGAGATCTCTATATGTCTGCCAGACCGCTTCAGTCACGAAGAGACATCCATCGTCCAGTTCGGTCGGATCGTCCAGTAGCATCACGGCTTGTTCTCTCCTAAGACAAACTCCCATGCACTACCGTAACGCCGGAATATTGCAAAGCCCGCTCAAGTTTTTGACAATTTCGGCTCAGAGCCTAAAAGCTGTGCTCCACTTGTGATCTTATTGTTCTGATCGAGACTCAGAGAAGAATATGTCGGGCGCGAGATCGCTATATGCCGGCCGTTCGATTGCTTACATAACGACGGTGACGCGAGTGCGATTACTAGAGTTGTTTAAGCATTTTGGTGGCACAACTCCGACTTAAGCAGCTGGTCAATTCAGGGAATCGGCTTGCCGAGAGAATCTCGGCCGAACAGCTCTGTTTATGCCGCTCTAGCAGTGCTGCTACTGACAAGTTTGGCAGCGTATTTTCCGCATAGACACCCCAGTTACACTGCTTTACTATCCACGTTCCAAGCTCGGCGTTGAACATACTCAGAACACTTATATGAGCGCATTTACACATGCCAAAACTATTTGACTTCATTACAAAACGAGCACGAACTTCCACAAAAACAATGCGAGAAGTACTCGAGAAAATGGTGCTGCACCAGGGCGAGCTCAACGGCGCACGCCTGCGCGGCTCGGATCTCCGCCGGGCAAAGTTGAGCTATGCTCAACTCTGTGTAGCAGATCTCAGACAAGCAGAGCTTGCCGGCACGGATCTCAGCAGGGCAAACTTGATGGACGCGAAACTAAACCAGGCGGACTTGCGCAATGCAAATCTTCGCTCCGCCAACTTGCATTTCGCCAATCTTAGTGGAGCCGACTTACGAGGAGCAAATCTGAGCGGGGCCGATCTCACTTGCGCCGATCTGCAAGGAGCCGACCTGCGCGGAGCCAACTTCGACGGAGCAATTCTCAGTGCGGCCAACTTGGCTTACGCCAAAGTGCGTTGGTCCGACCTATCCAATGCGCAACTTCAAAACGTATATGTGCACCGCTTAAATCTGGCAGACGACATTTACACCGAGCAGCAAAAGATAGCTGCCTTCAATTAAGACTGCTGCCGGCTCGTTGCTGTCTGTTCAGCTATTCGCAACACTGGCGTTTAAACCGCCCCCTGCTATAGCGATTAGTTGACAACCGGATCAAAAAGCTCGACTAGCACCAAGTATAGTGCTGTCGTTTCGGATGAAGATCCGGTGAAGCTGGACGTGCTGCAGGATAAAGAGTACAAACGATAAGCGCATTCCAGGAATCGCCGGTTCTATGTGCCCTGGTGATGACAGGACTTTCCCGGTTCTCATGTTGTGGGCAGCCTTCACAATCGCTACCGGGTTGCACTATAGTTGTACAGGCATGGCTCTACTTCCTCCTGACAGCGCTCGTTTGCTGCGACACTATCTGCGGTATCATACTCAACACCAGAAGCGAAGCGCCGGACCACCTGTTGGCGGGCGTCGGCGCTTCGCTTCCGCCCCGGCACTAGCCGGCCGTGATGCCAGCCAGCTTGGCCTCGAGCGTGGACGTCTTCCAGCGGCAGCTGACGCCGCGCACCCCGGCGGCGCGCAGATCGGCGATCAGCTGGTTGCGCTTGTCCTGTTCGCTCTGCACCGGTGCGAACTGCCGGATCTTGGCGCGCAGCGTCTGCAGCGCCCAGCGGCCGGCCGACGAGCAGCCGGGCACCTTCAGGTCGCGCACGCGGTCGGCGAGGTTCTTCTGCACGATCGGCTTCACCCAATCGTGCACGCCCTCCACCTCGCTGTCCTCGCCGGCGACAGCGGTCAGCGCCTTCGCGAGCACGGACTCGAGCTCCCGGCTGGTGCAGACCTTCGAGAAGCGGTTCTGTCCGCCGTCGCC
>JAGVKB010000047.1 GCA_020050835.1 Candidatus Obscuribacterales bacterium | reverse complement strand
CTGCCGGACAGACCAAAGGAGCAGCCTTAAGTCATGCCCAGATTGTGATCGCCGACTTGCGTACAGCGCTCAAGACAGACCGGCAAGTTCAATTGCTGGTTCTCTTGTTGGTTGCCAGTTTGATCTTGTGGAATGTGCCAACAGCAAATTTGATACTCTATCCGTTCAAGATTCTGGTGAGCACGATCGGTCAGTCCTGCGCGGTGCTCGCAGCACGCTTAACCGGCGGTACGGTCGAAGCGCTCATCATCGACCCATCCGGCGCGCTGTCATCCTTCCACGGTGGCAACCAGGCCCTGACCGCCACAGCCGGTGCACTCGGCACTTCAATCGTCGGCGGTTTACTGATTTATTGGGGACGCAGCCAAAAGGAGGCCCGTCATGCGCTCAGGGCGCTGGGAATTGTCATGCTTGTCTTGACCGTTTTCTACGCTGACATTCCCTTTCTGCTCATGAGCTTGATGGCGCTAACAGCTTTAGCGGTGCTCTTTGCTTCAACAAAAGGCTCGGACAAGCTCTGCCACGTCCTGCTCATGACGATCGCGGTGCAGTCCACACTGGCAGCGTTTTTCCGAGCATTGGACTATGTCGTCAGCAGCGCTTCTGCCAGTCAGACCACCGAGGCCACCATCATGCAAAATCTTACCGGAGTACCGTCCTTGGTCTGGGCACTGTTGTGGGGTCTCGCCTCGGCGGTTATCCTGTTCTTTTCGTTTTGGCTGGCCTATCGACCAGATCAAGCCGCACCAACTAATCACTCATAAGACAGCGCTCGCCCCGCGTGAAATTGGCATTTAAGCATCAAGAGTATGAGAGGAAAGGCGCTTGGAGCGAAACGACAGGCTAAAAAAAGCAGCGGCAAGGGGAGCGAAAGCAGCCTCGGCGGCCGCCGCCAGGCAAGCCGAATCTTTAAAAGATACAGCGGCCTCCCATCTGCGGCTCGTCGCCTCCGATATCTGGCGCTCAGTCTTAACGGAAAGAACAGTTCAACTGATGGTGCTAATCTTGGTGCTCACTGCGGCTTGCGGAGATCTGCCTGTCATCAAAGAGTTGCTCTATCCTTTTGCAATGTTCAAAACGATGATTCATGAATCCGGTCATGCTTTGATGGCACGTTTGACCGGCGGGCATGTCAGCGCAATCGCGCTCAATCCCACCCCCGACGCTTACGGCGTCACGCTGACACGCGGCGGCAATGCCATTTTGATCACATTATCCGGCTACTTGGGTTTGGCAGTATTTGGAGCGCTCCTGATCTGGTGGGGAAGAAAGCCGAAAGAGGCGCGGTTCACTTTGCAATCAATCGGGATAGCGATGCTTGCCATCACTTTGTTCTACGGCAGCGGCACCATGACGAATTTCTTGATGATGCTCCTGGTGGCCACGGCTCTGCTGGCGATCGCTTCGGTTGCCAGCGAACACTTCTGCCACTTCTTCTTGATCTTTTTGGCAGTACAGACCAGCCTGGATGCAATGATTAGCCTGAAGGACATGGTTTTAGCCAGCGCGATGGCGGGCGGCAGTGGCGATTCGAAAGCGCTGGAGGAATTGACCGGACTACCCTCGCTGTTCTGGACGGTGAGCTGGTCGCTGCTCTCCTTGTCCCTGTTTGTGCTGTCCTTCTGGTTGTCCTATCGAAAACCGTCCGACAAGTCCGATCAAGCAGTGGCACCGTCGGTGGTTATCACTCCACACGAACAAGGGCCGGAAGGCTTTGCCGATCCGAATTCTCCATGAGCTAGAATACCAGGTGAATAAATACTGCTGCTGGAAACATACTGAATGACTTACAACTTCGATGAGTTGATCGACCGAAGAACTTCTGGCTCTATCAAGTGGAATGATTACGCTGAAGATGTCTTACCGCTCTGGGTTGCCGACATGGACTTCCGCTCGCCGGACCCGATCGCGGCTGCACTTCAGCAGAAAGTGGCAGAAGGAGTGTTCGGCTATGAATGGCCGCGCCGAGACTTGGCCGAACTGATCTGCGCGCGACTAGAGCGGCTCTACCATTGGAAAGTATTACCGGAAGAGGTGATATTCCTGCCTGGAATAGTTTGCGGACTGAATCTTGTGTGTCATGCCTTCGGCAAGCCGGGCGACGCGGCTCTCACTTTGACACCGATTTATCCACCCTTTCTTGCCGCGCCCACTAATCAGGAGATGGAGTTGCAAACTGTCGAGCTGAAGGCAGCGTCCAATGGTTCGATTTTGCGTTACGAGATTGATTTTGACCGAATCGCCTCGACTATCACTGCCCAGACAAAACTGCTCATGCTCTGCCACCCTCACAATCCGACCGGAAGAGATTTCACAAGTCAGGAGCTGACCAGGATTTCAGAGATCTGCATCGAACATGACATTTTGATCTGCTCGGACGAGATTCACTGCGATTTACTCATGTCAGAGATCAAACACACGCCTACAGCCTCCTTGTCGACGGAAGTAGCTGCACGCTGCATTACTTTGATGGCACCGAGCAAAACCTACAATATGTCGGGACTGGGGGCTAGCTATGCGGTCGTCCAAAACCCTGATTTGAGAAAGCGCATGAAAAAAGCAGCCGCCGGCTTGATTCCAGAGATCAATATTTTCGGCATCTCGGCTTTCAAGGCGGCCTACGGGAAAGGCGATCTCTGGCTGTCCGAAGTGCTCGCTTACCTGCGCAACAATCGCGACCTGCTGTTCGCCTTCATCACCAAAGAACTTCCCGAGCTCAAGACAACGGTTCCGGAGGCCACCTATCTCGCCTGGCTGGATTGTCGTCAAGCCGGAATCGAAGGCAGCCCATACCGGTTTTTTCTCAACAATTCGAAGGTGGCACTGAATGACGGCGCCACTTTCGGAGTCGGTGGTGCCGGATTCGTCCGATTCAATTTCGGCTGCCCGACTTCATTAATGCTAGACGCACTGGAAAGAATGAAATCAGCATTGCGAAGCGGTTGAGCCGGTTCAGCCCAGACGATATCGATGCAAAAACCTGTCATCCATGGAGCAATGCAAGATGAAAAAGTTCAATCGCAAGCAGGTCGACGACATGATGAAAGAGTTTGTCGTCAAGCCAGGTTCGAAGATCTCTTTGAAGAAGGACTTCGATCCCAGCTTTCACATCGAATCGCTCAGCAAGCTGGAGGCAGCCGAGCTGCTAAAGACCGGTGTGCTTCAATTGGCCAAGGAGCAAGACAAGCTTTACGCCCAGAATACTTATGCGCTGCTGGTAGTCTTGCAAGCGCTTGATGCTGCTGGCAAGGACGGCACGATCAAGCATGTGATGTCCGGAGTCAACCCGCAAGGCTGTAACATCACAAGCTTCAAAGCGCCTTCCGAAGAAGAGCTCGATCACGATTATCTTTGGCGCTGCGCATGCGCTCTGCCGGCCCGCGGAATGATCGGAATTTTCAACCGCTCTTACTATGAAGAGGTATTGATTGCCAGAGTTCATCCTGAAATCCTGGGGCGGCAAAGGCTGCCAGGAAATATCAGCAAAGGCAATCTCTGGAAAAGGCGTTATGAAGAGATCAACAACTTCGAGAAGTATCTGGTTAATAATGGCATCGTAGTGCTCAAGATCTTCCTCAATGTCTCCAAAGAGGAGCAGAAGCGCCGATTCCTGGCCAGGATCGAACTGCCCGAGAAAAATTGGAAATTCTCAATCAGCGATGCCAAGGAACGGCAATACTGGAAGGATTATCAGCAAGCTTACGAGGACTGCTTTAATCAGACCAGCACCGATTGGGCCCCCTGGCATATAGTGCCGGCCGACAATAAACCGTTTACTCGCTTGGCTGTCGGTTATCTCATTCAAAAGAAGCTGGAGTCACTCAATCTGAGCTATCCGCAGGTAGACAAAACAGCTCGGCAACTGTTGCAAAAGGCTAAGGCGCTCTTAGTAAGCGACAGCGACAAATAACAACTCACAGTTAGGATTCTCGATTTAAAAGTTGCTGCTGATGATAAAGGTGGGGTACAACTATCCTTAAACACTCCATGTTTTGGACATACCCCCAAGGAGGTAGTACATGCAACTCCAAAGACTGTTCGCACTGAGCTTGGCATTTAGCTTCGTCGCGGTCTCGCAAGCTCCGCAAGTCAAGGCCAATCCTTACCAGGCGAACCCGCCCAGCACTTATCTGCAAGACAGCGACGATAAGCCAGCGGCAGATCAGGGCGGCGACAAGAAGGACAAGGATTCCGACGATCAGGACAGCAAAAAGGAACAACCAAAAGACGATTCAGACAAGGACAAGGGCGGCGATAATTAACGCCGGCTCTTTCCTCCGCACCGCCAGCCCATCAGCTCTGAGCCCGCCTCGTCCTTTGTTGCCAAACACTTGATTCAGCTCAAAACGCGCCTTTCCGAGGCGCTGGGCAGACCAGCTAGCAGGGAGGCGCTTTTGCTTTAGCGCTCCCAGGGCGGCTTGTGTCCGATAAAAGAGTACTGCGCATTCATGCATTCTTCCGTGTGCTTGTGCTGGCAACGCATATAAGTGCCATCCGGCTGCATGTAGCGCGCCTTGATGCAATCCGCCAGATATCTTGCCAGCACTTCATCTCGCAAGAATCGCAAGAGGCGCTGGTCTTCAACTGGAAAGACAACTTCCACCCGACGATAAAGGTTGCGGGGCATCATATCAGCGCTGCCGAGGTAAATCTCTTCGTCGCCACCATTGTTAAAGTAAAAAATCCGGCTATGCTCCAAGAACCGGCCGATAATGCTGGTCACTCGTATACTCTCCGAGATGCCAGGAATGCCAGGACGTAAGCAGCAGATCCCGCGCACCAGGAGATCGATTTTGACACCGGCTTGCGAGGCTTCATACAAGAGCCGAATGAACCACTCATCGACCAGCGCGTTCATCTTTAAGATGAGGTGACCGCCTCGACCTTTCTGTTGATGTTCGATCTCTCGCCTGATCAGCTGCTCGATTCTATCCTTGAGATTGATTGGAGCCACTAGCAGCTTTCGATAATCGCGCTTGGCCGAATACCCGGTCAAGTAATTAAACAGATCCGTGACATCCGATCCAATCTCCTCATCGCAGGTAAACATGCCGAGATCGGTATACAGGTGTGCAGTCACTGGGTTGTAATTGCCGGTGCTCAAATGGACATAACGCCTGATCGCTTCACCTTCACGCCGCACCACCAGCGCCACCTTAGAATGGATCTTCAACCCGATCAGCCCGTAGACAATATGCACGCCATGCCGTTCCAGCGCCTTCGCCCATTCAATATTGCTCTCTTCATCAAACCTTGCTTTTAGCTCGACCAAGACAGCTACCTGCTTGCCGTTCTCCATTGCTTCGAGCAGCGCTTCAACCACCGGCGATTTGCTGCCGACTCGATAAAGCGTCATCTTGATTGCGAGCACCTGCGGGTCTCGCGCCGCCAGATGCAAGAAATTCACCACCGGCTGAAACGAGTCGAACGGATGCTGCAGAAGTATGTCGCGACGCCTGATTGCTGCAAACGTATCCTCCTCTTGAGTATCTGGGTTGAGCGCGCTTGGAACGGCCGGTAGAAACGGTGTATCCTTCAGGTCAGGCCGGTCGATTGCAGCAATAAATTTCAAACTGGAAAGCGGCATGCGACCTTCCACCCGATAGACGTCTTCAGCTTGAAGCTCCAGATTGCTGATGAGTATCTCCAGCAGCCGGCCCGGCATTGCATGGTCGACCGTCAAACGCACCACTTCGCCGAAGCGCCGCTGTCGAATCCCTTCTTCGGTCGTCTCGAGGAGATCTTCCGCTTCCCATTCTTGAATCTCTACTTCAGCGTCGCGGGTAACTTGAAATGGGTGAGCCTCGAGCACGGTCATGCCGGGAAACAACGCATCGAGGTTATGTGTAATCAACTCATCAAGCCAGATAAATGGTTGGTCCTTGCTGCCTTCCGATTGTTTCGGGACTCGGCTCGCGAAACGATCGAGCGCAATCAGTTGCGGCAATGTGTCCGGAACTTTCACTCGCGCAAATCTTTCCTCGCCTTTGGTATCACGAATCAAAACCGCCAGGTTGAGGCTGAGATTGGAGATGTGCGGAAATGGATGCCCCGGATCGAAAGCAAGCGGCGTAAGCACCGGAAAGATATTCTGCAGAAAGTACTGTTGCAACTGCTGCTTCAAATCCGTGGAAAGCTCGTCATATTTGAGCAGATCAATATTGGACTGCTTCAAAGCAGGGAACAGTCCTTCATTGAGGCAGGAATAGGTCCTTCGATAAAGGTCCTGCACTTCGCCCCGGATAGCCATTAATTGATGATTGGGTGTGAGTCCATCCGGACCGGCCACCAGAGCGCCGGCTTCGAGTTGATGTTTAAGCCCGGCCACTCGTACCATGAAAAACTCTTCCATGTTGGAGCCGACGATCGACAGAAACTTGAAACGTTCGAGTAACGGATTCGATTCATCCTCGGCTTCTTCCAGCACTCGATACTGAAAGGACAGCAGGCTCAGCTCCCGGTTGAAGTAAAGGCGAGAGTCGTCCGGAGAGGAGATTTCGGCAAAGGCATCGACATGAGGACTGAAGTCTTCAGCCGTTTTGTTTGAGGAACGCTTCGATTCAGCCTTTCCGGATCTCGATGTGGATGTCATGCCTGGATTAATCTCCCGAAATTTCCTACCGACCTTTGATTTTTTCTAAAATGCCACTGAAATCTAAGGCCACCCCTATCGTCATGCCCAGCAAAGACGCTTAAGCATACGCGAGTCGGCAACTTTTATGTGGGCATCCACATCACGAAACATAAATTCCAATCGGATAACGGCACACCGACCTTTCCCCCGATCACGAGCTGAAAAGCTCGGTCTGCTCGATCCGGTTTTCGTAATAGCCTGGCACTCGGCGCGGCACGCCGCAACCTTAGGGGAAAGTCACCAGCTTTCATTTCGTACGGTCTCTCAATGGACAGTGCCCATCAGCTTGCGAACAGAAGGAGTCAAAAGGGCAAGCAATCCGGCTGCAACTATAGCTACTGCCGCCATCGATCCGAAGAGCATGACCAGGAGATGGGGATCTTTATCGTCAAAGAAGCCACCGAGACAGCCGGCCAACATATTGCCGAGCGAGGCGGCCAGAAACCAAACTCCCATCATCAATCCCACTAACTTGCCGGGAGCGAGCTTGGTGACAGTGCTCAATCCGACCGGACTCAAGCACATCTCGCCGATCACCTGCAAAAAATAAACCAAAACCAGCCAGATTGCGCTTACCTTACCGTGCGCGGCCAGAAGCGAAGCCGGTACCATCACGGCGATTCCCAGCCCGACGAACAGCAGTCCAATTGTGAATTTGGCTGGACTGGACGGCTGCCTACCGCCCAATTTGATCCACAATACGGAAAAGACAGGCGCCAGAAGGATTACATAAATTGCATTGAGCGATTGAAACCAGCTCGATGGATACTGCCAGCCGAACAATTCATTTCTGGTCAGACGATCGACAAACAGATTCAAACTAGTTCCAGCCTGCTCATAAACCGCCCAGAATATGATCGTGAACGCGAAGAAAACCATGATCGCCGCCACTCTTAGCCATTCCTGGCGAGTCAGCGGTGTTTTACTCTCTGCCGTCAGGCCGGTCGTTTTTTGCGGTCTTAAGCCCACCTCGCACAGATGTCGGCGATAGACCAGGTATTGGATCAAGCCCAAGACCATTCCCACACCAGCAGCAGCGAACCCCCAGTGCCAGCTGCCTTCCGGGCGAAGACCCGCTGACATGAGCATTTTTTTGAACTCGCCTGATTGAGCCAGATATCCGCAAACAAGCGGCGCGATAAAACCGCCAATATTGATCCCCATGTAGAAAATCGAAAAACCACTGTCACGGCGCTGATCGCCCGGTCCATACAGGCTGCCGACCATTGCGCTAATGTTTGGCTTTAGGAGTCCGGTTCCCACAATGATTAAAACCAGCCCGAAGTAGAACGACGGCAATTGCGGAAATGCCAGGGCGAAATGACCGCAAGCAATGATCACGCCACCGACCAGCACGGACAGACGCGCACCCAAGAGACGATCGGCGACGAAACCTCCCGGTATCGCTCCCATATAAACAAGCATCGTATACATCCCGTAGATGAAGCCGGCTTGCTTTATGTCGAATCCGAGGCCACCTTCAGCGGCGGGAGCAACCATGTACAGCATCAGGATCGCCCGCATACCGTAGTAACTGAAGCGCTCCCATAGCTCGGTGAAAAAAAGTGTTCTCAGACCGGCAGGGTGACCGGCGAAACTCTCAGACTCGGACACAACATCAGGCTCTTTACGCGCAGTTATTGATGAGCTCATCAGAGGAATTCTCCCGATTGACATCCAGACCACGTACGGCTCAGGACCGGCGGCTCCAGGCATACACAAGCTAACATGACTATGTTCTTAATTACGCTTTAATTAAACGGATCTCAACTAACTGCACGCCGACAGTTGGCTCAGCGGTTTCGGAAGGAAAAGACGACCACAGCTGCTGGTTGCACTTTCGGCAGTCGAAACTATTTTCACCTGCGCTAAAGCTTGCTCAGCAACCACCGCTGGATGTGGTACAAAATTCTACTGTGCCGTTTGCTGATCCGGAGATTTCCAGAGCAGCCAAAGACTAGAGTGATCGAGGACCTCCTTTCGATGAAACTATCCGCTCTTGCTGCCTCCATCGCCTGCGCAGCTCTCTGTTTAACAACCAATCTCTCGCCTGTATCGGCAGCCGCAAAAGACTTCAAAGGGGTGAGCGCCAAAATCATTATGCGCAGCAATCCGCAACGCGTATGGAAGGCGATTCGAGATCTCCGAGACGGCAGTCCGGACGACGTTCGAACAATCTCCCAGAGCGCCGAAGAGGACATTTTGGAAGAGACTTTCGACGACCTGCCGGTGATTGGAAAAGCGAAGTGCCGCTATCGGGAGGTCTACAAGCCATTCGAGCGCATTGATTATCGAATGATCGAATCGGATCATTTCAAAGCGTTCGAAGGCAGCTGGGTCTTGACCCCGACTGATTCAGGAGCACAGACGGTAGTCGAACTCTCCTCTTACATCGATACCGGCTTGTGTATCCCATTTGTCCATCAGATAACCAACATGGCCACCATGAGGAACGTTCACAGCCGGCTGCAGGAAGTCAAGAAAATCGTCGAGACTCAACCGAAACGAAAGCTCACCGAAGTACCGCACTAAAGCAAGAAGACATCAGGGGAAGCTCAATTTACCGAGGGTCCGGGCGAAGGATTGATTAACAGTACTTTATCTCCAGACCGCTCCTTAATTGGCATTTTCTTATCGGCAAACGTATATCAGAACGGCGTTTCTGGGCATCTCTATAATGCGGAGCTTTGGAGAGATTAGCGCCTCTAAAGAAATTTGGATATGGGTTTATCCAGGTAAGTACGCAAGACACTAGGGAATTAGGGCCGGGAACCTGAGATTTCAAATCAGAAGTGTTGTCTTTCAATCGGAGAGGCAACTCAGGGGGTATTGGCAGTGAATGACAGTAAGGTGAACCAGCCGGTCGCTCAAACCGCGACCGTTGAACCGGAAAGTACTGCGCCACCAGAAAGCACCGATGCGGAGCTTAACGAAAGGTCGATCGAGCAGGAGACCGGCAGACCGGCGACAGGAGAAGAAGCCGGCGGCGACTGTGTAGAACTAGCCGAACGACTGATTGCCGAAGCAAGAAATTACGAAATGCAGTGGCAATCGGAGCAGGCAGAACAATGTTATGTCAAAGCTGTTTCCATCCTCGAGCGCCAGCTTGGTGAGCATCACGTCAGCGTCATGCGCTGCGGCAAGAGCCTCGCCTTGCTTTACCAGGTGCAAGGCAAAGATTTGCAAGCCGAATCACTTTATCTCAGGCTGCTCTCGAGAGCGCAAAATGACGACATTGCCCTTTACCCTGATCTAATTCAAGTACTCGACGCACTGGCTGATATGTATAAGGAGCAGGAGCGGCATCAAGATCTGCAAGTGATTCTCTTGAAACTCTTGGCGGTAAAGAGTGAAATTCTGGGGGCGGAACATCACGAGATCGCTTTAATTCTGCTGGAACTGGCTGACTTATATGAAGATCTAAAAAACATCGCGAAAGAGGAAAGCTGCCTGCGATCGGCCTTTGCCACCTTGAGAGCGACACTCGGTCCAAGCAACGAACGCACTCTGACATGTCTGAAACGGCTGGCCTCCGCGCAGGAAAAACTGAGAAGGCAAAGAGAGCTCTCTAAAGCAAACATCGAATGGCAAGGCTGAAATTGCCACCGCTCGTGGTACCATCTCGACTGCGCGCTCTCAAAGCTATCGTTTCGAACGACTCGTGTTGTTGAGAAAGTCCTTTGAAACTCCTGAGTCTTGCAACAACAAAGACGCCGCATCATTGACGCCGCCTTCGTCCATCATCAAATCGAATTCGTCCTTGACTCGCTTATACCCTTTGGGAAGCACAAAGTCTGCCGGCGAAAGCTTCTTATGCTCGGACTTAACGGTATCAAGTGCGATTAGCTTTTGCCCGGGTATCTTGAATTGATAAATGCGCAAGACAAATCCCAACTCCATCGGCAAGCCACCAAGTCCGGAAGTCATTGCGGCAGCCTGCGGCGGCGCCTTGACGTCGCGAGCAACCCAGATTTCCGAGTTGTAAATCTGATTCTTGTCGCCATCGACCCGGCCCTTGTTTCTTCGCACTTTGTCATGCATTTTTTCGTCGAAAGCCTGATAATGTTCTGCTCTCAGACCGGCGATCGTCTCCTCACCTACTTTTTTTATCCAGCTGTAGCGGTGCCATTCCCGGCTGCGATGCCCGCCCATTTTTCGCTGCCACTGCTCCTGGCTCAATTCGAGAAACTCTTTCTTTCTGGCGTTGCAGGCTAGTATCTGCCAGCCTGGCGCATGCGTGACCAGTGTAATCCCGAGCTTCTGAGAACTCAATTTGCAACCGACGTCAGAAACGGTTGTCGTGTGACGTCCGTAGTACTCGCTTTTCTGCTCGAAAACCCACCCCTGCCCCTTAGCCTCCGAATTCCCTGAGTTGACAACCACGGCAAAACCGATCATCATGACGAAAGAGGTGTAGAAGAGCGTCTTCTTTTTAGGGAGCCGGGCCATCTTCTTCGAGCTCGTTCTTGTTGCAACAACTACGTGAACCATCATACTTTAGAAAGTTTCTTGTGGATCTCAACGAACCGGAGCAAGTAGAAGGCCCAGCCGAGAAGACGGCTCATTCTGAGACAGAGATACTTGCAGTCGGAACTCTGGTAGCCGATAAGTATCGAATTCTTGCCTTGCTCGGAACTGGTGGCATGGGCGTGGTGTACAAAGCACGCCACCAGTTGATGAACAAGAACGTGGCGCTTAAGATGCTGCACAAACATCTCGTGCGCAGCAGTCAAAGCTTGATGAGATTTCAACAGGAAGCACGTACCGCAAATACGCTTTCTCATCAAAATATCGTCAAAGTTTTCGATTTCGGCATCACTCCAGATGCTCAAGCCTATCAAGTGATTGAGTGCCTGGAGGGCAAGTCGCTGGCCGAAGTAATTGATGAAAACGGTCCCTTGCCGGTCGAGCGCGCAATGCACATTTTCATTCAAGCCTGCGACGCTTTGCAGCATGCGCACACCAACGGCGTCATACATCGCGACTTGAAGCCCAGCAACATCATGCTGGCCGCCAACGAAAATGACTACGACATCGTCAAAATCGTCGATTTCGGCATCGCCAAGATGCTTCCGCAGGAAGGCGGCGACGTGCTCAAGCTGACGCAGACCGGCGAAGTCTTTGGCAGCCCGGTGTACATGAGTCCGGAACAGTGCTTGGGCACCGAGCTCGACGGCCGGTCCGACATCTATTCGATGGGATGTCTGATCTATGAATCGCTAACCGGCTCACCGCCGCTGGTAGGTGGCAACCTTTACGATACGATTTACAAGCAGATCAACGAGCTGCCCCCCGGACTTGCTCAAACTAAGCCAGACCTTCCCAAGCTCGGACAATTGGAGCAGATCGTTTTCAAATGTCTGGCAAAAAGTGCCGACCAGCGTTACCAAACTATGGCCCAGCTAAAGGACGATCTCGAGCTCGTGGCACGCGGTTTGCGCAAAAGCTGGCTCTCTCAATTGACCGCTAATTTCGATCTGCTCAAGATCAGATCAGCTCCGCTTAGGAAACGTTTGCCGATTCGCCTCCTTTCCGTCTTGTCCGCAATCATATTGGTGCTCAGCCTGCTATCCGGATGGATGACCTATTCGCTCTTCGGGTCATCAAAGCTTCCGGCTTATCATGAAGTACCCTGGCCGATCTATCCAACCGAGCATAGCCAACCACCAGAGGATTTTGCAATCGAAGAGATAAAGCGATCCAAACTTTTGGATCACGCCAGACGGACCGCAGCCAACAACCGATCAATCCTGGCTCGCTGCCTTAAGTCATCGGCCTATTTCTACTACAAATATGGGCACTACACTCAAGCATCTACCTATTTCGATCAGCTCGTCAAGGTTAGCAGGAGTAACTCTCACTCTCAGCCGTTAATCGAATCGTTAGATCTCGAAGCGCGCGCGGACTGGGCGGAGCTTTACACCAAAATGGCTCACTGCTCTTACATGCTCGGTCGCTACAAAGATGCCGCTAAGTTGTATCAAAATGCAATCGACAATTACATCATGTATCCTTCACCACCACCACAAATGATGTTCGACGCCTACGCGCGGATGGCAGATTGCTTCTTTCTCGACAACGATGCGAACGGGGCCTGGAAAAGTTATCAATGGATTGAGCGCCGCTTCAACGAAGGCCGCTTTCCGGAAGGAATGATCGCACCGGAAACGCTCGCTTTGTTCTACAGCAAGCGCGGCGATTTTTTCCGTCATCGTCTCGACTGGTCTCCAGCGCTTGCCGACTACAATCGAGCCGGCAAGTACTGGTCTAGACTTCAGGTTAATCACGACTTACAGACAGGAATTATCGACTATTATCGAGCGCTGTCCTTGAAGGCTAAAGGTCTCACCGCCGAAGCAACCGAACAGTGCCGCAGCGCAGTCGATCTCCTCAAAGGTCCACTCGGCAAAGACAGCCGTGACTATGCCGGCATTCTGCAGACATATTCAGAGTTGCTCTATCAACGCGGCGACCTGCTTCAGGCATTCCAGGTCGGTATGACTGCCAAGTCAATTGCGGCGAGCAAACAGGCATCTATCGAGCAGCAATCCAAATGAGTGATGGGCGCCAGGTCATAACTGTTCAGTTCTTGCTTTCAATTGTCTGATCATCAGCTTGCGCAGGCGAGCCCTTCTTCTCGAATACGAAGCTTTTCAACAGCTGGTCGACCGAAAAGAAACCGCTGCCGAATACGAAAACAACAATCGCGGTAAGTAAGTAGAAGAAGGGATCAGCTTGCAGGAATGGGTCCTGCTCTTTGAGGATATTGAAGACCTTTTGGCGATCATCAGGAACGCTCAAGTAAGCGACAGTCATGTTGATAGTCAGGATCAAGCCGACAGCGCGCGAGCCAAAACCAGCTACTAGAGCCAGTCCGCCCAGACACTCGACGCCTCCGACAAACCAGGCTGTAAAATCCGGAAACGGCAGATTCAAACTCTTGAAGAAATCAACGATATCGCCATGATTCGCCAGTTTTCCTTTCCCGTTGATGAATAACTGCCAGCCCCAGTTCAACCGAAAGACGAGCAAGAGGACATGCTGGAAAAGATCCCCCACCAGGATTAGCAATCGATACCCTGCTTCCGCCAGGCGCATGATGGACATAAGCTACTCCCTTCCTTCTCCTGTCAAATCGGCAGTTCGCACTGCCTGTAGTATCACTTAAGATTCGATCGGCACTTTCCAGCCGAGCGCGTGCACGGTCTCTTCAAATCCGGTTCGTGACCGTTGCGAGTAATGCAGAGCGATAATCGCCTGCTCTTGCTTAAAAGTCTGCCGGCGCACATGCTTTACGAAGCGTGATGCCACTTCAAATGAAAGCGCGTCAATCGCTCCGGACGACAGCAGCGCTTTGCAAATTTCGGTCGGATTGTTGGAGCTGCTGGCAGACGCCTTCCGGATATCGTCATCAGTAATAAATCCAGCCAGCCGCAACAGCTCGAGCAGCGACTTAGCAGTTTCTGCTCCCTTGGGCGAATCCAGTCCGGCTTTTTGCAACTGCACGGCAACATGCTTGGCTTTGATGATGTCCTGTTCGCTTACGAATCCAGCTTGTTTCAGCAGATCGACCGCATCCGATTTAGGAGGCTCGGGAACGGAATACTCTTGACCTTTCAGCTCGGCGATTACTTGCTCAATCTTCTTGCCCTGCGTCTGTACCTTTCGAAGCACATCGGTAGCTTCCACCGGGGTCAAGCCTGATTTGCGAACGAGCTCCTGCAAATTGAGCGCCGCCTCCAGAACATCCTTGGGAATCAATCCGGAATCGACCAGAATGCGTCCTAACATGAGATTCGGTACGCCTTGCTGGATATAGGAAACCGGCGAAACGTTCTTGCCAGACTCCTTCGGCTTGGCCGCGGCCGGTTTGGTCGGGGGCGCAGCGGCAGGCTCCGGCGCCGAACTGCGACTCTCCTTGGCCGGTGCTGCAGCCGGCGTTGCACTCACCTTGGCAGGAGTAATCGGTTTGGTCGGCAGCGGTGCGGATGGCTCTCGGCTCGAACTTTGGCCACCCGCCGGTGTAATAGAAAGCGTCAGGATCTCCCAGATCATCTCCGTGTCGCTCAGGACATAGCTCCACAATACGCCATCTCCAGAATAAAAGGTCCACTGCGGTCGCTCGCCATCGATGTTAGTCTCGACGGTCAATGTCATCGTCTGACAACCAGGTACATCAAACGGTAGCTCGATTAGCCGGCCTGGAGCTCTTTGCGCTCGCCACCACATGTCATATATCAGATCTTGGGGAGGCGCGGCGGTCTGCACCGTCAGTCGCTCACGGGTGTGCTTAGTCGGTTCTTTCTTGTCTGCCCTGTCGTCCATCGCTCGTCTCTTGAGATCCATCGGCTATTTAATTCAGTATAAAACCTTAAGCGGCAGCCAATACCAAGATTCCCTACAACCGCTTAGAAAGAGAAACATTTCTCTGCAGGCGAAAATTCCCAGACTAGGCACCATCAATGGTATCGGTCAGAATTCGCTCGGCACCTGCCAGCCCATAGCATGAACGGTTTCTTCAAAGCCAGTCCGGCAGCGCTGGCAGTAGTGCAAAGCGATGATCGCTTGCTCCTGTTTAAACTGCCCGCGCCTGACATGTTTTATGAACCTGGAAGCGACCTCGAAAGTCAAAGAATCGACCGCCCCGGACGACAGAAGAGCCTTACACATATCGAGCGGATAATCGGCCGCGGCAACGGCAGACCTCTTGAGGTCCTGATCGCCGATCAATCCGGAGATCTTTAACAAGTCGATCAAGGACTTTGCCAGTTCGGCTCCCTGGGCTGTATCCAACCCAGCCTTGCGAAGCTGCTCGACCACTGTTTTTGCTTTGCTGATATCTTGCTCGTTGACATACCCGGCCTTTTGCAAGAGGTCGACAGCATCCGGTGTTGCTTTCTTTTGCCGCTTGCTCTTGATGCTGGCTACTGCCTCTTGCAAGTCGACGCCATGCACATGCATTGTTCGCAATGTTTCAGTCGCCTCGTCACCATCGAGCTCCCCGCTCCTGGCCAATTCCTGCAGATTGAGCGCTGCATCCAACACCGGCTCCGGAATGATTCCGGAGTCGACCAAAATATGCCCCAGCAATATATTTGGTTGATTCTTTTCGAGGAAAGGCAGCGGATCAAGCAAGCTGTCTTTTACATCAACCATTGATTTCGCCTCGACACCCGAGCCTGTTGCCGCCGGCGGCGTGGACAGAGAAAGCGACAGAATCTCATGAATCATGTCGGTATCCGAAAACGTATAGCTCCAATGCTCGGTCCGGCCCGCCCCTTGTCCGGAAAGGAGCGTCCAAATCGGACGGTCTCCCCCCATTTCTCGCTCGGCAGTAAGCATGAATGGCTCTGGGAAGCCAGGAATTTCTATTGGCAACTCGATCAGCCTGTCGGCGGATCGTTGAACCTCTGTCAGCATCTCTTCGATCAGCTTTCGCTCCGGAGTTGCATGTTGAACCGTCATACGATGGCGGCGGTTATCAGGTTCGTTGGTGGATTGAGTCATGCCAAAAAGAGATCGATAGGGATAGAAACGTCTTTGAGATACATAGCCTGGCCGGCCAATGTTCAGCCCGGCTCATCCGGCTCTTATAGTATATCTGCGTGACGTCGCAAAATTCTGCTTACCGACGATGTCTATCGCTTAAGCGATCGGGTGGGCAACCAGATGGCAGATCGCCCGGCAGCCAAGTGTGAGATTGACGTAAATTGAGTTTTAAATCTGCGGCCAAACCGGTCAAGCGCTGCTCCGTCCGGTTAAGATGACTTCTGTGCGGATTTGTCTGTTTTTCTTCGAGGTTTAGGAAATGAAAAAAAGCGTAGCGCTGCTAGCCCTGACTGCATTGACAACCGTGAGTTTCAGTGCGGCGATAGCCGATGAGAATAAGTTGGAAAAGGGAGCAAAAGCAGTCGGCTCTGACATTAAGAATGGCGCCGAAACGGTCGGCAAGGGTACCGGCAAGGTGATTAAGGGCATCGGTTCCGAATTAGAAAAGGGCGCTGAAGCACTCGAGCACGGCGCTAAAAAGGGAGCCGGAGCGTTAGGCAAAGGCGTCAAGGAAGTCGGCAAGGGCACCGAAACACTTGGCAAAGACGTTGTCGGTGGGACAGCGAAGGTTGGCAAGGATACCGTCAAGGGAACCGAAACGGTAGGAAAAGACCTCGTCAAAGGCACTGGCAAGATTACCAAAGACGTAGCGAAGGGCACTGAAAAGGTCGGTAAAGGCGCGGTCAAGGGCACCGAAACCGTCACCAAGGACGTGCTGAAAGGCGCTGAGAAGCTCGGCAAGGGCGCAGTCAAAGAGACTGAAAAAGGCGCCAGCGCGATCGGGCTGCCTGTTAAGAATCCGGACGCCAAAACTTCCGGCAAATAAGGACAGCTCTTGCCAGGACAGGTTGAGCGAAAGTCGGCTGTGAGGGGCGGCTGAGAAAGCAGCCTCTCACAGCCACACTCAATCTAACTTTCCGCTTCACTGGCCATCCCAACCTAGCCGGGTAATTCTCTGAACTCATGTCCATACGTGTCTTGGTGATCGGCAATTCTCGCGCCACTACCGACTTGGCTCGGTCGGTCCTCGGCCCGCTCGACTGCGAGGTAAGTCCGGCTACAAGCATCTCGCTCGGCTTGTTTCTTGCCCATAAGAGTTTGCCCGACTTGATCCTGTCTAGCCATGAAATGGTGGACGGCAACGGTCTGGACCTTTTACGTGAAGTTAAAGCAGACGAGGAGCTCCGAAACATCCCCTTTGTCTTCGTGTGCCCCAGCAAGGACTCCAGCCTGCAACAAGCGGGATTGGCACTGGGAGCCGACCGGTTCATCACCAGACCGGTCAGCACCCACCAGTTTTTGCAAGCCATCAGCCCATATCTGAAAGAGCGAAAGCAGTCACGCCCCGAGGAAAGCCCGGAATGAGACCCCGCCACTACCGGCGGTGCAGCAGGCGACAATTTTTAGCCGGTGCTGTGTCAGCTTGCGCAAGCGGTGCTTTTTCCCTGGCAGGCTGCACGATTCGAACTTCCGCCCCGAAAGATCCCAGCCAGTTGAACGTCTACAGTTGGCCGGACTACATAGACCCTGCAATCATCCCTGAGTTCGAGCAACGCTACGGCATCAAAGTCATCTACGACACCGTCTCTTCTAACGAAGCGCTGCTGGCCAAGTTTCAAGCCGGGGCCTCCAATTACGATATCGTCGTGCCGTCAGGGTACATGGTCAAGCAATTGAAAAACATGGACCTGCTCCAGCCGCTGGACAAGGACAGACTGCCCAATTTCAAGCACATTGCAAAACGTTTCAGCACATCGCTTTTCGACTCTGGTTGCCAGTATTCGATTCCGTATACCTTTGGAACTACCGGAATCGGATTCAACCAGTCCGCCTTTGGGCGTAATGAGAAAGACGAGCCCAGAGACTGGGATGTCTTCTGGGACAGGCGCCTGTCCGGCCGCATGACATTGTTGGATGACCCGCGAGAAACTGTCGGACTGGCGCTCAAGCATCTCGGCTACTCACTCAATTCAGTGGCGACCGAAGAGATAGCAGCCGCATGTGCCGAATTGAAGCGACAGAAACCGCTTACCATGTGTTACACGTCAGATCAAGTCATCGTCTATCTGGCAAGCGGAGACAGCCTGCTGTCGCTGGCTTTCAGCGGCGATGCCCAACAGGCGGCCCGGCAGAACGGCGACGTGAAATACATCATTCCCGAGAGCGGCGCCTCGATGTGGGTTGATAATCTTTGTGTGCCCAAGTCAGCCCCGCATCCTGAAAACGCACATCTATGGCTAAATTTCATGATGGAGCCTCGCATTTCAGCGGCGATTGCCAACTATACCTGGTACGCCACCCCCAATGATTCGGCACTGAAATACGTCCAGCCAGAGCTGCTAGCCAGCAAGAGCCTTTACCCGCCGCAAGCTACCCTGGACAAATGCGAAGAGATCGGCGAAATCGGCTCGGCAATCTTCGCCTACGACAGGATGTGGACAGAATTGAAGTGCTATTAACAGAGGGACAGCACTACCTTCAAGCAATTTTGCGATCGCCGTAAGCCACTATATATAGTATCGAGCGATCCGGCGTAAACGGCTACCTGATAGAGCGCCGGTCTGACCGGAATGCGAGCCGCATCGCCATAGAAATCAGCGCTGCCGGCTACCACTATCAGGCCGGAAGGAACATCAAGCAGACAACGCCCAATCGGATGAAAGCCGGCGTCCGGGTCCAGCTGCTCAACTTCTCGAACATCCACCAGCAAACGCACGCTGCTGTCCGGTTCAGCTCGCACGGACAATACGCCGTCGCCTGCAACCAACGCTTGCTGGTCGGAGATATCGCTCCAGAGCTCGGCGGCGTCAAATCGTGCATTGTCGTCGCAAAGGAAAAGAGCGGCACCGGCGACCTGTATCTTGTATTCATATTCTCTAAACTCGGCACGCTGATTTTGCATCGATTGACCGGCCGCCTAAAGTCCGGTTTACTTGAATTCGATCAGGACGAAGATCATCAAGAGCACGAGGCCCAGACCTTGTAGAAAAATCGAGATATGCACCATGTGATACTTGTATCTGACAATACCGTATAGGCTATCGAGATTGTCATCCGGCTTGCTCTTCTGCTTGTCCATATACCACCACTGCTCGAGCCCGGCGTAGGCAACGCCCATGCCAACCAAGACCGGAATGAAAACCCATTTGTCCAAGTAGTTCAACAGCTCCTGATGCTCCTGGGGCGGAACAAGGTTCAAAACCGTGACACAAGCAGCCAGCAAAGGTACCCCCAGCGAAATCTGATAACGCAGAGTTTGATTGACATTGGAGAGTGCATCGCGGAAAAGATCGCGCTCCCATTTGCTGATTCCGGAGCCGTCTTCGGCGTTTTGGTCGTTAGCCTGATTGGGCGAATCGTCATCCTTGGCAGATTGACCCTGCGCACTAGCTTCAGACCCAGGCTTTCTGTTATCAGCTTCCTTCATCGCTCAACCTCGAGGTCGACTACTCTTGTATACCACGCCTAACATAGCTGCCGGCTCGAAAAAATGTGAAGCGACAGCCTTCCTGAAATGCTGCGATAATTTGAATTCAGGATAGCGCCAAGATTCGCAAGGGCGCGTAAAGCAGCAAGTCAACCAGGGAGATTCGGCAACAGTGGAGGATTTCGAGAAGTTAGGCGTCTTCTACCTCGGACGTCCTTACGATCTTGAGAACAAGCGGCCGAAGGCTGGCGCATTTTTGTATGATTCGCGCGATCTCTTGACGCACGCCATCTGCGTCGGCATGACCGGCAGCGGCAAAACTGGACTGTGCATCAGCCTTTTGGAAGAGGCAGCGATCGACGGCATTCCAGTGATCGCAATCGATCCCAAAGGCGACCTTTCCAATCTTCTATTGAGATTTCCAAACCTGTCCGCCAGCGAGTTTTTGCCCTGGGTCAACGCGGATGATGCGCGAAAGCTGGCGCAATCGAAGGAAGAATTTGCCAGCCAGCAAGCGCAGCGGTGGAAATCCGGTCTCGAACAGTTCGGACAATCCGCTGAGCGGATAAAGCTGCTCTCGGATGCGGCAGAGTTTGCAATTTATACACCCGGCAGCACGGCCGGCTTGCCAATTTCAATCTTGAAATCACTTGCGCCGCCGGCCGATGCGGCTGGCGATGACAGCGATCTTTGGCGAGACAGTGTAAACGCCGGCGCGACCAGCCTGCTTACCCTCTTGGGTATCGAGGCCGACCCACTTCAGTCACGCCAGCACATCCTCTTGTCCAATATTCTCAATGCGCTCTGGCGCCAAGGACAAGACTTGACGCTGATCAGCCTGATTCAACAGATTCAAAATCCTCCCTTCAGCCAAATTGGAGCTTTCGATCTTGAATCGTTCTTTCCAGCGAAAGAACGATTTGCCCTGGCCATGTCTCTCAACAATTTACTGGCCGCACCAGGCTTCCAAGCCTGGCTACAAGGTGACGCGCTCGACATCGACAAGATACTTTATGGTGGTCAGGGCAAACCGAGAATCTCAGTTTTTTCAATCTCGCACTTAAGCGACAGCGAACGAATGTTTTTCGTCACGCTCTTGCTCAACCAGATAGTGACCTGGATGCGCGCCCAATCAGGAACAACCAGCTTGCGGGCGATTGTGTTCATGGATGAGATCTTCGGCTACTTTCCACCGGTGGCGGCACCACCATCGAAAGCACCGCTAATCACTCTTTTGAAGCAGGCTCGGGCCTTCGGAGTAGGAGTAGTGCTGGCAAGCCAGAATCCGGTCGATCTTGATTATAAGGGTTTGTCCAACACCGGCACCTGGTTTATCGGTCGCTTACAAACAGAACGAGACAAGCTGCGCCTGCTGGACGGGTTGGAAGGGGCAGCTGCCACCAATGGCGCCCGGTTCGACCGCCAGCAGATGGACAGGTTGCTTGCATCGCTGGGCAGTCGAATCTTTCTGATGAACAACATACATGCTGAAAATCCGGAGATTTTCGAGACGCGTTGGACGCTCTCGTATCTACGTGGACCCATGACTCGGCAACAGATAGCCGCCCTGATGAAACCGCAAAAGGAGCTTGCCTCGCCCCCCAAGCCGGTCAAGCCAGAGAAGCCAGACCTCACGCCAGGAGCGCCTTCGTCAGCCCAACCGGCAAATCGTTTTAATGAAGTCGAGCCGCAATCAGCATCCGTTTCCTCGTCCTCAAAAGCGCCAAGCTCAGATGCCGGAGCAGTTCGGCCGGTGCTTCCGCCAGGAATTTCGCAATTCTTCCTGCCGGTTAGCGGCGACCGACCTTCAGGAGCCAGACTGCTCTACAGTCCGATCATTTTGGCCTCTGGAACAGTGCGATTCGCCGACTCAAAAATGCAAATCGAGACGACCCAAGAATTGACTTATCTCGTTCCTGTTACCGCCCAAGCTAACCCAGTCAGTTGGTCTGATAGTGTGCGAGTACGGCTGGGCGCCGGAGCACTTGAAGAGTCTCCGGAAAAGATGGCGTGCTTTGCCACCATGCCATCACCGGCAGCGCTGCCGGCCAATTATAAAGCCTGGAGCAAGGAGTTCGGCAACTGGCTCTATGAAACTCAGAAACTCTGGCTTCTTAAGAGCACCTTATTTGGTGAACTTTCGAAACCGTCGGAAGGGGAGCGCGAGTTTCGCATCAGGTTAAGCCAACTCGCTCGCGAAGAACGCGACCGCCAGTCGCAGAAGTTGCGAAACAAGTACGGTCCCAAGCTGTCTGCCCTGCAAGACCACATTCGTCGAGCAGAACAAGCATTAGAACTCGACTCGCAGGCCGCCAGAGACGAGCAGCTCAATTCGGCGATTTCGGTCGGTGCCACTTTGCTAGGAGCTTTCACAGGCAGGCGCCGCTTGAGCGCAAGCACGCTTGAAAGAGCCTCGTCGGCTGCGCGCGGAGTTGGCAGAGCTTCGCGGAAGCAACGAGAGGCGTCGCATTCCGAAGAAAATCTGCAGGCCCTGACACAACAGCTTCTTCAAGTTGAGTCCGAATTCAAAACTGAGCTGTCGCATATTGAGCGAAAGTTCGATGCGCAATCTGAGCCGCTCGAGACAACGGCTGTTCTACCAAAAAAGAGCAACATAACGGTGAAGCTACTCGCTCTGGCCTGGGTGCCGAATTGGCAGCAACAAGATGGAACCGTGATTCCAATCTGGCGATAAAACGATGACAACGGAGCAACAAAACCATGTGCGGACGCTACACTCTCGGTCGCTCCACGAAGGACATCCTGCTGAGATACGGGATTCAGCAATGCCTGTTCGAGCTGAACCACCGCTATAATATTGCGCCATCGCAGCTGGTGCCGGTTGTGATGTCATCTAACAGTTCGCGAATACTCGACGGTCTAAAGTGGGGTCTCATACCGCATTGGGTAAGAGATTTGAGCAAGACCAAGCCGCTAATCAACGCCCGGGCCGAGAGCCTGTCCGAAAAACCTTCTTTCAAACAGGCGCTTGCTCGAAGGCGCTGCATCATTCCGGCCGACGGCTTCTATGAATGGAAGGGACTGTCCAAGGCTCGCGTACCGATGTACATCAAGCCGACCGGCGAGGGCCCGTTTAGCTTCGCCGGCTTGTGGGAGCAATGGACTTCACCTGACGGCGAGGTTTTACGAACTTGCGCCATCATCACGGTTGCTCCCAATAAATTGATGTCCGAGATTCACAACCGAATGCCTGCCATATTGAATGAGGACAGTGAAGAGCTTTGGTTGACTGAAAGTGAAAGAGATGTTGCCAAACTCTCGAATCTGCTTCAATCATATCCGGAGGAGAAAATGGCAGCCTACGAAGTATCTCCCCGCGTAAACTCCCCGGCGATAGACGACGAGGAATGCACAGCGCCAGCGCTCAAGCTTTTCTAGCCTAGATTGAAGCCTTTCGCTCGGTGGTACATGTGATACAAAAGCTCGTTGCTATTTTTCGGACAAGGCCGATAAATTTACCGTCGGCACTTTCAGCTGGAAGCTGCGCGACCAGGAGGTAACATAAGATGTCCCACCACACCCGCCTCTTCAAGGCTAGACGGGTTTCAGCCCAAACAGCCTACCGCCGCTGCTCCGGTCAAGCTCTAGCGGAAGGGACCGTCGCACTTATGCTCCTGGTTGCAGCGTTCGTGCTGATGGTCGCCTTCGGTATCAACGCCTTTTTCGTGACGCAATGGTCGGCGAAAGTGAATGTGGTAGCCTCCGAAGCCGCAAAAGTCGTAGCAGCGAATCGCTATTGGTTGGGTATGGAGCGACCAGACTACGACGCAAACTCAGCGCATGCCTCAGCGACCCAGGTGGCGCAAAGACTCTGTCAGCGGCTCGGTTTGCCCAACCCAAACGTTACATTTCCGGACATACCAAGCGACGACTCCGGCGATTACAACCAGGTAGTCGTGACAGTATCCAGCCTGCCGCTGCCGTTTAAGATCGATCAAGTATTTCCGAATTTCATCGGCGTGCAGGGCACTGGCATTTCGTTTCAACCAAAGCAACGGATCTATGCGGCCATCAACATTCATGCCAGCACGTTGACCCCCAATCAGTGGGATGGCGTTTCTATCCCAGTCTATGGATTCTTCAGAGGCATTAACTCCAATCCAAATGCTTTCAATGACCCCCAGAATGTCCAGGGCGGCTATGGTGCCGCAGTGCCGCTGCCGAACAACTTCGGTCAACTCGGCAATGTCGCTCCCAAATACTTCAGAGGGCTACCGCTGCCACCGCCGGTGCAATGGGATCCTCATCTAGTTGAAGGACCAACGAACCCCGACACAACTCCAAATCTCGGCGGCATTTCGCAGTAAGCTCTAATCTTTCTGCCTGCTACCGCCCAACTTGCTGTCGACCTTTGCTAAAGCCGCTGCCATCTCCTTCATCTGCGGAGAATCTTTGGGCAGGCAGTACTTTCCAATTTCCAGGCCCTTGAGATAAGCATCTCTGCCTTCGGCATACTCTCTTAGATTGCAGCGGGCGTGACCGATCCACATGTAGTAAACTGCAATCGCACCCAGGTCGACCGGCCGGTGATACTGTTTGAAAATCTCAATCGCCTGATTCAAAGTGGCGATTGCAGCGCGGGGACGCTTGGTAGAGAGCTGTATGTACCCTAACTCACCGAAAACACCGCCATTTTGCAGCGAGTGAAGCCCGAAGAAATGTTGATTTCGCCTGAGCACTTCAGTGAAAGTGCGCTCGGCCTTAACATACTGACACTGGCCACGCTGAATCTGAGCGATGCTAATCAGACAGCTGGTACCCGGTTCTGAAACTTTCATGTCGCCACGTTTCTTGTAAATCGACAGAGCCTTACGCATTAGCACCTCTGCTTCCCGGTCCTTGCCCATTCGCTGCTTGAGGAAACCGGATGCCAGAATCGTATCGGCCAAGGCACGATCGTCTGGCTTCAACAACTTTTCTCTCAGCTTGACCGCGCGATCGAAAGCTTTATCAGCTTCTTCTCGCTTGCCCGCTCCATCGGCGATGATGCCAAACAGATGCAACGTCCATGAAATGCTCGCCCCATCCTTGACCTTCGCTGAATCTTGAATCTTCAAAGTACGCTTAAGCGCAGCAACCGCTTCCGGATACTTATTCTTTTTCCACAAACCGATTGCGTACTCCCGGCTAGCGTTGGCGACACAATCATCTTCCACACCAACGGCCGCATCGTACTGCTTCAAGAATTCTCCAAAAGTATCAGCTGCATCCTGGTAATTGTTCTGTTGTTGATAGATTGCCACCAGGCACGCAATGGTGGCGACTGAGCGCTGGTTGCCCGCATCTTCACCGGCATAGAATTTCGGAATGAGCTCGAGCGCTTGCCTGTAATGAGCCTTTGCGGCTTCCATCTGAGTGCCGGTCGCTTCCGTTTTGGCCAGTTGCACCAGTTTTTCCCAGTCACGCAGATAGGGCGAGCGCCTGTCGCGCGAAAGATTGAGAATCGGCAGCTTTGCAATCGCCGGCTGAGGCAGATCGGCCAGCTCCAAACTGAGGTTCTTCGCCTCGTCAACCTCTCCGTGTTCGGTCAAAGCCGACGCAAAGTTCCTGAGCAGGGTAGTCTTTTCAGCGAAGGGCAGCCGATCGTTTTGATTCAGAAGCTGATAGGCGATCTTATAGCCGGAGATTGCAGCAGGAAGGTCGCCTGAAAGTTTGCTGCTATCAGCGAAGTCCGCTAACGCGTAGTACATCTCCGGTCCGTCGGCACCATAAACATCACGCACCAGGGCGACTCGGTCTTTCAAGGCAGCCGCCGCCTGCTTCGGCTTGCCATCGACTAGATAGCTGCGGGCCAGGCTGCCGAGCGTCGAGATTTTGGCCGCTGCCAAATCGCCTTGTCGCGCTTCGGTTAGCGCCTTCGTATACAGCTGCAAAGCTTGAGAACCGTGTCCAGCAGAGCTCGCCTCGTCCGCCTCCTGGCAGAAGCTCTGCCAGCGATAAAATCGTTCGTCCCTTTCAAAACTGGCAGACAATGACCAATACAAGTAGAGCATCACGCTGCTATAGACAATCGCTAAGCAGAGCCAAAACCAGCTCAACCAGCCAGAACTCTTCAATAGATCCGGTTGTTCTGGCACGCTTCTGGGCACAGTCGAAAGCTTCATTATTAATTCTCGCCGTTAAGCTCCGTTGATTGCACCAGTCAAGAATGCGGCAAGGTTGAGATGATCAATTGCAAGAACTGTTATCTACCGGCTAGTGTTAATTCAGATGATCGTGTCAAAAGTGATCTGACTGTATTACGATTGTAAGCCAATGGCACCGTTCAAAACCAACCTCAAACTTGCTCATCAGGGTCTGGTCCTGGTTTCAATCCCTTTGGTCTTCGAGCTGGTTTTTGTGTTGTCTTTGAGCGGACTGCAACATCAAACCGAGATTGAAGCGGCCAGACTGTCTCGCTCGAAGGACATTCTCACTGAGGTAAACATCTTAGCCAGCCTTTTCTATGAGGCAGTCACTACCAACATTACGGCAGCAGCTGGTAAAACAGCTGCTCTTAACAATCGATTTGATGACGTTGTGAAGCGGATTCGGGACCACCTTGGAGCGCTTCATTCATTGACCGGCGGCGAGCGCAATCAAACGGCTGCCATGATGAGATTTGAAAGAACTGTCGACCGAACGCTCCGCTTGCTCAATCAAGTTCATGAGTCGGTCGATAAGGGCGCCTGGCAAGACATTAATATCGAGGAGTCGCAGCAGCTTCTCTCAGAATTGGTAGCCGACTTGCGAGTCGTCTCTCGAAAGCAAACTGAAACCCAACGCGAGTCCTCCGAAAACGAGCGCAAAGCCAGAAGATTAGTCCAGCAGTGTGTTTTTGCCGGCGTTGCCGTAAATGTATTGTTAGCGCTTGCGCTGGTCGTTTACTTCAACAAGAGTACTGCCGCTCGATTGAAAATTTTGATGGAGAATACGCTCAAACTGGGACGGCGGGAGCGCCTTTCTCCAGCGTTGATCGGCACCGACGAGCTGGCTCATCTCGACCAGACAATTCATAGGATGGCTGAGGAGCTGGAGCTGGCGATCAAGAAGGAAAGAGCGATCCTGGACAACGCTTCAGATGTTATCTGCTCAATTGACTCACTGGGAAATTTCACCGCTGTAAATCCGGCCGCCACCGACGTACTTGGCTACGAACCCAACGAGCTGATCGGCAAGAGCTCAGTTCGAATCGTTCTGCCGGCGGCGCTGCAATCGACTGAGCGAGCATTGAATTCAATCATTCAAAACAAGTCCACCGGAACTTTTGAGAACCAGATGAAACATAAAGATGGCCGCCCGATCGACACGTTGTGGTCGGCCCACTGGTCCGAGGATGAGCAGCAGCTTTTTTGCGTCATCCACGATATATCGGCGTCGAAAGAGATGCTAAGAGTCAAGCAGCAATTTGTTTCTACTCTCAGCCACGACCTGAGAGCTCCGCTCAGCTCGCTCAAGGTGATGCACGCTTCATTAATCAAAGGCGTTTACGGGCAGGTACCGGAGGCGGCAAGCGCCAAGCTTCAATCGGCAAACTTAGAGCTGGTCAGATTGATCGCCTTGATCAACGACCTTTTGGAAATAGAGAAGATGGAATCGGGCAAACTTGAAATGGAGATTCGAGACGTCTTGATTCAATCGGTGTTCGACCAGACCGCCAATGCCATCGGAGCAAGCGCCGAAGAAGCAGGGATAGAACTGGTCATTAACCCTTGCGACGCAGTGATCAAAGCGGACGAACGCAGGCTCGTTCAGGTCATGGTTAATCTGGTCGGTAACGCTGTGAAATTCTCCACTTCAGGCAAGTCAGTAGTTCTTATCGCTTGCCGGCAGGATCTGCATTTGAAAGTCGAGGTCAAAGACTTTGGCCGAGGAATACCGGAAAGTAAGCTTTCAGCGATTTTCGATCGCTTCGGCCAGGTCGAATCAGCTGATGCTACTGAAAAAGGCGGCACCGGGCTGGGATTAGCTATCTGCAAAGCGATAGTCGAGCAATTGGGCGGTGAAATCGGAGTGCGAAGCAAACTCGACTCAGGCAGCATTTTCTGGTTCACAGTACCGCTCAGCTGAATGGTATGTGAATGGCCGCTTCGGCAATTCAGATCGTCGCAGGTTGAAGCAACTTGATAAAAGCACCGAAGAACCGGGAATACTAGCTTAAGCGTCGGCGCTGCTTGTCCACGGCGTCTGCAGCCAGGGACCCCAATGCAAATCAAGCTCTAAGCAGGAAGCGCCTGACCATAAACCTCGACGAAGGCAGCCATGACTGAGAATTCAGGCAATGACAATCCGACTCAACCGGAAAGAGAACAACTTTCCGGCAGCCCAAGTCCGGTCAATCGACCGAACAACGCTTCAGCCAATTCGCCGCCGGCCGCTCCGGCCAGCCCAAATCCGGCCGGCATGAGAAAGACTCAACCGGTTGAGGCCAGGACTGCCTTAGATCTCGATGCCTGCCGAGAGGTGGCCGCAAAAAAGGTGGCGGAGAAAGAGCAGCAGGTTCAAGACAGATCGTTTCAGAGCGCTCCCTCAGTCGAAGCAGTCAAACCGTTTCAAGCAATCGAGAATTTCCGGCCGGCGTCGCCCTGCTCCGCTGCCTGGGAGCAGATGGAAGGAACCGCCCGCGTTCGCTTTTGCAAACGCTGCCAGCATCAAGTCTACGACTTCAATTCGGTTGAGTTGCCCGAAGCAGAAGAGACTATCTTTAAAATGGAGGCGAAGAAGGACGTCACTCTCTATAAGCGAAACGACGGCAGATTTCTTACCAGCGATTGTCCGGTCGGAGCCAAAGCCGCTCAGACGAGACTGCTGGCGATCGTCGGTGGAGCACTATTGGTGGTGGCGCTCATTGCAGTTGCGATTATGACTCCTCATCCGGAGCCTGTACCGGCGCCAGTGCAATCTAACGCAGACAATGCTGCCGGAACAGCGCGGACTCCAGCGAACTCAACCGGCAGCGCAGCTAGAACTGGGTCGAATCCGCAAGCGGCAAGACCTGCAAGCCGAACGATTCGCGTATACATGGAAGACGGCAGTCCGGCAACGTTACCATCGCCTTTAATCCAGAATCCGGCGCCGGCAGCGCAACCGACGCTGAGTCCAGTCCAGACGACAGCCAGCCCGGCCAACCCACCGGCTCAGCCGGCTCAAACAGGCGCCGCACCGCTGCCATCGGGTGCAGGTCAAAGCGCAGCGAGCGAAACGCCGCCGGCAACTGAGCCAAACCAACAACCGCCATCGGCTCCAGCTGGAGCCGATGGCTCATCGCCTTCACCGCCGCGAGCGAACTCTCCGTATATATGGGAAAAGCATTAACGGAATTGAGGCTTGATGTCCAAGATCTTGTTAGTAGATGATGACACCGCACTACGAACGACGGTCAAAGACTGGCTCGTATTCGAGCAGTACACAGTCGAAGAGGCAGCCGATGGCAACCAAGGCTGGCAACTTCTGAGCTCAGGACACTACGATTTAGTTGTGCTCGACTGGGACATGCCAGGGATGAATGGCATCGAGGTATTACGAAAGTTCCGAGAAACAGGCGGCATGACGCCAGTGTTGATGCTGACTGGACACAACACGGCCAAGGACAAGGTTCTCGGGCTCGATCTCGGAGCAGACGACTTTGTAACCAAGCCGTTCGATATCGAAGAGTTATCAGCGCGCATCCGTTCGACGCTCAGGAAGCAAGCAGCCATCCCGCAAGCGCCCAAGCCGTTGGGCACCGGCAACAGCGATCTGTTGAATCGCGCCAATCTGCTGGGAACCACGCTCGCCTCACAGTACGAGTTTATCAGCGTGCTGGGTGAAGGCGGCACCGGCATTGTGTTTAAGGCAAAACATCCCAAGCTGGACAAACTTGTTGCAATCAAAATGCTTTTAATTCCTGGATTAAAAGAAGAGATCCGCCTGCGTTTCGAGCAAGAAGCCAAACTAATCAGCCGCTTGGAGCATCCAAATATAGCCGCCGTCTACGACTTTGGCGTAACAGAGCGGGGACAATCATTCATGATAATGGAGTACATTCAAGGGAAAAGTGTCGACGAAGTTGTCTATCAGGAAGACTACATTCCGACTTTCACGGCGCTCGATATCGCTCGTCAGGCAGCCAGCGCGATCAGTCATGCTCACAATCGAGGCATTCTTCACCGCGACCTAAAGCCGAGCAATATCATGTTGAAAAATGCAACCGATCAACCGCCGATCGCAAAGATACTCGACTTCGGTTGCGGCAAACTGAAGGACATGGCCGGACAGGAAGCGGTCGCTCTGACACGCGAAGGAAGTGTGTTCGGCAGCCCCCCTTACATGAGTCCAGAACAGGTGCGAGGCCGGCCTATCGACGAGCGCTCCGACATCTACTCTGTCGGCTGTGTCATATACGAAATGGTCACCGGCTACGCACCATTCCTGGGCAACAACCCAGCAGACACTATGTTCATGCACCTGGAAGAGGAGGTAAAGCCGCTTGCTTTCGTGCGACCAGATTTGCAGTTTCCGCCTGAACTGGAGCCGCTCCTGCTTACCGCTCTGGCAAAATCTCCGAGTAAACGATGGCAATCAATGGCAGATCTCCAGGCGGCTCTCGAGCAGATCCTCTCGAAATCGACTGCCTAGCTTCTTCTTACAAGAGTCAACGGCGATGGCTGCCCAAGCCAATACCGGGCCCACTATCTTAATCCTTTAAGTTCCTGATTACTGGGCGTAAATACAATGCTAGAAAGCTCGGTTGATTCATTCAGAACCAAGTTAATCGCGCAGAAGCTCGATGGTCATCTGGATACTCTCCTGGCAGCCAGTAAAGAAGTTGCAGCAATGCATCCAAACAGTCGCGCCGACGATCAAATTCCGCTTGGGCGATCAAAGCTCGGAGGAAAGCCTGATCTGCCTGTGAATTATGGCTGGCCGTTGGATGCAAGAGAACACCCGCTTTCCTTCATCATTCAAATCAATCTGTCGGAGATTCCCGCGTTCGCAGAACGTGGGCGCTTGCCGGCCAATGGGCTGCTTTCCGTCTTCTACAATCTCGAAATCTGGGGCTTCGACCCGAAAGACGGACATGGCTTTCGAGTCGTCTACTTTGATTGCGACGCCAGCGCCCTGAGACGCACAGCCCCGCCCGAACTGCCGGCAAAGGAGCTGTTGTTCGGACTGCTTAAGAGAGAGCAGAAGGTCAAACAGTTTCGCGCTTGCGCCCTCAATTTCGAGCCTGCTTTAGTATTGCCAGACTTTGCTGACCTGAAGCTCGAAGAGAGCCTGGCCGACCCTTACTATGAGCTGTTAGAATCGCTTGGCTGCCACCACCGATTACTGGGCTACGCAGAGCCGATTCAAAATCCGATGGAGCTGGAATGCGAGATGGTGACCAACGGGCTTTACACCGGTGATTCCAGAAGTTACTCAGACGTACGTCGAAACGAGTTCGAGCGCAGCTCCCGAAGCTGGCACCTGTTGATGCAGATCGACACAGAAGTCGAACAGTCAGACATGATGTGGGGTGATGGTGGCAGATTGTACATCTGGATCAAGGAAGATGATTTAGCAGCGCGCCGATTTGAAAAGGCTTGGATGATCTCGCAGTGCTACTAAATCTGAGCGAAAGAGAGCGACAGTCTTCTCGAACTTCAACCTTGAGCCGACCGAGCTATTTGACTGTGTCGCCGACGCTGTACTTTGCGCTTACTTGCTCCCAGAAATGATGAGCGAGATACTTGATCAAGCGCACGCGCATAAAGCGCGGCAGCAAATTCCACAATCTACGCATTACGATCGCTTTCGGGCTCGAAAGCGCTTCACGCGACTTCAAGAACATTTTCGGATGGACGCGACTTAGAAAATTCGGTTCAGTGCGACTGGCATATTCAAGTAGACGTGGACTGCCGTTTAGATAACTGGTCTTCACGAACAGCAAAAGATTCTGAGCGAACCAATAGGCAACATTTTCGTTCTGCCAAATCCGATTTCGGAAGCAATCGACCGGCTGATAGCCGAGGTCCATAAACAACCTTGCCCAATACTCTGGCCATTGCTCATTGATGTGATTGGTACCACCCTGGAATGGCACTGCCGCCGAGAATAAAACTACCGGTCCCAGATCCGTAAGCGTCCGCACAAAAGATTCGGCACAGGCTTCCGGTAGATGCTCTGCGACTTCAAGCGAGATTACCAGGTCGAACTTTCGGTCCAATTTAAGAGGCTGCTTAAGATCATGAACGCGGTACTCACTCTTTGGAATTAGAAGGTCAACTGCTCCGGCCCAACCACCATCTACGCCCAGAAGCTCAGACACTCCGTGCCTGCCAAACACAGAAAGCCAACTGCCGGTTCCGCAACCCAGGTCCACAGCGCTTTGGACATCCAGCAGCTCCAAGACCAGCGGCACAATCTGCTCAGCTGAACGGACAGAGATCATCTGGGTCTCGTCATAGAAAGCATTCGTGTATGGCTTGGGAGCTTTGGGGTAAGGTTTCAAAGTGGAAGTCAAGACCACATCCCGGGGCTCTGCCCGAATTCTTACACTAGTGCCACAATCGCTTACCGGGGACAAGTGCAGTGAGCGACAATTTTCATCAACGAATTAATCTAGCAATTCCAACTGCCTCTTTTCAAGATCAGTTCGGTAATCATCGGTCTGAGTTCGCTGAGTACCGCCCTGATTATCTATCGATCAGTTTCACCATTGGCTATCGGCCAACCGAGAGCTCTGGCTTGCTCGAAGAATTCGGCACGTGATTGCACTCTAATCCATCGACGCTTAAGCGGAGAGTAAAGTATCAATCTCCGATAGGGCAGCGTGGCCAGAGTAAGCGATCCGGTGCGGTCTATTACTGCATCCTCTTCGGCGACCAGCCGCTCCGTTACGACCGTTGCATTGAGGCTGCGATCGTTTAGTGTAGTTCTGACCAGATTTTGGAAATCCCAAACTCCATCAACCACCGGCGCCCATCTGGCATAACGAGTGATATCACCGATCAAGATGGAATCTCCCGATTTGAATTCGTCGGCATGTTTGCGCAAGATGAACATCATGTCCTTTTGAGAATTCCAGGACACAATCCAGTATTTAGCGAACTCCCAGTCGACCAAGATGAGAGCCACTGTCAAGAGCGCCAATGCAGACGGAACCAGAGCCCGGCCCAAACTTTTAGCTACCGATCCACAAACATCATGAGCAAGGCCGAGCAAGCCAGCCAGGATCAAACAGGCTCCCAACGAGCCTCCGATATTTACCCGATTCCGCCAGGAGTCGATTACCGGCATGTGCTCCGCGCTTATACCGAAGATGGTATAGGCGAAGAGCAACGTCACGACTCCCAGCAATATCAAACTCCAACACTTTCTGACCGACGGCAAATCGTCTTTTGCTTGAGTTGCACAAAACAGGACAGCAGTCGCCGCAGCCGTAAGACAGAGCCAGGAGAAGGCCGGCAGTCCGGCTTTCAAGGCATCACCGATCAGCGCTGCGCAAAATCCGGCAACATGCGGCGAGATACTTACATTCACACCAGCAGCCATCACCTTCAAGAAGTGGGAGAGGGAATAATTGGTCGAATATCGCCAACCGAGACCAAGCTGCGGCAAGAGCCAGGAACGATACCAGATCATACTGACAGCCACAAAAACAAATGGAATCTGGAAAATGACAAACCTTCCAAACCGGCTCGGCGGTCTATCTTCAGACCGAAAGCAGAGCAGCGACAGCAACGGATAAAGAACTGCCAGCGGCAAGGTCTGCTCGTAGAAATGAACGCTCAAGAGATAGGCCAACCCTGCCCACAGCAGCAACCCAGTTCGCCTCTCATCAATTCCCTTCAGGAATAGCCATAGGCTGAGCGTAAAGAAGGAAGCGCTTACCTGTTCAACCGAGGCCGTGATGTAGTAATGAGTTGAATCGTGGTTCGGATAGAGCATGAACAAGACCGCAGCGGCAAGAGCTGTCAGCCTGCTTCCCCCCAGTCTCGCCACGAACAGATAGAGGAACCAGCAACCGATAAGCTCCCATCCGTAGCAAGCGACGTGGTACCAGAGCGGCTTCTCCCAGAGCAGAAAGTAGAGACAGCCATAGTACAAAGCTTCGATCGGACGGACAATAATCCGCGGATCCCAGAAGAGACTCGACACGATGTCGACTAACGTATGCGGTACGAAATGAAGATATCCAAAGTAAATCCACTCATCTTGATAGACGCCGACGCGCTTGACGTTAATTCCGAACGTAACAAGCTCCAGCAGCAACAAGCAGAGGAATGGCCAGGCAAGAGTCGACCACTTTGGCGTTTTCGCTCTAGAATCCTGCGACCGGAAGTCGCTTTGAGCTGTTGGAATAGCGTGAGTCATTTTCGCGAAGCTGCCTGAAGAACAGGCAATAGTCTGAATAGCGGCTTATTTTAGCACTGCCAACGGGCCCGGACTTTTGCCTATTCTCAGATAGACGCAACGGCAGCGACACAAGATAACGGATTCTTAATTTGCCAGCTATTCTTACGCGAATGCCATTAAGTCGTTAGCGGCTTAGTCCCAACTCAATGCTCCACCGGTTTGATAATCAATCACCCTTGTTTCAAAGAAATTCTTCTCTTTCTTCAAATCGAGCATCTCACTCATCCAGGGAAACGGATTCATTACTCCGGGATACTGCTCGGTTAAGCCGATCTGCTTGCAACGACGGTTCGCAACGAAGCGCAGATAGTCATGGAACATTGAAACGTTCAGTCCGAGCACTCCGCGAGGCATCGAATCGATGGCGTAACGGTACTCCAGCTCGACTCCCTGTTGGATCAGCTCGGATAGCTCCTTTTGGAACTCCGGCGTCCACAAGTGAGGATTCTCGATCTTAATCTGATTGATTACATCCACTCCGAAATTCAGGTGCATAGATTCGTCGCGCAGAATGTATTGAAATTCTTCCGAGGCACCGGTCATCTTATTTTGTCTTCCGAAGCTGAGCATCTGCACAAATCCGACGTAGAAGAAGAGGCCTTCCATGATTATGTAATAGCCGATCAAATTACGGAGCAATCTCTGGTCGGTCTCAAACGTTCCTGTGTTGAAATTAGGGTCAGCCAGCTCGCTGGTGAACTGCAACTGGAAGACATCTTTGTCATGGATACTGGGAATCTCCCGATACATGTTGAAGATTTCTCCCTCATCAAGCCCCAAGCTCTCGACGACATATTGGTAAGCGTGCGTATGCAAAGCTTCTTCGAAAGCCTGACGAAGCAGATACTGCCGGCACTCGGGATTAGTAATGTGTCGATAAATAGCAAAAACAAGATTGTTTGCCACAAGCGAATCAGCGGTCACGAAAAAGCCGAGGTTGCGCTTGATTATTCTGCGCTCGTCTTCGGTCAGACCATTGGGATCCTTCCATAAGGCGATGTCCCTGCTCATACTGACTTCTTGCGGCATCCAGTGGTTCGCGCAAGCATCAAGATACTTCTGCCACGCCCATTCATACTTGAACGGCACCAGTTGGTTCAAGTCGGCGCGGCAGTTAATGATCTTCTTTTCGTCGACACGAACGCGATTGGCGTTGAACGAGATCTCCTCCAGCCCGGTCGCCCCGCTTCCCGCCCCAGGCTGAGCTTTTGTGCCCGCCGGTGACTGGGTTGGAGTGAAATCTTCAAAGTTGAGCATTGTCTGTCTCCTGTGGATTTTTGGAGCGTACGTGGCAAAGAGGGTTACTGGCAGGATTCGCACTCGGGATCGGCTGTCGAACAGACCTTTCCTACCGTAATCGGTGCGGCATTTGAGACGGCATTGAGTTTACTGCTCTGCACCGTGGATTTTTCGGCATTCGTAGCGCTGGTGGTGCGCAGATAATAAGTGGTCTTGAGCGCCTTTAACCAAGCCAGCTTGTACATATCGTCAAGCTTGCGCCCACTTGGCTCCGACATATAGAGATTCAAGCTCTGCGCTTGATCGATCCACTTCTGTCTCCGGGAAGCTGCTTCAATCAGCCAGCGCGGTTCCACCTCGAATGCCGTCGCGTAGAGCTGCTTCAGTTCGGAAGGTATGCGCTCGATCGGCATGACAGAACCATCGAAATACTTCAGATCGTGAACCATCACCTCATCCCAGAGTCCCCGTTGCTTCAAGTCCTCCACCAGGTATGTGTTTAGAACAGTGAAATCGCCGGACAGGTTGGACTTTACGAACAGATTCTGGAAGGTTGGCTCGATTGATTGACTGACGCCGACGATATTGGATATGGTGGCAGTTGGCGCAATCGCCATACAGTTGCTGTTTCGCATTCCCCAGCGAGCGATATGCTCGCGTACCGGCGTCCAGTCCAACCGACTCTGACGATCGCAGTCCATGAACTCGCTGCTGCGTGATTGAGCAAGAAGCTCAAGGCTGTCAATCGGCAGAACGCCCTTGTCCCACAACGAGCCTTTGTAGCTGGAATATGAGCCGCGCTCGCGAGCCAACTCGCTGCTGGCCAAAATCGAGAAGTAGCTTACCGCTTCCATGCTGTTGTCCGCGAATTCGACCGCTGCTTCGGAAGCGTATGCAATACGCAGTTTGAGCAAGGCATCCTGGAATCCCATGAACCCGAGGCCGACCGGTCGATGCTTCAAGTTGGATTCACGCGCTTTTGGAACGCTGTAATAGTTAATGTCGATTACGTTGTCCAACATGCGCATCGCCGTCTTGCATGTACGCTCCAGCTTTTTCAGATTCAAACCTTTTTCGTCGACGTGCGCCACCAGGTTGACAGAGCCGAGATTGCAAACAGCTGTCTCTCTCTGGCTGGTATTAAGGGTGATTTCAGTGCAGAGATTTGAGCTATGCACGACACCGACGTGTTGCTGCGGACTTCTGAGATTGCAGGGATCCTTGAATGTAATCCAGGGATGGCCGGTCTCGAAGACCATTGAGAGCATTTTCCGCCAAATTACCACAGCCGACACCTTCTTGAACAGTTTGATCTGTCCCTCGTCGGCGAGCCGCTCGTAGCGCTCATAAGCAGCTTTGAACTGAACGCCGAACCGGTCGTGCAGATCCGGCACTTCGTCCGGACTGAACAACGTCCACTGCTCGTTCTTCATCACCCGTTGCATAAACAAGTCGGGCACCCAATTGGCGGTGTTCATGTCGTGCGTGCGGCGGCGATCGTCGCCGGTGTTTTTCCTCAGTTCGAGAAATTCCTCGATATCGATATGCCAGGTCTCCAGGTAGGAACAGACCGCTCCTTTACGCTTGCCACCTTGATTCACGGCTACCGCAGTATCATTTACGACCTTGAGGAATGGGACGACACCTTGGCTCTTGCCGTTAGTACCCTGGATATGGGCACCCAAAGCTCGGACCGGAGTCCAGTCATTGCCGAGACCGCCGCTGTACTTGGAGAGCAACGCGTTCTCTTTGATTGCATCATAGATTCCGGACAAGTCGTCGCTGACCGTAGTTAAGAAGCAAGACGACAATTGCGGTCGATTGGTGCCGGAATTGAAAAGCGTCGGCGTAGACGAGACAAAATCGAAGCTCGACAGAATCTCATAGAACTCAATTGCTCGAGCCTCGCGCTCGACTTCATTAATCGCCAGACCCATGGCGACCCGCATCCAGAACGCCTGCGGAAGCTCAAAGCGGCGTCCACTGATATGCAACAAATAACGATCGTAGAGAGTTTGCAAGCCGAGGTACTGGAACTTCAGATCGCGGTCTGCCTTGAGCGCCGAACCGATGCGCTCGAGATCGAACTGAGCGAGCTTGGGATCGATTCTGCCAGCTTCAACTCCTTTGCTTACGTATTCGACAAAGTACTCGGGATAACGACTGGCCATCTGCCCGTGTGTCACTGCTTCTCCGAGCACCTCGTGGCGGATCTGATCGAGCAACAACCGCGCCGTCGCATAGGTGTATGCAGGATCGCGCTCGATTGCCGCCCGCGCAGTCAAGATAGCCGACTTGAACACGTCTTCTTCGGCGACGCCATCATAGAGATTGGCGACGGTGCCATCGAAAATTGCTTTTACTGAAACCGCTTCGCCGAGGTCCGCACAGGACTCTTCAATCACTGTCCGCAGACGTGCATAGTCCAGCGGCTGTCTGGTGCCGTCCGGTTTGGTGACATGGACAAGCCCGGCTGCCGCCGGTGTCTGATCGCTGGTCTGCTTAGCTCGCTCCTGCGCGCGGGATTCTCTGTAAAGCACATAACGGCGCGCGACATCTTGCTCGCCGGAGCGCATCAGCGCAAGCTCTACCTGGTCTTGAATCTGCTCGATGTGCAGGGTGCCGCCACCGGGATTCCTCTTCAGCAAGGTTTGCACGACTTGCTCGGTTAATTTAGGCACCAGATCATGCACGCGCGAGCTGGCGGCTCCGCTACCACCGGTAGTGGCAAGAAACGCCTTTGTCATCGCCACCGAAATTTTGTTAGGCTCGAACGCCACTACGCTGCCATTGCGTCGCATCACCTTGTAGGCGGCATACAACGAGTCCACTGCACCATCTTGCGGTGAAATGATGGTCGTAGTCTGGGTCATGGTTTACGTCTCCTAGTAGAGGGTCCCGGCGCCGCGGTCCAGTGAAAAAAGAGAATCCCAGTCCCTTCGAACCAGGATGGCTGTCGAGTCTACGTCGGGTAGATACCCGCGCTCGCTTGACGGTCCTCCTTGTCTCGAAGAGGAATCGTCTGACGCATTCAGGTGGGAAGTCTGACTTGCAGCTAAGCTGCTCACAGTTGCGGGACAGTGCTGGACTTTCACCACGCTTCCCCCACCGGATTACCAATCGATAATCCCGATACTTCTGAATGCTCAGATATATCCTTTAGGCTGCTCTCCTTGCTGCCCGAATCAATTGCTTGAAAGTTATCACCGACAGAAATCGAAAGCAAGATTTCACGAGATAAAATTTGAACCCATGAAAACCGGCACAGGGAGCGGGATTCGCCGCATACAGAATCTGCGGTCGATCGCATAGAAAATGATCGATCGGATCGATATGCTTTCGATCCGATCGATCATTTTGCTCATCTGGCAGCGATTTCAGTCGACCGGGCCGAAAGCATATACAGCCGGATCGACCTTATCGAGAAACTGCTTCTACCTTATCTGTTGTCAGCTGCCGATAAGTAAATGCGACAGCCAAAACAGACATGGCCGCAGCCGGAATCAGCCCGACGATCAAACAGAGCAATCCAGCAATAAAGATCAACACCAGCATCACGAGCAATCCGAAGAGCTTCCAGGTGGAACCCTTCGTGATTTCATAGCTGTACTTCAGCGCCTCGATTGGTCCCATCCCCTTATCGACGATCAAAAATGGATAAAAGCCAAGTCTCATCATAAGGAAAATGCCAGGCACCAAAAGCAGCCAAAATCCGACCGTGACAAGAATCATAAAAACCAACGTGCTCAGCAAGTAGCTTGGCACTTTATCCACGCAAGCCAAGAGGTCCGAAAGATCCGCTTCGCCCTTGTCCAAGAGCTTGAGCGCAGTATGCAAAATTCCGACCTGCAATCCTGATTGAAGGAGGAAGACTGCAAGGCTCATCACCAACTTTAAGAGCGGCCAGCTATTTGCCTCTCCTTTGGTGATTGAATCAACAAAGCTCAAAAGCAACGCTTCCGAGACACCAGGCACCAAGAAAACGCCGACCACGCAACCGCAGCACAGCCAGAAATTCTTCGCCACAGTCGACCAGGCGGTCTCTAATGAATCACCCACTAAGAAGGCCGCCATTGCTGCGCATCTCCTAGTTACTAGGGACAGGACAGATCAAGTATAGCTGCTTTACCAGCGCCAGCATTTAGCCGATTATCTGTTCTTCTTGTACCAATCGCGCATGAACTCCGCTTCGCGCGACGGCTGTCCGCCAGGATTGGCCAGTCTCCACTGCCTCAGTGCTTCCTGCCATTCCTGGAAGCGCCTTTGGGCCTCGTCCTGATTCTTCCTTTGCTCGGCCGCGTTCTGCTCGCGCGATTGTTGATCTGAGACGGCGTTCTTATTTACGAGATCTGAATTTGGCGCCTGATACACCGGTTTGATTGTGGCTGGATCGACTGGCGCTGTTACCCCTTCCAATGCTCGTTGAATTCTACGCGACTCAACGCCGGCTGGGACAGGCTTTCCAGCATTTGTTCGCTCCCCGCTTTGCAGGAAATGATCCACAATTCTGCCGGTGGCATGGAGACCCACCATACAAGCGGCCTTGTACCGCCACGGTGTTTGCCCAAACATGACAGCAGCGGCGCCGACAAAATCAGCAGCGATAGTTCCCATTTTGATCTGATCATTGGGAAACAGCACTTGATCTACAGCTGCATCGGCAACAGTTACGCCGGCAACCATCAACGGTCCTTTCCAACGACCTCTAAATGTCCGGACGTCATTGATGTACTGGCGATCCCGGGCAAGCCCGGAAAGTTGACCGGGGGCAAGTCCCCCCGCGTTGACAGTATTGCGGATAGAAGTCAGCTGACTGGTCTCCCAGGCAGTTGCCGGCTCGATCCACCGCGCAAAACCACATGCCAAAGCAGAGTTAGTGAACAGCTGGCCAATCCGATAGCTGTTTCTGTCCCTTTCGGCCGCCAGATCGCTAATCTCAGCGCGCCGGTACTCGAGCGCTTCTTTGTAAGTCGGTGGCGTTTCAGCCACTCCCAAGTTGGTGGCATTTAAGGAGATCTTTGTATCATCACCACCCACGCCCGGTGCGGTGCGGGGTTCTTGCTTGTCAGCAGGAGGAGCTGGTGGCGGAGTAACCGCGTCCGCCGCAACTGATTTCTTGCCATCGCCTGCCGGCGGTGCGCCGAACTGAGCATCGCCAAAATCGGGAATGATTCCATCGAATCGCCCCTTTTCGCCTGCTTGCGATTCTTTTGAATTGGAGGAAAAACGACCGTCGCCCATAGCTCGAACTTCCTTGGTCTTCTTATGATCGTGACTTACAGCACGAAGTTGGGATTGCTTGACCGAGCGACTCAGATATTATTTTTGATCACCATCGTCAGAGGAGGGGGGTAATCCCATTAATTATGGTGGAATTCCCCCTCCGGCCGAACTGCCACAACAGCTGCCCCCCACAGTCAGCGATCGTTCTTGTCTTGCTCGGCTCTTTCTTGGTCAATCTTTTCGAGGTCGTCTTTTATGTAATCTGTCCTTGGAAACGTGAACAATTTATTGTTGAACTGGAAGTTGAACAGCATCTCTTCTCGTTTTGAGCCTTCTGGAAAAGCGAGAAGGGGATCTCCATTGAGAGTTCGTGCCGCCTTCAGGCAATTGTCGCCTAGCCGTTGATTGCTTGAGCTGAGCAGATCGACTCTCAACTCCCTGTCCCGGTAAATCGTGATTCTAAGCAACACAGTTCCGATATTCGGTCCCGCGCTAAGTTTTGTTCGCCTCGACAGCGCCTTTGCAACGCGACGATGCCAACGTTTCCAAGCTAAATTGTTGTCGGCGGCGCCGAGATTGAAGCGACTTTGGAATACTTTTGCCCGGACAGGCGCAGGCGCTGCCTGTTCGTTCAAAGCAGCTTCTGGCTCCCGAGCACCGGCGGCGCCCATCACAAGCGTTGAAAGCAGAAGTAAAAGGGAAGGCGTCTTCACCTGGTTGACAAGACATGCGGGGTTCTACTGAAATTCTAAGTTCTCCCATTAAAATAGCGCTTTTGCAGTTGTTAAGCATCAACACAACCCCCGCAAAGAGCGTATGCTTAGTGCCGTTTTCCGAAATATCTATAGGTGAAATTGCTATGTTTAAGAGAGGTCGCTTCGCTGCTCTGGCTGTCGCAGCCAGCAGCTTGTCATTGGTTTCGCTGGTCCAGCCCGCTTGGAGCGGAGAGTTTGTAGATCTCTTCAAGAATTTCTTGATAAATCAGACGACCGGGCGCCCGGTCGATCAAATTGATCAACGGGAAGCGGCGGTGACTAACAGAATTATCGATGCAATTAACAACAACAAGTTGAGCTCCAGTCAGAGTCAGACTCTGAAAGATATGCTCGACAGCATGAAGGAGCTGGAAAAGACATACCGCGGAACAAACAATGAGCTCGATTCAATTGAAACAGCCACTCTCAATTCTGAGCTGGCTAAAGTAGAAACATCTCTGGATCAGATGCTCGGGAGCGCAACCGGAATCAATACCGGCATCGTGCCGGACACAACGGATGCACGGTTTGCAGAGCTATCGAGGAAGATTACGAGATCTCTGGCAAACGGTCGACTAACCATTCCCGAAGTACAAAGCCTTAAAAATGATTACGAGCGAGCGCTCAGTCAAAAGAACTCGCTCAAATCCGACGGAGTACTTTCGCCTGAAGAGCAAGTCACCATCAACGATTCGCTCGCCCAGCTCGAACGCAAGATCGGCTCGAACACTCACGACTCGCAAGCCTGGCCGGGCATCGACGGACAGCAAGCGCTGCTTGCCCAGCGCTTAAGCGAAGGGCTGTCGTCAGGGAAATTGACCCAAGACGAGTACAACAGACTTAAGAACGAATCAGATCTTATTGCCGCAAACGAAGCGAGAGCACGCTCGAACGGTCTTCAATTGAACGAAACCTTGGGATTGGCGAGCGCTCTTGACAGCCTGCGGCAGCGGATCGATTCGAGCCTCAACAACTCAAGCACCGCCAGCACCGTTGTAACGCCCGGCGCATTCGATAATCGCAAGAATGTGATTATGCCCCGCATTGAACGAGGCCTTTCTTCCGGCCAACTCACCAGGGACGAGGCCGATGATCTGCGCTGGAGCGTCCGCCGCCTTGAACAGCTGGAGAGCTCTTATCGCTCCGATGGTGTACTGGCCCCCAGAGAATTGGAAATTCTGCAAAGCGGACTAAACCGAATACTGGTAGATCTCAACGTTAAATTGAAAGACGTCGCCAACTCATTCCCTGAAATTGACACCAAGCAATCCGAACTGCGGCGAAAGATAGACATAGGCGCTAACTCCGGAGCGCTGAATTCATTTGAAGCTTCCAAACTACGCTCCACCCTTGATTGGATCGATATGGTCGAATCCTCTTTGAGACAGTCCGGAGGCACTTTAGATGCGTCCGAAGCTGAACGGCTCAACAGCGATCTCGACCGGGTGGCAGCGAAACTCAGTCGCATAGACGGCGGCAGCACTCCTGCCGGTCCAGACATTCCGACCCGCAAAGCTGACTTGATGAACCAGATTCAAAAAGGTGCTGCCGACGGCCGCTTGACCTCCATGGAATCGCTCACGCTGCGTAATGAATTCAACCGTATCAACGCATTGGAGCAGCAGCTGGCCAGGAATGGCAGGCTCGACCGGATGGACAGGACTCGCATCTTGGGCGAGCTGGACAAACTATCGACCGCCCTTCTGCAAGAGCTCAACGACGGAGAAACCAGCAGAAGTCCGCGTTGGCACAGCGGGCGCAACAGACCGTACCGTTAAACGAACTGGAACGACCAAGCAGGCGCATTCAGCAATCTGCGAGTAACTGGCTGTTTTGTCAAAAGGGGCGAGCCGATGCATCGCCCCTTTTGCAATTCTACGAATCAACATACAAGGTTTCAGCCATGCATGACCAGGGCGATGCCCGGCATCGCCCCAGAAGAACACTGCAAAATGCAGCCTACCCAACGAGAGGATAACTTTTCCTTTGCTCGACACGCGCGGGTTCTGGCAGGCAAGGTCGACAGGCTTAACGGTTAGCCGCCCCCGCAGCGCCGGTCTGCGCAAGCGCCGGCATCCGCTTGATCCACGGCTTAGCTGCCTCCAGCTTGGCAGACAGATTGAGCACCAGATCGTCGCGGCCGTAGGCGCAGCCGATTTGCACCCCGACAGGCAATCCATCCTTCGTCATGCCTAAGGGCAGAGACGCAGCCGGACAGCCTGTGACATTAAACCACCAGGTAAACGGCATGCCTTGACGGCATTCCTCGAAGTACGCTTCTGTATCTGAGCGTTGCATCGAGAACGTTCCCAGCATTTGTGGCGGCTCAGCAAAGACCGGCGACAAAAGAACGTCGAAACGCTCGAACATCTGTCCGAACCTCCGACCGAGGTTATGACAACGTTGAATCGACGCGGCATAGCGCACTGAATCGACTAGCTTCGCTTCCCGATACAAGCCGTGCGTAATCGGCTCCAGCTCCTGGAGCGTCGGTTGCCGACCAAGTTCTGCGGCCCGAGCGGCTATCAACGCTGCAGCATTTGCTTTGACGATTACCCAGAAATCGTCGAGATGCAGGCGTTCGTCATAAGGCAATTCAAACGGCTCAACCGAGTGCCCCATACTCTCCAGTAAGCGCGCCGTCTCTTCCACCGCCGCACAAACCTCCGAGTGGGCCAGCACGCCGGCGGCAGAGCGAGTCACGACTGCAACGCGCAGTTTACCCGAGTCTCGCTCGATCTCTTCGAGATAAGGGCGAGGCACCGGCGGCGCTGCATAAGGATCGCCGACTTCCGCGCCGTGCGTAGCATCAAGCGCTGCCGCACTATCGCGCACCGAAAGCGTGAGCACATGCATGGCGACAAAGCCTCCCCAACCTTCCCCAAGATAAGGACCGTAGGGAGTTCTTCCGCGCGAGGGCTTCATTCCGTAGACCCCGCAATGCGAGGCCGGCAATCTGATCGATCCACCACCATCGCTGCCCTGCGCGATCGGCACCAGGCGGGCAGCTACCGCTGCGGCGGCGCCGCCAGACGACCCACCGCTTTGCATATTGAGATTCCAGGGATTGCGACATGGTCCGAACATAGCCGGCTCTGTCGCCGGGCAAAGGCCAAGCTCGGGAGCGGACGTGCGGCCCAGATTAAGCAGACCTGCCATTCGATATCGCTTGAGGATGGTGCTGTCCGTCGAGCCCAAAAACCCGTCGAAAAATCGAGAAGAGAAACTGACCGGTTTACCGGCTTCGGTCGGACCGACTTCCTTGAAGAGGAAAGGCACCCCTTCGAAAGGTCGATCGCCGGGAGAGGCGGCAGCGCCTATCCGTGCTTCTTCAGCATCCAACCGGACAATCGCGTTGACAGACGGATTCAACTTGTCGATCCTCGCCAGCGCATACTCGACCAGCTCGGCAGCCGATACCTTACGTTGCTTGACCAGGCGAGCCATTGCAAGCGCATCCCAGCTCATCCAGTCGTCATCTGTAACGGACATCAAAACACCATCCTAATTGCGAAGTAAGCGCCTCAGGTAGCTGAAAGCAGCTATTTTACGACGGATAACGCTCAAGTTACACCACTAATGTACAGCCTGACGCTCCGCCTCTGGCAACCATGCCGGCCAACTGAACCCGGGAAAGCGAGATAGCCAGTGCCAGGCAGGCAAGTCTCAACGGTAATGGCATCTGCAGTTGAGGTTGTCTGAAACTATATTTCATTCAGATGAGCAGTGGATAAGACAACCACACAGATTCAAAATAGTCGACCTTGATATGATACGCAGGACAGTAGTACTTAAGCCGGGTAGAAGGTAATGAAGCAAGAGAGCTACGACACCATCATTGTCGGCGGCGGATCAGCCGGCTGCGTTCTGGCTAATCGTTTGAGCGAAGAGAGCAGTCAGCGCATTCTGGTGCTCGAAGCTGGTCGCACCGATTCGCTCTGGGATATTTTCATTCACATGCCGGCTGGCTTGATGATCCCTCTTGGCAATAAACTCTACGACTGGTGCTATCAATCCGAGCCGGAGCCTTTCATGAACGGCAGGCGGGTAGCCCACGCCCGCGGAAAGCTTCTGGGTGGATCCAGCTCCATCAACGGCATGATCTTTATTCGGGGTAATCCGCTCGATTTCGAGAAATGGTCCGCCGACCCCGGCATGCGAACCTGGGACTACGCGCATTGCCTGCCTTATTTCATCCGATCGGAAAAGCGGGTGAAAGGAGTCGATGCTTATCACGGCCAAACCGGCCCGCTGGTGCTCGAAACGGGACCTTGCGAGAATCCACTGTTCAAAGCATTCTTCAAAGCGGTACAGGAAGCCGGTTATCCGCTTACCAGCGATGTAAACGGGCCGAAGCAAGAAGGCTTCGCACCGTTTGACCGCAACATCAAGAACGGACGCCGGCATTCAGCAGCGCGTGCTTATTTGCATCCAGTCATGAAAGATCGCCAAAATCTCTCCGTGATCTGCAATGCGCTTACGACGCGATTACTATTTGAAGGACGCCGTGCAGTCGGGGTGGAGTATGTAAAGAACGGCAGAACTTACAGCGCCTATGCTCGTGAAGTAATCTGTTGCGGTGGCGCCATCAACTCACCGCAATTGCTTCAACTCTCTGGCATCGGCAATGCAAGCGAGCTTAGCAAGCTCGGCATTCCGGTTGTGATGGACTTGCCCGGCGTCGGTGAGAATCTGCAGGATCACCTGGAGGTTTACGTTCAATACGCCTGCAAGCAGCCGGTCAGCATGTATCCTGCGCTCAAATGGTACAACCGCCCTTGGATCGGCTTTCAGTGGCTGTTCCTGCGCAAAGGGCCGGCCGCCACAAATCACTTCGAGGCCGGCGGCTTTGTACGAAGCAATCAGGACGTCGAGTATCCCAATCTTCAATTCCACTTTCTACCGTTGGCGGTGAGATATGATGGAACGTCGCCGGCGGGCGGTCATGGCTACCAGGTCCATGTCGGACCGATGAACTCGGATGCTCGCGGCTCTGTCAAGATCAAGTCTCTAGACCCGACTGTCTATCCAAGCCTGCGCTTTAATTACTTATCCACAAAGAAGGACCGCCGTGAATGGGTAGAAGCCGTGCGCTGCGCCCGGCGCATCTTGAATCAATCAGCTATGGACGAGTTTAACGGCGGCGAAACGTCTCCCGGACCGGCAATTGAAAGCGAAAAGCAGATAATCGATTGGATTGCGCGTGACAGCGAGACGGCGCTGCACCCATCTTGCACTCTCAAGATGGGAGTCGATCAGATGTCCGTGATTGACCCACTGACCATGCGGGTGCACGGAGTAGATGGGTTGCGCGTAGTCGATGCCTCGGTGATGCCATATATTACCAACGGAAATCTCTACGCACCGATCATGATGATCGCCGAAAAGGCTGCCGACATTATTCTGGGCAACACCCCGCTGCCACCGCTGGAGCACGAATTCTACCGCCACCGGCTGGTAGAAACGGCAGCCAATATCAATTAGGCTGCTGCCAGCGGCTTTAAGCTGCGTCTGCCAGTACTTTCAACTGGCCTTCAACGCTGGCCATCTGGGCTTCGAAATCGCTCAACTGAGCCAGCAGCCCATCGACTTTCTCCTTGGGGGCTTTGGCTCTAAAATCCGCATTGTCCAGAATTTGCTTGACCTTAAGCAATTCCTTCTCGATTGCGTCGCGGCGCTGCAGCAATTTCGTCTTGCTTTTCTCGACATCAATCAAATTGGCCAGCGGCACGTAGACTTTAGCGCCCGAGATAATCTCCCAGGCCGACATCGCTGGTGCTTCCGTGTCAACCGATATCTTGAGCGGATTGACTCTAGCCAGACGTTTGATGTAATCGGCGCCGGCTTCCAGGCATTGACGCTCTTTATCATCAGGGCAATTGATTAGCGCCTCGGCTTCAGAGGCAGCTGGAACATTGTAGGTCTGCCTGATATTGCGGACCGATCGGATCGTCTTGATCAGAAGGGCCATCTGCTCTTCCGCTACTGAATCCATAAGCGTCTCGTCTTCACGCGGATAAGGAGCGAACATTATGGATGCGAGTTGATTGTAGAGCGCAAATTTGGGAGTGCGGGACCAAAGATCTTCCGTAATGAAAGGCATCACCGGATGCAGGGCACGCATCAAGCCCTCGAAGATATAATGCAGCACCTTGCGAGTCTGCCCGCCACCATTGCCGGTATCATCACGCCCAATTTGAATTTTGGCGATCTCCAGATACCAGTCGCAATAATAGTCCCAAATGAATTCGTAAAAGTCACGACAAACATCATGAAAGTCATAATTGCGCAACCCGTCGTGAACATCTCTGAGCAAGCAACTATATTTATGAAGGATCCAACGATCGGCAAGAGTAAGCTTGTCGCGCTCGATGCCTGCCGGTTTGAAGTCTTTGAGCTGGTCCAGCACGAAGCGTCCGGCGTTCCACAGCTTGTTTGCGAAGCGTTTGTACTCCTCCAGCCGGTCTTCACGAAATCGCACATCCTGGTCACCCTTCACGCCCAGCGACGCGAACAGGAAGCGATTAGCGTCAGCACCATACTTCTCGATCATGTCCAGCGGGTCGATCGCATTGCCCTTCGATTTAGACATCCGCTTTCCATCGGCTGTTTGAATCACTGGATGAATTAGCACGTGCTTAAACGGAATCTTTCCGACGAATTTCAAACTGGTAAAGATCATGCGGGCAACCCAGAGATTGATGATCTCCCGAGCCGTAGACAGCACTGTGGTTGGATAGAAGGTCTTCAACTCCGGCGTCTCATCCGGCCAGCCGAGCGTTGCAAACGGCCAGAGCGCCGAACTGAACCAGGTGTCCAACACATCAGAGTCTTGTTCGAGCGCTTCAGAGCCGCAAGGACACTGGCTGGGAGCTTGCTCGTACGCATCCACCTTGCCGCATTGCTTGCAGGTCCAGACTGGAATACGATGCCCCCACCAGAGCTGCCGGCTGACACACCAGTCTCTGATGTTACGCATCCAATCCAGATAAGTAGCCGCATGACGCTCTGGAATAAAGACGATCCGCTCCTCTTCAACCACCTTAATCGCCGGCTCGGCGAGCTCTTTCATGCGTACATACCACTGCTCGGACAGCAACGGCTCGATTACAGTGTGGCAACGCTCGCAATAACCAAGGCCGTGAACATAATCTCGATCCTCGGCTAACAAACCGGTCGAATCCAGCTCCTCGACTACCTCTTTGCGAACAGCGAATCGCTCTTTGCCGTGCCACTGAGAGGGCACGTACTCGTGATCCATCAACTTTCCGTGCTGGTCGATCACCGCCGGCATCGGCAAATTATGTCGCTGACCGACTTCGAAGTCATTGGCGTCGTGGGCTGGGGTTATTTTAAGGGCACCGGTCCCGAACTCCAGATCGACATAATCATCGGCAATTACGGGAAGCAGGCGTCCAGTCAGCGGCAGAGCAACTTTCCTGCCCACAAAGTCCGTGTAGCGGTTGTCCCTTGGATTCACAGCCACCGCCACATCAGCAAAGATTGACTCCGGTCTGGTTGTTGCAACGGTCAGGAATCCGGACTTGTCCTCGAGCGCGTATTTAATGAAGTAAAGATGCCCCTTAGTCTCATCATGTTCGACTTCCAGATCCGAAAGGCTGGTTAAGCAGCGCGGACACCAGTTGGTGACGCGATTGCCCCGGTAGATGTAGCCTTCCTTGAACAAGATGCAAAAGGCTTTCATGATCGCCTTGACATAATTCTCATCCATCGTAAAGGCCATGCGATTCCAGCTAAAGCTAACTCCCAGCCGCTTGTACTGGGACAAAATGTTATTGCCGTACTGATTGCGCCACTGCCAGACCTTTTCAAGGAATTTCTCCCGGCCGAGCTGATGCCTGTTGCCGCCCTGCTTCTTTAATTCTCGCTCTACAACCATTTGAGTAGCGATGCCGGCATGATCGGTGCCAGGTTGCCAGAGAATGTTGTATCCCTGCATCCTTTTCCAGCGAATGAGCACATCCTGCAACGTGCCGTTGAGAGCATGACCGAGGTGCAGATTACCTGTGATGTTGGGAGGCGGCAACGCGACAGAGAAGCCCGGCTTGTCGGGATTCATGTCCACCGAGAAAAGGTCTTCGTCAAACCAGAATTTAGTCCACTTAGCCTCCACCTCTTTCGGGTTGTAGGCTGACTTTGACTCGGTTGGCTTCACTTCGATTTCCTTAGCTTCTGGCATGGCGCTCACTTTTCCGGGATTATTTAAATTGACGTATGCATGAAGTGTAATTATATTTGCGCCGAACCGGGTGAATATTTACTCACGAGCGAAATGTAAAAAACAGGCTGTTAATGCGTTCCCATCCCTTAGAGGTCAGCCCCAAGGTCTGTTAAAATCTCCGATGGCCTGAGGCAGTCATTCCTACTTGACGACCCGGTGCGCGCCTTTCGGATACACAGGAACAGCTCATGATCTCAAGCAACGATTTTCGACCTGGCATCACTATCGTTTACAACAACGGACTCTGGCAGATTGTTGAGGCGATGCACGTAAAACCAGGCAAAGGCTCCGCCTTCGTTCGGACCAAGATGAAGAACATCGAGACCGGCAATACAATGGAAAATACGTTTCGTGCTGGAGAGAAAGTTCCTTCGGCGGTGATTGAAAAATCTGAAATGCAGTATCTCTTCAGAGCTGCGGAAAAGTACACGATGATGGACGCCGTCAGCTTCGAGCAGTTTGAGCTGGATGCCGAACAAATAGGCGATGCAGTTGAGTTCTTGAAGGAAGGGCTCGAAGGCATCAACGTCATGCGCTACGAAGGCCGGGTGATCGGCGTAGACCTACCCAATACAGTCGAGCTGGAGATCGTCGAGACCGTACCCGATGAACGTGGTGATACCAGCTCTGGTGGCGGCAAACCGGCCAAACTGGAAACTGGAGCGACCGTAACGGTCCCATTCCACATCAAACAAGGCGACAAAGTAAAAGTTGATACGCGTACCAGAAAGTACATAACCAGAGTTTAAGACAAGAGCGGCGAGGCGGTTCGGTGAAAATAGATTTCGATCAGATCCGGGAATTGCTGGCAGTTGTCAGCCTGACGGATATTACTGAGCTGACGATCGAGTCGGGCGAAGAGAAGATCACTGTCAAGAAGTCCAATCCCGGTGTCGGATTGCAGCAAGCATCCACACTCGTAGAGATTCCGGTTACACATACTCCAACCGCCGTTCTCGCCAATGTCGCCCAGATGGAATTGGCATCGGCACAGACGGTAGATCTAAGCGACGAGCCATCCAGCAATGGTCTGGTTCCGATTGCCTCGCCAATGGTCGGCACCTTCTATCGCTCTCCTTCTCCCAGCGCTCCGGCCTTTGTGGACATCGGTGACCGCATAGCGGTCGGCCAAACAGTCTGTATTATCGAAGCGATGAAACTGATGAACGACATGCCCGCTGAAGTTGCCGGGCGCATAGTGAAAGTATGCGCAGAAAATGGCACAACCGTGGAGTATGGCCAAGCGTTGTTCATGCTCGATCCCAACGGATAAGTCTCTACCTTTTTTGTCGTCCAAATTACCTTTATGATTGAGAAAGTACTCATAGCAAACCGGGGGGAGATCGCTCTCAGGGTGATTCGAGCGTGCCGGGAGCTGGGAATCCGGACAGTCGCCGTCTATTCGCAGGCCGATGCTGAGTCACTGCATGTAAAGTTGGCCGATGAAGCATTTTGTATCGGTCCACCGGTATCGACGCGAAGCTATCTGCATATTCCGGCATTGATCAGCACCGCCGTTGTAACTGGCGCTGACGCGATCCACCCTGGCTACGGCTTCCTCTCTGAAAATGCCAACTTCGCCGAAATTTGCGCCGATCACAAAATAAAGTTCATCGGGCCGAGCGTCGAAGCGATCCAGGCGATGGGTGACAAGTCCTCAGCCCGCGATCGGATGCGCAAAGCGGGAGTGCCGGTAGTGCCCGGTACCGAAGGGCTGGTGATGAATGAGGCCGACGCTTTCAAAATCGCCGCCGAGATCGGTTATCCGGTAATTGTGAAAGCTACTGCCGGTGGTGGCGGTCGCGGCATGCGGGTTGCACAGGACTCCGTACAGCTCGCCCGCTCAATCTCCGCGGCACGCGCCGAAGCGGCAGCTGCATTCGGCGATGGTGGAGTGTACATCGAAAAATACCTGAAGCCGATCCGCCACGTGGAAATTCAAGTTATGGCCGACAGTCACGGCAACTGCGTGCACTTCGGCGAGCGCGATTGCTCCGTTCAACGCCGCCATCAAAAGCTGATTGAAGAAGCTCCTAGCCCGGCCCTGACAGATGAATTGCGATCCAAGATGGGCGCGGCCGCGGTTCTGGCGGCTAAGTCAATCAACTATGAAGGGGCCGGAACTGTCGAGTTCATCCTTGCCGGCGACAAGTTTTACTTCATGGAGATGAACACAAGAATTCAAGTCGAGCATCCGGTCACTGAAATGGTAACCGGTTTCGACCTCGTCAAGGAACAGCTGAAAGCAGCTTCCGGTCTGCCTCTCTCCTTTAAGCAAGAGGACATAATATTGAAAGGCCACTCGATCGAGTGCCGCATCAATGCCGAAGATCCCGACCGCAATTTCCTGCCCTGCCCGGGCAAAATCGATGCTTACATCGCGCCCGGCGGAAACGGCGTAAGAGTAGACAGTCACTGCTATCCGGGTTATTCGATACCGCCCTTCTACGATTCACTTGTCAGCAAACTGATTGTCTGGGGCAAAGATCGCGATGAAGCAATGCAAAGAATGAACAGAGCGTTAGACGAGTATGCCATCACCGGTATCAAAACCACCATCCCCTTCCATCAGAAAGTGTTGGCCAACGCTCACTTTCGGCGCGGCGAAGTCTCAACCGACTTTATCGAAAAGCACATGACTCCGCATGAAGTTAAGTGAAATGATAAGATAACTGCTCGAGGCTCCGTAGCTCAATGGTGGAGCAAGCGACTCATAATCGCCAGGCTACAGGTTCGAATCCTGTCGGAGCCACATTTTACAAACATCAGGCCACAAGGTTGATGAACGGATGGCAGCAGGTCCAGCACAGTTAACCGGTCAAAACGGCAGGACCACTCTCATCGCCTTCTGTTGCAGCCTGCTTTTCCTGCACTCGCCGGCGCTGCCCGCAACCGGTCAGGAATCGACATCACAACCGGCCTTGAGAGGGACAGCCGAGTTCGGCAATGTCTCTGCGACGGTCGCCGAAATCAAGCCCTATCTTCTTTCGATCTGCCGGGGACGCGACTTTCAGTGCGTGCTCATTAAGTTGAAGAACAACAGCGACCAGGCAATTACAGTCGACGGCGAAAACGCGAAGCTGGAGATTGCCGGCTCTTTAGTAGATCCCCGCAGTTCACAGCAAATTACCAAAGCCTCCTGCTGCCGGATGTCCGTTCCGGCCGCTGTCACTCTCACCATGGCGAGCCTGGCGGTGATTGGATTGCCGGGGCCGATTCTTTACGAGATGATGACCAATAAGCGCGAAAACTATTTTTTTAACAAAGGCTTCGGCTTCATGGATGATGGCATCAGACATGAGATCGAAGGAAGGCAGTTCGGCAAGCGACTGCTTTTACAAGGTGATGAGACCGACGGTTGGTTCTGTTTCAAGTCGTCAGACAAGACCAATTCCGCCGTACTCAAGCTTCCGGTAAGCGGCGGCAATAAGAGCGGGCTCATTTCGTTACCAATAGATATACCTTCGGATCAAGCCAAGTCTAATCAGCTGAAGGACGGCAAATAGCGTTAAGCCGCACCAGGCAGCACTCGCCGCCGCTTGACAAATCAACTGGCCGGCCTGCTGTTTCGCTCCTTAAGCTTTGAAAAACAACTGATTGCGCCATTCTTGCTAAAATCTGTGCCGTAGGTAAACATCTCTCTTGACGGAGTAATCAAGCGCATGCACGTTTTTGGGAAAGAGTCGCTCAGACCGATTATCGGTGTGGTGGCGCTCGTAGTATCACTCTTCGGTCTGCTGATTTGCTCGTCGCTACAATCACAAGCGGGACAATCCGAGAAGCACACGTTGTTGGCTGCCACCAAGAAGGAGAAAGCTCCAGCAGGCAGCGCGATTGTAGTGCTCGAGACGACCAAGGGCACTATCAAGATTCAACTTTATCGCAACGAGGCTCCGATCACTTCCGGCAATTTCTTGGACCTCGTTCGCCGCAACTTTTACAACGGTCTTACCTTTCACCGATACGAGCCGGGCTTCGTGATTCAAGGCGGCGATCCAAACGGCAATGGCACCGGCGACTTCACGGATCCGCAGACACACAAGAAGAGAACTATTCCGCTGGAAGTACAAGCTGGACTCAAGCACGATGCAGCCGGGGTGGTGGCGATGGCCAGATCCAACGATCCTAACTCAGCCAGTTGCCAGTTCTACATCACACTTGGACCGGCTTCATTTCTCGATGGCAACTATGCCGTTTTTGGCAAAGTAATCGATGGAATGAGCGCTGTCCAACAATTGCGCGCCGGTGACAAGATGACGAAGGTCTACGAACTGGAATCCAAGTAATTCCAAGCAGCACGGCAATTTAATTGGGTACTTTATCTATTCAAAGGAGATTCCCTCCGCGCCGGCAATTCATCCAAAGCAGCCAGCGCCGGGAAAGTAGATGTTATGACAAACGATCCGACAGTAGTACTGGAAACCACCAAAGGCACCATCAAGATTCAAGTATTTAAGACTGAAGCGCCGGTAACCGCCGACAACTTCTTGGATCTCGTTCTGCGCGGTTTCTACAATGGTCTTACCTTCCACCGTTACGAACCAGGCTTTGTAATTCAGGGTGGCTGCCCCAAAGGCACAGGCACAGGCGGTTTCATCGACCCGCAGACCGGGAAAGAGCGCCGGATTCAACTCGAAGTGAAGCCCAACCTCAAGCATAATGCAGCCGGAATTGTGGCGATGGCCCGCTCCAACGAGCCTAATTCCGCCAGCTCGCAGTTCTATATTACGCTCGGCGGCGCCTCCTTTCTCGACATGCAATACGCTGTCTTCGGTAAGGTCGTCGAAGGGTTGGAACATGCAAAAGAGCTGCGCGCCGGCGACAAAATGAATAGCGTTACGGTGCTGGAAACAGCAGCTAAGTAAGCAACAGAGACTTTCGCTTGTCCCTCAAGCCGCGCACATGCGGCGATGTGATGCATCGCCCGGGTCTTGCCTGGCATGACCCCGACAGTTTGGAACGTCCGTCCTTCGAAGACGGCCTATCCAAGAGCGCCTAGACTTTGATATAACGTCCGGAGGTCCAGGCGCTGCCGCCGGCTCCGACAGCCGTTCCCAGCGAAAGTAAGACGAGAAATGTCGGAACCATTCCATAGCCCACTTCAGCCGGCAAGAGCGGCAGCAGGCCCACTAACTGGCCGGTGACGTAGCAATCCATATAAGCACGCACAGCCCAGATCACCGCAGTGGCGACCAGCGCGGATGCAAAGCCGTAGACCGCGCCCTGCAGGACGAGCGGACCTTTGATGTACCAGGGGCTAACACCCATCAGCGATTGGATTTCAATCTCTTTGTGTCGTGATTGAATCACCAGCTGGATAGTGTTGCCGATCACCATCAAAGTTGCCGCCGTCAGCGCCGCCGTAACCGCTACGCCGGCGGCTTCGATGAAATGGCGGAAACGGTTGAGATTCTTTGCGACGGTCAACGGATAGCGGACGTGCTCGATTGAGTCAACGGTCTTCAATCGATTGGCTGTCTTTTCCACGGAATCCACGTTGGTCAGCTGAATGTGCAGCGTGTTTGGCAGCGGGTTGTTTAGGGCAGCCACCTTGAACGCTTGTTGCATCTCCTGCCAGGCCACTTCTTTCGGGACGATTTCGACCAACTTGACGTCGGGCATCTGACTGACTTCACGCGCCACGCTGCGCGGCTCGTATCCATCCTTGAGATAGGCGGAGATCTCCAGCTGCGATCCCCAGGAAGAGACTACATTTTTCAGAGTCATCGTCAGCTGGAGCACGCCACCAAATATGGTGAGGGCGATCGCCAGAATGCTTACAACCAGCCAGTTAGACCAGCCGCCTCGTCTGAGCCCTTGACCGGTCTCGGTAGCCACCCCTGAAAGAATGCGCAACTTTCTCATACGGTTTGGCCGATCGCCTCCATGTCGTAGACGCCGCTATCCACATCTCCGGCAAGCTGGCCGTTTTTGAGACTGATTACGCGGCGGCGCAAGGAGTTGACGATAAACTGATCGTGCGTGCTGATCAGAACGGTCGTCCCTCTTTGGCTGATCTTCTCCAGCAGCTGGACGATTTCGAGTGAGGTGACCGGATCCAAATTTCCGGTCGGCTCGTCTGCCAGCAATACCGGCGGACCGTTGACTATCGCCCTGGCAATTCCCACGCGTTGCTGCTCACCGCCCGAAAGCTCGTCGGGATAAGCATCCCCTTTATCTTCGAGATTGACCACGCAAAGCGCGCTTTCAACTCTCTTGGCTATCTCCCGATTATCCACTCCAAGCGCGCGCAAAATGTAAGCGACATTGTCGAAGACAGTTTGCTTGTCAAGCAGTTTGTAATCTTGGAAGACGATGCCGAGTCGGCGCCTGAGCAGCGGCACCTGACCGCGATCGAGCCTGGTAATGTCGATGCCGCCAATCAATACCTGCCCGCTGGTCGGCTTCTCTTCTCGATACAAGAGACGCATGACAGTTGACTTGCCGGCGCCGGACGGGCCGACCAGAAAGGCAAATTCGCCCATTCCGATATGCAGGTTGACGTTAACTAACGCCGGGCGCCCACCGTAATCTTTGTAGACGTTTTGAAGTCGAATCACGGTTGTTTCTACAGACGCCTCCCAAAACAGTCGGTCATCATAACACAGTAGTCACGAGGAAGAATTGAAGCGATTAAACAATGCCGAAATTGTCTCGCGGCCAATCATCCACCGTCGTTATCTGGCACCCCAAAAGCAGGCGGGACAGAGCCTTTCCCGTCCATGCAAAGTGCGTACTGGATGCCGGCACTGTGCGCAAGTCGGAAAGCCTTTTTGCCGCATCCATTCTCTCCTTCTCAGCTCGTTTTCAAAAACAATCAAAATCCTGGCCGGCAAAGGATTGGCAGCGCCAGCAGTAGAATTCTCCAGGTCGGTCTTCAGAACAGCCAGCTCAGCCAGGTTGTGCTCGGAAAGCTCAATCGAAGCCAGCTCGGCAGCGGTCGGCTCTGGCAAAGAGGGTGAAACGGCTTGGCTTAGCAGCTCTTCGGCTTGACTACCGTAGTAATGCTTGAGATCGAATCTGAGACCGGTGATCGTAACGCCGACAGCCCGCCCGGCTGCCTTTACCTTAGTCAAGATATCGCTTTTCAACAAACTGAGCTCCTGACCGGTAGCGGCATCCGAGACAGAGACCACCAGTTTGAACTCGGCATCGATGAAAAGCGGTCTGGATCGGTTCGACCAGGGCGGTCCAACTAATGTCGGCCAGAGGCTCATCAGCGTGTGCTCTCGCAGTCGCCGTTCCAAGCCGAGCTTCGTCATCACATTGTTGAGCACATAATTTACTCTTTTGAAATTTCTCGCCTTGCCGCCAAACTGTTGCCGGCGGCGCAATCCTTCCGGCTGTGGCTCCGCCTTACCGCCGGATTTCGACGGCGATGTCGATTCGTCCTTTTGACTGTCTTTCGTAAACTTCATAACGACAGATTAGCCAATTTATTGCGCCTGGATTCTACAAATTTCCTCATCTTCATTTGCTCTTGTGAACATGAGTTATAATCTGCCTGTCCAGCCGGTTTCCGGGCGTGATGCATGGACAATCTTATGAGGAAGCGCTCTGTGCCTACCGAAAATGCAATCGAAGAACTACGCAAACGGTTCAATCCTGATGCCGCAAGGAATATCGCGGCGACCTATCTTATTTCTATTCAAGGGCAAAACGGTGGGACATGGCTCACCAAGATTGCCGACGGCAAATGTGAATTCATTGCCCAGGACAGCAATCAATTGACCTTCGAGCCGGACTGCAAGATATCAGTGACATCGGAAGATCTCGAAATGATCATGGACGGACGGCTGACGGCGATGACCGCGGCATTATCCGGCATGTTAGCAATTGAAGGCGAGCTCGGACTGGCGATGCAGCTCGTTCCAATCTTCTTCGAAGGACAGGCGCCTTTCATTTAAGGACTTCCTCGATGTCCTTTTTTGTAGCTTCTTTGCCACCGGCGGAAGCCGGCGTTGAATAGTCAGGCTTGAAAGACGGTGCCTTGGTCGACACTACCAATGGTCCGCACAGTGGCACCATCGCCGCTGCGACGTTCTTCAGATTCGGAATCAGATAAGACCCCTCCAAAGCCGCAAACTGAGGCACCACCAGTCCCGATTTATCCGGTGGCGGCTGCGGGATCTTCAATTCCACTGACACCGCCATTAAGGGCAATAAGGCGATCACAAGCGCCTTGCACAAACCGTAAGTTAAGCCCAAGATTCGATTGAAAGCTCCCGGCCGTCTTTGAGGGCCCCCTTTCAAAAGAAGACCAAGCACCAGCTCTAAGACGATTTCAATCGTAAACCAGAGCATAAGGTAGCCGACCATCACAGCCGGCTCGGGCGCAATCCGAAGGCGCGCAGCCACCCAGGCCGCAAAGTCTATATAGAACTGCTGGACGGCAAATGTCGCCAGTATCATAGCGATCGGACCGCGCCAGGAAGCAAACAACCCACGTTTATAGCCGTTGACCGCCAGGACTACGGTCATCACTAAAATCAGTCCGTCCCAAAGCATTAACGTCCTCCCTCGCCATAACAATTATAGAGGCGTCATAAGCGTTGAACAGTCGCAAAAGCAAGCGGCCAGGGAAAGCCGGCCGCGTTTTATACAACGACTGCCAGAGATGATTACCTTGCAATCGCCGCTCTCATCACATCGACCGGGCCGGCCTTGCCGGTCCAAAAATTGAAGGCGAGCGCCGCCTGATGAACCAACATACCTGAGCCGTCGCTAGCGGCTAAATTTAGTGCACGAGCCATTTTCACCAGAGGCGTGCCGATCTCGTCCCGGCGATAGACCATGTCATAAAACAATCCTTCACTGGCTAATCCAGCCAACTGCTGCGCCATCCAATCCGGCACGATGTCATCGCCCAGTCCAACCGGAGTGCAGTTTACGACCAGGTCAGGCACCGGCTTCCGGACCGTTGCGACCGCTGGTGCATCGACAATTACATTTTCCTTTCGCGGCTCTTGCGATGCCAGCAAGCGGCTCACTTCATCGGCCAATGATTTAGCCGTCTGCGAGATTCGGGATACGACGGAGATTCTCGACCAGCCGAGATTGACCAGGGCCCAGACTGCTGCTCTAGCCGCCCCACCGGCGCCCATAACGACTGCCAGCTCGCCAGGGAAGCCTTTCGTCCAGGCATCGCTCAGAGCCATCAAGAAGCCAGCGAGATCGGTATTGTGTCCGACCAGCACGCCGGACTGGTTGATCCTGACCGTATTGACCGCACCAAGTAGCTTGCCCTCCGCCGTAAGCTCCCCGGCCAAAGCTGCCACCGTTCGCTTGTGAGGCAGTGTCACATTGAACCCGGTATATCGATCGGCTACCAGTTTCTCAATACCCTTGCCAAGCATCTCCGGTCGGAGATCGATCAATTTGTAATCGCCGTCGAGTCCATAATGAGCAAGCGCTGCTTTGTGCATCAGCGGCGAAAGCGAATGACTGACCGGATGCCCAACCAAGCCGAGCAGATAGCGCATTAATACTGAGTCTGCTGAATCGTAGACACACGCATGCGCTTGATCCCGGCAGCAGCAGCAGCGCTCATGACCGCCACCACGTCCCTCTGTTTGGCGTCGCCGTCGGCATTGACGGTAACCGGAACATCATCTCTGCCCTGTCTGGTTTGAAGGTCCTTTATACGTTTGGTCAACTCATCTGCCAGAGCGACATCTTCACCTTTTTTCTCGACGAACTTGCCGTTGATGGCGATCTGACCTTCCTTATCGATATCGATGAAGATCGCTTTGCTCTCGTCATCTTTCTTAGCGTTGCGAGTTTCAGGCGGTTTGATTTTGAGGTCTGATTTGTCGATTAATGGAGCGATCAAGATCATGATAACCAGGAGCACAAGAAACACATCCGTCAGGGGCGTGACGTTGATCTCCGTGAATACTTGACCGGACCCACTACCCCCCATTGCCATCTTTCACTCACCTCCTTTTCCGATGGAACAAGCCCAATCGCTCAGCTCCAGCTGCAACCCGGACTTCCTTAACGGGAATGTCCGGCTGACTCAGCACCGACGAAACTCATGAAGAGAAGTTTCAAGAGCAGGAAGTCGTCATCGAAACGCTTAACCGTATTGGTATACAAGTTGTTGAAGATAACCGCCATGATAGCCACGAGCAATCCGTATCCGGTAGCGATCAGAGCTTTCGCCACACCAACGACTACGACCGGTGTGCCACCACCGCCGACACCAAGTTGGTCGAGCGTGAAAACCACACCAACCACCGTACCAAACAACCCGATAAACGGAGCGGTAGCGCCGATAGTACCAAGAATAGCCAGGTGCTTCTCCAACTTACGAGTGACCAAACCAACTGTGATGTCAAAAGCTTTGGAGAAGTCTTCCTTTTGCTCAGCCATCAAGCGCACGCCTTCTTCAGCCACTTCGCCGACAACGCCGCCCAACCGGCTGCAGGTCGCCTGAGCGGCTTGCAATTGATTTCTTTCCAACTCGCGTTGCAGCTGGTGAATGAACGCAGAGACGTCCCGACGATTTTTTTGATAGTAGAGATACCGCTCGATAATTACTGCCACGGTCAAGATAGAGCAGATCGTAATCGGGACTGAAGCAAACCAGTCCTTGATCATAAACTCCATAAAGAAGGTGAAGAATTTACTTTCCATTTTTTCTCCTGGTCAAAGTGCAATCACTTCAAACTATCGCCCTCGACCTCCCCGGTCGAGTTGCCGGCCCCTAAGCTGTTGAGAGTCTATCAGAATTGACGGAAGGTACCACGTCCCCCACCACCAAATACGTTGTAATCGAACGTAAATTGGATATCAACATCGTCCGGCGCGCCGTTCGGCAACGGTCGAAACGGTGCTGCGTTTTCAACCGCTTTCAAAGCGGCCTGGTCGGCAATTGCATTGCCGGATGAGCGTTCTAAGCGCAAGTGTGAGAGCTCGCCACCTCGGTGTATCTTGAAAATTACCATTACCCGCTTGGATTCCTGCCCTTTCGGTGGAAACCAGGCACGCTTGATGCGGCGCTGCAGGTCGGCCATGTAGGGACCGAAATCGACATCAGCCTGGGCACCCACTGATGGTCTACTGTTAGGATTGTTGTTGGCATCGGGATTGCCGCGAGAGCCTTCGCCGCCACCACCGGACGGGCGAGCGGCACCGCCGACTGGACCGCCACCACCGCCTTTAGGCATAACTGCGACCGGACCGCCGCCCTGCGGTCCACCGCCGCCGCCACCACCGCTACCTATCTTGACAGGTGCTGGCGCTCCGACTGGACCACCACCGCCTGGATTGCCGCCACCCTTGTTGCGACTACCGCCGCCGCTGCCACCGCCGCTGACCGGAACCGGCGTCG
>JAGVKB010000044.1 GCA_020050835.1 Candidatus Obscuribacterales bacterium | reverse complement strand
GAATAGCAGTGAAACAGTGGCCGAGCAGTTGCAAGCTTTGACTGACCGCAGTCGAGTCGAGTCGGAACAACTGAGGATCTTAGAAGAAAGGCTGTCCACGCTAGTTGCCTCAACTGCCAGAAGCCTGTTGGAAAAGGTCGAGTCGGAGGGCAATACGAACAGGCATTTCAACCGCGGTTTAGAGGAAAGGTTGTTAGCCGTTAGTGCAATTCTTGACAGTCTGCCCTCTAAGTTGAGCTCGCCTGTGGAGCCTGACCGTGAAGAGTCTGACGAGCGTCTGGCGGTGCTTGAAAGTAGACTCGCTGAGTTGCTTGACAAAATTGGCTCCTCGGAAGTCTCTGGGGGGGAAGCACGTCTGATGAATGTTCAGCAGCGGATAGGAGAATTCGGACGCTACCTGGAAGTCCTCCTGCCGAGAATTGCAATTGAAACTTCCTTGTTGCACTATGTTCTTTGGAGAAATCAGCCAGGAGAAAAGGAGCAGAAGGATCAAATCTTCGATCTGGCGCAAACAAAGGCCACAGAGCGGGTTGGAAAGTGGTTGGAGGAATTTCGAACTCGTGCCGATATTTCTAGCCGAATTAGCTGATGTAGCTATTTGAGCGGGCAGTCGAGTCCAGCCAGGAGGCGAGCCAGGTGAAGGGAAATCGGAAGTTCCAATTCTCTCTCCATCCATAACCATTGACCGGCTGGATTTACCTCGAGAAAAAAGTATTGCCCTTCCTTACTTAAGCAGAGGTCGAAAGCACCATAGGTGAGACCGAGTCTTCTTAAGACCTCAAGGCAGCTTTCAGAGATTTGATCCGGCAATTGGTGGTGGCGCATCGGCACGGAATAATCCAGGCGAAAGTCGACCTTGCCTCTTCCCAATTGTGACAAGATTTCAACAGCAAATAGTTTGTCTGCAACCACGGTCACCCGAATGTCTGAAGTCTTGTCGATCCGTTGCTGAAACAGATGCAGAGATAGGCGAACTTGCTCTAGATGAGCGAGGTCATCGGTTCGCAGCGGCAGGGTTGGCATACCCATGACTATCTCATAGGTAGGAAAGTATTTGTAACTTCCCTCATCTATTAGCTTGTAAATCACCTTTCCATCATGCTTTTCGAAGAAATTCCTGACTAATTCAGGGTCGTTGGTAACAAGCGTCTCTGGAATCGAAAGTCCGCAAGACCGTGCGATATCAAGTTGTCTGAGCTTGAGTAACGCCTCAATCTGATGCTCCGGTGGATTTACCCAGAGCCCTGGCATGGAACGAAACATCGCGTTCAACGCACGAGAGCACTCACGCTCGGCGAGCGATTCCATCCATTGTTCAGGAAAGCTTGCCACGCGGACCTTTCCGGGACGACGCAGCCAGATTGAATCAAAAGACATAAGGTCCAACGGTGCACGAGAGACTGCTTTTTCGAGCGATGCTTGATAAAGGAGGCATTGCGTGCTGGAGTTCTCAAGCAAGTAGTGCAAGAAGACCTTTGATGGTAGCTCGTCAAGCTCCCAGAAATTAACCGACACGCCGAGGGCATCCAGATGACCGCAAACTGCCTGAGCATGCGGATCTTGTTGCGACGCCAAGATAAAAGTACGAGAGCCCATAGTCTTGATTACCTATTCTCTCACGGACGGAAGCTCTATCTAATATTCGTGCCTATAGTCCTTGTGTGTGTATTCGGTCATTACAAGGATTTCTCTAAGGACGATCTAGTCTTGATTGGAGTAGCTGCTCAAGCGATTTAACCCTTCAGAAACCGAAGTCCAAGCTACCGCAATCGCATAACGGATCTGAGAAATTCGACCACAAAGGCCCGGTAATCTGAGTTTCACCGCACCAGTCAAAGTCTTTGTATTCCTCGAATTCCCGCAGCCACCAGGCGCGCAAAACAAATGGAACACTTGATGCCGTAGCAATCTGTCTTGGTGTAGCTGCGTCTGTAACTTTCTCGATGCTATCCTGGTCGGACGGCTTGGTAGAATTGTTGTCGGTCATTGGGACTCCAACTTAACTCCTCGCTTGTTCGGCTGCCTATCCAATTATGCATCCTCGCCGTAATCCTGATGTAAAGTCTTCGCTGTTACCGGATGGCTATGTCGTTCTCTCCTGTTCGAAAACGGACTGGGCCCACACGATAAATCCTGTAGGTGCACTGGTCTGGGAGTTCTGCGACGGTGAGCATAGTCTCGAGCAGATTGCCGGTGAGATTTCCGGCATAATTCCCGGAGATCAGCTACCAGATCTTGACCAGCAAATTAGTTTGTTCGTCGACGAACTGTTGGTATCAGGGCTGTTGGTTGATGTCGGTAGCTAAGATACGCCTTCTTTCAAGGCAGTCAAACCGGTAGCTGTGTACAATGGAAGTATCTTCTTAGCGGACAAAGCCAACTTGTTGTGAGGTGGCTCGTAGGGAGTTGCTATGAGCAAATCTGTATCGGGTGAAAATATGCCGAACGCAGGTTCTTGTGATCCGGTGCTCAATCGCAAGCAGTTTTTGGAGCTGGTTGTAAGGCGGGCCGGTCCAGTCGGTGCGCTTTTGATTGCACCCAAAATCGTCGACAAATTTCTAGTTCCGCCGGTTTCCGCCGCGACCATGTACACGCCCAATCCGATGGTCGATACTACAAGTATGAACACGGACATCGGTTAGGTTTGAGGTCGACATGAACTCAAGCGCTTCCGGATCGAGGCTGCTACTCCTGAGCCTGGACGGTTTGTCGCTTTCGCAATTGGACGAGCTGTCTCAGCTTTCTAGCGACTTTCGCCAGTTCTTGGTGCGAATTTCGGACAGAAAGGAGCTTGCTTGCCCGCTCTCAACTAGCCCGCAAGCTGCCTGGTCTGAGCTTCTAACTGGATTGAGCTGGTCCCAACTTGGCTGCCCGGGTTATGCCCGTCCGAAAGACTCTCTAAATGATCTCGAGATAGTTACGGAGGATCTGCTGTCTGGCCGGCTTGATTTGCTCGAATGCCCTGGCGCTGAAAGGCAGCTGCTTATCAACCTTCCGATTGTGAAGCCAAAGGATGGACGTATTTGGCTATCCGACGGTTCCTGGCCGTATCAAAATACGGTCAGCCCGATTGAGCTCAGGAATTGCCATCCCTTTGATGCTTACCGTCCGCGACCGTACGCCTCTACGACCGTCGCGCTTTCCGACCGCAGAAGCAGCATAATTTCCTGCTTGGCGGCGGAGCGGCAACGATTGGAATGTGCACTCGAATTGATTCGAAATCAACGGTGGCGAATTTGCATTTATCGTGTCTCCGTTTTCGATCAACTGGCTCATCTCATCGGTTCAGACAGTCTTTTCTGCCAGGGATTGATTGAATCAAAGGAACTTGAGGAATTTTGGACATCGCTTGGGACCGGACTTTCTGAGATCGCCGAACTTTGCGCTGATACTACTTTAGCTGTCATATCAACCTTTTCGCACGTAAATTGCCGAGCTAGACTCAATTTGAATGAGCTCTTGTCGCTAGCTGGATTTTGTGTGCTTAGAAAGACAGAGAACGCGGAAATGACGAGCATTATAGAGCGCCGCAGGAGTGCCGCTTTGGCGCTGGCGAAAGCGGAGGTGGCGGTGGAGTCTGCAGCCGCTCAACAGCCGGCTGTCTCTAGCACCAGCTGCTTCGAGCTCGAGCGAACCGTGGCTGGTTCGCCCACAGCCGGAGCCGTCTACCTCAATCGCAAAAGTCGCTTTGCAAGTGGAATCGTCGAAGACTTTCAGGTGAATGTAATTCTGGAGCGTGTCGAGGACTATCTGCGCAACTATCTCACGAAAGAGTTCGCAAGCGGTTTTCAACTGGAGAAAATCATTGGCGGGCACGAAAGATCTCCCGATCTAATCGTTCAAATCAATGGTGTGGAGCTGCACAACACGCTCGGTCCGCCCTGGTTGGACCGCCACAATCATCCGCGCTCAACTCATTGTGGCGCCGGATTCATCGCTCTGTCCGCCAGCCTTTCCAGCCTGTCCGCACCGACCAGCCCGCTTCAGCTGTACAAACTACTGAAAGAGGTTGTGGCGTGAAGCGAATGTCGATCAAGTTTGACTTTGGCGGCTGCGAGATTACTGCTACGTCCTGCAAGCCGGACAAGCTCGATGCGCTCAACCATTTGCTGGATACCCTACGCGATGCCGAACACTGGCAAGACGCTAGTGAAGGTGATGTCAGTCCTAAGCAGTTGACGGTCGATCTCGATCAAGCAGCGACTGAGTCCAGCTTGCTAGTGCCGTCCGCGCTCGACCAGCTAATCATTCTGCTCGGTCGGGCGATGACCAAACCGTCGAATCTACTCTGGATTGATGCTGCCACTCTAATCTGTCCGGATGGAAGAGCCGTTCTGGTCGCTGGACCATCGCTGGCCGGCAAGACTACGCTTGCTCTTTCGATGTTCTTGGCCTATCGATGGAAGGTGCTTTCTGAAGATGTCACATTGATCGATCCATTAAGTCATCAGATCATTCCCTTCTTGCGCCCGTCGTCTTTGCGCCCGGGGTGTGCTGAACTGATCGAAGCAGCAACTGGAAGAAGACCGAGCACATTGTTGTTCGACCGGTGGTTCTTCGACAGGCGGATGTTTCTAGAGAGCAATTTTGAAGCCAAGCCGGTCTGGTCCATCAAACTCGACGCTCTGGTGGAGGGAAGCAGAGAGCCATTAACGATCAATCCAGTCTCTACGGACCACTTTGTAAGATCAATCCTTCCAATCTCCAATACTTTGAGATTCGCCGACGGGGTCGCCGCTCTAAGCGACTTTCTGAGCGAATCGAGCTGCTTCAAGTTGAGCGGAGGGACGGTTCGAGAGCGTATGGAGGCTGTATCTGACCTCGTGAGCAATCACAGTCGATGAGCCGGTAAGTAAGAAATTGGCCGGGTGTGCCTGTCACCTTATTGCGTTTCTATTGCTGCTTTGTATTTCCAAAGATGCTGGCCAAAGGTCCGCCGAATGAGTCCACCTGGAAGCCACAAGACGACTAGGTGCAAGAGCCAGATAAATGGGGCTAGCCAGGCGCTCATTGTGGCTCCGTGGCAGTAATAATTGCAGAGAAACTCCGGCTCGGGAAGAATTGTTTCGTGCAAAACAGCGAGCTTTCGTTGCCTGTCGTCAAGCAGAAGGGCATTGGCCAGCAACGCTGGCAGGGTAGCTGTATTCCAGAGGAATTCGGTGGTGGTTGTGAAAGTGAGGTATTTAGTCGCCCACTCCGGCTTTTTCGGCGCCAGTCCTTCGAGCGTGCCTGCCGGCACTGGCGAGTTGAGCCGGTCTGCTACGAGCTTAAGCCCGGCCCAGGCGCTGGTGCTAATTCCTTCATGGTGGCAGCGTCTTTCGAATTCGCTCCAAACTGACGACTGCTCGGCGATACTGGAGACGAGCAGATGAATGTCATAAAGCCAATGCCAGCCTTCGAAACCATGTTTGTGCAGATGCGTTAGCTCCAGCATCAGGTGATCGCAGGCAGAGGGAGCGCAAAAATTTCTGTCAAACCAGGGTACGCTCTGGCAATCGGCGAAGAATCGCTGGAGTTCTTTCATTTTCAATCCGGTGTCAAGCGGGTCGCATTTGAGCTCGACATAAGGCCACCCGTCCTTTGTGAGCGACAGATTCGAGCACGGGCAGTATTCCCGGCTGGGCAGAATGGCCAAGCTTTCCAGTGAGCCGGTCGGCCCGACACCAAACTGTGGCGAGATGCCAGCTTCGTCCCAGATTGGGGTAAAACCGTTGGCTTTTAGTTTCGCGAGGACACTGGCTACTCTATCCGGTCGAATTACCAGGTCGAAATCGCGGGAATGGCGAAACTGCGGGCGCTCGTACAGAGTTCTGGCCAGGACCGGACCCTTTATCCAGATGACATCATCTTGCAGCCAATCGACCAATTGGTGAAACCGTTCGTCCAGCGCAGCAAATCCGCTGACCGCCAGCGCAGCCTCTTGCCGAATCAATGAGGCCAGGCTCTCTTGATTGGTCAATTTGAAAGGTTCGAGCGCTTCAATCAAATCGAGCGACCACAAGCGTTCGTAAACAAGTGCCACCAGGTTCTGGGAGGTTACTTTAGCTTGCAGTGAAGCTATGACCGGTTCGAACTCCGGGCTCGCCATGATTGAAAGCGCTTTCTGGCGATCTTTCGTCAGCAGAGCCGAGATAAATCGGTCATCGGCCGATGACTGAGCGAGCGGGCGCAGGCGATAGGGATGCTTGACCGAGCCCGGGCGCTGATACACCCAGAAGTCCAACTTAACTGAGTTGCTAGATGATTGGCTCAATATCGCTGTACCGTTGGGGTGTGGAGTGACATCTGGGCAGTCTGCGACTAAGCAAGTTTGGTGCTCGAGCCGGGCCTGCCAGAGTTTGAGCTCTGCTGGCCTGAATCTAGTACCGACCTGCCTAAACTCACGTACGTCCGCAGGGGCTGGGCCATGCCCAGCCCGTGGGAGATGCCATGCATCTCCCCTCCGCGTTTGTAATTGCAAGTCGGTACTAGTACCGTTTCACAGTGATTTTGATTGATTGCGGTTCGCCCGGGAGCGCCGGCTTCCAGCCGGCTCCGGTGCCGGCT